>CAZPWS010000047.1:0-25817 GCA_964590225.1 uncultured Fibrobacterota bacterium
GTTTCTTGGGTGGCTAGTTACCCCTCGAGCCATATACTACTGTCTGAATTGCAGTAAGTCAGCTAAGACTGCAACCTTGTTATAACTCCCCGTCCTATTGAAGCGCCACTTCTCCACAAAAAGGTTTTTCGTACGAAGTGCGTTAAAAGGAGTAATCGCTTACTTGCAATGCTCATTGGTAGTAGCAGCACTGTATGCAGAAAGGTTTTTTATTGGCTTCGTCAATATTCTTCTCTGCTTCTGCGTTGAAATAATATCCTGCTATTAAAGCGGCAAACGCCCCACCACCAAACGACAGGCGTATCCCTAATCGGCTCTTCTTTTTGGGTTGTTCCACTTTTATTTGAGGCCCCTTTACGCTACTGGCTAGATTTTTGGCAATATCAACAGTGGACTTTAGCAGAACATCATCTATCTCGCAACGGCAGTCACTGTTAGCAGTGTGAACAATCTTACCAGTCGCCACATCTACAATGCGTGCATTAAGGGTATAAGTTGCACCAACTTTTGCTATACTTCCAACTACGATATACTTAACACCAAGAAGCTGACCAATTTCAACTGCACAAGCATCTGAGGTGCAGCCACTCTGTTGGAAGCCCTGCTCTTTAAGAATCTCCTGCATTTGTCCCCGTTCAACAACAGTGAATACATCTGTCTTAAATAGTTCGTTACGGAGGCGGTCAGAAATAGCGGCAGCAGCAGAAGCATCGATACTACCCTGTGGTGTCAGGTCGCTGAGTGCAATCGGTTCTTTATTTTTAGTTTCTGCCAATAGTGGTATAGTTAGTAAAAGTACGGTTAGGGCGATCTTTTTTATATGCATTACTTCTCCTGATAGGTTAGCTATACAATATGCATTTTTCCATACTCTATTGTAAACAAAAATAATTAGATCCTGAGTTCTGACATCCCTTTTTTTGCTCTGAAAAGGGGGCAGTGGTTTGGACTCTGCAATCGTCACTTGGCTTACAGTTTTAGAAAGCCCTCAACAAGAGCAACAAGACGAGGTTCGGCGTGGTTTGCTGTCTCGATAATTTCATCAATATTAACCGGCTTAATTGTTTCTGGATCACATTTATCGGTTATTACCGATATTCCAAGAACCTTGAGTTTTTCCTGTGCGGCAACAACAACTTCTGGCACGGTTGACATTCCAATAGCATCAGCCCCAAGTATTCCAAGCATTCTGTATTCGGCAGCGGTTTCCAAACAAGGGCCGCTCATTACAGCATATACACCCTCAACAACAGGAATATTTGCCAATTTAGCCGCTTCTTTGGCCTTTGCCCTTAAGTCATTACTATAGCAGTTGTAAAGATCAACAAAGCGATCTCCAAGTCTGGAATCCTTAACTCCAATAAGGGGTGTTACACCAAGAAGATTGATATGATCTTTTATGAGCATAATGTCGCCAGGCAGGAAAGCCTTATTTATACCGCCACAAGCATTTGACACAACAAGAGTTGAAATTCCGAGCTTTTTCATTACTCTTACAGGAAAAGTAACCTGCTGCAAGGAATAGCCTTCATAATAGTGAAACCTGCCCTGCATAACAACAACCTTTTTTCCAGATAGCATGCCAAAAATAAGCTTGCCCGCATGCGACTCAACCGTTGATACCGGAAAGTTAGGAATGGAAGAATATTCTATATGAACAGCATTCATGACTTTATCTGCCAATTTACCAAGCCCTGTGCCGAGAATAATGCCAACCTCGGGAACAAAAGAGCTCTTTTCCCTTATAGCTGTAACCGCCTCCTCTACTTTTTCAAAAATCTTTTCCATAGACATCCTCCGGTATTGTGTCAATTCCATTAACTTCTATCACTTTGGTTCTTGAAGTATGCCCCCGAAAAATGGAGACAGACGACTTTGGTATTTTGAGTGCTTTGGCAACGAGAGCTACAAGCGCCTCATTCGCACTATTTTCAACAGCTCTTGCTTTAACAGCAATGTGAAGCACTGAGGATTCGTCACAATTGATAATCCTATTGAACGAAGCTCCTGGTTTAAGCCGGACGCTTACCCTCATCAACAGAAAGCTCCTCTGGTTTTAACCTTTTCATTGCGCTTACCTCACCTGCTTCAAAAAGCTGAAGCATCTCTATTTGCGACTTTATCAGCGTTCTGAACTTGATCAGGAAACTCTTTTTTTGCTCTCTTAACACTACAATACTTTTCTTGATTTCCTCAAGTTCTTTCTCGGATTCTTTCTGTATGTTCTCAGCCTGAAAGTTAGCCTCGCGAATTATTATTGCCGCCTCTCTTTCGGCCTGCACCTTGGCCGCTTCGGCAGTCCGTTGCCCATTAATCAGCATATCCTGTAATGTTTTTTCGATTTCTTCGTATCGCGCAAGAGAGGTGGTTAAATTATCAATCTTTTTTGTAAGCAACTCCCTTTCATGAAGCAATTCGTCAAACGACAAGGCTATCTGTTCTATAAAATTATCAACTTCTTCTCGGGCGTATCCACGAAAGGCGCTTAAAAAGGATCTATGCCTTATATCGGTCGATGTCAATTGTACCATTTTTTATATCCCTTTAATAATATAAAAGAGAGGCAAGCGTTCTTTCCAGAAAACCAATAAGCAAAAAGATAAGTATTGGAGATAAATCTATTGGAAGCTGGAAATTTAATCTATCCATAATTCTGAAGTATAGTTCCCGTGCTGGTAGAAGTACAGGATCGGTAAGCCTAACGAGCCATATAACAACAAAGTGATCGTGGTCAATTGAAACCCACGAAAGAAGGATTCTTGCAATAAAAACCATCTCATAGACACGAAGAAGCGAAAGCAGGATAAAAACAAGCGTATCCGAACTCATTTTTTAAGATATCCCCCTGAATAAAGCGGAACCTATTCTTACCATTGTAGCCCCCTCTTCTACTGCTATATGAAAATCGCCTGACATACCCATAGAGAGATGCTTCATGGTTATATTCGACAGAGAGTGATATATAGCTTTTTCTGCAGCAGAATCGCGAAGTTCCTTTAGAAGCCTGAATGCCATGCGCACCGCCATTTCGTCCTCAACAAGTGCAGCCATAGTCATAAGCCCAATTACTTGCAAGTTTTTCATTTCAGCATATTGTGAAAGCTCCGGAAGAAGCATATCGGGATCGATACCGCCCTTCTGTGGCTCCCGCGAACAATTAATCTGAAGGAGAATTTTTTGCACCTTACCAATGTTTTGCGCTTCTTTATTGATGACATTAGCAAGTTTTACAGAATCAACTGAATGGATCAAATCTGCCATGCGAACGGCCTGCTTTGCCTTGTTTGTCTGCAAATGGCCAATAAAATGGATTTTGAATATATCCTTAAGCTGATCATACTTTTTTTCAAGTTCCTGAATTCTGCTTTCTCCGATGCAGCAAATACCCACCCTTTGCAAAGGAAGGATCTGTTCCACAGAATGAAACTTCGTAACGGCTACAAGTTCTACACCTTGAGGAAGCCGCTTTTTAATCTCGTTGTAGTTTTCCGCTATGCGGGCGGATATGCTTTCGATGCTCACTTACTTACTTTATTGTTTTAATAAGTTCCAAGAGATAACGCTTAAAGTCGGCGCCAAATTCCGCGTGGCGCAAACCATATTCAACATTAGTTTTAAGAAAATCAAGTTTATTGCCTATATCATACCGCTTGCCGTCAAAACGAAGGCCATATGCCGCCTCCTCTTTTAATAGAAGCTGCATTGCGTTGGTAAGCTGTATTTCTCCCCTTTTATCCTTCTGAATTTTTCTTATTTTATCAAATATGGCAGGGGTAAGTATGTATCTACCTGCAATAGCCAAATTGCTTGGCGCTTTTGATACAGAGGGTTTTTCAATAAGTTCTCGAATAAGCAATAGACCATCCTTTATTTTGTCGCCACCAACTATTCCATATCTTGAAACCTTTGATTCTGGCACAACTTCGAGCCCTATTACGGCCTTCTCATATCTGTCGTACACTTCCATGAGCTGTTTGGTGATAGGTTTACCTGGCGCATCAATTACTGTGTCGCCAAGAAGTACCGCAAATGGTTCTCTTCCGACATGTTGTTCCGCATAACGAATTGCATCGCCAAGACCGTTCATCTCCTTTTGCCTTATGAAATGAATATCCGCAAGCGAAGATATTCTGCGCATCTCACGAAGCAGCTCCTTTTTTCCCTTCTCCTCCAAATCCGATTCAAGCTCAAGATTGGTGTCGAAATGCTCCTCTACTGCCCGTTTTCCCCTTCCTGTAATAATGAGGATGTCCTTAATACCAGAGGAGACGGCCTCTTCAACAACAAGCTGAATGGTGGGGGTATCAACAATGGGCAACATCTCTTTTGGCATAGCTTTGGCCTGCGGCAAAAACCTTGTTCCAAAGCCGGCGGCTGGAATAACTGCTTTTCGTACCATGTTTTTAGATTATTTCCGGTTTAAAGACAACGATTTTATTTTTTTCAAACACACGACAAAGTTCATTATACATCTGCTCATTTTTGTATGTACCCGTTATTGCTCCACCAGAACCGGTAAACTTTGCCGTAGCTCCAACGGAACGGGCAGACACAACCATATCCATATTCGACTCGCTTATTTGCATTATCTCCCGCCGTTTATCGAAATTGGCATTCATGAGACTACCAAGATCTTCATTACTTTTTCCACTTAGCACATCTCTTGCTTTATCGGTAATAGCAGCAAAAAAACGCATAGCTTCATGCACAACGGGATCGCCATTATCATAGCGGCTCTTTAGATCGCTATGTACCCTGTCAGAAACTTCGGCAAGGTCCTGCCTAAAAGCAACATAGAGGTTAGGAAGATTGGAGAGCGGAAGCGACTCGTACAGACCATGACCCGTTGACTCCATAATCTTTTTATTAAAATCCATATACACAAGACCACCGTAAACCTGAATTACCCTATCCTGAAGACCTGCAGCGAGTTTTAGCTCATCAGTCTCTACACTTAATATCAGGTTTGGCAAAAGTTCCTTGGCAATTGGAATACCGTAGAATTTCATAAGAGCAAAAATAGTCGCCGTTATTATTGCAGAACTTCCAGCCATGCCTACATGCTGTGGAATTGTTGATGAATATCTTATGGTAAAGTTTCTATTGGAGAGCTGCAGCCTATTTACAGAACAGTAATCTGCAAATTTTTTTATTGCTGCCTTTACAAGGCGAATGCCGCCATAGTAGTCAAATCTCTTTATATCGCAGACAAGCGAATTAATATCGCTATAAGCGCAATGATCTCTCTCGGTTGGAAGAATTTCTATGTCAGGTGTTTCGTAAAGCACAACCTCGGCAGAATAATTGGCAATTCTAAAAGAGATGGTCTTGCCGAAATAGCCATCTGAGGGGTTACCTATTAATCCGGCGCGTGCGTAGGCTTTTTCCTTTATTATCATTGCTGATTATAAAACATCGAATCTGCTGTCAAAATCTTCCACCGAAGAAACCAGCGGGAGAACACGATCGGTATTAGTAGCCTTTATGACTGTACGAACGGCTTGAGATGGCGAAGCAAAAAGGCACTGTCCTCCCTCTTTAGCCATTCTTTTCATAAGGTTTATTAACAGTCCTATACCGGTACTGTCAACATGGGTAACCATTGACAGATCTATTCCTATACGGTTAGCGCCTGTTCCGAGAGCTTTTTCCAGCGAATTACGGACATCAACAACCGTCTGAGCAGAGAGTACTCCGCTAAAACGGAAGAAATAGTATGTGCCTCGCTCCTCAGAGTCTATTGAGATAATCTGTTCCATTACTTACGATAAATATAATTTATACGATATCAATAGGTATCAGATGTAATTACCAAGTGATGGCATAATAACTTTTGCGCCAGCTTTTAGGGATGCATTAAAAACATTCTCACTCAGGGAAAACTCGGTAATGGCCTCTGCAAAATCAAGATCTTCCAATTTAGATTGAAGTCGCGCGAGCTCAATTTGCCTATTGCCATTCCGTTCGAGCGTAAGATCAAATCGGTTGAGGCGTGCGCCATTGCTACTTTGCGTAGCTCTAATCTGTGCAAATACAGTATCCATCTCCCCAATCGCCTCGTTAATCTTAGCGCCCTGGTTCGAACGAAGACCATCAAGCATTTTCATTGTAACGCCAAACATATCCACACCTGTCGATCTATTCTCAAAAAGTTCATCGGCAGAAACATTTATCCTCGGCTTTACCCCTTGCTCAATTTCTCTGTATATGGATCCACTGTTATTCCTGTTAATTTTTTCATAGTGATTAAATGTTACATCAACTGTTACCGGACTACTTAAAAGCGCTGTTTCAAAAGCACTTCCGGCTACGGTTCTTAGTGTTCCATTTGAATAATCGACTGTAAAATCCTGCCCCTCTACGGCGGTTACCTGCCCCGTACCGTCATCATAAACAATATTAAGAGTTTTGGGATCTATCCTGCGGAATTGGTAGATCGAATTATTACCGTATTCGGTCATCGCGTTATCAATTCCTGCGACAAATTGGCCAGCCGCAAAGTTAAACTTTTCGCCGGTTACATAGTCAAAGATTTTTTTATCTGCATTTGTCCCACCAAAAATATAATCACCCTTATATGTTGAGTTTGAGAGGCTCATTAACTGTCGAACAAGCTGATCAATTTCTTGCGCAATATACTCTCGCTCTTGTGCAATTAGCGTGTCGTTTGCTCCCTGAAGCCCGAGTTCTCTCATTCTTTGCATTATTTCGTTCATGCTATTCATCGCAACTTCGGTCATAGAAATCCACCCCTGACCATCCTCAATGTTTCGCTTAAACTGCGAATTTAGTGCTATCTCGGCCTTGTAGCTAATATTGTTTTTCATATCTATTGGGTTATCGCTTGGTTTATTTAACCTGCGCCCTGAAGATAACTTCTCTTGCCATGATGAAAGATTCCTGTAATTTCTCGATATATTTCGAAGAACAGTATCGTTTATTTGCGTGAATGTTACCCTGTTCATAAATGCACCTCCCTGTTTACATACCAAAAAGCACTTCAAGCATTTTATCTACAGTGCTAATAACCCTTGCCGATGCCTGATAAGTATGCTGAAATTTAACAAGATTTGCCAATTCCTCATCAAGAGAGACGCCGGCAACCTCTGCCTGTCTTGCTTCAAACTGCTCAAGCAGAAACTGTCTTGACTCGGAGTTTGCCGTAAATTCATTCCTCTCAACTCCCAGCTCGGAAATAAACGAGTTGTAAAATGTGTTGAATGTTGCTGTTGACTCTCCGCTATAATCATCAACCATTACCTTGGAATGGCGGAGTTCGGATATTGCTACTGCCATTGCGTTGTCGGAAACTCCATTGCTACCATTAACTGACGCGTCATACTCAATGTTTAACGGTGCACCTGCATACGCTCCATTTAATAGCAATATACGGCCGTTGGAATAATCGATAAAGTAATCATGCCCTTCCGATAATAATGTGGAGCCTGATTTAATTGTTACACTACCTTCCCGTAAAGTGGCCCTTTCGCGCAATTCATCGCCCGTACCAGGGATGCCGTCGGGGTCGTCATCGGCAGTATTGTAGGCACCATCCGGCCCGGGCGTATGGTGGATATAATTGTACACTCCAGTTGCACCTATTACAATAGTTTCTGCAAACGATTTGGTTGTCATGCCGGAAGCTGCCGCAATATTGGTACTGTTTTTAAGAACTGCCGCTGATAATTCGATGTTTGATGCATATGTCTTGAACATAACCCTCATTCCCTGAGGTACATCATGCTCGTAGGAGGCAATCAGTTGTGGAGTCATGGGAGGCGGAGGCTGAGGCGGGCTTGCAAGTGCGCCACCAAGAATTGATATTTCGCCTGTTGCATAATTAATGCTATAGTCAACACCCTCCGTAAAAGGGCCGTTTCCATTGGAGTCCATTAGCACAAACGAACCCGTTACAATCTCAGGAGTATTAGGATTTATAGTATATGGAAGCGAGAGCGGATTGTAGGCAAAAGAAAAATCAGTAACAACTTCCCTGTGTCTTTGAACAAGCTCCTGATGCGAGTTGACCTTAAAAAAATCGATGCCGGTGGTACCATTAAGCGTATAGCCTGTTCTATGAAGCTCATTTACCTTATTTACAATTGTATTTGCGAGCTCGTCTAATTTGCTTTCATAGTGGGGAATCACCTTATCACGAGAGTCGAGAACACCACGCAACTTGCCCGATTCGGGGAGATAAACCTTCTTTGTAGATGAAAAACGGATACCAACATCATTGTAGGTTGAGCCATCGGGTCGTGTGAGACTAACTGTGTTGGTTTCAAGCAAAACATAACTTGACGGAGCAACAAGCATATTCCCATTTGTAAGGACAGCAACCGTTCCGTTACCCGCATCTTCTGTCGTGATATTGATAAGTTCTGATAATTTTTTAACAACCAGATCGCGCTGGTCTCGGGAATCGTTAGCAATCGCCTTACCAGAAAGTTCAACTGAACTGATTTCTTTATTAAGGGTATATATCTGTTTCAGATATTCATTAATCTGAGTAACAGTAGTTGTAATATCGTTGTTCTTCGATTCACGAAGATTTCTCATCTCTTTACTCAGATTATGCATTGTATCTACAAGTACCTGTGAGTTTGCAACAAGAACATCCCTTGCAGCGGTACTTTGCGGATTATTAGCAAGATCTGACCATGCGTTCCAAAAATTGTCCATAGTCACCGAAAGAGAGCTACTGGAAGGTTCACCATAAATGTTTTCGAGACGAACAAGAGTATCGTTCATCTCGTTATAATAGTTAAACTCCTGTGTCTGTCTGTTTATCTGCTGATCAAGAAAAAAATCTCTTATACGGGTGACATTGGTTACGCTTACACCAAAACCCATCTGTCCAAACGCAGGATCTCTTCTATAGTCGGCAGTAAGATTGAGTCGTTTACGGGAATAACCTTCTGTATTAGCATTTGATATGTTCTGGGAGGTTACATTAAGAGCAAGTTGAGAGGCCATAAGCCCCCTTACTCCAGCATTCATTGTTCCAAATAATCCGCTCATAACACTCTCCTTAACACATTCAGGCGTTCATGTTCACAATATTGCGCTTAACGGCCACTTGCCTTTTTACCATACCGTTAACCGCATAGCCGGTCATTCGGTTCTCTTTTCCGGCGAAGATATCAAAGGCTGTTTTTACATATTTTACGGCATCTTTAAGTAGCTGCTCATTTATGGAGTTTAACGCCCTAACTTTCGCGAGAACTTCAATAAGTTCATCCTTGGCTTTCTTAAGAGCGCCTCCCGTTTCGACTTCCACGACTGCTACTATTTCGTCAATTTTTACAATGCAATCCTTTTTGCCCATTAACACAGAAGCTTTCGCTACCGCATCGAGTCGTTTCTCTTCCATCGAGGCTATTGTACCTGCCGCTGCCTCTTTACGCAGAACGCAATCTTTGAGATCGACCATTCTTTCAGCACTAATTAATTCCTGCTCTTCGACAAGTATGCTTTTAAACGCTTCATACAATCCCCTCATATCGTTCAGAATAACGGTAAGTTTTTTTGCTATCTCATTCATTGTTGTTCTCCATGCTGCCCTCGGTCTGCCTGATTATTGAGTCAACATATTTCATTGTTTCAGGATATGGAGGAACTCCATTCCACTGTTTTACCGCATTGGGTCCGGCATTATAGGCAGCAAGCGCAAGCTTCGTATCTCCATTAAAAAGATCCAGCATCTTTCGCAGATACTTGACACCTCCATTAATATTATCCGCAGCGTTAAAACTGTTTCTCACTCCCATTTCTGCCGCAGTACTATCCATCAACTGCATAATCCCTTTTGCCCCTGCTTTCGATACAGCGTAAGGATTTCCACCAGATTCCTGCTTAATTACAGCCTTTATGAGCTCTTTATCGACACCATGCTTTTCCGCAGCAGTTGCTATATGCGCGTCAATATTATTTATTCCTGTATCGCCTATTTCTCTTTGAGTTACTGCAGAGGAGAGATATTGACTAGATTTATATTCACGCATTTTGCTGGCAATACCATTTGTCTTGTCCTCGTCAGCTGAAAGGGTCCTATATAAAAGTTCCGATAAGCCTAAGCCCTTGCCTTCGGACATCTTCTTTGCATATTCATCAAGGAGCATCTCCTGAAAAATGGTTTCACCCATATTTTTTTTTACAAGGCTTGACCTTTCAACAGATTGATTCATGGCCTTCAACATTATCCCAGCAAACATAGCCTCAAATTCGCGTGCTACCTTTTTAATGTCTTCTCTGCTATAAGAAGATTTGTCTTTAACGGCAGAGTTTGCTTGAGGTTGTATCGAGGTTAACATATTAAACCATTTTTCCTTTCACGCAAATGCTAATGTTGCAATGGTAATGCCAACCAGATAAGATATTGAAAATGAGCAGTTTTTAGCTGTTTTAGACTCTAAGGGAATCTATTAACTGACAGGAAAAATCTTCTACCGAGGCAAAAGTAGCACCCATAAGGTACACTTTAAGTTTCAATTGAAGTTAACTGTTTTACCATTTTAAGTTCAGCTCTCTAATCTTGACTCCATCTACCTCAAACTCGTCAAGAAAAAGAAAGGACGATCCTTCTGAGCAAAAAAGTTAATCCGTTTGCAACCGCGCCAATGAGGTTTCAAAAGCCTTTGTCATGGCTTGCACAGAGAAATCTTTGTACATCGTCCCATCAGGGCGTGCGACATTTCCAAATTTTGTCGCAAGGACAATTCTGCCCCTCCGCCCTCGAAAAACCCTACCAAGAATTTCCTCGCTCCGCCCATGTTGGTATGACACTGCTGTATCAAATAGTGTAACCCCGTTATCAAGTGCCCATAAGAGAGAATCCTCAGCATCTGTAATGTCTTCTTTTCCGAGATTTCCACATATAGAACCTCCCAAAATTATGGGTAGCAGTTTTATTCTGCATTCCATTAAGACAATATAACGATTATCGCCATTCATGTTTGGGATACTTTCTCGACAGCCTGGTTTTTAATTCCGGATAGTGATTCTTCCAGAAACCCTGCAAATCATCAGTTACTTGCACAGGCCGTTGATTTGGCGCCAGAATTTCAACAGCCATTTTTTCTCTGCCTCCGGCAATTTCAGGAAGGGTTTTTAGGTCGTACAAATCCTGAATCCTTGCCTTTCCAAATGGTGGCCTCCCCAGTTCATAGCTTATTGCCATCTTTCTACCGTTCGGCAGAAGTATGAAATCGGGAGCAATCTTTTCCAGTTGTTGATATTTATCCCCTAATTCTCGCTTTAGAAGCGGAAGGATATCCTTGTTCTTAACAGAAGAGTAAGAAGCTTCTCCCCTACATAGTAGTGTGACAATTTCCCGCCTGTCGTTAGGTGACCATGCCGGCATTTCAGTGTATTTTGCCGCAAAAAAGACTCTCTTTATTAATTTATCAACTTCTTCCGTCCAACCGCTAAGCTTTAAGTTTCTTCCGCATATTTCCATAGCAAGAAGTTCTTCGGTTTCAAGTGAATGTGTAGCAGAACGGTAAACCTCCTCAATAACCACTCCAAGACATTTTAATACACTTCGCTCCTGTATGTCACCCCGCTCCTCATTCCACTTAATACCGCTCTCGCTTGTCCAGTTATCTGGGAAAAGTTCTAAAAGCCACTCTTCTTCTATACCACAAGCCATTGATAAAATGGTTTTATCGGCCATTTTCCCCTCTTTTCTGATCTCTCTTACCGATGATGCAACTATTAGAGTCGAACCCCTTGCGGCGCTCTCGCGCTCCAGCTCACCGCTTTTTCCAGAGGAAAATTCGTATTGAAGCGTTCTATTATTGCGAAACCGTGCGAGCCTGTCCGGATACGCGGAAATAATAGCCTTTGTCAGCTTAACCGAATCACTATCTTGGCTATCTTTCTTGTCAAGCTTAAGTGACTTTATGGTATCCATATAATCACTCATATTTCGCAAAACCTGCCTCAATACACCACCATTCACCCCGAGCCTGACGCAAACTCCCTGCGAAAATGAAGCACGGACAACCCTTTCGGCAATTGTTTCGAGAAAATCAAAATCAGAATGGCTTTTCTTTATATCGTCCATATCAAATAGATCGGGACGACCAGAGATAAAGGGCCGCTCATTAAGAAGCGCAACGGCAAAGGCCCCCTTCTCTTCCACCCCCCTGATTGATGATTCTACCAGGAGAGTCGCGAGTCGGGGATGCGCTGGTATTTTTGACAACACAACTCCTCTTTCTGTCAACAAACCATTGCTATCTACCGCCCGAAGTTCTTTTAACAGTCGCTCGGCGGCTTCGACTGAATTTGCAGTCGGCGCTTCAAACCAGTTAAATGAAGCCAAAGAGGCAATTCCTAATGCTTTCAGGCTTAGTACAGCTTCAACGATATCTGCCCTTCTTATTTCCGACTCCCCCATTCTGGGACGGGAAGCATGGGAGGCCAAGCTCCACATCCTTATACACCTTCCTGACGCCTCCCTGCCGGCGCGGCCAGCTCTCTGATCGGCAGATGCGTGGCTGATATTTTCCAATTGCAGGCGGTTAAATCCCCGTCCCGAATCAAATCTGTTTATTTTTGCCAATCCTGTATCGACAACATGCCGCACTCCTGGAATGGTAAGTGAGGTTTCGGCAATATTAGTGGCCACTATTATCTTTCGTATCGGACTTTTTTCCATCACCGCTCTCTGCTGCTCTGGCGAAAGTTCACCGTATAGTGGCGCAACCACAACCCGCTCTCCAAAGTTTTCGCTTCTTATAGCCTCCACACATTTCCGTATATCATATGCACCAGGCTGAAAAACAAGAATGTCGCCATTACTGGTCTCTTTCATCATTTTACGGACACCTATAAGCCCACTCTGCCAGGGAGCAGTCCCCTGTTCAACAGGACAGTAGCCAATTTCAACATCGTAACACCGTCCGCTTGCCTCAATAACTGCTGCGTTCGGGAGATAGTCAAGAAGCGGTTCAACATCTATTGTTGCGGAAGATACAACAATTTTCAGGTCCCTTCGTTCGTTTTGTTGAAGTCTCTTTACGAGCGCAAGTCCAAGATCGGTAGCAAGGCTCCGTTCATGAAACTCATCGAATACAACAACGGAAACATCTCGCAACAAAGGGTCCGAAACCATTTTCCGCGGTAGAATTCCCTCAGTGATAAAAAGAATTGATGTGTCAGACGAAAAGACTCTCTCATACCGGGTTTGAAAACCTACACTTCCTCCAAGAAAAGTATCCATCTCGTATGCAACCCTTGAAGCAACCATTTTTGCCGCAAGTCTTCTTGGTTCAAGAACGAGTATCTTCCTTTCTATTTCGGGCATGGAACGAATGTATTGGGGGATTTTTGTAGATTTACCGCTACCAGTTGGCGCCCGAATTATAACGCTATCCCGTTCTGCTAATTTTGAAAGAAAGTGAGCCTTTATTCCATGAATTGGTAAATCATCCATAATTTAGAAGATATATTTCTTGCGTTTCCATTGAATTCACATTAATTTATGTTTAAAACTACAATAACTACAATAACTATAAAATATGAAACCACCCGAACAAGCTGTTTTAACCACTCACGAGGTTGCAAAATACCTCAATGTTTATGCAAATACGGTTGTACACTGGATGAATAGCGGCAAATTGAGCGGCTATCGAACACCTGGCGGACATCGCCGAATCCTCCGCGAAGAATTACTAAGATTCATACGAGATAATAACCTCGAAAGTGCAGTATCGCAAGAAAGACCGCCGCGAATACTTATCATTGAGGATGACTCTGACGCAATGGAACTCTACATGAATATACTTTCAAGAGATAATTACGAAATCAAAAAATCATTTACCGGTTTTAGTGCAGGAGTAGCCATTGAGTTCAAGCCCGACCTTGTTATACTGGACATCATGCTTCCAGATATTGATGGATACCAAATCTGTGATTTTCTGAGAAAATCACAGGAAACTGCAAACACTAAAATACTTGTGATATCAGCAATCGGCGAAGATAAAAAGATCAGGGAAATGTATAAAATCGGTGCAAATGATTATATAGTAAAACCTTTTTCTATTTCAAACTTAAAATCAAAAATCACACAACTCCTTAAAGAAACTGTGAATCAGGAACAATAACATATTATCTTATGAACGACGAAAAGATAATCAGACAGGCTCTTTGCGAAATTGATGGTATGGAGTATTCTAACTGTCTTGATTGTCCAATGTACGACGAATGCGAGATGCTTCCTTTAGACATCGCGCTTGGTGATGATACAGCGGAAAACACGGAGGGATAAATAATGCAACTGCCTCGTTATAAGAAAAAGAAACGGCTTAAGCATAAGGTATGTCAGGAACCCGGTTGCGGCAAGGAGTTTATCGGTCACCCTATAGCTAAATACTGTGAGTTCCACAGAAACATCGCCAATCGAACGAGAAAAACAAAAGAATACGAAGCGGTTGATGTCAAAAACTTTGTATTTAAGCACGGTTTCACAGAGGTTACAGAACTGGAACTAAACTGTCAATTGCCAAGTTGCACAGCGAAGTATCTGGTAAAAATTTTTCCTAAGCAGTATATCTACCCTAAATTCTGCGTCGAACACCGCAATGAATATAAACGGGAAGCCTTCAAGAAAGCCTTCGGTAATAATAACATTGCATAATTTCTTGCGTTTTGATACCCAATGTCGATATTTTCTTCCCAATGGTTAATACTCGTGGTTTTTTAACCAATAAAACAAACTTTTACAGAGGAGTGCAAAATGGCAGTAAAGAAAGTAGCAAAGAAAGCGGTAAAAAAGGCCGCTCCGGCAAAGAAGAGTGCTCGCAAACCTAATGCAGCATTCATGGCTCCAGTTACTCCGAGCGATGCTCTCGCCGAAGTTGTAGGCGCAAAACCAATTCCTAGAACTGAAATCACAAAGAAGCTCTGGGCTTACATCAAAAAGAATGGCTTGCAGGACGCCAAGAACAAGAGAAACATTAATGCTGACGACAAATTAAAAGTGGTATTCGGCGGCAAGAAAACAGTTTCCATGTTCGAAATGACAAAACTTGTTGGCAAGCACCTGAAATAATCTTCAGGCAACAATTAAGTAATTGAAGGGTTTCGCTGTTGTTTACGGCGAGACCCTTTTTTATTTTCAACTAATGATCACTAAAAATGTTGTTCTTCCTATAGTAATCTCTGTAGAAGAGAATGTTTATTGCAGAATTCCTTCAATCATAGCCGCAAAAGGTCTTGTTTTTACAAATCCTCTTGTTGTGTCAGGTAGAGGGGCAACTAAGGCAATTGCTGAAAAGTTGGCCATCCACATCAAGACTAGTCATAAGCCCCTCTCGGTAAAGGACGCATCTATTGACGAGATAGAACGGATACAAAACCAGATAATTGAGCACGGCTACGACTCTCTATTCGCGGTAGGTGGCGGTAAAGCTATTGACGCAGGAAAATATGCAGCATTCCTATGCGGAATAAATTTCATTTCCATTCCAACTGCTGTCTCCAACGACGGTATAGCCTCGCCTGTTGCGGTAATAGAAAACAGAGGACGAACCGAAAGCAGAATGACGACCATACCCACCGCACTCATAGCAGATTTGTCAATAATATCCAAGGCTCCTGTTTCTACAACAAAATCAGGGATTGGTGATTTGATTTCCAATCTTTCCGCTTCGCTCGATTGGAAGCTTGCCTCAGTTGTAAAAAAAGAGCCCTACGACGCGCTTACTGCTTCTATGGCAGAAAGTGCGGCCTACAAACTAATAGGCGCCACTCCTTTGTCGCTTAGAGATCACCGGTTCCTGCAAGCATTCATTGAAGGGCTTATTATGAGCGGAACAGCGATGGCAATACATGGCAGTTCACGCCCCAGCTCTGGAGCAGAGCATATGATATCGCACGCAATCGACTCACTATATGACTCGCCAGGATCCCATGGTGAACAATGCGGTATAGCAACGCTCTTTACTCTTGCCCTACACTCGCTTCCTATTGAGCAAATTAAAAAAGTCGTTGAAAAACTTGATCTTAAGAAGAGACCATCCGATATCAATCTTTCAAAAAAAGAATTTCTCAGGGCAGTTTCGAAAGCGCCGGCAACAAGACCGGGAAGATTTTCAATACTCGATAGAACGACTACAAAAGAACACGAAAACGCATATTCAATAGCCTTTGAAGAATGAGAACCCTTCGTTTTTTTGTATTAGCACTGCTATTTCCCCTCACAATCGTTAATTCTGAAATTGGCAACGCCTATTGTTACAGATGTCATAAAACCATTTATGAAGAATGGACGGACAACAGCGAAAAAAAGAGCTGCGAATCGTGCCATGGTATTGGCCTACAGCACACACTTAAGCCATCCAAGGACAATATCAAGGTAGCTAGACAGAAAGGGTTTTCACACCGCGGCAAAGGTGGTGCCGCCAAAAGCGCAACAAGAAAAGTAAAAATAGAGCTTTTTGTCATGAGCCTTTGTCCGTACGGCATAGAAGCAGAGAATATTATACTGCCCATTATGGAAAAGTGGCGTGAATTTGTTGACTTCAAACTATACCATATAGCACACGAAAGGGGTAGAGCTTCCGATAATGCGACAAAAGGGGAGCTTCCGCCCGATGCAGGAAAATGCGAGAGTAGTAGCTCATTGGATATGGATGGAACTGATAAATTTGTGAGCCTGCATGGCCTTTCCGAAGTATTGGAAGGAATAAGACAAACGGTAATTCAGGAAATGTTTCCAAGGCATTTGCCATTATATATCTTGCAAAGAAACCGATATATTAGAGAAGACTGGAAAAAAGCTGCAAGACAATCAGGAATGACAGACTCAATAATCAGCCTGATCAGTAGAGCTGCGGACTCAAAGAAGGGTGATTCTCTCTTTTTGGAAAACATATCTTATTGTAATGACAGAGCCATTCATGGCTCCCCAACTATTTTTATCAATGACCGTGAGTTTATAGATAAAATAGACGCATATTCTATAGAACGCCTTTTCTGCAACTCATCAACGAGAAACGACACTCTCTGCAAATCATTTCCTGCTTGCGGTATAGACACCGATTGCAAAAAAAATGGCTATGAGGGAAAGTGTCTGAATCCCCGTACCACGAAAGCAAAGTGTGAGTTTATGAAGGCAATAAGATTCACCGTCACCATACTAAACGATGATACCTGTAGGTTGTGCCACACAGGAAACATCGTGCGAGAAATTATAAACCGTTTTCCCTCTGCACAATTTAACCATTTAGACATAAACTCTGCTGACGGGATCAAGTGGATTAATAAGTATTCACCTACCGCTTACCCATCATTTTTCTTTGAAAGCCGCGCAGAAAAAAGCAAAAAATTCAATGAAATCATCCATACCTTTACAAAAACAGGTGACCAATACCTCCTTAACAACTCCATAGTAAAAACATATCACTATATCAATACTGAAGTTATAAATAGCAAACTTGAAATTATAGGATCACCGTACTATCCCCCTTTTGTGGAAATGGTCAGGAACATGGCTCCACTTCTGTTAGACACCCTTAAGGAGCTAACTGTTTATGTCCGCCCATCCATTATTGACCGTGACGATATGTTTGAGGATGCAGAAGCAAAAAGGATTATCGCGATTAACAAACTACCGAAGGAGAGCATAATTAAATACCTGCTTTGCCGCGGCAATCAGCTTCAGCAAAGATTTGAATCCGACAAGGAAGAATCTGCTAATGAATGGAAGAAGTGCGCCATTAAGCACGGATTGGATACCACCGAGATAATGACAATGATCTATACTGACAATAAAACATTATTATATAACAACAGAGATGATAATCCCGTAGAGCCAACATTTGTTCTTAAGAATAAATTCCGAATTCAAGGGTACAACAGCTATATACACGATATAATCAAATCACTCTTGCGACAATAGCAGACAATCATTGCCATCCGCGACATCTTAATGTATATTTATACATCATGCAACTTACTGTCAGAGATGTCGCACAATTTCTTGGTGTTTCGGAACGGACCGTTTATAGGTACATCCAGTCTAACTCCATACCAGCCTACAAGATACAGGAACAGTATAGGTTTAATCGCGCAGAAATACTTGAGTGGGCAACCTCGCGAAGAATGACTGTACACCCTGAAATATTTCACGAACCAGAAACTTCCGCGGTGCCACTACCTACAGTAACAGACTCCATAAGAATGGGGGGAATACATTACAGGCTTGAAGGAAATGATAAAGCGTCTGTTCTCAAAAACATGGTCGATACCATGCATATACCCGCCGAGGTTGATCGCGACTACCTTTATAAAGTTCTTTTAGCCAGAGAGGCCCTCGCCTCTACCGGTATAGGCGAAGGAATAGCTATACCCCATGTTAGAAATCCCATTGTGCTAAATGTTGCGAGCCCACTTCTTGCTTTGTTTTTTCTTGAGAACCAGATTGATTTTGAAGCCATAGATGGCAAACCCGTTTTCTGTCTCTTTACTCTTATTAGCCCCACAGTTAGGGCACACCTGCATTTACTTTCAAGACTCTCCTTCGCTCTAAAAAATGGCTCCTTTCGTGAAATGCTTACCCAACAGGCTTCTCGCGAAGAGATATTCAGGGGAATTGCAGAAATTGAAGCTTCTTTTTGACCCTCTCTCCAACTTATTCATCTTACTTCTTATTGTTCTAACCGTTCCATCTGTATTTTTTTCAATTGGCTATACGAAACACGAAAAACCATTTAGAAAACTGGTCTTCTTCTCTTTTTTCATTCTACTTTTTATATCACTTACCGGTGTTTTCTTATCAAGAAATGTTATTGGTTTTCTGATTTTCTGGGAATTAATGACTCTAACCTCATTCGCACTCGTGGTATTTTACCATGAAGATGGTACCGTTCGTAAAAGCGGTTGGTATTATCTTACAGCAAGCCAAGCTGGAACTGCACTCCTTTTTATATTCTTTTCGATCCTGAAAAAAGGGGCACCATCATGGGATTTCGTCGCACTGGCTAATGCTGCCGCAACGCTGGATAAAAGCACCTCTGTAAAACTCTTTATACTGGCACTTGCCGGTTTCGGAGTGAAAGCAGGCATTGTACCTCTACACATATGGCTTCCCAAAGCACATCCGGCAGCTCCCGCTCCCGTTTCGGCAATAATGTCTGGTGTACTCATAAAGGCAGGTATTTATGGCATTTTATTAACCCTATTTATGCTCTGTTCGTCAATCACTACTGCTGGCTGGATTCTACTTATTGTCGGCGCTTTAACGGCAGTTACAGGAAGCATTCTCGCCGTTTCACAAGAAAACATAAAGCGTCTTCTTGCATATTCGAGTATTGAGAATATCGGCATAATAATCATGGGGCTCGCTCTTTTTGTTATCAGCAACTCCAAAGGATTAACATATGTGTCCTTAATCGCTCTCACCGGCTCGATATTTCACATTATCAGCCACGGAGTGTTTAAAGGACTCCTCTTCCTTTCTGCCGGCTCTATCCAAACAAGAACGGGAACAGTAAACATGGAATGGCTTGGCGGTCTTGCCAAAAAGATGCCCTTTACTGCATTAGGAACATACATAGGTGCTCACAGCATGGCAGCAATTCCACCTCTTTCAGGCTTTATCGGGGAAGCACTGATATTCATTGCAGCATTTACCGGAGTTATAGAATCTTCATCCGTGGCAAGTGCGGGCATAGTGACGGTTGTGGCCATCGCACTCGCAGGTGGCTTGGCAGCGATAATTGCAGCAAAGCTCTTTTCAATCACATTTCTCGGGAACGCAAGGTCGGAAGAGTCTGTAAAGGCAAGCGAAAGTGGTCGTTCAATATTTACTCCAATCATATTTCTTGCCGTAATATCAATACTATTTATTCCACTTGCCCCACAAATATTTAAACTCATTATTTTACCTATTCTGCGAAATGTTCCATCTATTTCCGGCACAATGGCCATCTCCGAAGCAATACCAGCCATCCAATCAAAGGTCAATACTATAACTATTGTCAACGGTGCCTTTGTGACAATCTTCTTATGCATGGTATTGGTTCGCCATGCAATTAGTAAAAAAACTATAAAAAAGACCGGGCTAACATGGGATTGCGGTTACGAGAAACCATCTGTATCCATGCAGTACACTGGCTCCTCATTTGTGCAGCCAATATCTGATATGTTCTTTTTCTTTCTCCGTAATAGTAAAAAGACCGAAATAAAAGGAAACTATTTTCCATCGAATGGAAGCTTTTCCACAGAAGCAAGCGATGCTTTTGAATCGCAGTTAATCCACCCATTTTTTTCATCTATATCAAGAAGAATGGAGAATGTCCGCATTTTCCAACATGGCAGACTCCGTTTTTATGTTCTGTACATTGCTATAACTCTTGTTGTTTTACTTTTATGGAAATTATAAACCTTTCTCTGTCTTCGTTTTTGTCGTATATCATAGCTCTTGTATCTGCACCATTGCTACCTGCAATAACATGGAAAGTAAAGGCCTTTTTTGCCGGAAGAAAAGGAGCTCCATTATTACAAAACTATTTCGACCTATGGAAACTATTCCGAAAAAACTCCATAATAAGCGTCTCAACAACTGCTATCTTTTGGATAGGTCCCTTAATCAGCCTTTCCTCTCTCCTTCTCGCACTTCTCTTTGTTCCTCTCTTCGGCAACGAATCTCTTCTCTCCTTTGACGGGGATCCTGTAATAATATGTGCTCTTCTTGCTTTAAGCCGTTTCTCAACAGTTATGGCTGCAATGGACACAGGAAGCGCATTTGAGGGGATGGGAGCTTCAAGAGAGATGCAATTTGGGGCGCTGATCGAACCCGCACTTTTCTTATCGCTATTAAGCGCCTTGCTTGTAACAAATTCTATGTCAACTACCGACATCGCTCTTTCAGTATCCACTCTCCTTTATGCTAAGAGCGGCCACATACTGATTCTCTGTATAGCATCCTTGTTTATTGCTCTCGCCGTTGAAAGCTGTCGCATACCAGTTGACAATCCTGATACGCATCTCGAACTCACCATGATTCACGAAGTCATGGTTCTCGATCACTCAGGCGCCGACCTTGGCATTGTGCTGTCCGGTTCATTTGTCAAAACGCTTCTTCTATCAGCAATACTTGCTAATCTTCTTCCAGAAAAAGCACTTTTCTTACTTTATCTTATTGTAATAGCAATTTTTATTGGAATAATCGAATCCATAATGGCTCGCTTCCGTTTTGTCCGTATTCCTTCCCTAATTGCAACAGCATTTGGCCTCGCTCTCTTAGCACTATTTCTAACGGCAAGGACACTATAAAATGGGATTAATCGACCTGATACTTTTATTTCTGCTTCTTCTTGGGGTGGCCTCTCTTTCTATAGTACGAACAAAAAACCTTATCAAGATTGTTGGTGCCCAAGGCGCGCTTATGGCTCTACTCCCCCTTTTGTCGCACACTGGTGGTCGTTCTGTTCTCACAATCGCCGTAATAATAACCTCAGCTGCAATAAAAGGATTTGCATTGCCTTTGCTACTTAACAGGGCCGAAAGAGATACGGGCTACGGTATTAGGGAACAAAACAAAGAGACAAAATCAATATTTCCAGTTATGGCTGGAATTTCTCTTCTTGTCATTTCTTTTTTTATTGCAGATCGCCTGCCTGTTAATAACGCGACGGCATCAACATTCATATTACCGGTTTCGCTTTATACAATATTTACAGGTTTTATACTTATAATTACGAAAGTTCGCGCAATTTCACAAGTAATTGGATACCTCGTTCTTGAAAACGGCATATTCTGCTTCGGTGCAGCCGCGGTAATCGAGCAACCGCTACTTGTAGAACTCGGGATCCTGCTTGATGTCTTTGTTGCAGTTTTTGTGATGGGACTAATGCTCTTCCATATCAGCAGAGAATTTGAATCAACCGACACTGAGCAGTTGTCAACTCTTTCTGAATGGGATAAGGAGAAGCAGCTATCGTGATTAGTCCTTTATTTGTTGTCTTTATCCCACTTGCCGCCGGTATTCTTGCCCTGTTCCTGAAAAATAAATTTTCAATGAATGCTATTACAGTAATAACCCCTTTTCTGCATCTTTTGGCAACAGCCGCTTTATTTAGTTCGGGTGCAACAGGAAAAGGTAGCGACCTGATTCAGGTAGATGCGCTGTCGCTTATAATTTTATTATCAATTTCAATGCTTTTTCTTCCTGTTTCAATCTATGCAATATCTTACATGGATAAAGAGAGCGATGGAAAGTTCGACATCACTACAAGAAAAGTATTCGTATGCTGCCTTATGGTTTTTGTCGCTTCGATGTCTCTTTCAACAATAACAAAGAACATGGGACTTATTTGGATAGCAATCGAAACAACCACAATTGCTTCCGCCCCACTAATAGCAATTAACAAAACACAGCGCTCGCTTGAAGCAGTATGGAAATATCTTATTTTGTGTTCTGTGGGAATTGCTCTTGCTTTGCTTGGAAATCTTTTTCTTGCTGTTGCTGAAAACGGAAAGAGCACTGCGGAAACAGTTCAATGGCTTAAAGCAGCATTTATCCTTCTGATGGTTGGATATGGAACAAAAGCGGGACTTGCGCCAATGCATACATGGCTGCCAGATGCATACAGCGAAGCACCCTCGCCTGTTTTTCCTTTACTCTCTACTGCACTTTTGAATTGTGCATTGCTGGGAATTGTCCGCGTTGCAGAAATTGCAAACCGCGCACTTCTTGTAAATTTTACTTCCGACATTCTAATTCTGTTTGGTCTTGTTTCCTTAGGGTTTGCCGCAGCTTTTCTATTATTCCAGCAAGATTACAAAAGGCTCCTCGCGTACTCAAGCATAGAAAATGTAGGGATAATAACTTTTGGCTTTGGCATATCGTTTGCCGGCTCCGAAGGCGCACTTCTCCATATTTTGAGTCACTCCGTAATCAAGGGGGCGCTTTTCCTAACAGCGGGTAATATTCTTCTAATTTACAGAACAAAAGCAATTCACGCTGCAACTGGCTTGATTGCGACTAATAAACCAACCGGCCTGCTCTTTTTCTTTGGCTTTTTAGCAATAACTGGCTTCCCCCCCTTTGGTACATTCTTTTCGGAACTAAAAATAATCAGTGCTTCATTTTCTACCGGCCATGAACTTGAAGGGACCATCTTTGTTATAGCTCTTGTTGTTTCGTTCATTGGCCTTTCTAAAGCATTTATACGAATGTCTCTTGGAAAACCGCAAATTACAACAACCCAACAAAATAAGTGTTTAATTCCTATTTCGATGATATTGCCCCAGATAATACTGCTTTTGGTTGCAATATTACTGGGTCTTTTTTTGCCGGACAAACTGGAATCTTTATTTCGTGAAGGAGCGGCAATACTTACAGGAAGCTTCGATGGAAAAATTATACCATGAAAATAGTTCCCCTTTACAATTGTACTTCTATTGACGCCAACGCTATAGATATTCTGGACAATAACGCATTTAACGCTTTTATCAAGTCCGAAACAGTTAGCGGCAAGAGAATTATTTCTCTTTTTGGTTTACAGTCAGCCACTAAGCAACCTTCTGATATAGAAATAATCGCTATTATTGGAAGCGATAGCGAAAGCAGACTTACTGCTGTTAAAACAATGACCAAGAATAGTTCATATAAATCGCTAACTGTCGAAATTCCTGAAGCACATCTCTTTGAACGGGAGATTGCTGAACAATTTTCCATAACTCCAATTGACCATCCATATCTCAAGCCTGTACGGCATACTGTTGGCGCCCCTGTTGCAAACCATTTTTTCCGTCTTGAAGGCGATGCTGTTCACGAAGTTGCCGTAGGGCCTGTTCATGCCGGAATAATTGAGCCTGGCCACTTCCGATTTCAATGCCATGGTGAAACCGTTCATAATCTTGAAATATCACTTGGCTATCAGCATCGAGGTGTTGAAAAGAGGCTTTTTGGCGGGCCAGACAATAAAACGCTTCATTACATGGAAACATTGGCCGGCGACACAACAATTGGGCACACAACCGCTTATTGCGAAACAGTTGAAGCCCTGTCGCGAACAATCATCCCTTTTCGGGCACAGGCAATAAGGGGAATTGCGCTCGAACTTGAGCGCCTCGCCAACCACATAGGTGACCTTGGCGCCCTCGCCAACGATATTGCCTTTCTCCCAACTGCCTCTTACTGCGGTCGAATACGGGGCGATCTGCTTAACATGACAGCTATAATATGCGGCAACCGATTTGGAAGAAACCTGATAGTTCCAGGAGGCCTTCTCCACGATTTACAACCATCAAAAATTCACGAGTTGCGAACAAAGCTTGATACCGCTGCCGCAGATGCCTATAACGCCATAGAGCTTCTTTTTAATTCAGGCACTGTAATGGACTTTTTTTCTGGCTGCGGGACAATATCGCAAAAAACTGCGCGCGAGCTTGGATTTGTCGGCATAGCAGCAAGAGCATGTGGAATAGAACGGGATGTAAGATTTGATTACCCTTTTGGTATTTACAGAATGGCGCAGATACCAATATCAATCTGCGATTCAGGGGATGTCTTTGCCCGCGCTTTTGTGCGGTGGATGGAAATCCGCCGATCTGTTTCATTCATACGGGAAATACTGGACTCTATGCCAGGCGGCGATATTTTTACCCCGTGCAATTCCTTAAAGCCTGATCAGTTAGCTGTTTCCTTGATTGAAGGATGGCGAGGCGAAATTGCGCACATCGCATTGACTAATCAATATGGGAAACTTTCGCGTTATAAAATAACGGATCCCTCATTTCATAATTGGACTGCCCTTTCAATGGCGCTAAAAAAAGAACAGATATCAAATTTCCCTGTGAATAATAAAAGTTTTAATTTGTCATATTGCGGATTTGACCTATGATTCAAGTATTAAAAGCAAGACTTTTTCAGAAGTTTCGAACATCGAAATATCCTAATGTACAGCCAGAAATGGCTGATCGCTATTTAGGCAAACCAATAATTAAAAAAGAGCTTTGCGGACAAAACTGCAACAACTGTATCGAAGTCTGTCCAGTAGGTGCTCTCCAAAAAAAGAATGGACAGATCACGCTCGATACTGGCCTCTGTCTCTTCTGCGGCAAATGTGCTTCTGCTTGTAGCGATAAAAACATTATCACCTTTAGTCGCGATTACAAACTAAGCCGTTTTTCGCGAAAGGCCCTTATCCTTACGGACGAAACCCTTGAAGAGGCAATTGACCAGACAAAAAAGGAGATCAAGCGCCTTTTTGGCAGGTCGCTTAAACTTAGACAGGTAAGTGCGGGTGGCTGTAACGCGTGTGAACTGGATATAAATGTCCTAAACACACTTGTTTTCGATCTTTCCCGATTTGGCATCTCTTTCGTGGCCTCACCTAAACATGCAGATGGCCTGCTTGTAACAGGTCCCGTAACCAAAAACATGCTCCTTGCTTTACAAAAAACATATGACGCCGTTCCTGATCCAAAAGTAGTAATTGCCGTTGGTGCCTGCGCAATATCAGGTGGTTTGTATTTGGAACACTCCGAATGTGGGAAGGGCGTGATAGATATTCTGCCAGTTGATATTTACATTCCAGGATGTCCCCCCTCCCCGTGGACCATACTGGACGGTTTACTGCGGCTTATAGGCTATTTACAATAATCCACACTAATCTATCTTTATAAAGTGTGTTAGAAGATTGCAAAAACGCAATTCTGATGCAGTAGGGGACAAAAAAAGTTGTTCAAGTCACCTGATGATCGTTAGCTTTTTCACACCACGGTATTTAGTGCCTATATCTTCCAACCCACATTCCTCACCTTTTTTTATGGTTCTTTCAGTAGTTATTTGAACTGCT
>CAZPWS010000048.1:0-25445 GCA_964590225.1 uncultured Fibrobacterota bacterium
TTTTTGGACATAGAAGGTTGGCTGAGTGATTATGAGTGGTCTCTTCTGAATGTTTCAGAACAGGATATAACATATTTAGAAAAACGGCTGAATCTTGCGGAAATATTGATAAAGATGTTTTCGGAAGAGGTCAAAGCAATTGTGTACTGGCGTTGTATATATGCAGAATCGCTTTTTAAAATGGGAAAGAGCGAAGAGGCCGAGAAATTATTTGAAATTTTAACTTCAGATAATCAGAAAAACGCATGGAACTGGATAATATGGTCGGACTGTTATGTAAAAATAAAAGAATTTGAGAAGTCTGAGCGCTTGCTCTCTCAGGCTGTTGGTGCTTGCGAAAAGGAACATCAAGACTATTCTGAAATATTGGAAAGATTAGTTGATTTATATATGGAATGGGAACAGCCTGAAAAGCTTGCAAAAGCGAATGAGCAGCTTCTGGAGTGGAGAGAACAATACGAATTGGATGATGAAGAGTATGAAGATGACTTTAATTTTGATGATGAATACGCCAGCGATGGATTTGATATTTACAATCCCAAGCCTAAAATTAAAAATGAACTTGAAAAAATAGGTCGCAACGATCCTTGCCCATGCGGTTCAGGCATGAAATTTAAAAAGTGCTGTGGCTAATACTTAAGATTTATAAATTTGCATTGGTAATTTCTTCAAATGCCAAGTTCGGGTTTATCCGTTATCGGATTCTCTTGCAGCTTTTCTATTACTATTAACAAAAAGCCCCACAATAAGAACTACAAGAATAGGGCAGACCGACGCCATTGAAAGAATACCAAAACCCTCAACAATGCCCAGCTGACCTCCTATGCCGAGCCCTATAGCAAGGACAAGTGGAACCGTTATCGGTCCGGTGGTTACACCTGCGCTGTCCCACGCAATATTAACAAACTCATCGGTTGATAGTTTGCTAATCAGGATCAGTAGCAGATATGGCGGAACAAGCATATAAGCAAGCGGTATGTTCCATATAATTTTTGCGATGCCAAAGAGCATGCCAAGCCCAACGCCACCGGCAACCGACTGTATAAGCAGGGTTTTCTTAAATGTCCCTACGGTTAATTCTTCAACAGTCATCCCAAGGGCATTAAGGGCAGGTTCCGCCAGCGTTGCACCGTAACCCATTATGAAGGCAAAAAGTAAAACTACAAGAAAACCAGTTATGCTGCCCTCTCCACCAAAAAGAGGGCCTTTTGTTGGTATAAACTGGTAGTCGAGAGTTTCTTTATTGAGATTAGTTTCATTGTAGGGTATTTCAATGAAACGGCCATTTATCTTTGAAAAAAAGAACCGTTCTCTGGTTCCGTCTTTGTTAAGCGATGTGTGTACAACCGTTGTGTCGAACGATGGTATAACGCTCTTATTAGAAATTAATTCAATTTTTGTAAATGATGAGGGGATGTTTTTTCCAAGGCCGTTGCCAAGCCTTGAAAGGCCAGCCTCAATACCGATATTAAAAAGTGACATTCCGATTATAGCAAGTATTATTCCAAGTGTGATTTCATCTCTTTTGGAAAGTTTTTCCCTAACAAAGACGATAAATATAAGTAGCAGAAAGAGCGACAGAGGAAGTATAGCTTGAAGAGCCGCGAAGCTATTGCGTGAAACAAGATCGGCCACATTGAATTCGTTTTCTGTGGTCGGGTTATTTAGCGACATAGCGATATATGCACTCAAGGAGTCTCTATTACCTGCGAACAGCGCAAGCTGTGTTTCGAAGTGACAGTTTTTTACAGCGTATTGTATTGTCTCTTCGTTTGTACCAAAAACAGCCTTAACTTTTTCTCTGTTGTGAACTGCAAAAAATTCCTGTTCGGAAGAAGGGGGAGGCATTTCTGGAAGCAAAGAAAAACCCAACAAAAAAACGGCAATAATAGGAAAAAGAGAAGCAAGCGTAACCACACCAAAACCGCCGGAAGAATCTCCGCCACCTTTTGACATTACGCGGCTAATGCCTATACCAAGCGCCAGTACAAGCGGTACCGTAACCGGCCCTGTTGTTACTCCTCCGCAATCCCACGCAAGGCCAATTAGATGCTTGACATTATCATTAAATGCTGACCAGAGCGTAATTACCGACAAAAGAGGAATAAGTATGTATATAAAGATTTTTAGCGACCAGCCGTAAATAAAACGCAGCATACCAAATAAAACTGCAATACCAACCCCCGCGCCAACGGCGTAAACAAGAGAGGAGGAGTGGCGGTTGAGAATTGTGAATAATAGAGGAGCGTTCCATGGGCGAACGGACATTCCGGCAGCCTTTAATACACCAATTGCCGGTTCGGCAAATGTTGCTCCAACTCCGAGAATAAACGAAAAAACTAAAATTACCGGCAGCTTGGTTTTTTGTGGCAGTTTTATTCCGATTATTTCTCCAAGCGGCATTAAACCGAGAAAAAGGCCTTCCATAAAAAACGCAAGGCCTATTATAACTACGGCAATGCCTGCGGCAATTATAGAAGCGTCACTTATAGAAATTTTTAAAACAACTGTTTGAAATAGAACAAGATATGCAACAATAAGTGATACCGATTGGATTTGGGCGAGTATCTTTTTTTTTGTGTAAGGGAAAAGAAGACCAATCTTTTGCCCCACAGTAAGCTTGCCAGCGATCTGCTGCGGTGTACCCATTTTACTCCCGTCTTCTCTCTACTGCTTTTGCCGACTTTAACGGTTTGTATGGTCGGGCCAAGAATGGTAAAAAGAAAAAGGTGACACCCGGATTCGAACCGGGGAATAAAGGTTTTGCAGACCTTGGCCTTACCAACTTGGCGATGTCACCAATCAACAATCGACCGCGATAAAATAACAAAATTGTTATCGTTAATGATATATTAATAACTAATTTTTATGCTGGAAACGAAAAAGACGGTTTCGCTTCTAACGCCTTAGTGTAGGATTGTTGCGCTAAGGGTAATATGTACCGTCGGGAATTAAGCAACTAACTTAATAAAACTACAGGGGATACAATGAATGTACAGTTCACGGCCCGCCATTTTCATGCCTCCGATTCGTTAAAGGAAAGTGTTGTTGGAAGAACGCAGGAACTTATCAAATTTTATGAAAATATTACTTCGGCGCACATAGTACTTGATGCCGAGGACGATCTTCGGAAAAAGGCGGAAATAATACTTAGTACAAGGGGTAAGAGCATAACAGGAAAAGCGGAAGACGAAAAAATGGGAGCAGCCATTGAATCCGTCTTTGCTAAGGTAGAGCGACAGCTTAAAAAGCAGAACGAAAAAGTCAAGGGACACAAAGAGAGGGGAATAAAAAATACCCTCGCTGATATGTCTGACATTCACTCATCGACGGAGGAATAAATTTAAAATTGGCGGATAATTCGATAAAAGGTGATTTTTGCCTTGATATCCCAAAAAAGAAACTCACTATTGGTGAACTCTTTAACAGTGGTGCTGCAGACTTTAAAATAGAGCTGCTTACCGGCAAGGAAAGCCTTTCAAGAGAGATAGATAAGGCAGATCTCCATTTTCCAGGTCTTGCCCTTACTGGTTTTTTTTACCATTTTCATGGTGATAAAATTCAGTTTATCGCAGATATGGAGTGGCATTATCTCGATTCACTCTCTTCCGACAAGCGAAAGGAGTGTGTCGGGACCCTTTGTAGCTATAAAATGCCTGCAATAGTAATTACCAGCGGCAGGAAAGCGCATGATGAGCTTCTTGCAGCAGCCGATTTATACAAGGTTCCTGTTTACAGAACAACCCTTGCTTCTAACGAGGCGAGCAAGAGAATTCAGCAGTACCTTGATGACTATTTTGCACCGCGGCTTACAATGCACGCCACACTTATTGATGTTTACGGAATAGGCATGCTGTACACCGGAAAAAGCGGAATTGGTAAAAGCGAATGTGCCCTCGACCTTATTGAAAGGGGACATCGGCTTGTCGCAGATGATATTGTTAACATAGTACGAAGAGACAATGCTCTTGTCGGAACGGGGAGCCCGCTTTTAGGGCATCATATGGAAATACGGGGGATTGGCATTATTGATATTGAGGCGCTTTTCGGTATAAGAGCCATTCGTTTAGACAAAAAGATAGAAGCCGTTGTGGAGTTGGTGCGGTGGGATCCAAAAATGGATTTTGACAGATTGGGAATAATGGAAAATACGGTTGATCTCCTAGGATTAAGTATTGACAAAGTAACAATACCAATTTTTCCAGGGAAAAATATTACAGTGATTTCTGAGGTTATTGCCATGAATATACTTCTCAAGTACAATGGAATTAATACTGCCAAGGAGTTTAACCAGAGGCTTCTTGACGCATTGGAAGCAAAACGAAGACAGCGATTGCATGAATAGGGGGTTATAGAAGATGCACACAAAAAGAATGGATTTTATTGTTGGACTGGTTATTACCGTATCGATAGCCATACTGGTGTTCGGAATAATGTACCTCAAGGAATACAGTTTTGGCAAAGAGACAAGGATTATTACCGCTTCGTTTGTGGATGTTGGTACGCTGACCGATGGCGATCCTGTTAAGATCAACGGTGTTAAGATGGGTAAAGTGATAAAAAGGAGGCTAATTGATGGGGCGGTTCTTGTTGATATGGAAATAGACGCTTCCATTAATATTCCGGATGATTCCAGAGTTACAATTCAGAATGTTGGAATCATGGGAGAAAGAATGGTGGGAATACGGCTTGGACAGTCCGCAAAATATGTTGAACAGGGCACGCCCATGAAAGGGTATTTCGACAGCGGTATAGCGGAAGCAATGGGAATGCTCGGAGATGTTTTTGGAGATGCACAAAAACTTGTTAAAGAAATTGGCGTTCTTCTAGATCAAACTGTTGCGAACGAAGAATTCCTTCGCATATTCAAGTCTATAACAGAAAGGCTTGATCGCTTAACTCTGGCCGTTGATAGAATGGTTGTAGGCAACGAGACAGCTGTAAACACAATTGTTAAGGACTTGAAAGCTACAACGGGAGATGTTCGCGCTATTATCGATGGAAACAAGAACAAGATAGATAACATCGTTGGAGGCCTTTCTACATCGGTTGACAAGGTCGGCTCTATAGCCACACAGGGAGAGAAAATTGCCGACAGGGTTGATGCTCTGCTTGAGAAAATTAACAGCGATAGCAGTCTTGTAAATAAGATTCTTGCCGATCAACGGCTTTATGGTATGCTAAAAAGTACCGTACAGGAAGCCGATTCGCTCTTAAAATCAATAAATAAAACGGGAAAACTTAAAGTAAAGATAGGTTTCTAACTTATGATAGAGAAGGAAATAACAATTAAAAACAAATACGGTCTTCATGCAAGACCGTCGGCGGCATTTGTGCAGGCCGCGAACCAATTTGAATCGGAAATTATACTTGTTAATGACGATAGAATAGCTAATGGAAAAAGCATTATTAGCCTCATGGTGTTGGCAGCCGAATCGGGCGCAGTAGTAAAACTCAAGATAGACGGTCCGGACGAGGCCGATGCCATGGAAGCTCTCGAAACCCTTATTAATAACAAGTTCAATTTAAAGGAAGAGGATTTTTGAGAATAGTGAAACATAGGAATCTTTTGTGCGCCTATTAAAGGGAATACCCGTTTCGCCCGGAATAGCGGTGGGCCGTGTTCATATAATTGAGCAAGAAGAGCATATTATTCATGAAGTCAAATTGACTAACGACGATGATATCAAGCGGGAAATTTCAAATTTTGGAAATGCACTTGATGTAACAAAAAAAGAACTTCAAGATGTTAAGCGAAAGCTGGTGAGACACGCTGGTGCAGAGGAAGAAGCAATACTCGATGCGCAAATCAGGCTTCTTTCCGATCCGCTAATTGTAAATAAAACCGTGGCCGCCATAAAAGCGGATAAAAAGAACGCTGCCTTTATTTTTAAACAGAGGGTAGAGGAGGTTTTGTCCTCGTTGCAATCGGTAAAGGACAAATATCTGCTCGATAGGGTGCATGAAATACGGGATATTTATCACAGGGTTCTTAACCATCTGCTTGAAGACTACCCGGAAGGAATTCTTTCAATATCCGGCAACGAGAAAATTCTTCTTGGTGCGCATAGTCTTCCGCCTTATGAGTTTGTCCATTTTGCGAAAAAAAGTGTGTTTGGCGTGGTAACTGAGGTTGGTGGAGAAACCTCGCATTTTTCCATTATAGCAAGGGCGTTTGAAATTCCAGCCGTAGTTGGTTGTGAGCAGTTCTTACGCTTTGCAAAAACCGGACAAACTGTTATAGTAGATGGTTTTAACGGGCATGTTGTATTGAATCCGGATGCAGCGACACTTGAAAGGTACAATAAACTTAAAGAAAAATGGCGCTTGGAAGTTAAGCAGCTACTCCTTATTAAAGACTTACCATGTGAAACCGAAGACGGTAAATTAGTTGATCTTTCGGCTAATGTGGAACTTCCTACAGAACTTGATTCGGTTATCAGTCATGGGGCAAAAAGCATTGGCTTGTGCAGAACAGAATTCCTGTTTATGCTCAGGCCCAAACAGCCCGAAGAAGAAGAGCAGTTTAATATATATCGTGACTATCTTGAGCGGATGAAAAGTGGCTTTGTTGTTATCAGGACGCTTGATATAGGAGGGGATAAGATTACTGGTCCCTCTGCAAATAGTGAGAGGGAGGCAAATCCGGCGATGGGCTTTAGGGCCGTTCGCCTTTGTCTTGATGACACCAAACTGTTTAGAACACAACTTAGAGCCATTTTAAGGGCGTCTGTTTATGGGCAGCTCAAAATCATGTTTCCTATGGTAAGTACATATACCGAACTAAAAAAGGTACTTGACTTTTACAGGAGTATTGAAAAAGAGCTAATAAACGAAAAAATACCCGTGGCTTCCAATATCGAAGTGGGCACAATGATTGAAGTGCCGGCTGCTGCGCTTTGCGCTGAGGCTCTTGCTAAAGAGGTTGATTTCTTTTCTATTGGAACCAACGATCTTGCTCAGTTTATGCTTGCTGTAGATAGGGGCAATAAAAGCGTTGCCCATCTTTACGACCCTTTAAACCCAGCACTTTTGAGAATGATACAGTTTGTTGTTAACGCAGGGCATAAAAAAGGTATTTGGGTGGGGGTGTGTGGAGAAATGGCTGGTCATCCTCTTACTGCTCTTATTCTTCTTGGGATGGGGGTTGATGAACTTTCCATGAATCCTGCATCTATACTTGAAATAAAAAAATTATTTCGATCGGTTTCCTACGACGAAATGCGTTCTCTTGTAAAACATGCGCTGCTTCTTGAAAGTGCCTCTGAAATACGGTTATTTTTCCAGAAGGAACTTCGTAGAAAAGTAAATTTAGCTTCAAGACTTAACTCAATGTTTGGAATATGAAAAAAACAAAAATTGCTATTATTGGTCTCGGCACGGTTGGTGGCGGCACTTATAAAATTCTAACAAACGAGCGGCAACGGCTCGAAAAACAGTATGGAGTGGATCTCATAGTCGCAGGGGTGTCGGATACACGAAGGGAAGTGGTCAAACAGTTTTCAATTCCGGAGTCTATCTTTACAACAGACTATAAACAGCTTATTACCAATAAAGAGATTGACATCGTGGTTGAGCTTGTTGGCGGTACAACTATTGCGGGAAATATGGTGCGCGAAGCTCTTCAACATGGAAAACATGTTGTTACTGCCAATAAAGCACTTCTTGCCGATCAAGGAGACGCTCTTTTTTCGCTTGCCGATGAGAAAAATCGTACCATAGGCTTTGAGGCTTCGGTATGCGGTGGAATACCGGTGATTGGAGCATTGCGTGACGGCCTTGCAGCAAATGGAATTGTATCGATATTCGGCATACTTAACGGGACCGCTAATTATATATTGACAAAAATGAGATTCGATAAAATGTCTTTTAAAAATGCCCTGGTTGAGGCTCAAAGGCTCGGTTTTGCTGAAGCTGATCCCACAAGCGATGTCGAGGGTATTGATTCCGCGAACAAACTTGCAATACTTTCATCCATGGCTTTTGGCCGTTTTTATCACCGTGATTCTGTATATGTTGAAGGTATAACAGAAATTACCGACCTTGATATTGCGTATGCAGGAGAAATGGGTTTTGTAATAAAACTTTTGGGTGTTGCGAAGCTAACAAAAAGCGGAGTGCCGTCTCTTTCGGTAGCGCCCACTCTTATTCCGGCAGATGAAATTATTGCCGAAGTAAATCACGAATATAACGGAGTTTTTATAGAAGGCAATTTTGTGGGGCATACGCTTTACACCGGGAAGGGTGCGGGTAGCCTTCCCACTGGTAGCGCTGTTGTGAGCGATGTAATTAGAATTGCTTCCATGCCGAACGGTGCCTCTCCTGCATACGGAATGCATTACAAAAAAGAAAAAGGGGTTGTTCTTCCATTTGACGAAAATGAGGCTGAGTATTATCTAAGGCTAACGGCGGCGGATAAACCGGGCGTTATGGCAAGAATCTCAGGCGAGCTTGGAAATCGTTCAATAAGCATTGCCATGCTCATGCAAAAGGAGACTACCGCAGACGGAAATGCAGTCATAGTGATTCAAACACATAAAACAACACACGGACAAATCGTAGAGGCTGTTAAATCTCTATCGTCACTTGATATTGTGAGCGCTCCAATAATCAAATTCAGAATTATCCGTGATCTATATACGGCATAAACATAGCATACCATGCTCACTCCCGCTGAATTACTAAGTCGTGCAGGACAAAATAACGGTAGGATTGCCGTGGTTGTCGCGGAAGAATTTGAAGTGTTATCTGCTGTAAAAAGTGCGGTCTCCCTTGGTATTGTAACTCCGTACCTGTTTGGCGATCGTAAGGCAATTTCAAGTCTTGCAGAAAAGATAGGCTTCGATTTGACAGGTATTGAAATTTTCCATTCCATAAGTGCCGAAGATGCCTTGAATGAAGCGCTTATGGCAGCAAAGGAGAAAAAAGTAAAGCTATTGATGAAGGGAAATATTAATACGGCAGTTTTTCTTCGGGGAGTACTTGATAAAAAGTATGGATTAAAACGGAGCCGGTTACTCTCTCATGTTGCCCTGTTTTTCCCGGCACAACTGAATCGGCCAGTAGTTGTTACTGATGCAGCACTGAATATTGCTCCTACGCTTCAGGATAAAATTGACATAATAAATAATGCTTCGATTGTGCTTAAGAAAACAGGGATAAATAATCCAAAGGTAGCTGTTTTGGCTCATAATGAAATTGTAACAACTAAAGTTAAGGCATCAACTGATGCTGAGGAATTAAAAAAAATGGCTTTGTCGGGAGAGATTCAAGGCTGTGTTGTTGATGGGCCAATAGCGCTTGATTGTGCTCTTAACATCGATGCTTGCAGGCATAAAAAAATAGACTCACCTGTTGGCGGAAGTGCGGATATACTTTTGTGTCCGGATATTGTAAGCGCAAATATTCTTTATAAAGCGCTTGTGTTGTTGGCGGATGCCAAATGTGCCGCAATAATAGAGGGAGCCACTATTCCGCTTGTTGTCGCGAGCAGGGCGGAGGATGCTGCTACCAAGCTTTACTCTATAGCTCTTGCGTCAATTGTAGCTAATTTTGAAAACAATGAACATATCAACTAAGCAATAAGGAGTTTTGTATGGCCCGATTTACCAGAATGCAGGTTTTGAATGCAATGTATGACATTAGTTTGGTTCCTGTATTTTATAACCCCGATCCTGAAACGGCAAAGAGCGTAATTGCAGCTATCTCGCGAGGGGGATGTAAACTTGTAGAATTTGTTAACAGGGGCGACCATGCCTTTGAGGTATTTTCAGAACTCGAAAAACATTTCAGCAAGGCAGATCCCTCCTTAATTCTCGGAACCGGTTCCATTGTTGACCCATACACGGCAGCTCTTTACATAAATGTGGGCGCAAATTTTATAGTTGGTCCCACTTTTAACGCCGAAGTAGCAAGAATTTGTAACAGAAGGATGATCCCTTATAGTCCGGGATGCGGCAGTGCATCCGAGATTTCAATGGCGCAGGAGTTTGGTTGCGAAATCTGTAAAGTGTTTCCAGGTGAGAGCGTTGGCGGTCCAAAATTTGTAAAATCTGTAATGGGTCCCATGCCCTGGACTCGTGTAATGCCTACAGGTGGGGTTAAACCCTCAAGGGAGTCTGTAACAGAGTGGCTCGCAGCAGGCGTTGCTGCTATGGGGATGGGTTCGGAGCTTATAACTGCCGATTCGGTTAGAAACAAGGATTGGCAGGCCATAGAAAATAAAGTTAGAGAAACGGTGGTTTTGGTGCGGGAAGTAAAGGATAACCTTAAAAAATAACGAATGGAGTATGTCTAATGTCAAGATTACAAATAAAAGCGGCAGACAAGTGTAAATTCGATATCCTGAGTCTTGGCGAAGTAATGTTGCGGCTCGATCCTGGTAACGAGCGAATTTGGACAACAAGAAACTTCAGGGTTTGGGAGGGTGGTGGAGAGTACAATGTTGCACGCGGATTAAGACGCTGTTTTGGAATGAGGGCCGCTGTTGTAACAGCTATTGTTGACAATCCCGTTGGAAGGCTTCTCGAAGACCTTCTGCTGCAAGGAGGTGTTGATATCAGTCTTGTTAAATGGATGAAATTTGATGGTATTGGCCGGAAATGCCGAGTGGGCTTAAACTTTACAGAAAGAGGTTTTGGCGTTCGTGCTGCACTTGGATGCTCTGATAGGGGGCTTTCTGCGGCTTCGCAACTTAAAAAGGGCGATATAGACTGGGAAAAAATCTTTGGCGAATATGGAGTGAGATGGTTTCATACTGGAGGAATTTATGCGGGACTTTCCGAAACAACACGGGATGTAATAATTGAAGCTGTACAAATAGCTAAAAAATATGACACAGTTGTTTCGTACGATTTAAATTTTCGTCCTTCTCTTTGGCAAGATATTGGCGGAACGGAGAAATGTCAGGAGGTTAATAGAGAAATTGCAAAATTTGTTGATGTAATGATTGGTAACGAAGAGGATTTTACTGCTGCTCTTGGCTTTAAAGTGGAAGGGGCAGAAGAACTCGTTGGCGAACTTGATCCAGCAAACTTTAAAAAAATGATTTCTACTGCTGTTAAGCATTATCCAAACTTTAAAGTGGTAGGTACAACGCTGCGCAATGCAAAGACAGCTTCTATAAACGACTGGAGTGCTATAGCATACGCAGATGGTACATTTGCTCAGGCAAAGAAATATGATAATCTTGAAATACTGGATAGGGTTGGGGGTGGAGATTCCTTTGCGTCTGGTTTTATTTATGGTTTTCTTACAGGGAAAACTCTGGAGGATGCAGTAAACTACGGTGCTGCACATGGTGCACTTGCCATGACCACTTCGGGAGACACAACAATGGCTACAAAGACTGAGGTAGAAAAAGTTATGAAAGGCGGCGGCGCGAGAGTCGCGCGATAGGTTCTTGATTTTTGATAAACATAAAACCCTCTTAAATCTTAAAGGATTTAAGAGGGTTATTTTTTGCGCCATCTTGGACTCGAACCAAGGGCTCTCTCCTTAAAAAGGAGATACTCTACCGACTGAGTTAATGGCGCGCAATTACCATTTTTTTCATGCGAAAGATAATAATTATCTATCCTTTCATCAAATGAATTGTTTAGTTTTGCCGCCAGATTATATTCTTTAATAGGTTTGGGGGAAAGATGGTCAATAATGACTGGGAAAATCAGGCTCTTGTTGGAAGTGGTTGTGAGGCTGCCCGCGCAATTTGTATTCCCATCTCACAAGATAAGCGGCACACGATTACATTAAATGGCGAATGGAAGTTTAATTTATACGACTCGCCCCTCTGTGTAGAGTCAACTTTTTTCTCCGAGAATTTTAGTGACGCAGGCTGGAACAGCATAGATGTTCCCTCTCATTGGCAGCTTCGTGGATATGGTGCCCCACATTATTCAAATGTAGTTTACCCCTTTCCTGTTAATCCGCCATTCGTACCTACCGAGAACCCGACAGGTTGTTATAGGCGTTTTTTTGAAATGCCAGCCATCTCCGATGGCGAAAAGGTGACCATTCTTTTTGAAGGGGTAGATAGTTTTTTTTATTTATGGATAAACGGCGAAAAGGTGGGTTGCAGCAAAGGGAGCAGGCTGCCGGCGGAATTCGATATTTCAAAGCTTGTAAAAAAAGGGAGTAATTTAGTTGCTGTTCAGGTTCATAAATGGTCGGACGGAACCTATCTTGAGGACCAGGACCAATGGTGGTTATCGGGAATATTTCGAGGCGTATCAATCATTACGCATCCTGACCCTTCCGTAAAAGACATTTTTATAAAAACTAAATTCGATAAAAACTACATTGATGCCGAGCTCGAAATAGATTTGGATATTAACTTGCGGCAGCGTAAAAAAAATAGCTTAAATATTCGTTTTGAACTTTGTGATAACAAGAATAAAACTGTATTCAGGAGCGAGAAATTTTCTTTAAATAATGAACATGTTGAGCGATATCTTTTTCCGGTAAAAGCACCGCATAAATGGAGCGCGGAAGATCCCTATTTATACAACCTTGCTCTATATATAGTTGATGGCGATGAAACTGTATTGACGAAATATTCTTTTAGAGTTGGCTTCAGGAGTTCGGAGATTAAAAATGGCCAATTTCTCATTAACGGCAAAGCTGTAATGTTTAAAGGTGTTAATCGTCATGATTCGCATCCTGTTAATGGCAGGGCGGTTAGTCTTGCGGATATGCGACAGGACATTATACTAATGAAGCAGAATAATTTTAACGCCGTCAGAAGCTCTCATTATCCGAATGATTTCCGGTTTTACGACCTTTGCGACGAATATGGACTTTATGTTTGGTGCGAATGTGATCTTGAAACGCATGGTTTTGGTTATGACGAAGGGAAAAATCCCTCTCACTGGCCGGAATGGGAAAATGCTTATATTGACAGGATGAAACGGACGGTTGAACCATATAAAAATCACGCTTCCATTGTCGCTTGGTCGCTTGGAAATGAATCCGCTATGGGTGACAACCATAAAAAAATGTACGACTATGTAAAATCTCGCGATCAGCGTCCTATTCATTATGAAGGTGCAAGCAGAAGCTTTTTGGACGCGGCTAGAAAGTTTATAAACGAAAACAGCGACTTTCCAGCCGAACTTGTAGAAAAGGCAAAATCGTATTTTTTTACAGCTACGGATATAATATCGTGGATGTATCCCCCCCCTGCCGTTTGGGGCGAATATGCAAAACGAGATTTTTCTGGTAAGCCTTATATACTTTGTGAGTATGGGCATGCTATGGGGAATGGGCCAGGCGGCCTAAAGGAATACTGGGAACAGTTTAAATCGCACCCTAATATGCAGGGCGGTTTTATTTGGGAGTGGTGTGACCACGGTATTTTACAAAAAAATAGTAATGGTACCAGTTGGTATGCCTACGGCGGCGACTTTGGTGATGTTCCCAATGATGGTAATTTTGTGTGCGATGGCCTTGTTTTTCCAGATAGAACACCAACGCCCGGATTATTAGAAGCAAAAGGGTGGCAGCAGCCAGTTGAAATGGAGCTTATCGATAAAAAAAGCCTACTGCTACGAATCACTAATCTTTATGATTTCATCGACCTTAATCATCTTTCGGCGACTTATGAAATAACCAGAAACGGGATTATGGTTGATAAGGGAGTTTTACCCCTTCAGACATTGCATTCGCACTGTAGCCAAGAAGTTAAGGTACCATATTGCTTGATACTGGACAACGAGGGCGAATATCATCTTAAAGTAAATTTTTATCTCAAAGACAATGCTTCCTACGCAGCTATGGGACATGAAATAGCATTTAATCAGTTTGAGATAAGCGAAGGATCGGGCTTCATTACAGAAGCTAAAAACATAGACAAAAGCGTTAGTCTTGAGCGCAAAGGGAATAAGGTTAGTGTGCGTGGCGATAGTTTTGAAATTGATTTTGATGCTATTAATGGTTCAATGTCTTCGTGGCGTGTAAATGGAAATGAATTTATTGTAAAAGCTCCTAAACTAAACTTTTGGCGTGCTACAATCGATAACGATAACAGATGGGCGGCGTGGGAGACACAGTATAATGTGTGGAAGAAAGCTGGATATGATCTTATGCAGCAGCAACTCCGCTCCTTTACCACAGAGCAGCGGGAAAAAAGGGTAGTTATTAAGGCAAAGACTTACATAGGAGCTATTTCGAAGCTTAGTGGTTTCTCTTGTGAGTATGAATATGAGATATTTGGCAATGGTAATATTCTCATTACTGTTAGTGGGATGCCGTTAGATAAAAATATGCCCCATCTTCCGCGCATAGGACTCGATATGGCTATTAACGGCTCATTATCCAAAGTTGACTGGTATGGCAGGGGGCCGGGCGAAAACTATTCGGACTCAAAAAAAGCCACCTATGTTGGCCTGTTCAAATCTGATATTGACGGTTTGCATACCCCTTATATATTTCCGCAGGAAAATGGTAATAGAGAAGAGTGCCGTTTTGTTAATTTTTCCGATGAAAATGGTAAAGGAATAAAAATAATTGGAAAGCCACTATTTTGCTTTAGTGCTCATAATTACTCAGTTAGCGATCTCGACAAAGCACAACATATGCATGAATTGCTTAAGAAAAAAGAGATTTACATTAATTTAGATTATAAACAGTGCGGACTTGGTTCAGGCAGTTGTGGTCCAATGACCTTTCCGCAATACACAGTACCGGCAAAGCCATTTACCTTTTCTGTGGGTCTAATGCAACTCTCGGGTTTATCCCCAGTTTAATTTTTTCCTGAGGATGTCAAAGTAAGAAGAATTAAGGGGACGAAGAATTTTGGTAGAGCGATTTGATCGGTAAATTTCAATTCTATCAAGCGGCAGGAGTCCTATGTTTACTTTGCCATCTATTACCAGCTCCGGAGCTATCTTTTTTTCTTCGATAATCACAGTTAGTGATTTTCTGATTCCTGTTACAACTGGTTTTTGAGTAAGCGAATGCGAGCATAACGGGGTAATTATTACGCAATCGAGAGTTGGGTCAACTATTGGACCTCCTGCGGCGAGAGAATAAGCGGTACTTCCTGTTGGGGTAGCTATTATAAGTCCATCGGCGTTAAAAAAAGAGACCTCCTCATTTGCCTGTAGCATCGATAGTTTTATAAGTCTGTGTCCTTTAATCACGATTTCGTTTAAACAGGTATCGCGATATACTGTTTTACCTTTACGAAATAATGATACTCCAAAGGTCATTCGTTCTTCAAGTTCGTATTTTCCATTAAAGATTTCCAACAGCGTTTCTGTTGTGTGATTTGCAGCAATCTCTGTTAGAAACCCAAGCGAGCCCATGTTTACGCCAACAACCGGAATATTATGCTCTCTCACAAGTCTTGCCGCGGATATAAAAGAACCGTCGCCACCGAAAGAGACAACAGCATCAATCTTCTTAAGAAACTGCTGTTCCTGCTGTCTTGATATTTTTTTATTAATAGGCACTGTTGGACCACAACAGGTAAAGAACTTAATTCCACAACCACCGCTCTCTGAAAGGAGCGAAAAAATCCTTTCATGAATTTCTTTTTTTTTATCAAAAGCAAGCAGACCAACTGAGGATATCTTTTTCACTTTTTACGCCTCCTGCTTATCCTCTTTAACCAGCGATTCAAGTCTGTGCAAAAAATCGGGAAAAATCATGTCTATAGCTTCGGCATTCTTGATCACGCTTTCACCCCTATTTTTAATGGCAGCTATCGAAAAAGCCATACCTATTGAAGGAACACCGCCTGTTTCAAATTCGGCGCCGTCGTGCTCCCGTGATCCTTCAATAACAAACCCATCTTCAATTTCTCCAACTTTGGTTCCCATTGCCTTAAGGTTATTAATAGTGAGAGCTATAATATCTTTTTTATCATCCCTTAAAAAGTTGGCATCCCTTATTACAGTTTGTCCTTCCGCATAAGCAGCTGCAACTGCAATAAATGGAAGTAAATCGCCGACATCGGCAGTTAATTCGCCGGAAATTTTTCGGCCAACAAGTTTGGTTGGTCCGGCTGTGCAGTCAAAACTGTTTTTATCCTTATTTCGTTCGCTGTTAAATGATGCCCCCATTCTGCGCATAGCCGAGAAAAAACCTCCTGTTGCAGAACCTTCAATTGATTTAACGGTAATTGAAGAACGGGCCACAAGTGTAGCGGCAAGGAGAAAGGGAGCTGCACAAAGGGGATCGCCTCCAAGGGTGAAAGAGTTTCCATTTAAAGATCCGGCGGCTGAAAATAATATTGTTCGGTTAGGTTTTTCGGCAGAAACTGCCTCTTTCTTTGCCTGTATCTTTCTTATTCTGCGCGTTAATTCATCGTTATTGTCATTTTTCTCGTAGTCATCCTCTTCGTCAAGCGCTTCGCCCTTACGGAATGAGTTTATGGATACCCCAATTTTGGCAAGCATTTTTTCACTTTCATCTGAGAGCGGAGTCGTCTCAATAATCTTGCCGGTTCCCGAAGAGTTTAAAAGAGAAAATAATAATGCGGTTTTTATCTCTTCATCAGCTTCTAAAAGCTGGTAGGTAACAGAATCAGGAGAAGCTGGGGTTATTGTTATTGTTAATTTGTTATTGTCGATAGACCTATCGATATAAAATCCTACAGAATCAAGATATTTAATCAGTCGGTCAAGCTTTTGGGTCGATGATAAAACATCGAGGCTCATCCGTCCACCCCTCCTAAGGTATAGCGGCAAAAAAAACAGCAAAAGGTCGGACTCATTTTTAAAATCAATTGCATCCGGTAGAGTGGAGAGAGTAAAACCTCCAAAGCCTTTTATTGACAATATGGAACCGCTTCGCTCTACTCTATCAGGAAAAAAACTGTGCGTAAATCGCAGCAGGTTTTCAGATGCCACACATTTCGGAAAAGGATCGATGGTCGAAATTCCTTCAGCGAAAAGAGAGGAAAGCGTTATTCGTAAAACCTTTTGAAAAGAAGACGGTATTTCTACGCTGCCTTCAAGACTTTTGGCCTGCCGTAAAATCCTGTTCACGATGCGTTATCCTTTCTATTCTTTTCGTTTCTCTGATTACAGATTTAAAAATGGCCTTTAGACCTTTGGTATCGATTGGCCCCTCATTTCTTAGAACAAGCGAATGTATAATCTCCCTCTCTCTTGCCATATCAGACACAGGCAACCCGTTTCGCGCTTTAATAACGCCAATTTTCATAGCAGTTTTTATCCGTTTATTCAACAGGTTAAGCAAGTCGATGTTAATCCTGTCAATATCCTTGCGTAAAGAGCTAAGTTTGCTTTTCATAAATCAAATAAGAAGAAAAAGCCGTTTAAACCTAAAATCGCTTCCATCTTTTGACCAGTAAATAAAAAGCGCCATTGAAACTATGCTGTTCTCGGACACATATCCCCTATATCTGCTGTCCATACTTTCGTCCCAGTTGTCTCCCATAAGAAAAACCGGCCGTGTTTTGACAACATAATTTTTCACCTCTTGCCCGTCAAGATAGATGGATCTTCGGAACGAACATGCAAGTGAATCGTCTTTTGCCGAGAGAAAATTAAGTACATTTGTGAGATCGATCCAGTTCATTGCGTCAAAGTTCAATGTGCCGTCATTTTTTCTGAGGTCAGATTTATAATCGTCAAATGTTAAGTCATTAGCATATTTGCCGTTAACTATCAGATCGGCAGTGTGAGAGAGCCGTTTATCCGGATTTTCCTGCCTTATTAAACTCGACATATAGTCTATTTCGAATATTTTAAGAGAATCGAAAACAACGGTGTCTCCTTTTTTGGGGACGCGAAAGGATTCAAGATTGTCGCGAGGAGAGAAGCGCTTGTCAATAACAATCAGCTCGTTGCCTTTTTCATAGGTTTCCGGAAATTCAAACTCCTCATTGTCAACCATAAGTTTTTTATTGGAAATTAAGACATTCTGACCGCCTACGGCTACGCATCGCCTAATAGAGTATTCATTGTTTTCGAATATATCTCTATATACTACAACTTCGTTCTGTTTGACATGCTTAAATCTGACAATGTGTTTCTCGGTGAACGGCAATGGTATTCCATAAATAATTCGGGCAGTTAGCAGATTATCGCCTGGTATAAGCGTACTGGCCATACCGTAACCTGTTACGCTAAATGGAGCGAAAAGAAGCGTGCGGAATATAAAAACAGACATCACGACAAGAACCAGAGATTCAGCCAGTTCAAGAAGGGCTATTCTGCCGTCTTTTGAGACCTTTTTTTCTTTGCCTATGTCGTAAAATTCGCTCATATCAGTTTGTTTTCTCCATGGAAAGTACGGCAAAGAAAGCTTCCTGTGGAATAGAAACAGAACCCACTGATTTCATCCGTTTTTTACCTTCTTTTTGCTTTTCGAGAAGCTTTCTTTTTCTTGTAATATCGCCTCCATAGCATTTTGCTGTAACATTCTTGCGAAGTGCTTTCACGGTTGTTCTTGCTATTACACGCGACCCAATGGCTGCTTGTATCGCTATCTCAAACATCTGTTGAGGAATTAAATCTTTTAATTTTACAGTGAGTGCCTGTCCCCAGTTGTAGGCTTTTTCGCGGTGAATAATTACAGAAAAAGCATCTACTCCCTCGCTGTTTATTAAAATATCAAGTTTTACGAGATCACTTTTTCTATACTCAAGATATTCATAGTCGAGAGAGGCGTATCCTTTGGTGTAGGACTTGAGCCTGTCGTAAAAGTCAAAAATTATTTCAGACAAAGGAAACTCGTAATGAATATTTACGCGGGTGGAATCGAGATATTCGAGCGACTTGTAGATACCCCGTTTTTCCTCGCCTAATTTCATTACATTACCCACGAACTCCGAAGGAACAATAATGTTCGTTCGATAAAATGGTTCTTCTATGCTTTCAAACATATTTGGTGCAGGAAGCTGAGAAGGGTTTTCAAGAAACTTTTCGGTTCCGTTATTCAACACAATTTTATACTTGACATTAGGAACAGTATTGATTATGTCAACATTGAATTCTCTGTCTAATCTCTCTTGAATAATTTCCATGTGTAATAAGCCAAGAAAGCCGGCTCTAAAGCCAAATCCCAATGCTGTGGATGTTTCGGGCTCCCAGGTAAGTGAAGAATCGTTCAGTTTGAGTTTTTCCATTGAGTCGCGGAGGTTGTCGTAATCGTCTGGATTAACCGGATACATTCCGCAATAAACCATTGGCTTAACATCCTGGTATCCAGGAAGCGGTTCAATGGCCCGTTCCTTGTCGTTCATAACAGTGTCGCCAATTTTTATATCCTGCACCTTTTTTACGGTGCCTACTAAATAACCAACCTCACCAACAGAGAGTTCGTTCTGCTTAACTCTCTCAAGTATCAGGTGACCAATTTCGGAAGCTGTGTAAGTACAGCCCGAAGCATGGAAATAGACACCATCGCCAACCTTTAATTTCCCGTCGATAATTCGCACATACGCAATAGCACCCCTATAAGCGTCAAAGACAGAATCAAATATAAGTGCCCGCAACGGTTTATTAGGGTCGCCTGCCGGTGGAGGTATCTTTGCTACAACTGCTTCAAGAACCTCTTTTATTCCCTTTCCCTCTTTCGCACTTATTTGCAATGGGTTAATCTCACCTCCCAGAAGGTTTTGAAGCTCTCTTGTGCGGCTTTCGACATCCGCTCCTGGAAGATCTATTTTATTTAATACGGGGATTATTTCCAAATTGTTGCCTATCGCCATGTATAAATTAGATAGAGTTTGCGCCTGAACTCCCTGAGAAGCATCAACAACAAGAATGGCCCCCTCACAGGCAGCAAGGCTTCTCGATACCTCATAGGTGAAGTCAACATGTCCCGGCGTATCGATCAGGTTAAGTATGTACGAACGGTTATCGTCCGCCTTATAGGTCATGCGGATTGCATGGGCCTTAATAGTAATTCCTCGTTCCCGCTCAAGATCCATATCGTCCAAAACCTGATCTTTCATCTGATAGCGGGATAGAGTACCAGTTAATTCCAGCATTCTATCTGCCAGCGTAGATTTTCCGTGGTCGATGTGGGCAATGATACAAAAATTTCTTATATATGTGCTATCCATAGCTATGAAAAATAGTTTTATTTTATATATGATTGTAACATGCTTAAAAATCCCTACCTTCTGCCCTTAATTGCCCTTATTTTTGTTGGTGTGTTGTTTGTTGTGCAAAAGAAACAGCTTGCGGTAGTTGATGCTGATTTATCAAAGGTATCTTCAGCAGGCAAGAGAAGGGTGTTGTTGGCATCTTTCAGAGACCCAACGGATGAATACTCTGTATCCGGCTGGGATGTTGGTACGGAGGGATTATATTCAAAAACTTTTTCTAAATTTCCGAAAGGCGGCTTCATAGAATTTGACTTTACTGTATCCAACGGTAGCGAAGGTACTATAATAAATGCTAGGGGCTTACCGTTATCTATATCTATTAATCCGTCTATCGATACATTAATTTTTGTCTCTGCAGAAACAGAAATAAAAAGATACATCAAAATCCCGAAAGCCTCGTATGTGCGAGTATTAATTGAGTGGAATAATAGTCTTGTTTCGATATGCGTAAATGGCAGGGAAATGGTGCAGCTACCTTTAAAAGAGCCTTCTGTGGAAGGGTCAATCTTTATCCGCCATAACAACAAGGGTAATGGCTCTTTTGAGGTTAGTGATTTTAGGTTATATTCACTTGTAGAATAAATAAAAGCTATGGAAACAAAAGAAAAAAAAGTATTGATGGATGGAGGGGATCTTAAGCGGGCACTTGAGAGAATCGCGCACGAGATTCTGGAAAAAAATAGAGGAGCCGCCGACATCGTAATTGTTGGAATGCAAAGGCGAGGTGTTATTCTTGCAAAAAGAATAGCCGCCTCAATAGCAAAAATCGAAGGCTTTGAGCCTCCTGTTGGTTCTCTTGATGCTACCTTTTACAGAGATGATTACAGAACCCCTTTACGGCAGCCTGCAATTCATTCAACAGAAATACCTTTTTCTATTCAAAGCAAAACCGTAATTCTTGTTGACGATGTGCTTTATACCGGCAGAACTGTCAGGGCGGCAATGGATGCTTTGTTTGATATAGGACGCCCCAGGGCAATCCGTTTTGTGGCGCTTGTCGATAGAGGAGGCAGGGAGCTTCCTATAATAACCGATTTTGTCGCTCTTAAAATCAATACTGCATCTAATGAGGAAGTTGCTGTTCATGTTACCGAAATTGATGGCAACGAAGGTGTCGCACTCGTGGAAGTTGTTTAAGTGTCTGTAAAAAAATTACTCGAAACAGCAGCGGACAGAATTTTGTTGCTTGATGGTGCTATGGGAACCATGCTTCAAGCCCTTTCTCTTAACGAGGAGGCATTTAGAGGGCGGCGTTTTGTTTCACACGGCTACAACCTTAAAGGCAATAATGACATATTATTGCTTACAAACCCTGATATTATTGCTTCGATCCATGATAAATATCTTTTGGCTGGTGCCGATATTATTAAGACAGCAACCTTTAATTCAAACAGGTCTTCACAATCTGATTATGGAACAGAGGGGCTTGTATATGAACTTAACAATAAGGGTGCTGTAATAGCAAGGCAATGCGCCGATAATTTCACAAAAAAAAACACTAAAAACCCCCGCTTTGTTGCTGGCGTGCTTGGCCCCACAAACAGAACGCTCTCTATATCACCAGATGTAAACAGACCTGCTTACAGGGCAATAACATTTGATGAGCTTGTATCTGACTATTCACTTGCTGCGCAAGGCTTGCTTGACGGAGGTGTTGATCTTTTTTTAATAGAGACCGTTTTCGATACTCTTAACGCCAAGGCCGCTATCTATGCGATACTCTCTTTGTGTGAAAAAAAAGGGCTAACGGTACCAATAATGGTTTCCGGTACTGTAACCGATGCGAGCGGCAGAGTTTTATCTGGTCAGACTGTCCGCGCTTTTTTGTACTCTATAAGCCATGCCAATCCATTATCTGTTGGTCTTAACTGTGCGCTTGGCACAGATGCGATGTATCCTCATATCAAGGAGATTGCCGCACATTCATCTTTTCTTGTAAGCATGCATCCAAATGCCGGTATGCCAGACGAATTTGGCCATTACAACGACACCCCCGATAAAATGGCTGCCTCAATAAAAGATTTTGCAAAGGAAGGTTTATTGAATATTGCCGGCGGATGTTGTGGCTCAACACCGGAACACATTGCTGCAATAGCAGAATCATTAAACAGTGTCCTACCACGCAATCAAGTACATAAAAAGAACCATACATTTCTGAGTGGACTTGAATCTCTCGAAATCGGAAATGGTTCTCTATTTGTTAATATTGGCGAAAGAACGAATGTTGCAGGTTCGGCCAAATTTGCGTCGCTCATAAGGGAGGGTTTGTACGAAGAGGCAACGGCGGTTGCCCGTCAGCAGGTTGAGAATGGTGCCCAAATAATTGATGTAAATATGGACGAAGCCATGCTTGATTCAGAAAAGGCCATGGCAGAATTTCTGAATCACATAGCATCTGAACCGGCAATTGCCCGTGTGCCTGTTATGGTGGATTCATCCAATTGGGATACCATACGGGCGGGCTTGAAATGCCTTCAGGGCAAAGGTGTTGTTAACTCGCTTAGCTTGAAAGAGGGTGAAGAATCCTTCGTACGCAAAGCCCTTGAAATAAAAAAAATGGGTGCAGCAGTAGTTGTAATGGCTTTCGACGAACAGGGACAGGCGGAAACAAAATCACGCAAAATTGAAATTTGTGTTCGTGCATACCGGTTGCTTACAAATAAATGTTGTTACGATCCTCATGATATAATTTTCGACCCCAATGTATTTGCCATTGCAACAGGACTTGAAGAACATAGAAAATATGGTGTTGATTTTATTGAAGCTGTTGCCGAACTTAAAAAGCTCTTTCCCGAAACGCTGACAAGCGGCGGAATAAGCAATGTTTCGTTCTCATTCAGGGGAAACAGCCCGCTTCGGGAAGCCATACATACTGTATTTCTCTATCACGCCATTAAAGCAGGTCTTTCGATGGGAATTGTCAATGCCGGACAACTTGGCATTTACGAAGAGATTCCGAAAGACCTGCGAGAAAAGATCGAAAACGCAATTTTTAACCTTTCTATAGATGCATCTGACAAGTTGCTTGAAGTCGCTTCTACAATAAACGGCACAGGAATAAAGGCAACAGCAAAGGAAGCTCTTTGGCGCGATGGAGCTGTTGAACAAAAAATAGTTTACGCGCTTGTAAATGGCATCGACAAATATATCGAAGAAGATTCTCTTACGGCGCTTAAACTTTTTAATGTTCCGCTTGATATAATCGAAGGGCCGCTTATGGCTGGTATGCGGGAGGTCGGCACTCTATTCGGTGAAGGAAAAATGTTTCTTCCTCAGGTTATTAAAAGCGCAAGAGTGATGAAAAAAGCCGTTGCTACCCTTACTCCCTATATGAAAAGAGAAGATAACAGTTCCCACTATCAGGGAACTATTGTACTTGCGACTGTAAAAGGAGATGTTCACGACATAGGAAAAAAAATTGTTGAAGTGGTACTTCAGTGTAATAATTTCAAGGTTATCGATCTTGGTGTAATGGTGCCTGCGCAGCAGATTATTGAAACCGCTATCCGTGAACAAGCCGATATAATAGGACTCTCCGGTCTTATAACACCTTCGCTTGAGGAGATGATCTCTGTTGCCATAGAGATGAAGAGGGAAAAAGTTGATATCCCGCTTCTTATTGGCGGAGCGACAACTTCTAAGAGACACACAGCAGTAAAGATTGCACCAAATGCCAATGGCCCTGTCATTCATGTTGCCGATGCTTCCCTCGCTGTTCCAATATGCCAGAAACTTATTAGTAAGTCAACAAAGAATGCTTTCATTAAAGAGATTTCTGAGGAATACAAAGCAATAAAGAAAAGCTATGAAGCCACAAACACAAATACAAAAACACTTCCTCTTGCTGAAGCTAACAATCGCGGACCAAAAACAGATTGGAGCAAGTATCAACCAGAAGTTCCGAACAAATTAGGCATTACTTACTTCAATGAATATCCTCTTTCTATTCTTGCAAAATTTATCAACTGGTCGTTTGTACTCAAGGCATGGGAGACCCCAGAAAACTCAAAAGAGGCAGAAAAGCTTCTTGTTGAAGCGCAAAAACTGCTTGATACTATAATTGCTAATAAATCTCTTCGTGCAAATGGTGCCGTGGGTCTTTTCCCTGCTTTTTCCAACAATAATTTTGATATTGACATTTATGCACGCGATACGCGCACTGAAAAAATCGGCACTATCTATTGTCTAAGACAGCAAATAGACCGCGAAGATAACAAACCACTTCTTTCAATGGCAGATTTTGTTGCTCCGGAATCTTCAGGCGTTAAAGATTTTGTTGGTGTCTTCGCCGTTACTGCCGGTATCGGCCTTGAAAATATTGTAAAGGCTTTCGAGAGGGAGAACAACGATTTTTCTGCAATAATGGCCAAGGTACTTGCAGATAGACTTGCAGAAGCCTTCGCAGAAAAACTCCACGAAATTGTGCGAAAAGAGTTATGGGGATATGCTCATGACGAAGCGTTGTCCCTTCAGGATCTTTTTAGGGTTAAATATAGGGGCATCCGTCCTGCTCCCGGGTATCCAGCCTCACCCGACCATTCCGAGAAAAAAACAATATTTGATCTGTTACATATTAATAAAGAATGTGGCATAACCCTTACGGAAAATTGGCTTATGGTGCCGGCAGCATCCGTTTGTGGCTATTACTTCGCGCATCCTTTTTCTTCCTATTTTGCCGTAAAAAATATTGGAGACGATCAATTGGACAGTTATGCAAAAAGAAAAGGAATAGACAGGGAGATAATCCGTAAGGCAATAGCGGCAATATAAAGTAAAAAGCCCCTGTCATTCTCGACAGAGGCTATGCGAATAAACGCTCTTAAACAGTAAATCAGTCCTGTGGCGTAAACTCATCCTTGCCAACACCGCATTCAGGACAAACCCAGTCCAGAGGAAGGTTTTCAAAAGCTGTTCCGGCGGGAATATTAGCTGACGGATCGCCCTTTGCAGGATCGTAAACAAATCCACAAACACCACACACAAACTTTTTCATTAATTATCTCCTTACAACACGGTTATTACCAGTTTTCTGCTAAAACTTCAAAGAATTTTTTTGGATGTGTACAGGCTGGACATACATCAGGCCCTTCTACACCTTCATGAATATAACCGCAATTTGAGCAGCGCCATGTTACCTGTTTGTCTTTTTTAAACACCTTTCCGCTCTTGATGTTTTGCAATAAAGCCTTATACCGTTTTTCGTGCTGCCTTTCTGCAACAGAGACCGCTTCGTACATTTGCGCTACCTTTTCAAAGCCCTCTTCTCGCGCAGTCTTGGCGAACGATGGATAGATTTCTGCCTGCTCTTCATGTTCACCGGCAGCCGCTTCTGCCAAATTCTCTTCGGTAGTTCCAATTACGC
>CAZPWS010000049.1:0-24386 GCA_964590225.1 uncultured Fibrobacterota bacterium
CATCTATGAATACATTTACCTATGAAATAAAACTTCTACGATCATTCTTCTTTAAACTTGCCAAAGCCGCCCTGTTCGGTAAATACGAGCGCTCAGCCCACTAAATCAACTGCGCAGAAAACCTGAGGTTTTGGATCGCGTCTTTATATTCCTGTCTCGTCATTTTTAGGACATCAAAAGGAATTTTAAACTTGTGTATTGCATTTTTTTCCGCATTTGCAAGCAAATCACCACGCTCGAATATGTTTTTACCTATAAATTCATCTGAAACTACAATTAAATCAATATCACTATCTGGTGCTGCTCTTCCATTCATATACGAACCAAATAGGGCTATGTCAAAAGCACGAATCCCACTCAAAGAAATCTGATTTTTGAAAAAATCAATTATTGAGCTAAGAGTGTGTGCATCCACAATAATGTGTCCTTTGTTTTGTTCAATATTTCCAAACAGATATTTTGATTGAACTGTGCCAGAACCGAGTCGAGTTCGCTTGGATAACGGGTAGGGATCGAAGCATTGTTCAACTGAACAAATAATCCTAATCTTTCCTTTGGTATATCCCATTCAAGCATATCCAGCAAGTAAATAAGGTTGTGAGATTTTGGAGGAATTATGGATAACTTGTTGACGATATGCCCTTTTAATGCTTTTTCTATGGCCAAATGACACATAAAAACGCAATAAACATAGCGCCCCTTTTCGTACATAGCATCAGCGGTACCCACATCGTACTCGGATTGTTTAAACCACTCATTAGAAGCATTTAGCATTGCTATAATATAATATTCAGCTGGGCTTAGGATAAAAAGTTGGTTTTCTTATGCAAAGATTGCGCTGCCTTCGATACAACGCCCTACGGGCGCCACTCAGGCAGCGCTCAGAGGATGATCAAATAAATTGCTTAATATTATGCTATTTAAGATATCTCTCGATATCCAAAGCTCCGTGAAAAATACCAAGAATAAGAACCGTTGTTCTGTCTTGAATTAGATAGGCAATCCTATAATGACCGTACAATATTATTCTAATCTCTCCGTCAGGTTCTGATTGATAACGATGGCCAATTTCAGGAAATTGTTTCAGATCTTGAACTTTTTGATAGATACCAATTGTTACATTTTCAGCAACAGAAGGAGTCTTTAGAATTAAATAGTCATGAATTTCATGGAGCCACCGCTCTGCTTCACTTGTCCATCTTATTTCTGCCATGCATGAATCCGTTGCAACATCTCATTATTGTCAATTGTGTTACCGTTACGGACATCAAGCAACCCTCGTTCAACCATTTTGTTGAAGGCTAATTCTTGTAATATCTCATCATAAGATGAATCTTCTGGCTGTGACTTTATTATTGCTGTCATTTTATCTTTAACAATAGACATTTTGAACTCCCCGAGCTAATAGACTATCAATGATTAACTGCATCGACATTTCATCTCTGTACCCAGTATGAAATATGGTTTTTTGCTTGGGTTTTGCCAAATTATTTGTTAAAGCCTGCACTATAATTCGACGATGTCTTATAAATCTTCAAACGCTTCATCATTTAAGTATGGTCCAACGTCGAAAAGCCCTTCAATCCCGTTGGAAAAAGTTACCTGTAATTTCCAATCAGGCCTTGGAATTAACGAGATAATAGAATTAATCATCTGTTGAGATCCAACGAACACCCCGTTCGCTTGCAATGACAAGCAAATTCTCATAGTTTCGATCTTTATACTTATGAAGAAAACCACTTAGAACCCGCATTATATTGGAAGAAATTGCGGGCTTTGCTTTTATCCGTATCACGCCGTAATGTTTTTTTAAAGGTAACACACCCCAGTCTCCGAAATGCTCATCTTATGTAATAAGTATTCTTTTTTCCTTGATTGCTATTTGCAAGATTTCTGCATCATCAGACCGTGCCATACCTAATTGAGATACACTAAATACATCGAAACCAGAAGCTTGCAAAAACTGCCTGATGTCAACACCAAACATTTGATCTAACAGAATTTTCATTATGATACAAGTTCTGGTTCGAACTCGGTGTGTTCTATTACAGAATGACAGTAATGCAAAACACCTATGACTTGTTCTTCGGTTAGTTCAGGATAAAGTCGTAACAATTCCGAGATCGATTTCACAACTGATAACTGATCTATAACTACTGTAACAGGAATTCTGGTACCAGTAATGACTGGTCTCCCATTGCATATTTTCGAATTTATCTCAACATGTTCATTCATGTCAATCCCTTTTGTATTAACTTGATAGCCCCGAATTAAACGCATACATATTTCGCACAACATGTCAAAAGCTTCTATAATTATCAAGCATCACTTTGGTTTCAAGTGAAATTACCGCTGGGCGGAGATCGGATACCTGTAAAGATAATTACTTTAGAAGTTGTGAATGCCAATCTGCGCCAGTCGGCAACTTATTGTCAATCTTTTCCGCAAACAACTTTAGAACATTCTGTAAATTTAGTGCAACACTGTCTAAAATAAATTCATCATTATTAATCTGATAAACACCCCAAGCCTTGAGAATTCGATCTCGAACTCTATCCATATCTGACAAATATTGATTAGCTCTAAATACGATCTGTGCAGACAACTGAGTCATAAAATAATACCTTTAGAAAGTATCTCTTTTCGCAATTCCGGCCCACAGTCATTAATGTCCAGCAAATCAACATTGAAACCTTCTGCCAGGTCTGTTATGGCAACATAAGCAGAAAAATATAATTCGGGAGCTAAGCCTTGATATGCGATATCAATATCTGATAATATAGAAAAAGATCTTGATGCTAATGAACCGAATACCCACACTTTACTTGCCCCAAATTCATGATGTAAGATAGTGGCAATCTTACCAGCAACAGTGTCTGCATGTTTAAGTAAATATACGGGTGCATTTTTCGCAGGAAGCTCGGATAGGAGTTTAGAATAAATTTTCCTCTCAGATGCATCCAATTGCAAAGCCGTTCCATGACATGAAAACATGGCTACTTTCCTTTATTATTTTGTCATTGCACAACAAACATCATCTACTACTCAAAGATAGCTACTTTTCAATAACCCTGCAAGAACTCCCGAGACACTCATTACCCAATCGTTCTTCGGCGAATTCTTTTCACATACCCATGTTTTTACAAAACATAGATACTTATGATTGCATAAAAGATTGGGCTTAAATTGATTCCAGGGAATCGTTATCAAATGAATCATGAGAAGCAAGTGTGGACAATCTTGCCCGGTGCCTGAGGCAGCGGAAGACATTCTCTTTATTCTCATTCCTGCTTCTCCTGAACCGGCCAAGGCCGGAATAAGACTCTGTAAGCCCATGACATATGCGAATTATATACTATTGAAGCGTATATGTCATGGACACAGAGTCTAAGCCGCCAACTCCTCGAAGCGGACGACTGAACATTAGAAAAATAGACAAGGACAGAATTATTGTTTAACGAAATATCTGCTATTATGAATTTTATGTTATAAAGAAAGGGAGAAATATTGTTTTGGATAATCCAATAAAAGAACAAAACGCGACAGAAAGTTTTTCACACCAAGTAAAGGCGTGGTGAGATTTGGCATAAAATCCAGCATAACATCTTCAAAAAAAACACCATTTATCTCTATCCTAACAGTATGTGCATAAGCTAATGTAATTCCATTTCCAGTATTTATTTGTTTCACTACACCCTTTTCCAAAGAATGTCCCAAGATTTCTGCATATCTAGCCGGAAAACCGCATTCATCTGCACCCGTATCGATAAGACCAAACACCGTTAATGCAATTCCTGTATGCGGATTTTGAACGCGTACCTTTAAATAAGGTCGTGCTGTTCCACTTGGCGAAAGCTTAATAAATGGTTGTTCAATGAGAGACATAATAAACGTAAACAGAATCTTTTTCTGGCACATGAAGCAGTATTGGATTTTCAAATCCTTTTGAAATGGCATTTCTGTAAGCAATCACTGGATCGGCATCAGAACAAATTACAGAGGGATTTTCCTGACTTTCTATCACCACATACTCACCAGGTATGTAAACGCCTTTAAGAAATACTTCTTCCATAATTAACTTCTCCTGTGACTATAATATACATTTCATTGCAGTCGAAGCAGCCAAAACGCGTCATTTAGACGCTGAATTATGCAAAGATTGCGCTGCTTTCGATACAACGCCCTACGGTGTTATGGACATACAGAGTCTTATTTCGGACTTGGTCGATGTAGGGTCAGAATCGATTGTGCTACTTGTCTTTGCGTTTTTTAACTTGTCTTTTCATCTTAATTGGAGCCTGCGAACAATGGAAAACACCATAAACATCTATGGTTGACACTGAAGGAGAATAATAAATAACATATGGAAAGCGACTTAGCACATAACGACGGTCATAACCGTTGCCAATTCTCGGTGCCAAATAAGGAAATTCTAAAATATTGTCCAACCCAGCTTGAAATGCACGAATAAAATCATAACCCAGCCCCTCGGATTGTTGTTCATACCAAAGGAAGGATGACTGGAGGTCGTGCTCAACAGCATCATGTATTTTCAGTAAAGGTTTTACAGCCATTTACTTATTCGTGACATGAATTCATCAAATGATATCATTGCACACGGGTTCTTTTTCGCATCTTGCTTTCGCTGTTTGAGTTCATGCTGATGGCTTAAAGGTACAGGCAACTCTTTAACTCGATCAGATATGCTGTCCCAGAGTGATTCAACATGCATCACCTGATTAGCAATTTTTAGTTTCTGAAAGTTCGCTGAATTTATAACGGTCTTCACGAAATATATCCTTTCGTCTTGGATTCCACTTACTTTTTAGCGAGTACAGTATCCGGTTCAATATTGAGTTTACTCATATACATATGAAAATACTTTATTCCTCGCAAAACCAGCAAACAGCCCATTCCTTCACCTTTTAAAACTTTCGAGGCTTCGTAATATTTCGTTGGTACCAAAATATGTTGTGACATAATTCTTCCGCACTATCTTCTGGGGCACCGCTTCAGACCCCAAGGTTTTTAAGGCATAAGGACTCTCTCTGATGTGTTTTTAGAATATAAATGTCGATGGAACGATACAACGCCCTATGGGTGCCACTTCCGGCAGCGCTCAGATGATTTGAGGAAGTCAATTAATGTTAAATTCCAAAGATGAAACATAAAAACATCGGGCTATGCAAATGGTCGCTAAAGAGAGGAAGGGAAAGAGATGCAATCAGTGGGGGTGTTCGCCTGAAATGGTAATAGTGGTGACATGCGGACATGCAAGGGTTCACATTGCAGGCCTGGTAGGTTTGCGATGGTTCCTGGTAGGGGTTCGCCATGGCGAACCCCTACCAGGCTGTACCATTCTCAATTTTTGCACTTAAGAAGGTGTTGTTGTCTTTGAGTTTTATGAATGGTTTTTTCTTTAAATACGGTTTCATATCAAAAATTCGCATTTCACTATTTTCAAAAACCAAAGAAAGTGTATAATCCTTGTGAGGTTCTACTTTTATTACATCAAGAAGCATTTGCATTTTGCCTCCGAAAATTATTGTAATGGTTTTATTCTAAATGGTTCATCACCCGAAATTGCTAACTCCCAGTCAGCTATTAATTCATCTTTATGAATATCAATCCAAGAGTGTACGCATCTCTGGATTGTTTAAACCACTCGTTTGAGGGTTTTTGCATTGTTATAATATAATATTCAGCTGAGCTTAGGATAAAAAGTTGGTTTTCTTATGCAAAGATTGCGCTGCCTTCGATACAACGCCCTACGGGCGCCACTCAGGCAGCGCTCAGAGGATGATCAAATAAATTGCTTAATATTATGCTATTTAAGATATCTCTCGATATCCAAAGCTCCGTGAAAAATACCAAGAATAAGAACCGTTGTTCTGTCTTGAATTAGATAGGCAATCCTATAATGACCGTACAATATTATTCTAATCTCTCCGTCAGGTTCTGATTGATAACGATGGCCAATTTCAGGAAATTGTTTCAGATCTTGAACTTTTTGATAGATACCAATTGTTACATTTTCAGCAACAGAAGGAGTCTTTAGAATTAAATAGTCATGAATTTCATGGAGCCACCGCTCTGCTTCACTTGTCCATCTTATTTCTGCCATGCATGAATCCGTTGCAACATCTCATTATTGTCAATTGTGTTACCGTTACGGACATCAAGCAACCCTCGTTCAACCATTTTGTTGAAGGCTAATTCTTGTAATATCTCATCATAAGATGAATCTTCTGGCTGTGACTTTATTATTGCTGTCATTTTATCTTTAACAATAGACATTTATTAAAACGCCCTCTAAATAATGACAATGGTGAGGATGCGTATCAATATCAGGCCAATGTGGCTCATTATCCCATCTACATAACAACTGACCATCAATTGACTGCCATTGAAATGAATACTTAAGACGCTGACCTTCAAAAACATAATACCTAACCCACAAAACACTCCGATCATTAAAAATAAGCTTACATCTCAAGGCCATGTTTGAACCGGAATTGTCGTAGAACAATACTTCGTAAGACTTTATCAATGTGTGATATTTTTGGAACAGCTCAAACACAAAAACGAGTCTCTTCTGCTCTCGCATTCCACCAATCTAATGCCCTCACAGCATATTCCCATTCCATAAAATCATCGGACTCATTAAAATTTTCAGATCCAACTACACTCTGCGCCTTATTAACAACAATAGAAAACGGAGCACCATATTTAATTTCATAGCGTTTAATTTCTGCCTCAAAGAAAGTCTTTTTAGAAAGAGCAACAAATAAAGCATGTTCCCGCAACACAGCATCCTCGCTGATGCCCTCTTTCTCAAGTATCTCATGTACTGTCATAATAATAACCTTGTTAATGTTTCAACAGTAAAATAATATGTCTTTAGGATATAAATGTCAAATATTTATCGATGGAACGATACAACGCCCTACGGGCGCCACTCAGGCAGCGCTTGGTGGGTGATTAATTTAATGATTGAAGCTTCTTTCAAGAATAACAAACTCACCGTTTGACCAGGTTTCTTTATAATCCTCAAATGCTGGATGAGTCTCTATTAGCCTCACTCTATCAGCCATTTGATACGATCTGTTATCTACATTTTTTCTTCTTACTAAACATTTAACATCAACATCTTTTGTCAATAATTCATCAAGCCTATCTCTAAGTTGCCCAATAGATAAATGTCTCGGTGCACAATGCTTAATTGCAGGATTTGTTTCTGTTAAATAGTAAAGTAGCTCCATGCTTGCATAAGCCATAATAACATCGCCAGGCGTAAATAATGAGTCACATTTATCCAAAAGTGAATTTACTGTAGAAGCATTATTTTTTGTAGTGTAAATCCCTTTTAGTTTATGATGTTTAAGAGTCGTATTCAATTCAAGGCGATTAGTGCTATCCCGATATGTATCAAAGACTCTAAAAGTAAAACCTGAAATACAGAGAGCAATTATTAACATAATCACAGTATCGCAATTGATGATTTTACTTCGCATCTCAGAATTATCGCTATGGATTTTATCAAGAAAAAATACATACAACAAAGGGAAAAGCAACCATGAACCGTGTAGCGCCTTGATTATACCCGTATTACTCCCAAAAAATGCCGCAATGGCAATGCCAGCAGCAATAGCAATACTGCCAACAAACAGCCGACTAACATGATATTTTCGTAGCAATGAAACCGCTATTGCAGCCACGCCCAAAATCATTACGCCTATAAATAAATGTTTGGCAATAAATAGATGGTGAACATACCCTGTCATGTAAAATGAAGGAGCAATCATTATCAATGATATGAACGACACACCAACTGAGTACTTTACATGTTTCTTCTCGTCAAAAAGTTTTATGGCCTTAGACAATTTTTGAAACAGCAAAATAGTAAGGAACACCACAATACCCCATATAGCAGCAATTATGCCACCAAGTATATAGGATTTGATTAGGTTGGATAAAAGGCGGTATTCGTTAAAATCCTCTGTACTGCTTAACTTTGAAGAACCAATCACTATCGCCGCCACTTTTTCTGCATAGCCACCAAGTAAATCAATTTTCCAGAGGATGAATGCAGAAAAAAGAAGCCCGATTATGATACCGGAAAAGAGCAAAGTATATGTTTTAACTGCACCCAACAGCCTCATTCTTTTTCTTACTGCATCATAAGAAATCACTAAAAGAATTGGTACGATAGAAATCACATAGGGGAACCTCGTCATTACGGCCACGATGAACAAAAAGCCAGAAGATGTGATAAGAAGAAATCTTGCGGCATTCTTTAAACTATCTTTATAATATCCAACAAGAAACAACCCACCGGAAATTACCATTATTCCACCTCCGAGAGTATCGTAATTTATACATAGTATTCCTATCGGTGGATAGAAGAAGTTAAGAATAACAAGGGACTGGAAGACCCTATTTACTGGAAAAAGCTGAGAGAGGATAATGAGCAATAATACACAGAGAGTGGCTACATAAAAGGCAAACAAAAGTCTTGTTCCCAATATGCCCGGCATACCAAATAAATTAAGTAGAAAACCTCCTCCGTAATCAGCGAACCAAACTAATCCAGACTCAAACCACTTAGAACCATTAATGGTTAAAGCTTGTTTGGCCAATGCAATACCTTCATCGGTAAAATCTATACCTTGAAATATCCATACAGCTTGATATAGAAAGACAAAAAACAAAAGATACATGCATTTTTGTACCAAACTATATCCAGTTTTACTCATTTCTTCTCCTTATTTAAACATAAAATACATTTAGTCATGTTGCCAGTACGAATGATGTTTGTTTATTTTCACTTGAGCAAATGAAAAAATCCATCATGATCTTAGGGGCGGGCACCTATCAAGTACCGCTAATCAAAAAAGCCCAAGAAATGGGACTAATATCCGTTGTTGTTAGTCCGAGTGGCGATTATCCTGGTATTGAAATTGCGGAAAAACATTTTGACGCAGATATCACCGACACATCAACTATCCTCCAGATTGCACGACAACAGGATATTTCGGGAATTGTAACAACAGGTTCTGATGTTGGAATACCTACACTTGGTGCAGTTGTGGATGCGCTTGGGCTTAAAGGCCCCTCCCATCAGATGGCTGTAACGGTATCTTCCAAGACATCTTTCCGTTCTTTTCAAGCCAAACAAAACCTTAGCCATCCAGGATTTGCGATTTGCAAAAGTGAAGATGATGCAAAAAGGTTTTTTACGGACAATCACGGTGCAAAAATAGTTCTGAAACCGGACGATGCATCAGGCTCTCGTGGCGTGTCCGTTATTTTGCCAACCCAAAGTGAACATGATTTAATTATGGCTTACCGCAATGCTGTTAAGTATGCGAGAAACAATATCGTTTGTGCGGAACAGTTTATTGAGGGGCGGGAGGTTGGGGGTGATGGTTTTTTTGTTAATGGTAAACTCGAATTTTTTACAACAACCGTTAAACACATGGAAGGAGTAGTTGTCCGTGGCCACTCACTTCCTGGTATAATGAATGAGACTGAACTTAAGGCATTAAAACATGAATTGGAAAACAGTGCTGAACGACTTGGTTACCTCACTGGGCCGGTAAATTTCGATGCTATGATTAACACTAACAGATGCACTATAATCGAAATGGGACTCCGAAACGGTGGAAATGGAATAGTTGATTTAATAAAATACAGCGAAAACATTGATCTTGTTGAATGGCTTATTAACTACTCTATATTCAACGAAATGCCTGTCTATACACCGTGTAAACCTCGTATGGTAAGTAGCTATATAGTCGGGAGTAGAAAAAGCGGAATACTAAAAAGGTTTGCGGATTCTTATTCGCTACAACAAAAAATGCCGGAAATAATTAGTGTTGTTATGGCAAAAAAACTCGGCGATAGCGTTGAAGAATTTGTGCATAATGCAAATCTGATAGGGTATCTTATAGTTGCTTGTGGAGCGGACTCTTACAACAGCGTTTGTGAAAAAATTGTTAATGCATTTGGTTTGGAGGTTGAATAGTGAAAGAGGGAATTAAATATTCAGTAGTTATTCCATGCTATAAATCTGCGGCAATGGTTGAAGAGTTGGCAAAGAGAGTTTGCGATGTGATGGGAAAGTTTGGTTCATATGAGATAATTTTTGTTGATGACAACAGCCCTGACAAGTGTTGGGAAAAGATAACGCGAATTTGCTCATTAAATCCTAATACAATTGGAATGCAGCTAATGAAGAACTCCGGTCAAGGTAATGCTACAATTGCTGGAATCGGAATTGCCAATGGTGAATATATAATCACTATGGACGATGATCTTCAGCATCCACCTGAAGAGATACCGGTTTTGTTGACAACAATTGATAACGATTCAGACTGTGATGTAATTATTGGTGCACCGCTTCAGAAAAGGCATGGTCTTATCAGAAGATTAGGTAGCAGCGTAATTAACACTGTAAATAACCTTTTTTTTAAGAAAGATAAAGAGCTAAAATTTACTGGATTCAGAGTTATAAAACGGATGGTTGCTAAAGAGCTTACAAATATGCTGGTTCCCTATCCCGCTATAGGTCCCATGTTATACTCAATAACGCATAGAATTAAGAATGTACAATTTAACCATAAGCCACGCAAAACAGGAAAGAGTAATTATACAGTACGAAAACTCTTTAAGCAAACGCTTGCTAATTTCATTGGGTATTCTATGTTTCCGCTACGACTACTTGCTTTTGTTGGCGCTGTTGGCACTTTCACGAGCATGTTAATCGGACTATATTTTTTAATAAGATATTTTACTGTAGGAATTACGGTCGCTGGCTGGACTTCATTGTTGCTTGTTCTTACGACAATTGCCGGCTTTATATTCTTTGCATTTGGAATAATTGGTGAATACATTTTGAGAATAACCATAGTCTCTTCAAAAGCACCTCAAGCTACGCCACGCCAAATAATTCGGGCGGAAAAAAATTAATGAGATTTCTTTATGTCTCGCGGCAGTTTAACAGGAGTGGTTACTACATACTTGACAGTCTTATAAAAGCCAATGTTAAGCCCGTTGGGGTATTGCTTCCAACTCTGAATGAAGTGGAAGAATTAAACAACATTGGTAAACGGGAAAATTTCGTATCCAACTATCTTAATAATTGCGCTAAAAAAGGGTTGGAACCTGTCAGATTCTTGGAATCAATACAACTTCTTGCCGAAAAAAATGGTATTCCCGTTTATAAGAAAATGACTATAAAAGGAGAGGTTGTATTCGATTGGCTTAACTCGCTATCGTTGGATATGATTGTACTTGGCGGAGGTTGGCCTGAGTTGTTACCAACAAATGTGATAAAACTGCCAAAAATTGGCGCAATAAACACACATCCTTCACTTTTGCCAGATTTTAGAGGCACTGATATACATCGATGGCAGGTTCTGCACCGAGTAAAAAAATCAGGTACAACGATTCATTATATCGACGAAACTTTCGATACAGGGGACATAATTGGGCAGGTGGAAGTAATAATTGATAGCAATGATACTCCGCAGGATCTTTTTGACAAAACCGCTAAGGCAGCAGGACCGTTGATGGTTGAGATAATGAAAAACCACATTGCAAGGTATCCTAATAGGCTTAATGGAATAGTTCAAAAGGAACGAACCAATACCAATCGGTATTACAGTCGATGGCGTTGGGACGATGCTGATTTTCTTAAAATCGACTGGAATTTGCAGGCGGAAGTTATACGAAGCAAAATATTAGCGTCAACCCAAGAGGATACCGTCTTTAATGGTCCTTATAGTATGCAATGTGGGAAAAAGTGGATATTTAGAAAAGCAGAGACAGTGGAACTTAAGAGCAAAAACTTGTCTAAGCCTGGTGATATTATCGGCATTGACGATTACGGAATATTGGTTAAGTGCGCTGATAAGTCTTTGGCTCTTCGTGTTACCCAGATACAGGAAGGAACAAATAGAGGATACCCACAGGAACCGAACACTGGAATTTTGCTAACTGATGATAATATTAAAAAAAGTATGTTATTTACAGCGAATAATAATTTTGGAGAATAAGCGATGGATGTTGTTAAAAAAAATATCTGACTATCAAGCTAAATACTATGGGGATTTGTTCGATAAAAATGGTGTGTCGGTAGATGCGGTTGCTTCTGGGCTCCAGGTATATAAGGATCTCCGTTATAAAAAATTAAGTGCGATCTTTTCTAATGATATATCAAAATCGATATCTCTTCATGATGTTGGTTTTGGTCTTGGTCATTATCAGAAATATATAGTTGAAAATTTTGCAGAAAAAGAGATAAAATATTCTGGTTCTGAGGTAACTGAATCTTTCGTAGAGTATGCCAATAAGAATCTTCGTGGGGAGTTCTTTTTTAGGGATCTGTCAGTTGAATCATTTCCGGACAAATACGATTATCTTATCTTCGGCGGCACCTTTTACCATTTGGCAGGTGCAACGCCGGAAGAATATGAAGAATATCTTGTTCGCACAATAAAAAATGCTTTTGCCATGTGCAATAAGGGTGTAGCATTCAATCTTATTACTGAATTTGTACAGTACAAGCAAGGCGATCTTTTTTATGCTGACATACATAAATTGATGCAATTTATAGTGAGTAATCTTTCAAGATTTATAACCATTTCGCATGATTATCCATTGTTTGAACACACTGTTTTTATTTACAAGCCAGAATACATAAGCAGCCTTTATACCGATACTGCATTCGACAAGTATTTTGCAGAAAGAAAGGCCGCAACTATATGAAGCAAGCCGATATTCTTCTAATTAATCCTCCTGATGACTTTTCCCGTTATCCATATTTAGGCTTATGTCAAATTGCTGCAGTTTTGCGTGAAAGAGGGTTATCTGTTGCTTTACTCGACAGCGCTGCATTACAAATGCAGTTACATGATATTGTCAACCACATAATACAAATTAAACCGAAAATAATTGGCATAAGCACAATGTCGATGATGCTTCGGTTCTGCTATAAACTTATTAATGAAATAAAAGCACAATATCCCGACGGCATTATCGTTGTTGGTGGAGCGCATATAGATGCAGATACGGCTATTCTTGCAAAGATGGGTGTGAAATATGGGTTTAGAGGAGAATGCGAGTATTCTTTTGCCGATTTTTGTACTTTGGTTCTTAAAAATGAAGAACCAATAAACCTGCCGGGATTAATAGTGAATGATGGTGAAAATATTGTTGCACAACCAGCGGCAGTAATCGAAGATCTTGATAGATTACCAATGCCAGCCTTTGATCTATTACCTGTGGGGAAATACTACACCCCAAGTTCAAAAATGAGAGCCATGTCCTATATCACTTCTCGTGGCTGTCCCTACAACTGTGCGTATTGCAGTAAATTACAGCAAAAGAAATATAGACATATCTCCCCTGAAAAAATTGTTGACCACTTGGAGTATTTGAATAGATCGATGGGAGTAAAATGGATTGAGTTTGTAGATGAAATATTTACGCTTAATAAAGAATATATTCACGAATTATGTAACACAATGCGGGCAAGAAAACTGAATATCAGTTGGGGGATTGGCACGAGAATTGACAGGATTGATGAAGCGCTTCTTGTTGCAATGAAGCAAGCTGGTCTAAAGAAGATTGGATTTGGTATTGAAGCGGGAACTGAAAGGGTGAGATTTTCGATAAATAAAAAAATTACTAATGATGCTGTACGAAAGACTTTATCTCTTTGCAATATGCATAAGATAGTAACCATGGGTTCATTTATTCTTGGCTTGCCCACAGAAACAGAAAGTGAAATATTAGAAACAATTGCCTTTGCAAGAACACTGCCGCTAAATTACGCATATTTTCACCGGTTGATTCCCATTCCAAATTCGCAAATCTTTGCTGAAATGGTAGCCAATGGTGAACTTGAAGCAGACACATGGACAAGATTCATGACAGGAGAAATTTCACATCCAATTTGTAAACCAGATATTATTAATGAAGATACAATGAAGTTGTTTTATAAAAAAGCATGGCGTTCAACCTATTTGAATCCAAGACGAATTTGGCAAAACAGGGCACTTTTACTTGGACCTATCCATCTACTGAAATCTTTTACCGGACTATTAAAACTTGCTTCGCCTAAGAGATACATAAAGTAAACATTATGAGTTCGATAAAAATTGCGGCAGTTGGTGATATGATGTTTGGAGATCAGCCTCTTTCTTTTGGCTTCGGGGTAAGGAGTAAATACGAAAAGAATGGTTATGATAAACTGATAAGAAGCAGGGTTGTTCATAATCTGCTATTGGAAAGTGACCTTGTTATTGGTAACTTCGAATCATCATTTGATACAATTGCTACTATGCCTTTTGACGAGTGTACGCTGTCCTCAACTCCCGCCGCAATTAAGTTTATAAAAGAGCTCGGGTTCAGTGCCGTTTCACTTGCCAATAACCATACTCTGGAGCACGGAAATGAACGGCTGAATGCTTTGTCGCAAAATTTAGAATCCAATGGTATTGCTATTGTGGGAACTTCAGAACGACAATCTATTACTGTAAATCGTAAGGAAAAAAAAATTGTCATATCTGCCTACTCGGCTATGTACGACTATAAAAATAATTCAAGTATATCTATCTGGAATGATGACATTTCGATTGCGGAGATTAAAAGCCACTCTAAAGATTCTGACTATATAATTGTTATAATGCACTGGGGTAATGAATTTATGACTTTGCCATCTCCATCACAAATAAATATTGGTAGAAAGATTATCGATGCTGGAGCCAATTTGGTTCTTGGAAGCCATTCACATACCATTCAACCTGTGGAGTATTATAAACATGGTTGCATCGCTTACAGCATGGGTAATTTTGTGTTTGATAATTATTATAAACGAGCTTCGCAGAGTGCGATTTTTGTCGCTTCGATTGAGCAAGGTGGAGCAATGAATATGATACGATATCCAATTAACATAAATCAACACAATTACGAAATAACCGATGGTTCAGGCGACTTACTACCAACATTTTGTCCGGAGTCCTATAATGCAGATATCATGTCGCAGCAAAAATACAACAAGATGGTTTTTAAGTCACGGCTTAGTTATAGATTTCATTCATCAATACATGTTTTATTAAACCTCGGTAGGTATAAAGACAAACTAAAGATAGTAAGATGGATTTTTAAACGGGCATTAATCTTTCTTACTGGAATAATAAAAGAATATCGATCCCCAGAAGCAGTTTATAGATGAAATTAATATTTGCTGTTTCAATAGCATGTTTGTTTAATCTTTCAGGCGCAATATTGACTAAGTACTTGGCGCTTGCCCCTGTTTTTTCTATTACATTTTACATTATTGCGAGTTGTCTATTATTTACTCTTTTGGCTCGTCTTATTTTTTGGGCACAAGCTGGCAAAAAATGGCAACTTTCTTTTATATACCCATTTTTAAGTGTGACTTACATTCTTGCTATACCGATTGGAATTATTCTTTTTTCGGAACGCCCTTCGTTTACAAAAATAATTGGCGGTATAATTATTTGTACTGGAGTTGCAGTATTATCTACTACACAACATCGGAATGAAACTAATAATGATTAAGATTTACATACTTGCCTTACTTGCCCCCCTTTTTGCAGCGTTTGGCCAAGTCGCATTGAAAAGATATTCAGTAAAGTCAATAGACAATAAACGACCATTTAAGGAATTTATTGTAAGCTCTTTTTTCTTTGGAATAAGTGCTTTGTTGGGAATTTTTTGCATGCGATACTTGGAGTTTTCATCATTCTATTCGTTAACTGCCCTTAATTATGTTTTTATAGCACTTCTTGCCAACTGGTTTTTGAATGAAAAATTCGACCGAGCGAAAGTGATCGGAAGTACAATCACTATTGCTGGTTTATTTGTTTACAATATGTGACACAATGAACTCTTATTCAACAAAACTTTTTTTAGAAAATGGAATATGGCGCAATAAGGAAACCAAACATATTTCATATCCGGAAGATGGCAACAGTAAGTGTTTTGAAATAGAAGACAATTCGTTTTGGTTTAAGCATAGGAATAGATGTATAGTAGAACTTGTTAAGCAATTTCCTCCTGGCCAAGAAAGTGACGCTTTATTTGATATTGGCGGAGGGAATGGTGTTGTATCAAAGGCTTTGCTTGATGCTGGATTTCATGTTGTTCTTGTTGAACCAGGCGAACAGGGTGTGTTGAATGCCCAAAAAAGGGGATTGCCAAACATTGTATGCGCTACTACTGAAAGCGCCGGTTTTAATGCTTCTTCTTTACCTGCAATTGGTTTATTTGATGTCCTTGAGCACATTAAGGATGATGTAGCCTTTCTCAAGTCAATATCTAACTTGCTTAAAAAAGAAGGTATGCTTTACTTGACCGTACCGTCCTACCAATTATTATGGTCAAAAGAGGATGATTCAGCTTCTCATTTTCGCCGTTATACCATTAAGCGCTTACAAAACATAGTTGCCGAGTCTGGCTTTCAGGTGATATACGCCACCTATTTTTTTCGGTTTTTGCCACTGCCAATTTTTTGGGCACGAACTATGCCATATAGATTTGGTTTGTCCGCTTTTATAAGGAGCGAGAAGAAAAAGGCTAATGAACATAAAGTATCGCATGGTTTTTTGTCGGGGCTTATTAGCAAAAGTTTGTCTGCTGAGATCAATAAGATCAAAAAACATGAAAAAATGTATTTTGGCGGTAGCTGTCTTCTTGCAGCAAAACGCATTTAGGGAAGACGAAATGAAAAATACATGGCTTTCTGCCACAAAAAATCAAAAAAATAACATTAGGCTACCCCCCCCAACCCCCTTCCCTATGAATAGGGAAGGGGGAGATATGACTTTTTTGTGTCAATTAGTCCCCTCCCTATTTATAGGGAGGGGAAAGTGGGGTGGGTCACCTGTATTCCTACTTTATCTTGGGGTATCATAAAATGAAAATTCCATTTAATAAACCATACCTGACAGGCAAGGAAGCGCATTATATGTATCAGGCTGTCCTTTCGGGCAAAATTTCGGGCAACGGTATTTTTACAAAAAAGTGTCATGCGCTTTTTGAAGAAAAGTATGGTTTCAAAAGATGCCTTCTTACAAATTCGTGTACAGATGCTCTCGAAATGGCTGCAATTTTATGCGATATTAAACCGGATGATGAAGTAATTGTTCCTTCTTACACTTTTGTTTCAACTGCTAATGCGTTTGTATTAAGAGGCGCTAAAATTGTTTTTGCAGACAGTAGTAAAGAAAATCCAAATATAGACGCTAATACCATAGAACCATTAATAACAGATAAAACAAAAGCAATTGTCGTAGTCCATTATGCGGGTATTGCGTGCGAAATGGATACGATAATGAATATTGCAAACAAGCATAATTTATTTGTTATTGAAGATGCTGCTCAAGCAATAGATTCATATTATAATGGTAAGCCGCTCGGTTCAATAGGTCATTTAGCTGCATTTTCTTTTCACGAAACAAAGAATATTATCTCCGGTGAAGGAGGAATGTTGGTTGTTAATGACGATCGTTTTTTGCAACGGTCAGAAATAATATGGGAAAAAGGAACTAACCGATCTGCATTTTGGCGTGGCGAAGTTGATAAATATAATTGGGTGGACATAGGCTCATCTTTTTTGCCATCGGAAATTATTGCAGCATTTTTATTTGCCCAGCTTGAGAATATTGAAATGATTCAGGATAAACGAAAGAAAATTTGGAATAAATATTTTACAGAATTGAATGAATTAGTAAAAAAGAAACGCATCATTGTTCAGAATGTACCCGATTATGCGACAAATAATGCACATGCTTTTTATATCCTATGCAAAAGTATCGATGAAAGAGACGCTCTTATAGCTCATTTGAAAAGTAGTGGCTTATCCGCTGTATTTCACTATATTTCTTTGCATAAAAGCCCCTATTATGCGTCTCGTCATGATAGTCGAGAACTTTCAATGAGTGATCTTTACAGTGACTGTTTGCTTCGCCTACCTCTTTTTTACGACATGACAGAGGATGAAGTTTGTCAGATAGTAATTGCTATTACTAATTTTTTTACTGCTTAATAGATCCGGTTTTTTGTGTTTTAACAACAAGCCTTGTCCCTAATTTCGGTACTAAATTTATAAAAGATATTAATAGCAAGATGCACTTCTTAAACAATGCACTATTTAGCATGGAGCCGCTATCTTTTAAGCTATCGTTTAGTGTACTTTCCGTTTGATTAACACTTACCGCTCTAAGGCTCCCGAGTTCACTGGCTCTTTTGGCGGCTATGCTTGGTAGCAACATAGTAAAAATATCACTATGTGTTATTTTGCTGGTAAAAACTATTGGCTTGTAAAAATTTTCTATTGATAAGAATAATTCCATCGATTTTTTTGTCCAAGACATAAGGTGATGTGGTGGCTGGTCTTGTTTTTCTCTTTTTCCGAGCCTTACAGCCAGCCTTTCCCCATTCGGTACGCTTAAAAAAAGTGTGCCGTTAGGTTTCAACCAGGACCTGCATATTTGAATAAACTCAAATGGGTTTTCTGTATGTTCAAGTACTTCAAAGGCACAGACAACATCGACGCAATTTTTTGGATCATTGTTCTCTTGTAAGAATTCTTTTTTAAGCGAATCTACAAGTCCAAAATTGTTGTGGCCATACTCGACAGATTTTGAAGCAATTTCATAACCTTGAACTTGATAGCCTATTTCTTTTGTCAGGTATAAGAAGGCGCCTTGTGAAGCACCAACTTCAATTAGGGTTTTTGATATACCGGTCAAAAACATCCTTCGTAATTCGGTAAGAGCCCAACCGGTATTGGGTGCGTTTTTATAGTGGTTAAGGACAGCTTCTGGTTTGATTCTATTATAGTCTGAGTTTTCGTCGTAATTATTTTCATAGTCGTAGGATTCGTTACCCCGTTCGTTACCCATCCATGTAAAACCGCAATTCTTGCACTTCGAGTTGAAAGTTTTTATCTGCTGACTACATACTTGACAATTATACACGACCACTCCTAAAGGTATTAACTGTATTAACTAATAAGGTTTCTAACCTTTCGCCAATTTTATCGTTTGATAAATTATTCTTTAGTTGTAATATCTCTTCTTGGTTGAGGCGACCTCTTTCTAAAGATTCTAATAAAGCTTCTTTTAGTATGACAGGCGAAGAAGATCTTGAATACACTGCTGCGTCACTAAGATATTCTCTGGCAGTGGGCTGATCGATTACACAAGGTCGACAACCGCAAGCTGCTGCTTCAATATTTACTAGTCCGACTGTCTCATGCTGGGAAGCTAATACATGTACTTTAGATTTGTATAGGCAATATTTAATAATCTCTTTTGGGACATCTTCCAAAACTATGGCATGTTTGTTGTGAGTGTGTATAAGTTGTTCGATATAGTTTAACTCAACAGGGCTGCGTCTGCCAATAAAGATGACGGTCTTACCAATTTTACGGCATGCTTCAGCAACTTCAATTTGTCTTTTCCTGGTCTCAAAACGGGCAACGCATATAAAGTCCGGTTTAAGTGAGTTAATTCTATTAATACTTTCTTGAAAAACAGCTGGAAAATAAACATCGGACGAAGTGGGGCAACTGTAATAATCGAAATCTATTCCTAATCGTATTACTTCAACTCGTTTTGCCCCGTATAATTTGGCCTCATTATTTTCCCAATTAGTATTTCCGAGGACAATATCAGCAGAAGAAATTATTTTGCGCCTTGAATTAAGAAGTGAGTATGGCCACATAGATCGTAATAAATTAAATTGCCGGAAAGGGAATTTGCTGTCTCTGTCGGCGTATAACAGTACTGGCATAACTGCTATAGGAAACATCTTGACTGCATTAAGAACATCTTCAAGCCCATAAAAAGAGCCAACAATAACTATGATATTCGGTTTATCTGCGAGTTCGCCCAGTTTTAGACCAATCTCATGTCCCCGTTGCCGAAGCAGTTTAGTGTAATAATTCACCAATACTTCGAGTCCACCTCGAACAGTGAGTGAATTACCTATATGTGGGATAAATAGTATTCTCATAATAGTCAATTACTGATTTTAGCAAGGAGACGGTTACGATGGTTTGTTTGTTCCACTGCACCCATTTAAATCCTTTCTCGAGAAGGTTATTGAGAAACTTTTTTTTCCCACCAAAAATTAATGGAGGTTTAATAAAAGAGATAACTGTGATTGTACTGAGAGGGTTTGTTTTTGCAAGAAATTCCGCTGTGGTTAAATCTTCGTGTAATACTAATAAGGGTAAAGTGAGGTAGTCCGTTTCTTCCCAATCAATGATCTTGTTAATAAGTAGAGATTGCTTTTTAAATTCCACAAGCTGTTGAAATTCAACTGGATTGCAGGATAGTTCAGCTCTAAATCTATCGGATATAAAAATATTATACATGAAGATTAATTTTGATTTTAGAAATAATATTCTTTAATCTCATTTTTAAATAAAAGAATTTGATTCTTCTCATTGCAAGGCGATTTTCTTTGATCTCTGAAGGAAATACGATAACTTTATTATGATTAATCTCAGTTTTGTAATCGTTGTCATTAAACTTATGCTCGCCTGTACCATCTGTGCCTATGTTAGTTGAATAGGATAGGGAAGGATTAAGGCAAAGCCCTTTATTTTCAAAAATAGTTGCATACCAAAAAATAGCCCATGTGTTTAAAAGCCCTTTGTTATTAGCGTCTATCTGTGACCAAAAATTGTAGTAACCGTCAATATTAAAGCGTCGCTTTTTTGATTTGTTCCATGTAGAATTAAGTTCATCTGGATTTTTTTTGAAATGTTCCCAGCGGTCAGACCATGTCGCCCAACCCCAACAGCTCATTTTTCTCATGAAGTATAACTCGGGCAAACCGTGGGTTGAAATTGGGTAGTTCCATCCGCTAATATGCCACACTTTTTTTTCATCACGATATTTATCAAGTGCCTTATTCATATAGTCGAGGAAATATTCACTCACAACTATATCGTCTTCGAGTACTATGGCCTTTCCATATTCCTTTACGGTTTTTGTAACACCTTCAATAATGTTGCCTGCAAGTCCAATATTACGATCTCTCATAACTACTGAGATGGTTCTAAACCCGCTAACGGATTCGATTATGCTTCGGGTTTTTTTAACATCATCTTCATGTTCTTTCTTTTTAGGTGCATCAGAATATATGATGATATCTGAAGATGGAGCTTCACTATTCATTAACAAACTTTTTATAACTTGCGCAGTATGAAGGGGGCGATTATATGTAAAAAGAACTATTGGTGAGCAGTTATTCATTTAGATAATAACGACAACAATCGTCTGTTTAGTTGCTTGGAAATTATTGAGTATGAGAAATAATGTTTAATTCTAATATGACCGCTCTTGGCAATAGTGTCTGGCCATGTCGTCATTGCTCTCATTAGACAGGAAATCTCTTCTTCTTTATTTTCAGACTTATGCATCAATCCATCTTTTCCATTGTTTGTCATGTCAATTATTGAGTCCATGCGAGAAGCTATTAAAAGTGAGCCGAAATACATTGCCTCAGCAGCAACAAGACCAAAGCTTTCCCATCTTGAAGGAAGTGCGAATATTTTAGCTTTCATATAATGTTTATAAAGTAATTCCCTGTCGTGCAGTTCGCCAACATATTCAACGCTTTGAGCAACTTCTCCATTAGATTTTTTCCAGTTTTCAAACCATTCAACAAACTCATCGGCCATGCTACCAACAAGAACAAGTTTCCATTTTTTAAGTATCTCCGGAGCGAGACAAGACCACGCTTCAAGCAACAATTCGGTGTTTTTTTGCGGCATGCCCAGACGGCCAACGGTAAGTACAATATTTTCTTTATTCGCAATTATGTTATCTATGTCAATTTCAGGTCCATCGAATCCTGATGGCATATACAATAATTTCTTGTTTATTTTTTTAAAATAATCGCCTACCTGTTTAATAACTCCTGTTGTTTCGGCGGTAAAGAATGCGATTGGTGAGAATTTGAATAGATGTGTTCCCCACCACTTAAAGTTTTTGGAAATTTTATCAGCAGCACGGCTGTCCATATCCAATTTAAGGAAGATTACAGCTTTGGGGTTACATATATGCACTATCCAACTAAGAATAGCCGTTTCCGGTACAAACTGATGCAGATTTATTACATCATATCTAAATGGATGGGTAAAAATATAAAAGGCCATTTTAAGAAATTTATAGAATCTATGCTCAGTTTTACCTAAAGAAACAAGAGAAATGTTTTTTTGATTGTAAGGGTCTTTTATAAGGATATTATCCGGCTGACAAAAGACAATATCAACAAACCATCCATGGTTTTTTGCAAGGGTAGCAGGAATTAAACAAACATCTTTATGGAGTACAACTGGCCTAACTTTAGGAAAAAGATTAAGATATCTTAACATGTCACTTGCATTCAGGAAAGAGCAACCTAAGATTGCTTAAGATTGTTTCTACCGCATCTTGATTAGAAACAGCAAACAAACTAGCGGTTTGATCTGTAGCCAATCTTGGCAATCGAGGAGTTATAACTTTCAAATCCGATCTAGTCTTTTCCAAAAAGCGGCACAACTGTTCCCCGGCAGCTTTGACAGCAGCATATTCACCCATATTCGAGGGCATTTCATCAATAGCTACTGTGGAAGGATATAATATTTTAGAAATATTGACGCCATCTTTGCTCAATGCTTCAACAACATTAATAAATCCCTTAATGTAATAATTAGAGAAAACATCATAAAGAGAGAGATTAAAAACACCTTGTGCTGCCACAAAAATGGGTGGTGTTGCAAAGTAATAAAGCGACACTTTTTTATCACTTTTACCTATAAGGTTTTTAATCGAAAACATTTCTGGAGTGAGGACATTTAAACAAGTACTAACAGCGCTACCTTTATCGCTTTTTATTTCTTCAACAATTCGCTCAGCTTCGACTTTTCCTTGATTGTATGTTATAATGACATCAGCGCCACCGGCGGCAAGGAGTTTTGCCGTGACTTCTCCTAAACCACGGGAACCACCAACAACTAACGCTGTTTGGTTTGCAAATTCTCCAGGAGTTACCCTTGCTTTGGCCTCTTTGAAACTGATTTGTTTGGGGGATGTAGGACGCAGGAAAACGGTTATTGTACCATTCAAGCTGACCGATTCAATATGAATTAGCGCAAATGACAAACGAGAATCTGATTCTGTTACTTCAAATGAGAGTTTATGTGTAATGTCTTCAGTGCAATTTTTGAAATTTACATCTAATGAAGCAAATATAGAATTAAGGCCGGGGCATTCCATGCCAACCAATCGAGAAAATGACAAGATTTGAGCAATTTGAAGGTGTGGTATTTTGTCCACAAGCACTGGAAAGAGATTTTTGGCTACGCTTACATCCAATGATAGTTGTAAAGTGCCTTTAGCAGATGCGATGCTCTCGATATCATAAACATTACATTCTTTTTTAGAGATATTTATGCCATTCGATAGAACTGATTCTTTTCCTTTGTTTTTTCTGTCCTGCCAAACAATAGAGAAGCTGGCAATTACGGATGTTGCGGCTATTAAATCTATTTCGACAGATTGTGAAGATTCATTTTTTATTAAATACTGAACTTCTTCGTTAATGCCAAGAGCACCCTTGAAATCGGCCAGGATGTGTTTAATTTCCAATGGATTTGATTTGTTGCTGAGATAACCATTCAGAGACCACATTAACATGTGAATGCCATGAACTATTGGACGACCGAACATAGATCTTCGGGCATTGAAAGGATCAATATGTATTGGATTGAAATCACCTGATAGCAATGCAAAAGCGTTTTGATCTTCGAGAGTAAAAGTTTTTCTCATATTAGTTTTTAGCATTATACTTTGACACCGAGACTAAAATAAGTAATTCCCCTCAAAATCAGCAACGGTCCCCGATACTCATTCATAGCGCTGCCTTCGAGAACCTCAGGCAGCGGTGTGTGTGGCTCTAAAAGGCAGCGCGGTGGCTGAGGCACTCGAAGCCACCGCGTAAATTGTATCGAGACCGATATTCCCCGCCCTATTATCCCAAGTTACGCAACAGAAGGCGCGCATAGCGCCGAACTGTTTGCATTACTTGGGGTTATCCCGTCTATGAAATTTTTTCTAATGCAAAGTCTGGGATTATGGATTTTTGTTAAGCGGTAGAACTACACAGTCATATACGCTGGATTTTTTTATGTCTAAGCTCATTTTATTTTTACAAAAAACCAAATATTTATCACTTCCTGAAAATACCTTATTCACCATAAAATCTCAGCAACGGTTCCCGATACTCAGGGTATCACCCGCACCCAACTTTGGGGGTACCCAAATGCCCGTAGTAGGGGTTCGCCATGGCGAACC
>CAZPWS010000050.1:0-22821 GCA_964590225.1 uncultured Fibrobacterota bacterium
TTGGCGTATGTTTGTAATATTGCTGCTGTCCTTTTGGGAGCATCAAAACGGGCCCGTTCTTCTTTAAGCATGGCCCTCTTAACGGTTTCCAATCTTTTTTTGTCGAAAGAGGGCATTTTTAAAAGCTGTGAAAGGATCTCAATAGAGAGATGCTGTTTATTTGATAATGATGAAATGGTAATGGAAGCCTCACCTTTGCCGGCGGATGAATTAACGGAGAGAGCATGAAATTCTATAAGTTCATCAAGAGAATCTGGTTTGATGTTTTCTGTTCCGCCATTAGGCAGTAAGTCGAATGCGGCCCTTGCTACCCCCATTTCTTTGTCTGTTTCAGCGAGCGCTCCTCCTTTTATTCTAACGAGAATATCAAACACCGGCAGTGTCGAATCTGGGACCGTAAATACAATAATGCCATTGCTAAGAGTATCCCGTGCATTTGTGAGAGAGGGGGGCGTATAAACAAGAGAGGGAAAATTAATATCATGTGGTGTAGTAGGAATAGAAATTGCGTCAAGCACTAAAAGAGAGCATACAATGAGTGATTTAATCATTTAGAAATCTCCTCTCCTTTTTCACGGATGAGCCATCCCGTAGTACGGTTTTTTTCCGTTATCCATTTCGAGATCGCTGTTGTAATATCATTGCTTTTAGTCTCGCTAATCTTGAGTCTGTAAGTATTAAGAAAGCGCCAGCTTCCTGCGCTATTTTCTGCCCATGCAAGCTGATCGGCAAGGCGTTCATTAGATCGCAATCCGTTAATGTAATCCGCTTCAGCCTGATTTTTTACCTTTTGAAGTTCTCTTTCCGACACCTCTTCTTTTGTAAGCCTATTGATTTCAGAAAAAATTATTTCTTCAACTTCTGCATGTGACGCGGACTCCATTAGATCTGCCTGAATGTAAAAATAAGAGCCATATCGCCTTAAACCAAAGCCGGCAGAAACAGAAGCGCAAAGCCTTTTTTTGTCAACAAGCGTCTTCCACAACCTTCCTGATTTACCGGAGAGTATAGTTGAAAAAAGATCAAGAGCGTAAATGGACGAATCAGAAATAGGGGGTGTTTTATAAAGAACCGTAACAAGCGGTCCTGCGTCTTTTTTTACCTTAAGCCTTTTTTCGCCTATCTGCTCCGGTTCTTTGGTGATGGGTATTGAGTTAATCTCTCTTGGCTTAATTTCTGAAAAATATTGTTTTACTTTTGTGATTACAGAGTCCTTGTTGAAGTCCCCAATCAGCACCATAAAGGCGTTATTCGGCACATAGTACTGATTAAAGTGGTTGAATGCATCGTCGCGCGTCAATTGCATAATATCTGATGAATAGCCAATGGTGGGAATTCTATATGGATGCGCTTCGTAAAAGGAGGCGAATAAAGTCTCGTAATAACGGCCATAGGGTGAATCTTCATAGCGCATCCGTCGTTCTTCGGCAACAACATCCCGTTCTGTATAAAACTCCCGCATTACAGGGTTGCTCATTCTGTCGCTTTCAAGCCATAGAAAGAGTTCCAGTTTATTTGACGGAAGGGTAACTATGTAAGCAGTCATATCCGCACCAGTCCATGCGTTTAAAAAAGTTCCCCCTTCTTTTTGGTAAAGATCCCAAAGCTCATTATTTTTGTGAAAAGTCCTTTGGCTGTCGGCTATACTTCTCGCTTCTGCCCGAATACTGTCGTATAGGGCAAGGTTCCCGGATTCCCTTATTTTATCGGAAAGGCGAAAAAGAGAGTCGATTTTGCCTTCGAGAGCAAAGGAAGCGGCCGTATCTTTAACGCCTATTTTCCGCGTACCCTTAAACATCATGTGCTCAAGCATATGCGAAAGGCCGCTTTTACCCCCCATTTCATTAACAGATCCAACATTGTAATAGAGTCGGCAAACAACAAGTGGAGAGTTTCTATCTTCGATTAAAAGCACCTTCAACCCATTTTGCAGAATGTGTTCCGTTGGTTTTATTATCTCCTCTGCCTGAGCGGAAAAAATTGACCAAATCATTATAACACTGAGAAATCTTATCATCTCATTCTCCGTTATAAAAGTTTTCTTCTCTCACAATTATATAGCTATAACCCTGTTCCGTTAAAAATAGCTGTCTGTTCATTGCAAAATCCTGTTCTCTGGTGTCTCTTGTAACAAGGGAATAAAAATTTGCAATTGATCCGTTAGATTTTGGTCTCAAAATCCGTCCAAGTCTCTGGGCCTCTTCTTGTCTGGAACCAAATGTTCCCGAAACTTGTATTGCAACATTGGCGTCCGGTAAATCAATGGCAAAGTTTCCGACTTTTGAAACAATAAGCCTTTTTAGCCTTCCTGTTCTAAATTTTTCATATAGGTCGTCTCTTTCATTATTAGGCGTAGCGCCTGTTATTAATGGAAGGCCAAAATAGGTGGCTAACTGGTCAAGCTGGTCGAGATATTGCCCAATTACAAGGACAAGATCGTCCACATGCCGGTCAAAAATTCTTTTAACAATCTCTACCTTTCTTGGGTTTTCTGCGGCAAGTCGCACCTTTTTTCTGTTTTCCGCTGTGGCATATTCGAGCTTAAGTTCCATTGGAAGATCTATTCTTACTTCGGTGCAAACAGCCGAAGCAATCCATCCCTGCTTTTCAAGGTCTTTCCACGGAGCGTCATATTTTTTGGGGCCGATAAGCGTAAAAACTTCGTCTTCCTTATTGTCTTCTCTTACGAGGGTGGCTGTCAGGCCAAGGCGCCTGCGTGCCTGAATAAGTGAGGTTATTCTAAAAACTGGAGCAGGAAGAAGATGAACCTCGTCGTAAATTATCAACCCCCAGTTCTGACTGCTGAATAAGGGAAAGTGGGGATACTCCTCAGATTTTTTTTTGCGGTAAGTAATTATCTGGTAGGTGGCAATTGTTACTGGACGGATACTCTTGCTTTCACCGGTATATTCACCGATATCGCTTCCGCAAATTGTTGTTTTATCAATTAGCTCCCTTTTCCATTGTCTTGCCGCAGTGATGTTTGTTGTCAGAATAAGTGTTTTTGTCTTTGTAAAACTCATTGCTGCCATTCCAACAATTGTTTTACCAGCTCCGCAAGGCAGCACTATTACTCCACTGCCGCCCCGTTTGCTGCCCGAGGCATAAAAGGCAGCCGCAGAATTTAATTGATAATCTCTCAATAGAAACTGTTTATTTTCCGACAAAGACAATGTCCGCAGAGAAAAATCAAAGGGATCGCCTTCCGTATATCCAGCCAAATCTTCCGCTGGGAACCCTATTTTTATAAGCGCTTGTTTAATAACTCCGCGCATCATTGCGGGGAAAAGCAGAGTTTTTGAATCCACAAGTCCGTCTGCAAACGAAGCCATACTTTTATGAGACAAAAGTTCAATAAGAAGTGTATTGGAATCGGATTTAAGGAGCAATTTTTCCGGCAAATCGGAAGCCTCTATTACAAGCCTCCCATATCTTCCGTAGTATTCTTCTATTTCGTGCTTGATATTTCCTGGTATTTCATATTTACCAAATTGGTCGAGAGAAGAAAGAATGGCTGAGAGTGAGTGACCCGCCGCCGCCGCATTCCACAATGACAGGGGTGTTATTCTGTAAGTGTGAATATATTCGGGTGATTTTACAAGTTCTGCAAATGGAGAGAGGGCATCCCGTGCGGCTTCATACAAAGGATTATTAACCTCAAGTAATATCGACCGATCGCCTTGCACTATAAGAGGATTATCCATTTTATAAGACATAAGAGGATAAAATACAATTAACACTATTGATTTACAGCCGTTTTTGAGTATTATGTAATCTATGGCTGAACAAGAGGTGCTAAAAGGTAGCCGCCTTATTAAAAATTCGGTTTTAAGCACACTGAATTCTACAATTGTATTAATTGCGTCGTTTGTTACTTCCGTTATTGTGGCACGCATGCTCAAACCGGAAAACTATGGAATATTAAATCTTGTACTTTGGTTTACAGGTCTTGCTACATGGGCCATTGGCATGGGTTTAATTCAGGCGGTAACAAAATATGTAGCGGAATTCAGAGGCAGAGGAACAATAGCAGAGGTAAATACCGTCATAGTATTTGTAATGCGCATTGAAATCGTGTTGGCAATAATAGTAACAACAGCGCTGCTTTTTTTTAAAACAGCCATTGCGGATTATTTTTTTACCCCAAACGAATCATTTTATTTCGCACTTGCATTTGCGGGTATTCTCCCAGGGTTGCTTACAGCGGTATTTAGTGCCTCAATTGAAGGCATGCAAAAATTTGAACATTTTACAAGGTTTACCATAGTTTCGACGCCATTAGCACTCGGCGCTAAAGTGGGGGTGCTATATTTCGGATACAAAATTGACGGTCTTCTTATAGTTAATCTTCTGTTTTCAGTAATTAACACGCTCTTTTTCTATCGTGTTCTACGCAAAGAAAAAATGAACCTTGTGGGGTTTACATATCCGGAAAATGGTAAAGAAATAAAGGGCAAGGTAATGCGCTACAATTGGACAGTGGCGGCAATACAGACAACCGCAAAAGTTGTGTGGGATAAATCAGAAAATTTCTTTTTAGGACGCTTTTGCCCTGCTGTAGAAATTGGCTTTTATAACCTTGCGTTTAATGTAGCCCAACGGTTTATGACTCTACTTCCTTCAACTTTCTGGAAGGTGCTTTTTCCCGCAATGTCGGAATATTTCGGTACTGGCGACAAGGAAAAAATGCGACGGCTCTTTTTTGTGTCGTCCCGCTACATTGCGTTTGTTTCATTTCCCCTCGGAATAGCGGGAATAGTTTTGGCTTTTCCATTAATCCATTTTATGTATGGCCGAGACTTTATTGCAAGCAAATACCCGCTGCAAATTTTCTTTTTTTCAATGATGATAACCTCCCTATCGAAGCCGGGTTCTGCTATTCTTTATGGCGTTGAAAAACAAGGCTTTATTCTTCGCTATTCCATAGTGCTGGCAGTGATTAATATTGCACTTTCCATGTTGCTTATTCCGCGGTATGGCGCCATTGGAGCTACTGTTGCTTACAGTACAGTAACCATGGCCGGTTCCATTGGGGGGCTTATTTATGTGTGTAAAGTTGTTGGTCTAAATTATCCCTTTAAGTCAATCGCTAAAATACTCATGTCGTCTATAATAATGGGTATTGTTATGTATCTTATTGTGAGACAAAAGGCAGAATTATTCGGCTTTCTTTTTTCGATGCCGGTAGGCATAGCAGTTTATGTGATGAGCTCCTTACTTTGGGGCACCTTTGAAGAAGAAGACTACATAATTCTTGCAAACATTAAAAAGGCTCTTCCCGAACGATGGAGGGGGTTAGTAGATAGCGCAATAAAGTTAATACAATCTGAAAAATAGATTTGTTTTAATTGATGAAGGAAAAGTAAATTTCTACTATAAAAATGGTTAACACATCTGACATATCTAGTATACAGCAAGAATTGAAACTACCAGGAACACCATGGGACTGGCGGACGGCATGGAATATTTCTGAAGAAACGCATCCGGTCAACAAACCTTTTTTTATCTTGCCGGAATATGTAGGGGAAACATGTAACAAACTTGGTCTTGCTAAGGAGATAACGGACGAAATAATCTCCTCTCTTTCCACTTTTGACGAATTCCCTTCACTAAAAAGATTTTGTTGGCATTATCATCTCCTACTTTTTGGCGGCCTTGCCGATATTCCGGTAATTCCAGACTGGCCGTCTATGGGAGTATTGAATGATCGCAAGGCAGGACTCGTGAAGCTTGTAACCTTACTTTCAGGTTTATCATTCGCGGAATCGTTTTATAAAAAACGCACAATACCATTTAGTATTCTTAAAGATACTTTATTTGACATTGAAGTATGGATGCGAGATTATAAAAACAGACATGGAGAACTGGGTTTTTCAACATACGACTGGATTGGAAGAGAAATGAAAGGGCTTGTTATCAGACTCGGACGGCTACAGTTCGAAACACGAAAAACTTTTTTTCCTTTTAGGGCATATCGTAACGAAAATTATGGTGTGATAATTCTTGCAGAAGAAAAGCTTAAATTTAGATCTGATGGACAGTTTGCCGATGCTGATGGCGGTAGTGATACAGATGAAGTGTGGGAAACAAAATTAGAAATAACGGAGGAAATAATTCAAGGGTATCCAATTTCTCCCTATGGTAAAGCAATTAATAAAGAGGTAACATTAAATAGGCGCGAATGGAAAGAGATTATTAGGCGAGATGACAATATTATATCTGTTCATATTCCAGCCATAGGTCCTATGGATATGAAAGAGTGTGGGCTTTCTTATGAACAAGCTTTTAGTTTTTTTGATAAACACTTTCCTGATTTCGACTATAAGGGTTTTTGCTGCTGGTCGTGGCTACTCGATCCTCAATTTGAAGAGTGGCTCCCTTCGGATTCGAATGTCGTCCGTTTTTTAAAAGAATACTATCTTCTTCCCATACCACATGCCCGAAGCAAAAGCATTTATGATCGTGTGTTTTTGTGTGGAAAGCAGCCCACGGAAACGCTTCCTCAGAAAACAACATTGCAGAAATCGTTAGTTAAGGCCATGGAAAAAGGGGTTATCTTTCGTGATGGTGGATTTTATCTGTTTAGAGAAGATTTTAGCTGGGGAAATGCTGTTTACAGAAAAATGAAATCTCAGGAACTATATAAGCAGTAGGAGTTACATTATGATATGGTGTTTTAAAGTAGTATTTGTTCTTTTATTAGTGCCTTCGCTGTTTGCAGACAACAACCTGCAACTCGACGGAAGCGTAACCACTCTTAATCAAGATTATGATGTTCTAAAATCAATTGTGCTTGTGCGTCGCGTATCTGTTCCCACAAGGGCAAATCTTGATCTTGCCGCTTATGCTGAAAATATAATGCTATACGACACGGCTTCTTTTGAAGTTACAATACCAGAAGAAAAGTTGTCTCTTAAAAAATTAAACTACGAAAATACCTTAATTCCCTCATCTGTTTGTAACCTATATAAAAAGACTAAAATTGAAAAAAGTAGTGCCAGCTTTGCCGTTCACTGGTCGGCCTTAAAAGATTACCTTATGAAATGGAATTTTGAGGTTTCACAAGGCCTTGTGGAAGGACTCGATAAAATACGGGAAGAAAAATGGGGAAATGAGGATGCGGCTCTTCCGTTAGCCGAAATAGGCAGAATGTACATAAAGCCTGAAAAAAAGAAAACAGAAATTTGGGTTCGCGTGGATATAAAGCCGTGGGCGGCTTCTCTTTTCCCATTTATCAGTGACGAAAATGGCGATGGATTTCCTGAATTTTATGGAAAAGTAAATCCAAAGTTATACAACGAAAAAATAATTGAAGCGATAACAGTAAAATATGCTCAGGATACTTTATCGAGAGAGGCGATTCTTACATGGGCAAACGAACTGGCTTCGTTCTGGTATCCCTCCTTTAATACTGATATCTATCGGATAGCCACTCCAGTATGGCCGGATGATTTTACTTCCGATCACATAAAAAAAGAGATGGCTGGACTTACCGTTCTAAAACCAATGGTCTTTATTAAAGGCAAGCCTTTTGGAGAAGAGCTGTTTAACATAATTGTTGTGGATAATATGGAAGGGGACATCGACATTGCCTCTAGTTCAACAGGTTCCTCTATCCGGCATGGGATAGATTCTTCTGTTGAGCCTAAAATAAGGGCATTAAAGTCAAAACTTGATAATGAACAGCTTGTTTTTGACTCCTCTTTTGCCGTATCCGTCAGAAAAATTCTTAAGAGCGAACCTGATGAAATAAAGGGTTTTGTTGGCAAAGACGGGTTTCTCTTTTTCAGAAATACACTGAATTATCTTCAGGGTGGAGACATTACAAACCAGCCTGCAGGGAAAAATCCTATACCCTCAATAGTTGCCTGTAAAAATGCGCTTAAAGAAATTGGTGTTGATTTTCTGTTTGTGCCTGTTCCTGTTAAGGCTGAAGTATATCCAGAAAAACTAATTTCATCCGTTAAAAATAAAGAAGCATTCGTTAATCCGTATAACCGTAAATTTATAAAAACTCTTCTTGATGAGGGAGTAGAAGTAGTGGATCTCCTACCTGCTTTTCTTGAGGAAAAGAAAAAGGATTGTAAAGAGTGTGAACCCGTTTTTCAAAGGCAGGATACTCACTGGGGCAGCCGAGGTATAGATAAAGCTGCGGAACTTATAGCGGAGCGGCTTAAAGCTTACACATGGTATGATTCGATTCCTAAAGAACAATTTACTTCGGTGGATACCAAATTTGTTTCACAGGGTGATATTGTTGCGAGACTTAAAACTTCGTTGCAGTCAAAATTTCCGCCTCCTACGCTTCTTGGCAAAAAGGTTATAACTTCCGAAGGTATTCCGTATCAGGATAACAAAGATAGCCCTGTATTGTTAATAACGGATAGTTTTGGTGGCGTTTATCAGCGGACGGGCTGTAAATCAGCCGGAGTAAGCGCACATATCGCAAAAAATATAGGAGCGCCAGTACAGCTGCTTGTCAGTTATGGCGGCGGTCCTCTTCTTATTGGGCAGCTCAAAAAAATGGGGCTTGAAACGGTGTCCACCAAACGGATAGTAGTTTGGATGATGGTTGCGAGGGATTTATACAACTATCATGAAGATTGGGAAATTCTTGAAAAATTAGAAAAGAAAATTGTCGATAAAGAATAACAAATCAAGCTATCGTAAAGGAAAGGGAGAAGATTTTATGAAAACACCAATAATAAGCGCTGCTATATTGTTAATAATTTCCGCAGGCGCACTTGCAAGAGCGCCCAAAGGAAAAGCAGTAGTTCCCTCAGCGGAAGAGGCAGCACTCTTGGAATCGCTAAAGGGCAAAATAGCAGCAAAAATTATTTGGTCAACTTCACGGGATGGTAATCATAACATTTATATTATGAATGGCGATGGAACGGAGGCCAAGCCGCTTACAAATAGTACGAAAACAGACTGGTTTTCTCGTTTTTCGCCTGATGGATCGAAGGTAATTTTCACAAGAAGTAAAATGGACTGGACGGCAGAACCCAACGCAGATAATCCACAGCTTTGGGATACTTGGGTAATTGACATTGATGGATCCAATGAAAAGCTCCTTATTCCCAATAGCACATGGGCCACCTGGCGACCAGATGGAAAAACCATTATTTTTGCGCGCGGGACACAGGTATTCTCTTTTGATATTGCAAGCAGTACAGAGACATTAATCCTTGAGGCGGAAAATGGCATCAAGAAAGGGGCGATACTGCAAAATCCGCATATGTCACCTGACGGGAAACATCTTGCAATAACGCTTCGTGGAACAATGAGAGAAACGGGACTTTGGGATATAGAAAACAAAATTTGGACAAGGGTTGGTGAGGGATGTCAGATAAACTGGTTTCCAAGTGGTGATTCTGTTATTCGCATGAACTCAACAGGTAATGGCGGCAGCGAGGTACTAGCTTTTCCTGTTGTTGATGGCAAACCTAAAAACCCAAAAGCTTCAATTGCCGATATCCGGTTTATAGATAGGCCGGGACGCCGTTCGCATGAGTATTTTCCACAAATTTCGTCCGATGGCAATTGGCTTGTTTGGGCATCAACACAAAGAGGGCACGACCACGATATCGCGGACTACGAAATTGACATATGGAATATACATACGCCGCAAGAACAGGCAGTAAGGCTTACATTTCATACTGGAAATGATCGCTGGCCGGATATTTTTATAGAAAAATAGCAAGGGGATTGCATTTTAGACTCTGTATCGAAAAGATATACGCTTTTTGCGGATATCTTTGACGATTACAGAGTCTTATTTCGGCCTTAGCCGATTTGATTAAGGGGATGCGAATAATACTGCATCCCCAATATTTGGCATTGAAATCTTGCCTTTGTAAATACCTGTTTCATTTTCTATAAGGCGCATCAATTCGAGTGCAGGATATCCGGCTGGTTCCTCTCCAAGCCGGAAGGCTCCCCAATGAATCGGCATAAATTTTTCTGCACCAAGATCATTTGCCGCAAGGAGCGCCTCTTTAGGGTCCATATGTGCATAATGCATAAACCAACGGGGTCTTGAAGCTCCTATGGGTAATATTGCAAGCTTGATATTTTTAAACCTTCTGCCAACCTCTTTAAATCCATGAAAATAACCGCTATCACCCCCAACAAAAATTTCACCATCACCTGTTTCAATTACAAATGAACACCAGAGCGAGCGATTCCGTTTACTAAATGCTCGCAGGGACCAGTGCTGAGCAGGAACAGCATGAATTTTTATACCATTTCCGCAATCGAAACTTTCCCACCAATCAAGCTCATGTACTTTGCTCCTGCCCATTTCGTGCAAAATTTTCGAATGTCCTAATGGGGCTATAATAAAGCTTTCTTTTGGTAAAGCACTTATTGTTGGCTTATCCAGATGATCGTAATGGTTATGAGTAAGCAGAACGGTTATTTTCATATCCAAAGAGGATAATTCCTTCGGTGTAATTGCGGGGGGAGTAAGCCGTTTTATTATGGCTGCTCTTTTGGATAAAACAGGATCCAGTAAAAAAAGCTCATCGTTAAGGCGAATAATTATAGATGAATGACCGAGCCACATAACAAAGTTACCGGCAGTTTTAGAGCTTAACTGTTCAACAGCTCCAGAAACAACATTGGGAAGATATGCCTCCTCTTCCAGCGTGAATTTTTCCTTTTTAGAAAATAAACGCCATCGCATTACATCTAAAAACCCCTTTTCGGGCATTGGCATCCACGGATTAAAAAAAGAGCCATCCTTTAAATGAGGAGCATATAATAGCGAAGAATCCATGGAAGCAACTGCATCGCCCCAACTTTTTTCAGAAAACAGATTTACCTGCGCAAAAACAGTATTAGATATAAAAGCCACAATAAATAGTCCCAATTGTGGATAAAATGTAAAATCTAAAAAATTTATGCAATTGCAATTTGACATTTTCATATAATTGGTATCTACAATGTCTTATATTGCGACGGTGTCTTACCTGTGTATCTTTTAAAAACTGTAGCAAAATATTGGGAAGATGAAAACCCTAAATCAAACGCAATTTTCGTAATATTATGCTTACCCTTGCCAAGAAGATAAGAAGCACGATCTATTTTACGGCGCAAAATAAAGTCTGCCGGTGGAACACCCATAAACTTTTTAAAAAGCATCTTAAACCTTGAAATGGAAAGACTTGCTTTTTTCGCAAGAAGTGGTACAGAAATATTTTCCGTTAAATGCTCATCAATATATGCAAGAATTGGAGCAAATATGTGATATTTTACACCATTGTCTTGTCGATTTCCCTCTTCGACAACATTTGTAAGAAAAGCCACAAGTTGGTTTGCGATTATAAGCTTCTTTATACTGCTGTCGGTTTGCAAAATGGCTTCAAAAACTGAATCAAGGTGTTTTTTCATGTCGGTGTGTCCCCTGAAATAACGCTGTTTGATTGAAAACAATAGCTGATTGAGCTTTCTTGCCTCCGATCGTGATAACCCTAACCATGACTCATTCTTTCGATTTGGAACTTTGATCACTATCCAATACAAAGTTCCCCTTTCTTCGGGATATGATCCGCTGCTGTGTATTTCATCCGGGAATGTTATAAAAATATCTCCTCCCTTCAGGCGATACTCTACATTACCAACACTATAACTCTGTTGTCCCTTAGCCAAATAACATATTTCAAAAGCACCGGCGTGAGTATGATGACAAAGCTTTCCATAAGCTTTTTCGTGATTGTATCGACCTATCGAAACAATTTCTGAAAAGCCAAGCTGTTCCGAACTATAAACTTCTCTATGTGAAGGGTTCTTGGTCATGGTGTTTGATTTTGTATCATTCATATTATCGAAAGCAATATAATATTGAATATCGTATTATTACTATGTACACAGTAATTACACACAAAAACAGGAGTCAAAATGACCTCGCGTGAAATTGTCCAACGAACAATTAAATTCATGACCGCACCAAGAATGCCATATGCTCTTTCAGCAGAATATGGAACAGATATACATATAGTCTGGCACAACAACCCTGATGCCCGACCAAAAACTGGCCGTGACGAGTGGGGAGCAGAGTGGGAAAACATTGGAATATCCAATCTTGGACAGGTCAAGACACCCGCTTTATCCAGTTGGAACGAATTTGAGAACATGAACATACCGAATTACAAAAATCCTGCAAGATATGAAGGCCTTATAGAAAAAGTAAAGGCTGGCGGGGATAAATTTATTATCGGTACGGGTGTCTCATTATACGAGAGAATCCATTTCATCAGAGGACTGGAAAACACATGGATGGACATTTATGACAACGAAGACGAACTTCGTAAACTGCTGAATCTGCTTGTGGACATGAATCTTTTTATAATAGAAGAATATCGTAAAGTCGGCGCAAACGGTTACATGTGGTGTGACGATTGGGGTCTTCAGGACCGACTAATGATCTCTCCAGAAAAATGGCGCGAGATATGGAAACCAGCCTATGCCCGCATTTATAAGGCCGCGCACGAAGCGGGCTTATTGACATTTTTACATAGCTGCGGATACATTATGGATATTCTGGATGATCTCATAGATGCTGGACTGGATGTAATACAAATGGACCAGCAGGAAAACATGACGCTGGAACTTCTTTCATCACGCTTTCGTGGAAGAATAACTTTTTGGAATCCAGTAGATATTCAGCAGACAATGGCGCATGGTTCTCTTGACGATATCAGAAAATATGCTGGAAAAATGGTCTCCATGCTTTCAACACCTCAAGGTGGGTTCATTGCAAAGGTATATCCAGATCCGACAGGTGCAGGACACAGGCCGGAAGCCATTGCGGCCATGTGCGAGGAGTTTGTGAAACTAAGCCGGTCTTTGCCTAAAAGATAGGCAAGAAATTATGCTCAAAAAGGTAAAAATTGGCCTCAAGTACCCTAAAGAATACTATTGTAAATAAGATATAATTATCTGGAAACAATTATGGTATAGCTGCCCGCTTCTTTGAAAACGGGCCTTTTACCTTTCAACACTATTGTTGCTGTGGTGTTGGGAGGAATAACAAATTGATAGTAAATCTTTTTTCCATCGATTTTCCATGCGCTTATTACTTTGCCGTATCTTGTTATAAGTTCAGCTTTGGCAGATGTAAGAGTACCGCCCGGTTCGGGTCTTAATATTATGTGTTTATACCCAGGCTTATTAACATCAAAGTCAATTCCAGCAACTGTTGCATATAACCATTCGCCAATTGCCCCATATGCGTAATGGTTAAAAGAATTCATGCTCACATCCCCAAAGCTCGTCTCTTTTGTCCAGCTATTCCATCTTTCCCACATGGTTGTAGCCCCCTGCGCAACAGTATAAAGCCATGAAGGATAAGTTGTTTGCAGCAACAACCGATAGGCAACATCAGTTCGTCCAATCGAAGAAAGTACGGGGGCTAAAAGTGGAGTGCCAACAAAACCAGTTGAAAGATGCCAGCCTCTTTTTTCTATATCATCAACCAATCTCTTAGTTGCATATTTACGGGTATTAGCGGGTAAAAGATTAAATCCAAGAGCAAGCAGATAACTTGTTTGAGTATCTCCAACTATTCTGCCGGTCACTGAAACGAATTCTTTAACGAAAGCCTTTTTTACCTTTTTATGGAGCACCAAATATTTCTGTGCGTCACTCTTTTTACCAATGATTTGAGCAACATTTGCCACAATTTCAGCGGTTCGCGCAAAATATGCGGTAGAAATCAGATCCCGAGGAGTCGTGGTTTTACCAGGATTATTATGAATCAAATCAATCGCAAGCCAGTCCCCAAAGCAAGAATGAGAGTGAATAAACTCTTTTGCGGTTCGTTCTCGCCAGTCAACAAAATGTCGCATTGCATCATAATTGTCTTCAAGAATTTTTTTATCAGCATAACAGAGATAAATCATCCATGGACAAATTACAACAGCATCTGCCCATGCGGCACATCCATTGCCATGATCGTAAATATTTGTATCCTTTGAACGCAACACATCTGGAACAACATGGGGTATTACGCCCGTGTCAAACTGGGCATCCCTAATATCTGCGCACCATTTTTCAAAAAAAGAAGCCACGGAGCGGTTAAAACTTGCTGTTCTAATAAACACCTGTGCGTCGCCAGTCCAACCAAGCCGCTCATCTCTTTGCGGGCAATCGGTAGGTACATCCAGAAAATTACTTTTTAGGCCCCATAAAATGTTTTTTTGAAGACGATTAACCGCAGGATCAGAGCATTCGAACGAACCAATGGGCTCCATTTCTGAATGGAGAACAATTCCGTAAACATCTGTAAGCACCGGTTTTGCTGCGGCGCCGGAAAGCTCAACATATCTAAATCCGTGGAATGTAAAGCGTGGCTCCCATACTTCGTCGGAACTTCCGTCACCGATGTAAATATCAGTTGCTTTTGCGCTTCTTAAATTGGCAGTATATAAAGTGCCATCGCTGTTAAGCATTTCGCCAAAACGCAACTTTACAAATTCACCCTCCATTAATCCCTTTATCCGCACACATGCCCATCCAACCATATTCTGGCCAAAATCAAAAATGTAAATATTTGGTGATGGCTCACTAATACTCAATGCTGGCAATGTTTCCTGCCGCCGTATAGGCAGGTTTGGCTTGCTAACAAGTAATGCCTCGGATCTCTTTAATAGTTCAACTGGAGTCCAATTCGAATCATTAAACCCTGCTTCCATCCACCCCTTTATTGCAAGCCTTGAATCATATGTTTCCCCATCGTAAATGTCCGAACTTATAATAGGCCCATATTTACTCTTCCATCCATTTCCGCTACATACAAGTTCTCTAAATCCATCGCTATAAGTAATTTCTAATTGATATAACAACGAAGGGCGTTCACCATAATAGTGTTTCTGATCGCCCCATCCGAGCCTTCCGGCAAACCACCCATTTCCAAGCATAGCCGAAGCTATATTTATGCCTTCCTGGATATGTTCGGTTACATCATAAACAAGATAGTACAATCTCTTGTTATAGTCTGTCCACCCTGGCGTTAAATAATCATCACCTACGCGTCGGCCATTTATATGAGTTTCAAAAACTCCATGTGCAGTTACATAGAGCCGTGCTTTGACTGGTGTTTTAGTAACAGTAAACATTTTGCGAAAGCAGGGAGAGGGCTCGCCACTGTTTGGAGGTGTAGCAGCAATCCAATCCGCCTGCCAGTCTGATTTCGAAAGAAACCCCATCTCAAAAATAGCAGTTGAGCTCCATGGCGACTCTTTGCCCTTTAAATCCCAAACCCTTACCCGCCAATAAACAGCCATTCGTGAAAAAAGGCTTTTTCCACTATAGCTGATATCAAGTGATTCCGCTCCTGATTTTTTTCCCGAATCCCACAGATCTGGTTTTGTTTCGAGTAGTAGAGAAGAGGAAGCCGCCTGAATCTGCCATGCAGTCTGTTTTGCCCCTTTTCGTTTATCTGCCATGCTCCACGACAGGCGTGGTCTGTTGACATCAATCCCACGAGGATTAACAAGGTTTTCACAAGTAAGATTTTCAACGATGCAAAATTTTATCTTCGTAAAAAGTTCTCCTTATTGTTAGATATTCGCTAACATAGAATTTACGGCGAAACGATTCAATGTTTTCTTATTTACCAGAGACCACAGTGACAGGAAAGCTGCATGCAACATAAACCGCCCCCCCTGTTACAATGGTATATTGTCCCTTTTCAAGTCCGGCAAATTCAAACTGTCCATTTTCATCACACCGGACCCTGTCAACCTCTTTTCCCTTTTGAAGCAATATAACTTCTCCTCCGCTATATGGAGAGCTGCTTCTAAACAAATCATGCGCATAACCATTGCTTGAAGATGAAGATCTGAGAACATTTTCCGGAGAGTCTATAAGCATAAGATCGGGTATTGCATCTCCGTCGATATCGTCCACCGGACAGTATAGTGCAGCATTGGATCTGGTGCTCCAAATTTGTCTTGTAGATGATTCATTTTTAACTGCTCCAGTTGAACTGCTTATAATGGTGTCCGTAGCAGCAGATATTTTAACTGACGAAGACGCAACATTTAACCGTCCTGCTAAATCTAATTTTCCACTTTGCGCTTGGTAGTAGTCATACCCTTTCTTACTGGCAAAAATTCCAACGACACTCACTACAAATTCTCCCTGTGGTACATTGTCGAACCAGAATGTTCCGCAGGCTTCAGTAACAGTTGACGATACTATCTCTCCAGATGCCCTATCAACAAGATCAACATGAAGTCCACTTATCCCATCGCAATCATTATCAATTCCGGAAGAGGCTCTTTTCTCTTGGTAAAGCGGGCTCGCCCCTTCATTTCCAGAGCCATTATATAGGGGATTACTACTAATCCTTGCTACTCCGGCGACTTCTCCGGAAGACGACGAAGGTAACAAAAGCGGTGAATACTGCCTTCGGCCGGTAGCCAATCCGCTTCCTTTATCTGAAGAGCGAATAAAGAGTGAGGTAACGACACCTCGTTCTGCAACTGTTGATGGAGCAGATATATTATCGGTATTTGATGTGTTGTTGACAATTTTAGATGATGCGAACGACGACAAATGTACCCTTCCCGTAAATCTACCGCCGGATGACATGGAACTTCCAGAAGATGCTACAGGGTAGTAAGTCCTTTTTCCTGTAGGCAAACCGCTTGCAGCATCACGCGGCGACACGAAGGGAGAATATGTTCTTCTCCCTGTGGGTAATCCACTCGTGTGGTCACGGTTCGTGATTGCAGGTGAATATGTTCTTTTCCCACTAGCAATACCACTGCCACGCTCTCTTTTCTGATTTTCAATTGCAGCATTGTCTATTTCGCATCTCTCAGAACCAAAAAATTTTGATAAACCAACACTTATGGTCGATTGTGAAAAGTTCTGTTCAGCTTTGCGCTCAACCGGATTTTCCGATCCAAGCGAAGAAACTCTTTTATAAAGCATGGGGGTTGCTTTACCATAATTTCCGCTTAAAGAAAGACTCACCGAATTGGCAATAGGATATTCTATTGATAAACCGCCACCAAACAAAGGAAAATATTTTTTCTCTGATTGTTCCTGAACAAAGAAAGTCTGTTTTGGTGAAACCGTCCCATCGGCGCGGATATTTTCCCTGGTTTCTATGGAAATTGTACCTGGATTATTCTGAATCAAACCAACACTAAGATCCAAGATAACAGAAACCCTTTCACCCAACTTTACAGATGGTCCTACTGCCCAAAAAGTACTGGTCGGACTTGTGGTCTTAACCAACCGGTCATTTTCAGGGATTTTTCTTAGATTATAGAAGCTATCCGCCGCAAAATTGTCCAATGCGGTTTTGTTAAACGAACTGGATAAAAAACTGCTGCTAACTGAAAAACCGACATTTCCTGAAAATACCCTACCAAATACAGCAGTAACCTGACCATTACCCTGAAAACCATCTTTTTCTCCACTGGAAGATGGTAAAGACAAACCATTAGAAACACCAAACGACCAACTTAGCGAACTGGTGCTATTTTGTTTTTCTTTGTTCCCGTTATCACAATCATTAGATGTTACAGTTGTGAAAATCAGCAACAACAGTGATATAGTTAGCTTTTTCATGCTATTTCCTTTCGGTGAAAGATAAGATTAATACATAGTAAAATAGTAGGAATTATGCAACTCTTCTATCTCACTGATTTTTCGAATAGTTAGAACGCGTGAAAGTTTAACTAAAATCTATCAATCGAAAGGTTATTGTTTAATCTTGTTGGGTATTTCAAAAAGCTCTCTCTTTACTTCAAGATAATATAAATAATTGTTCAATGGTACATCGGCTTGTACCCTGTGATCAATATGGGGAATAAAGCCACCTTCTTCAACTAAAGGCTTTAGTTTAATCAGTTCTCTTTTGATAGCTGCTTTGTCCTGTTTTAAAATAATTTTATCAACACCACCCATCATTCTAATTCCAGGATTTTCTCGGCGTAATTTTTCGGGATGAATCCCGGAGGCAACCTCAAGGGGAAACATGATGTTAACCCCATTATTTAGCCACCCTTGTAGTAAAGTTCTAAAATCACCATCACAGTCAACATATGCAAAACGGCTACCTGCCTGTTTGTAAATATCCATCACTTTTTTTATTATTGGACCACATTCGTTTATAAAAAACGATGGCGTTACTATTGGACCATTTTTAAAAGCAATATCTTCCCACCACGCTACAAGATCAGGAGCTATATATTCTGTTATTTTTTGAGCCACAGAAGCCATCATATCGCCCAAATCGGTGAGTATCTCCTTTAAAAGTTCTGGCTGGTCATATATCGACATACAAATGTTTTCAAAGCCCATCCAATCCCGAATTTTACCAGCGGTACTTCCAGCATGTATATCAAGTACATAATTACGGTTTTTTACCTTTTCTCCTACTTCTTTAAGATTAATCCATATTCTTTTTTCAATAAGAGGTTTTAGACGCTCTTTAAATAATTTACGGTATGATAGCGAATCCTTTATGGGAAAATCAATATAGTGGGGTATGCTATCCTTACCATCCGAAAAAATTTCGCACTTAACTCTCTCGTTGTTATAGATAATTTTATGCCGCCCATCATCAGAGATTACTTCAGAAGTAAAAAAAGGAACAAGTCCGGAATGAGTTGGAATATGTTTGCGCCAAGTGTCAAAACCAAAATAGATGTCTGCTATTTCATTGTTGTTAACATAAGATGGAAGCCCTTCGTTATGCCAACGACGAAGCGTTTCGTTCCAGTAACCAAACTCACAATCAATAATTCGATCTACTTTTTTAAAGTCCATTGTATTTAAAAACCGTTCCCGAGGCGACATCTCACCATCTGGAATAAGCAGATTTTCATAACTCTGTGTTTCAGAATAGAGTTTTTGTATTTCTTCAGCGTCCATTATTTGTTCTCCTCAAGAAACAATTATACCAATTTATTGGCCAATATTCTATATTAAAAAGTATGATAATATGGATAATTATAATATTTAAGATATATTTATTAGCCCTAAATAACAGATATATGTAAATAAATGGATAATAATAACATAAAAAACTTGGCTTCAAAGAATATCCGTGTAGCGAATTTCTTTACTGCAGAAGAAAAAAGAAATCATTGGGGGCCAAGAATAATTGATGATTATGAACTAATACTAATAATCGAAGGTAGAGCATGGTATAAAGAGGACAAGTCGGAAAAAAGGGAGCTTTTTTCAGGGGATATATTATTAATACCACCGAATAAAACACACATTTTCCATTGTGAATTAGATAAAAAGTGTACAATAAGCTGCATCCATTTTTCATTTAAGAACAGTAACTTTAAGCCATTATCCAATGTTGCTACAATACAGGGGTCTGATCCTCTTGTAAACTTACTTTTCCGGTCAGTTGCTGCGGAATTTATAAAAAAAAGTGAGACAAGCGATAAATTAGTTAATCTTATGGTCGATCAAATTCTGCTTAAATTCTATGAGGCCGTTAAATCCATAAAAGTTAGTTATTCCAAAAAAACGAAGCAGGCAATCAGCTATATCGAACAAAATTATGCTGAACAATTTAGTAGAAACAAAGTTGCTGCTTACATTGCAGTTACGCCAGAATATCTCAGCACGCTTATAAAAAAAGAGACTGGAAAAAACCTTGTAGATTTGTTAATGCAAATAAGACTCAGCAAGTCTTTTGATCTCCTCAAAAAACCACATATGAATATCTCGCAAGTTGCCTTTGCCTGCGGATTTGATGATCCACTCTATTTTTCACGAGTATTCAAAAAAAGAATAGGAATTTCGCCTCGTGAATACGCGAAACTGATTTAAATAGTTATCTTTAGACTAAAATATCGAGAACAAACTGATTTAGTGCATGCGAGGAAAAGATGATTGACAGCACAAATACATCCCCAGAATGGCAGACCCATACGGGACAGATTGTTGTAAGCGGGATAGGTTCTTGCGAACAGCATGGGCCGATGCTTCCTTTAGCAACAGATACGCTTATTGCCGGCCACTTTGCCAGACTACTTGCCCACCTACTTGATGCTGCGCTTCTTCCCGAAATAGCAATAGCAACATCGATAGAACACCGAGGCTATCGTGGCAGTTTCTCACTAAAACCAGAGACGGCCATGAGTATTATTCGTGACCTCGCGGAAGAAATTATATCTCAGAATTTCAAGTATTGGATTATTATAAATGGACATGGCGGTAACTTTTTTTTAGCACCTGTGATTCGCGACATAAATAGTCAGGACAAAAAGCTTAAAATAATTCTTTTTTCGCCGTGGGATGTAACGGGTAGAGTTCCGCCAGTTGGACAAAAGCAAGACACCCTTGAAATTCATGCAGGGTATCATGAAACTTCATTGATGATGCATCTTTTCCCCAGCCTTGTTCGACAGGATAAACCCGACAACACAGACTCTGAAAATTATCCACTCCGACAGAATGATCTTACGACTTTTGGTGTTGGCCATTTTACACCGGAAGGAACCATAGGTTGTCCTTCGCTTGCAACAGCAAATATAGGCAGAGAAATGGAAGAGCTGTTTATTAAAAATGCACCGGAATATGTAAACAGCCGTATTGCGCGAATAGAAAACCTCCCAAGTTATGCCGGTAAAGGGGGGCTAGCTGTCCGTAAAATGAATAAAACGGATATTTCTGATTGTATGAGGCTGAAACGGATAGCGAATTGGAATCAACTTCCTGCCGACTGGGATTTTTTTGTTTCAGCGGATACCAACGGTAATTTTGTTATGGTAAGAAATGGGGCAATTGTCGGTACTGTAACCACCATTAACTATCAAGGAGTTGTGTCGTGGATTGGCATGGTGCTTGTTGATCCGGCATGCAGAAGAATGGGAATAGCCACAAAACTTATGCATAAAGCAATATCTCATTTATCAGAATGCACAGCTGTTAAACTCGACGCAACGGCTGATGGACGCGAAGTATATCTGAAAATGGGCTTTGAGGATGAGTTTTCTATTGGAAGATTTATTTGCCGCTCTGTACCAATGGTTGATTCACAAGATGAAATCGATGCTCTTGCCGATGCATCAAGAATTAACTCTTTTGACAGGCAGATATTTGGTGCGGATCGTGGTACGCTGCTTTCTAATTTGCTGTTACAAGCACCAGACAATGCATTCTTAAAAATCAGACAAGGCGAAATAAAAGGTTTTGTTTTAGGCCGGAAAGGCGAAAACTTTTTCCAAATGGGCCCATTGGTTGCAAATTCAGAAAGTGATGCATTATCCCTTCTTAAGCACTCTCTGCACACTCTTTCAAATCGTGCCGTTCTTGTTGATATACCGCTATCGCATGAAAAGGTGGTTGCTTTTGTTGAGAGTGTTGGGTTCAGGAAAGAGAGAGAATTTATGCGAATGTGGAAAGGGCCGTCCATACCTGTTGATATGTCCTGCTATTTTGTCACAACTGGTCCCGAGTTTGGATGAGCCAAGCAAGCAAGCCGTCTGTTTTTTGTTACAAAAGCAGTTTTTGTCATATTTCGTTTAAAGCGAATGGTGCAGGAATTTTCAAGGTTTTGTTTGCAAAAATGAGTAATATCGACAATGGATACAATTTCTCTAATTTATTGATTTCTCTTGATAAATATTTTACCGGCCACTACACTTCTTTTAACGAGCCGCTTATTTATAACAAGGAAGGCTTTAGTGGAAAAGTATTATCAACCCTTCTTACTACTGTGCCTGTGGGCAGAACCATTTCGTATGCGGAACTGGCAAAAAAAGCTGGATATTCAGGAGCGGCACGAGCTGTTGGGAGCGTAATGGCAAAGAACAATTTGCCACTTTTAATACCGTGTCATCGTGTAATTGCTTCAAACGGGAGTCTCGGCGGTTTTAGCTCATCTATCGATATAAAAAACAGACTTATTGATTTAGAAAGAGCCATTGCCAAAAAAACTACTGAATTAGAGCCACGCACTCCTTCATTATTCTCTTTTTAACGACATTCGATGAAAGATTGAGGTTTAATGTTTCGGACATTGTTGACATATTAGAGAAATAAAAGAACGAAATTGCGGAAATTGTTAAAAAGTAAGATTCAAAAGAGACGGCCTCACGAAAAACGCCGTTTTTTTGCCCCTCTTTGTATATACCTTCAAGATGTGACAAAATTATGGAACGGGAGTCGTCGGGCTTATTGTTAAGTCTGAATTTTTTTAGATTCTCCCATGCTAAAAGGCGTGAGAACTCCGGATGTTTTGCATGAAAGTCGAAATAGAGCTTAACAATATTTTCTGTCAAGGAAGAAGCGTCGTTGATGGTGAGCGATAGTAAAGGTTGTTCGGCATCTGTAATGAGTTTGTAAGCGTATTCAATTACTGCTTCGTATAGCTTTAGCTTACTTTTAAAATAGCAAAATATGCGTTCTTTATTTACGGACGCTTTCGATGCTATTACATCAACCCTTACTCCGGCAAAACCGGAAGAGGCAAATTCTTCAATTGCAGTTTTAAGAATATTCTCTTTTGTTTTTTCCGCCTTCTTCCCCATAGTGAAAGTATAATTCCTAAAAGAGAATGCCTACAAAATATTTTTCAAAGACAAAGTTGAAATCTTGGGATGGATTAAATATTATTAAGATATGCGAGGGCGAATTTTAATTACACTATTATTTTGCCTGTTGTTCATGCTGTTGCGCTGTTCAGATGAAGCTAATCTGCTCTCTGTCAACAGAGACCTGACCCCATTGGAAAAAAAGATTCTTGGAACATGGGGTTGGGTAAACTCGCTCGAAAATGATACAGTAACCTATACAAACAGGTTAATATATGAGGGGAAAAAAAACGGAAAA
>CAZPWS010000051.1:0-22795 GCA_964590225.1 uncultured Fibrobacterota bacterium
TGCCAAATCTTTTTCTATTTTCTCGGGATATGCTTAAAAAACCAGAAATATCCATGCGCAGCAGGCAGGTACCAAAATCTGCAATCCGTAAACTTATCCCATTATCCTTGCAGGCAGAGCAGCGGGGAATAAAGGTTCATAAACTCAATATTGGTCAACCCGATGTCGAAACTCCGAAGGAGTTCTGGACGGGAGTAAAAAACTTCAAGGAGAGGGTTCTTGCCTATTCGCCCTCCGAAGGACGGCCAGAGTTTGTTAATTCAATGGTTGAGTACTATCGCCGCAACGGGATTAATGTAAGTAAAGACCAGATTATTACTCTTGCAGGCGGAATCGAGGGTGTTCAGTTCGCATTGCTAACAGTTGCAGAGTCGGGCGACGAAATAATTACGCCGGAGCCCTACTATTCGAATTATGTTGGTGTATCTACCATGACTAATGTCCGATTTGTTCCCATTACTACCACTTCGGAAAATGGCTACCACCTGCCTGATATTAGCGAATTCGAAAAAAAGGTTACAACCAAAACCAAAGCCATTCTGATAACTACGCCCGGGAATCCAACTGGATGTGTATATACGCCAAAAGAGATGGCCGATATCGCTGCCTTCGCAAAAAAGCATAACCTATTTATCATTTCCGATGAGGTTTACAGGGAGTTTTCGTACGAAGAGGCCCCAGTTACAAGTATAATGCAGATTGATGGCATTGAAGATCACGCGATACTTATCGACAGCGTTTCAAAACGGTATAGTGCCTGTGGTGCCCGTCTTGGTTGCATCTTAAGCCGTAATGCGGCCTTTATGGAAGCTGTTAAGGGCTATGCCACGGTCAGACTCTCTGCTCCTACTCTCGACCAAATAGGCATTGCCGAGTGCATAAACACACCAAAAGAATATTTTGAACAGGTGCGGAACGATTACCGTGAGCGGCGGGATATTGTTGTCAAAACAATGAACGAGTTAAAAGATGTTTATTGCCCGACTCCTGGCGGTGCTTTTTATGCAATGGTAAAAATCAACGGGGTTGACACGGAGGATTTCGCGCAATGGCTCCTTACAGATTTTTCCTTTGAAAACGAAACTGTACTTGTTGCCCCTGGCGCTGGATTTTATGCAACGCAGGGGCTTGGCCGTGACGAAATCCGTCTTGCGTATGTATTAAAAACGGATGAGATGAAAAGAGCCGCGCTTGTGCTACAAAGGGCTATTGAATCTTACCGAGAAAAAAAGTGAACAGTAAAACAAAGACTTCCATTTTATTAATTCTTGCATTTGTTTTTTCCACCTACGCGCTTGTTTACACTCCAAGGATATCAATAAAAGGGCAGGACGACTATCACTCCCTTGAGTCGATACTATCAACTGTTATTTCAGACCAAATGACAAATGCCCAAAAAGCAGAAGCAGTGTGGCGCTTTGTATTATCGGCAACCTTTCACTATAAGGCTCCGGAGGAGGGCTTAATTGATAATAGCCTCAAGTTTGAAATGAATACGCTTGAGGATCCTGTTAAGCTTCTTAACTCTTATGGCTATGCTTATTGTTTCTCCAATGTGTCAATTTTAACAAAATTATGGGAGGTTGCCGGTTTTGATTCAACGCGGACATGGGGTATTGGTGGCCACATGATCGCGGAAGTATTTTACGATGGCGCGTGGCACCATTACGACAGCGACCAAAGTGTTTCTGCTTATTTTATCAAGCATGACGGCAAAACAGTAGCATCTGTATCCGATATTATTGAGAGTCCAAATTTTTATATAATCGACCCAAAATATCGGTCAATTCCGCAAATGCCTTATGATAAAAATCCGATTTATTCTCACGAATCCCGTGCCGTACTTGCAAGCTATTATGCGTCGAAAAACGATAACTATATTCGGGATAGAATTGGCATACTAACTCATAGAATGGATTATTACCTCAGAAAGAATGAGGAGCTGACTCTTTACTTTCATCCGACGGGAAAATGGCGACATACCGGTATGGATGTTTCAGTAATTAATCCGGCGTTAGGCCCTTACGACGCACATGGAACAAGAACCTATGGAAATGGAGTATTTGTTTACAAGCCAGATTTATCTTCTATTGCGGCCGTGGAAGACGGTCTTCATTCGTACAATAATGTTGTTATAAATAAAGGGATCAGACCGGCAGATCCCTCTAAAATTAGTAAGACTGTAATAAAAGTTCTTTCTCCATGGGTAATTACTGGCAGACCATTAAGTCCATCTGCTTCTGTCGATAAATATGTCGATTACTGCGATGCGGCCGTTGTTTCTGGGTTTCTAAAAAAAACAGAGGACAAATCAGCAAAGAATGGCCCATTACTCTTCTCAATACAAATAAAAACAGAAAAACAGCCAGAATGGCAACATGTTTACTCGCAGCAACGGGAGGGATATTTCACCGTTGATTTGTCTAAATGGTTTTCTGAGGCTAATTACTACTACGAACTATCCTTTATTTTTGGTAAGGATTCCGGAAATGGATCCATTGAAGAACTGCAGATTACCACATCAGTTCAGGTTAATCCTGCTTCTCTTCCGCAACTCAAACCAGGCAATAATGAACTGATCTATTCTATGGACGGACCTGCCGTGGACAAAATATCGGTAGAAAATGGCGCTATAATTGGTCAATGCGTTGAGAAATACATCCATTCAACAGAAAATATTACAGTAACAAATGAGCAAGTCCGTCGCTTCGTGCAAACCGATAATAAAAAACCTGCGACAATAATTCTTAAACAACTGATGGAGGAGGGTACTGTAATCGACTACTGGTATGAAATGTTGTTTCACCAGAGAAAAAGTAGTACGGTGACAATAGAAAAAGCGGAGAACAAGACGGAAGAATGGGGTCTTATCGAAAAGAAAGATAAAGTACACCACGACCACTGGGCCGAATGGCATTCTAAAATATTTAAGCCATCAACAGGGAATGCAAAAACTGTTTACTATCGCGTTACGCTTAGTGGTGGTTCTGCTTTAGTTTTGTTTAATGGCGGATACAGATATGCGTATAAGCCACCGGAGGGAAGCATCTCTGTTGAGCAAACGGCCATAATTGACGGAAAAGAGAAAGTTTTTAAATGGAACTTTAAAGAGCGCAATGGCAAAAAAGAAATTTTGATAGATGGTAAATCAGTTATCAATAAAAGTATCCGTTTTGTCTGTGGAAAACAGCCTTAAAAAGAAAATTTGACTTAATTTTTTGTGAGTTATATATTCCAATATGACCATATAGCCATTATTGATTGGGATGTAATATGAAAAAGACGATTACAGATTCAAAAAACGGTACAAAGTATAAAGAACGGGCAAACATCTTTAAGGCGTTGGCCCACCCAACAAGGCTTAGGATATTAGATGAATTGTCAAAAGGTGAAAAATGTGTTTGCGAACTTATAGGTCTCGGTGATAGCGATCAATCAACAATATCCAAACACCTTGCATTAATGAAATCAGCCAAGATTCTTGAATCTGAACGAAGAGGTACGCAGGTTATATATAGGCTGAAAATGACCTGTGTTGTCATGTTTCTTTCGTGTATTGACAACTCAATAATTGCCGCTGCTAAAGAGAAAATCAAGGGGCTTTCATGAGTATAAAAGATGAAATCAAGCCATTTTTCTGGCTAATTGGTGGCTTTATTCTCGCATACTATTTACCCTTAGGCACAACCCGTTTTGACAATGCAATATTCGAAGCATTTCATCTTGTAAAGTGGTATGCCCGTGAACATGTTCTGCTCTGCCTTGTTCCAGCTTTTTTTATAGCTGGAGCCATTAGTGTTTTTGTAAGCCAAGCATCCGTGATGAAATATCTGGGTGCAAAAGCGAATAAAGTTCTTGCTTATGGAGTTGCTTCTGTTTCCGGAACGGTACTAGCCGTTTGTTCATGCACGGTGTTACCACTATTTGCAGGTATATACAAAATGGGAGCAGGAATTGGTCCGGCCACTGCTTTTCTTTACTCTGGCCCAGCTATTAATGTTCTAGCCATTGTAATGACAGCACGAATCTTAGGTGTGGAAATGGGAATCGCAAGAGCTGTTGGCGCTATTGGCTTTGGTTTGATTATTGGGCTCGTAATGCAGTTTATTTTCAGAGAAGATGAAGCAAAAAAGATTGCCGTACAAAAAGAGATGCCGGATCCTGAAGGTGTCAGACCTCTTTCCCACACAATCATCTATTTCGCTTCCATGATAGCCATTCTTGTGTTTGCTAATTTCGGTAAAACCGAATCGACGACAGGAGTTTGGCATGTAATTTATTTAAGCAAATGGATACTGACCTCTGTCGCAGGAGTTGTGTTCGCCTTTACCCTTGTTGCTATTATTAAAATAAAATTGTGGAAAGTAATTTTATCTTCATTGGTAGTTGCTTTTCTGGGCTTAAAATTCGGCAATAATCCTCTTGTTCCTTTTACCATTGGCGCACTTATGCTTTCGTGGATGACTGCAACAGATAAAAATGAAGGCAGTGACTGGTTTTCTTCCACATGGGGATTTATAAAGCAGATAACACCTCTCTTAATTATGGGTGTTGCGGCTGCCGGCTTCTTTTTGGGGCGCGTAGGTAATGAAGGGGTTATTCCATCAGAATGGATTGCAAAACTTGTTGGGGGAAATTCACTGCCTGCTAACTTTTTTGCTTCGATTGTAGGTGCGTTCATGTATCTCGCAACACTCACAGAAGTTCCGATCATTCAGGGACTCATGGGAAGTGGAATGGGAAAGGGACCGGCTTTAGCGCTTCTATTGGCAGGGCCTGCGCTATCGCTTCAAAGTATGCTAGTACTCAGCACGATAATGGGTTGGAAAAAGACAGCCGTTTATATCACCCTTGTTGTGGTAATGGCAACGACATCCGGTTTGATGTATGGAAATTTATTTTAGCTCACTATTAGACTCTGTATCGAAAAGATATACGCTTTTTGCGGATATCTTTGACGATTACAGAGTCTTATTTCGGCCTTAGCCGATTTAGGAGAATATCATGAAGAGAATACAAGTACTTGGAACGGGATGTCCAAAATGCAAAAAACTTGCTGAAGCAGCTGACACTGCTGCAAAGGAACTTGGGTTAGAGTATGAACTTGTAAAGGTTACGGATATTAACCAGATTATGGATTTTGGTGTTATGATGACACCGGCACTGGCTGTTGATGGGACTGTTAAAGTTGTTGGTCGGGTTCCTACAGTTGAAGAAATAAAAGGATTAATTAATTAGCTTTTTTAAAATAGGGAGAATGCGATGGATCATAAAACAAAAAAAATGGCAAAAAGTATTCTGATAATTGTGGTTGTTGCATTTGTTTTGGCTGGCATTGCCGCTGGAACCGCAAAAAGTTCAGCAACTAAAATCCCAGAAGACACCACAGCAGCAAAAAAAGATACTATTGCGACAAAGGTTTCCGAACCTCTTGCTGCTTCACAAACTATTGTCTATTACTTTATGACTACATACCGTTGCAGATCATGCAATTTTATTGAGAACACTACAAAAGCTGCAATCGAACAAAATTTTGCAGACCAAATTAAAAACGGTAGTATGGTATTTAAAACAATCAATGTTGATGAAAATCAGAACAAGCACTTTGTTAATAAATATGGTTTATACACAAAAACAGTTGTTGTTTCTTCTGTAAAAAATGGCGAAGAATTAAAGTGGAAGAATCTTGATCAGATCTGGAACCTCATTGGTCAGGATGAATCATTTAAGGTTTATATTGCTAACGAAATTAAAGCCTTTCTGAAATTGTGAAATAAGATAATGGAGAAATTTTTTCTGGATTTCTGGATTGCTCTATGGCTTGGTATTACAACTTCAATAAGTCCATGTCCTCTTGCAACTAACATAGCAGCAATTTCATATGTAGGCAGACGCGCCGGTACAGTGCGCGGAATAATTACCGCTGGACTCCTTTATACGCTTGGAAGAATGATTTCTTATTTGGCAGTCGGTTTTATAGTTACAAAAAGTCTTCTATCGATACCTCAGCTTTCCATGTTTCTGCAAACACATATGAATCAGATAATTGGTCCGTTGCTGATTGTTGTCGGTCTTGTACTGTTTGGATTCATAGACTTCAGCACAGGTGGAGGAGGTTTTACAGAAAAACTCAAGGCAAAAGTAGATAAAGCCGGAGTTTGGGGAGCCTTGATTCTTGGTTTATTATTCGCGCTAACATTCTGTCCTGTTTCTGCCGCTCTCTTTTTTGGAAGTTTGATTCCCATAGCTGTCCGCCACTCTTCGACATTTATAATCCCATCAATTTATGGCATAGGTACGGCCGTTCCAGTTCTGGTGTTTGCAATAATCATGGCTTTTAGTGTTAGGGCGGTAGGTAAGGTTTTCAGCAAAATCACTTCCATAGAAATATGGATTCGGAGGATTATGGCTCTGGTTTTCATCGGTGCCGGTGTTTATATGACACTTGTTCATACGCTGAAATTGCTGTGAGTCCAAAAAAATAATAATTGGTAGAGATATTTTTATTTATTATATTTCGTTATGTGGCGAAATAAGAACATATAAATCCGGAGAATTTCATGAACCCAATCTCAGTAAAATCAATGGTTAAAAAAAAATACGCTTCAATTGCAACAGGAGGGGGCAGCGGGTGTTGTTCTTCCGGCTGTTGCGGCAGTGGTGAGGTTGACTATTCAATATTTAGCGATGATTATTCCAAACTGGATGGCTATGTCCCTGAAGCCGACCTTAACCTTGGCTGCGGAATGCCAACAAAATATGCTGCCATAAAAGAGGGACAGACTGTAGTCGATCTTGGATCGGGGGCCGGTAACGACTGTTTTGTGGTTCGCAGAATTGTCGGCGAGACAGGAAATGTCATTGGTCTTGATATGACCGAAGAAATGGTGACCAAGGCAAAAGAAAACAATAGGAAAATGGGTTATACAAATGTCGATTTTCGCTTAGGTGACATAGAGGACATGCCTATTGAATCCAATATTGCTGATGTTGTAGTCAGCAACTGCGTGTTAAATCTTGTACCAGATAAAGGAAAAGCTTTTTCTGAAATTTTGCGCATACTCAAGCCTGGTGGCCATTTTTGCGTCTCTGACATCGTAATTAAGGGTGAGATGCCGGAGAAACTAAAACGAGTTGCTGAACTGTACGCAGGCTGTATTTCAGGAGCACTTGCAAAGAGTGAATATCTTGATATAATTAGTTCCACAGGTTTTGAGAGTGTTAGCATCGAAAGTGAAAAAGAATACCATATACCAGATGAAGTATTAGCCGAATACATGGATATAAATGCGTTGCAGAATTTTCGAAAGAGTAATGTTAAAGTACTAAGCATAACGGTTGTTGCAAAAAAACCGAAGGGATGATTATGAAAGAAATTGTTGCCATTGCCAAAGCTTTATCTGATGAAAATCGTGTCAAGGCTCTATTGCTTTTATGTAAGCGGGAAGTCTGCGTTTGTCAGATTGTTGACTTTTTAAAGTTGGCGCCTTCCACTGTCTCGAAACATATGAGCATTCTTAAAGCTGCCGGCCTTGTGGAGAGCCGAAAGGAAGAGCGATGGATGTATTATCGACATGCTCAGAAAGGAGTTTCTGCTGTAGTTGACGAGGCTTTGTCATGGCTATCAAAAAACTTAAACTGTGATATTAACAAAAAAGAATGCTGCGGCATTCAAATACCGAGAAGCATATTGGAGAAAAAATGTATAACAAAGAAAAACTAAAGATATTGTTTCTTTGTACAGGAAATTCCTGTAGAAGCCAAATGGCTGAAGGGTGGGCACGATACTTAAAAGGGGATATTATTGAAGCATATTCTGCGGGAATTGAAACACACGGTCTTAACCCAAATGCAGTGAAAATAATGGCTGAAGCTGGGGTTGATATTTCAAACCATGCATCAAAAAATGTTCGGGATTTAATGCACATTAAATTCGATTATGTAGTAACTGTTTGTGGCCACGCCAACGAAAACTGCCCTTTTTTTCCCGGAAAAGCAAAAATTGTTCATAAAGGATTTGATGACCCACCGCAACTTGCAAATAACTCAAGAAATGAAGAGGAAGCGTTAAATCACTATAGACGGATAAGAGATGAGATTAGAGATTTTATAAAGCAGCTCCCAGAAAATCTTTCCACTTTATAGTTTACAAAGGATTAACTATGGAAAACAATAAAAATATTGGCATAAATTTTTTTGAAAAATATCTCACTGTTTGGGTCATACTTTGTATGATTACAGGGGTCTTAATTGGTAAATTTTTACCAGCCATACCTGCCTTTCTTTCAAATTTTGAATATGCGCGAGTCTCTATTCCCATCGCCATCCTCATCTGGTTAATGATTTATCCAATGATGATGAAAGTTGATTTCGCAAGTATTAAAGATGTTGGCAAGAATCCAAAAGGATTGTTTTTAACATGGATCATAAACTGGTTGGTTAAGCCATTTACAATGTATGCGATTGCATGGTTTTTTTTCTACATTGTATTCAAAAACAATATCTCCCCCGACCTTGCAAAGAGCTATTTAGCCGGAGCTATTCTGCTTGGCGCTGCACCATGTACGGCTATGGTATTTGTCTGGAGCCATTTAACAAGAGGCAACCCTGCTTATACGGTAGTACAGGTTGCAACAAACGATATTATAATTCTTGTAGCATTCACACCAATAGTCGGATTTCTTCTTGGTATTAGCAACATTGTTATTCCATGGAACACTTTACTCCTGTCTATGGTTCTTTTTGTTGTTTTTCCTCTTACAGGAGGCATAGTCACAAGATTATTGATTGTAAAAAATAAAGGCGAGGAGTACTTTACAAAATCATTTATACCAAAGTTCAGCAGTGTAACAATCGGGGGGTTGCTTCTTACGCTGATTCTGATCTTTTCGTTTCAGGGAGAAATTATTCTTAATAAACCTCTCCACATATTCATTATTGCTATCCCGTTAATAATCCAGACCGTTTTAATATTCTTTATTGCCTATTTGGTAGCCCGAAAACTAAGACTGCCACATAATATCGCAGCTCCTGCCGGAATGATCGGCGCGTCAAACTTTTTTGAACTTGCTGTTGCTGTTGCAATCGCACTTTTTGGAGCAACCTCCCCAGCTGTGCTTGCCACAATTGTTGGGGTTCTGGTAGAAGTTCCTATAATGTTAATGCTGGTACAAGTAGCAAATAAAACGGCGTATCTTAGTACTCAAAACTCCACCAGTACCAAGCATTTAGACCTACACTGATATCTTTTTCCTTTATGCCACTTATTGGAAATGAAATCGCCCAATTGTGTGGGGTTTCTTTTATGCCAAACCAAAATCCCGGATCAATCGAGAAGGTTATTGCCGTTGCAGCAGTGCCGTAACTTTTGGCTGGATTAAATTCAAGAAACGGATAAAACTGATCAGGAATTGATTTATAAACTATGCCAAAACTCGCCCAGACCGTTCCCTCGCTAAAGTCAGAGGCCGAAAGGTCAAGCGCTGCATTTAATTCTAATACGACTTTACTAAACTCCTTATTCAAGTGATATTGCGGAGAAAAAGACCAATTATCAAAATCGGTACCAATTTTAAGAGCAAGGACATTGCTTTCATTTAACGCAAATCGGGGCATTACCTCAACACCACCCCATGAAAAATCGTTTAACGGTGAGATCTTTGAGAGATTAACTATTGCGTCAAACCTTTCGCCAATCCCAAAAGCTGTGTTAATATCCAGAGTTGAAGAGCCAAAATCTGAGATACCTCCTCCCCAGATTGTTGGTGCAATGGCAAGTGTTCTATTGCCGGTCATTGTTGTCCACGCGGTATAGGTGTAACAAAAAGAGAGCGATACCATAGCAATAAGTAGTAGATATATCTTCTTGGCTAACATGTAATTCCTTTCAGATTTAAATGGATTCTTTTCAACCATGCAAATATACGGTATTGATGGGCATCGTGCTCATGGTATTTTAAGTATGATGATAAGCCATCTTCAGCGCCATCGCAACTTCAGGACAGGTAAGCGGGTTTGTATATTTAGTGCAATTAATACAGCCCAAATAAATTTTATTGTAAAGATGTTTTTTTGAAATTCTTCTGAATCCAAGTTTGCTGAAAAATTTTGGCGAAAAGGTAAGAAGAATTATTTTTGTTGGTCGCAACTCCCTGATATGTTCAATAACCCGTTCTACAAGAGCTCGCCCAATGCCATGTTTATGAAGGCCTTTTTTTACGCATAAAGATACAATTTCAATTATATGCTCCGTCTCTTTGCCAACTTCTGGCAAAACCTTGTAAGCCACAACTCCGACAATTTCTTTTTCTTCTCTATAAACAAAAAAACGGTCGATATTTATTGTTATATCCGAAATAGATCTCGGAAGCACCTCAACCGGATACTCTTTTATCAAATGATAAATATCAAAAACATCCTTGAAAAATGCCTTCTCAACAGCACCCATTTACACCCCCTCTTAACTGATCATACTTTTTAATATCGAGAGGCTCGATAATCTAATATTTCGTCCGAAAGAAACACCAAGAAAAGAATCGATAATTTTGCTTATTACATCTGTATCGATAAATGCAACCAGATGGAGATTATCTGCTGTAGCTGTTACAAGGGCAGTGATCTCATTAAGTGTTTCTCGCTTTACCCAAATTGTATCAGATTCTAATTTATAGCATTTGTTGCAAACGCATCCTCCATGCGAAATCACAATTGCTATCCGCTCAATAAAATTTGTTTCTCCACATTTTACACATTTATTTAGCACCGGCTCTCCACCCATAATCCGTAAAAAATGAATTATAAAAAGCCAAGCTGCCTTAAGCAGCCAGCAAGGTTCATACTTAACTTTTTTATCAAGCCTCTCAAGATAGGCTTTTACAAGCTTGAAAAGAGCACGCTGTTCTGCTCCTGCATGAACTGTGTTGAAAACAAGTTCTATTGCGCTTTCTGCAGCGGTTATTTTGTCACAGTCGTTTCTTATATGCGAGTAATAATTTATAATTAACGCACTGGAAAGGGGTAAGACCTCCCTATTTCTGCTTGCAGATGCGGTAAATTCGCAAAAAGCAAATGGTTCAAGTGCTCCGCGAAATGGTGAATTTTTCCTAAAGGCTCCCCGTGCAGAAAAGGTAACAAGTCCGTGGTTTTCAGTCAAAACAGAAATAATCGCACTGCTTTCCGCAAAGCGGGTAACTTTAAGAATTAGTCCCCGATGAATTAAATTTTCCATTAGTAGAAGAATCTAAATTGTTGCACACTACTGTGAAAAGACTCATCAGAAGATTAACATAATGTATTTTTATATTTGTGGTTATTCCTTTTTTTTTACTCCTAACAGCAGTAGCATTTACTCAAACAGCGAATCGTGATACTTCGTTTGTAGTTGATGTTAATGGGCATGAAAATGAGCTTGTGTGGCAACATAATAGCAATAGCCGTAGGATTTTAAAGATTGATCGCGCTGCAGCTATTTATGGACAAAAAGGCATTCAGATAATACGGGATCTCAGCAAGAGCGCAGAGGGGTATTTAACGCAAAGTACGCTGTTTATAAAAGAGTCATGGCAAAGATTTTACTTTTGCATCGACTCCATAATTCCGGGCCAAGATTCCTTATATAAAAATCATTTGATATTCCTCCAATACATGGTTTCAGAAAAACTAGGCCCTCAGCAACCCGACAATATTGTTTTCTTTACCATAGTAAATAATGCACCAGAAAAGACAAATTTGCTAACCATAAGCAGCATCGGCATATCAAAAAAAGAACCATTAGTATGTGCCAATTTTCCGCTAACTACTGGTAAACCATATTGCGTTGAAAGCAGGCTAACTTTTTTCTCGACGGATAGTGTTGAGCTTGTTTTTTGGATAGATGGAATTGAGATCGGCAATTGCCGGATTGCCTACCATTTCCCAAAGGAAGAATTCCGCGTCACCGTATCCAACCAGGGATGGATGGACTTCTGTAAATGGTATCTCTCTTTCGATGAATTTGTTTTTTCCGATAAACGAATTATGGGGCTGCCAAAACCCCCTACAAATATCGCCATCAATATTTCCGGCAATAGCGCATGGATAAAATTTCCTCCATTTAGATCTACTTACCTTAATGAGAGCGCTGTTTCGATTCAGAGTACCCTCTTTAGACACGATGAATCAGACTTTCCAATTTATAATTCAGTGGATCCGGTTAGCGTATATTTAAATGATTACCTAATTCCTGCTCTGTTAGACAGCGGAAATTTTCTGTATCGCGTACGGTATCTTAATAACTTTGGCAAATGGAGCGACTGGACAAATAGAGTTATACACATCGATTCTGCAAGGACAGTAAATGTAAAAATTGAACAAGTGGTAATTACAGAAGCCGGTTTTAAAACAGTCACCAACGAAATAACTCCTGGTAAATGGTACGACATCAATCTTCATATTGATGCTAAAATTGCGTGGAAAGACATTGCCTACACACTTATTTGGCTAAACGATACCAGCTACACTTTTGGGCACGCATTAAATAAAGGCGGGAGGTTCTTTAAAGAGTCAAGTTATATTCTGAACCTTTCCATGCTCGACCACAACTATCTTCTTTTTGAAAAAGAGAGGGAAAACTCAGGAAGATCAATATGCCTGCCTCCGGAAACCACCGGTAAATATCTTGACGGGACTAAAAATGGCTTTGCTGTTGATACCATAAGCGGCCACATTAGACTCCGATTCCGGCTCCTTGAGCAATCAAACAAGGGGGCGTGGTCTGTTTCTACCGTAGTCGCTTATCGTAATAAGAAGGAGGAAATCCCAAATAAAAAGGAAAAAACTACTGATAATTTTTCTAATATTTACCGTTTTAAGATTTATGTAAATGACAAGGAAAATGATAAGCCGTATAGTATAATTCTACTGCTTTCTTTTTCCGGCATAGCATTAGCACTGCTAATATACCGCCAAAAACGATCTCTTAAAGGACAAAGTGAATTAACCATGCCTATTATTAATGCAAAGCTGCTTGATTATATTGATAATAATCTATCCGAAAAGCTAAGCGCCGAAAAAGCATACAAAGATCTTAAGATGCGAAAGCACCTCTTTTATAAAATGCTTCGCGATTCCGGAATAACATCTTTTCCAAATTTTGTAAATGCACGAAGAATCGAGAAAGCAAAAGCCCTTCTTAAAGACCAGACCAAAAACATCACTGAAATAGGCTACTTGGTTGGTTTCGAAAACACTGCCTATTTTATAAAGCTATTTAAAGACATTGAAAAATGCACACCAAAAGAGTATCAATTGGCACAAAACAGATACTAACCAATTTTAGATTCAGTCGTAGCAGCTACTATTTCGCGTGCTGCGTCAACTAACGCTTCCGAGATATCGTTGGTAGGTATCCATTTCGCAAACTTAACGGGGTCATTAATAGAAGCGAAGGAGTCCAATTTTCGCATTACTGCTGCATCAACCCCTTTGCTTTTCAGCATTTGTGAAAGTTCCGTTGTGGTTGATTCGAGTGCTTCAAAATTATATCTCGCCCCAAGAAAGCGCCTTAGTATTTCTGACAGTTTAAGATGGAATTCCTTAACCTCTCCCTTATCGAGATGGTGTGCCGAAATAAGTCCTTCAATTTCCCTATTGAATACATTTAAAGGAGGTTCCGGCGGAGGGGGCGGAGGGACAAAAACTTTTCGCCTCTTTCTTACGAAGCGGTCGAATAATAGAAGCGAAACAATCAGTAATACTACTACAAGAACGATTACAACCCAAAATAAACGGGAAAGTGGCAAAGAGAGAGGACCATGTATGTCTTGTATATCCGCTGTATCACTTGGCAACAAAGATGATTTGACAATAACACTAACCGAATCAGTAAGTTTTTTGATAGCAGTATCTGTTGCCAAAATAACAACAAGTTGCGGAACAACTACGGTTCCCAATTTAAACACTTGAAGGCTATACTGTTTTTTTTCGATTATCCGGCCATTTTTTTCCTCCTGCTCTGCTCGCATGTCTCTTAACTCAAAATCTCCAAAGGAAGCATCAGGAGCGGGAAAGAGCAGTTTTTCGTTTTTGTCCCTTTCTGCGGTCAGAGTAAGAGTTAACAATTCGCCCAGTTGAAGCGAGGTTCTGTCAACCGACCTTGTTAATTCAAAGCCCTGTATATGAAGAATCAGCAATAGGATTACTATTATCATACGGTAATAAAATTACATTAAAATCTCCATTGACTTCAAGCAATAGCTTTTATTGTTCCCAATCACTTACTATATTACACGGTATATGAGTAAAAAAATTTTTATATCGTTAGCTGCTTTTATATTTCTATCAAAGTGCTCTTCGGAAACAGGAAAAATAGACCACGCAAAATTCGAAATAGAACAGGGCAATTTCGCTTCTGCGCGCCGTTACCTTGCAGCTGTGGACTCTACCTCTCCTCTTTTCAGATCGGCGGATTCAATTCTTAAATCAATAGAGGGACGATGAGAAAACTCTCCTTTATTCTGAGTGAAGCGCTGAGAAATCTTATGCATAATAAGTTTATGACGCTTGTCGTAATAGTAAACATCTCAATTTCCCTTTATTTCGCCTCTGTTTTTATGACCTCTTTTCTCCATTTGAGCCGGCTGATAGGCGATGCCGAAGATCGAATAAGCCTTGAGGTCTTTCTTGAGGACGATAAAACCGACACTGCAATAGTTCGCAGCGACATAATGGCAACAACTGGCATTGCTTCGCTCCGTTACATCTCAAAACAGGAGGCTCGCGATATATTCGTTAAAGAAGTTGGCAGCGAAATACTTAATGCCGTTGAAGGCAACCCTCTTCCTGCATCTTTTCGCTGCGCTATTCTTCCCGAATACCGTACGCCCGAAAAAATTGCTGTTATAAGAAATTCACTTAAAGGCATTAAGCAGGTCGAAGATGTAAGCGAAATGCGAGGATGGGTACCGTTGTTGCAAAAAGTTAGAAGGATATTCGCTGCGGTTTCTCTTGTAGCAATCTCAATTCTTAGTATGACAATATTTTTCACGGTCTTCTCAACTATACGCCTCGCATATCAGTCACGACATGAACATATAAAGGTTATGTCTCTTGTTGGTGCATCAGAATTCGATATCAAGATGCCCTTTATTATTGGAGGGGGAATACAGGGATTTTGCGGTGGCCTTTTATCCGTTGCAGCTCTTTATATCACAATCCATTTCGCTCGTAAATTTATAAGCGGAATAGTGTATGATCCACGAATACCCTTAATTCTTGTTATTACCGGATTTCTTCTTGGAACACTTGCCAGTTTTCGCTCAATACCTACGGAGGAGCGGGTTTAATTTTGTTTATTCAATCGTTAGTTTTAGTTGTTATGCTTGCATTTTCTGCCGCCTTCACTGACGACGATATTGACAACAGGCGTAAAGAACTTGAATCAATAAAAAAAGATATCGATAAAAATAGGTCGGAAATAAAAAAACTCTCTTCAAGAGAGAGTAATCTCATGAACCTTTTAAAACGACTCGATAATGATATAGCATTAATTACAAGATACATGAAAAAACTTGATGATCAGGAATTAGCGCTAAAGAAAGATGTAAATTATACTGAATTTTTGCTTAATAAAACATCCGGCAATCTTGATGAAAGAAAGTCTTTATTAAAAAAAAGAATAAGAAATATTTACAAAAAAGGACGCTATGACGACCTTGATCTTCTTTTTAATTCGGCCTCTGTCTCCGATTACCTGAGGCGCAATGCTTTTTTTCGTTACATAGCTGATAGCGACCGCGCTCTTATAAAGGGTATAACCAAGAAGCAGACAGAATACGAGAATATCAAAAATCGGCTCGAAAATAGACTTTCCGATGTTCACGCGGTGCGAAATGAAAGAGAGAAAGAGCAGATTTCCCTTGAGAAGCAAAAAAATGCACGGGCAAAAGTACTTAACGAAGTAAAAGGAAAAAAGGGAGAATATACGCGGCAAGTAAGAGAGCTTGAACAGCGACAAGCTGAAATCAACAAAATCATAGCTGCTCTTCAGTCAGCAAGAAGGAAAAAGACAGCTGTCCCACTAAGCGCCAACTTCGGAGAATTTGGCAAATTAAGAGGCTCCATGCCATGGCCAGTTAAGGGAAACATAATCAAGCCTTTTGGAACAAACATCCATCCTGTTTATAAAACGCGTACCGTAAACAATGGTGTCGATTTTGAAACCGATGATGGAGCTCCGGTTATTTCCGTTGCTAATGGTGAAGTTGCATACACCGGTGTTTTGGGCAGCTTCGGCAATATTGTAATCATTGAGCATAGTGACGGTTTTTACACCCTTTACGCAAACCTTGAGAAAATAAGAGTAAAAAAAGGGGAAAAGGTCGGTGCTAAAAGTATAATTGGTTCAACCGGATCGACATCTTCTATTGACGGAGCAAAACTTCATTTCGAATTACGCCGAGAGAGAAGCGTAATGGATCCAACGAACTGGCTTGAATAATTTATTCTTTTTTTGCCTCGACTATCGATTCCACCTGAAAAACAAATAAATCAACATCATCACTTTTATAACTATCGGAGGAAAGACCTGCCTTTTGAGTACAGAGTATGGATAAAAAGGTATCGATATCCCACCCAGTTTCGATGGCTACCTGCGGCAGAAAAACACCACTTCGTTGCCCTTTCCTTATCCAAACTCCATCAATGCCAAGATTTATCTCTTTGTATGAAATTATTTTCTGCATTGGAGTGAGAATTGATATTTCAATAACAACATCTCCAAGCTCGCTTCTTGTAATCTTTTTAAAACGGTAGTCATTAAAAGCGGCCGCTTTAGCCATTTCCGCTACTGCCACATAAAGCGGATCGGAAGCAACCATTTGTCCTATGCAGCCACGAAGATTATTATTAAGCTTAAGCGTGACAAATACAGCACGGCGCTCTCTCAGTTTTGGATTGGCTGGTTCTAAGCAAGGACATATACAGGATTTATCCAATGTTGAGGCAATTGACGCCCGTGCAATGTCAATAAGATATTTTTTTTCGTCATCAGTATATGTACTCAAGATAGTTCCCCTTTAGTTAAAAACCATGGCCGAATATCCCACTACACCATTAGCACGACTATCCGGAACCGTGTCACCGCTTGTTTCATACATTATAAGCCTTCCATGCTCTTTATCAAGTTCGTTTAGAGCGGTGAAAAAAGCTATAAGAGCATAATAAGCACAAAGTTCGCATTCCCGCGATTCCAACAGTTGAAATAACATATCATAATCGCCACTTACTATAGAGCTTATAGCTTTCCGGTCCATCCGGAGAGCCTCATCGTATTTATGATAATGAGACATATCTGTACTTACCACAATCAGTGTATCCATCCATTTTGTTTTAACTGCTTCAGCTATGGATTTTCCGAGTGCGACAAGAGCACTATGCTCATTTGTAGCAGTTAATATTGGTACAATTTGAGGCTGGTCCATATAATAGCGAATAAATGGAAATAGTGCTTCAAGCGAATGCTCTTTTTCGTGAATCTTTTTATCGAATTTCGCTTCTGTATTTTTCATAAGTAAAAAGTTAGCGATTTCCAAGTCTTGCTCAAGACTGCCAATGGGTGTATCCACCTTTTCCCAGTCGGAAAAAGCGATTGTTCCATCAAGGTACTTGTGGCTTGTTCCAAGAAGTATAATCTTATCAATTTTTTTTCCACCAACAGCCTTAAAACCAGAAGCTGCTGTTCTGCCGCTATACGCGTAACCGGCGTGCGGGACCATAAGCCCAAAAGGATTATCTATTTTATCCACCACAACAGCGGTATTGTCAAGCACATTAAGCGTGGCAAGAAGCTCATCTCTTTCGGAAGGATACCACAAACCACTTACCGCACATTTTCTTATGCTCTCTTTTCCCATTTTCCGTATATCTCCTTTCCACAATTTCTGCACTTCCCGTCAACCATACTAATTGACTCTATACAATATCCCGATCTTGATACAGATGTAGATAAGCAGCGCGGACAGACTGTATTATCGTACTCAGAATTATGCATGTTTCCCGCATAAACAAAATTCATCCCCCTTTCTTTTGCCCTGTTGCAAATAGAGAGCACAAGTTCTGGAGGAGTCGGCTTATGGCCAAGAAGCTTAAATGAAGGGAAAAAACGGGAAAAGTGCAAAGGAACATCCACACCAAGATTTTTAATAACCCACTCAATCAATGCATCAATTTCACCAATATCATCGTTCACTTGAGGTATGATAAGGTTCGTAATTTCCATGTGAATTTGTCGCTTCTTTATACTTAATAAAGTATCAAGTACCGGCCTCAATGAGCCGCCGGTATATTCATGATAAAAGGCTTCGGAAAATCCTTTGAGATCAATATTGGCAGCATCGATAAAAGGAGCAAGCTCCGTAAAAGGGGCAGGGTTTATAAATCCATTACTTACGAGAACTGTTAATAAGCCATTCCGTTTCGCTTCCACTGCGGTCTCAAGCACCATTTCAAATGAAACTATTGGTTCACTATAAGTAAACGATATGCTTTGGCATCTATTTTTAAGTGCCTTATTGACCAATTCCATAGCGGATACTTTGTGTGCAAGAATTTCACCTGAATAGACCTGCGAAATTGAGCTGTTCTGACAAAACAGACACTTTAGATTACAACCAGCTGCACCCAAAGAGAGCGTTTTACTTCCAGGTAAAAAATGAAATAGTGGTTTTTTTTCAATTGGATCAATGTTTAACGCTACTACTTCATTATGTGTGGCCGCATAGAGATTTCCTGAGCAATTGATTCTTGCGCCGCACAAACCTCTTTTACCTTCAGATATCCTGCACCCGTGCGGACAAAGAGTACAGATAACTGTTGAATTCTCTCCTTTTTCAAAATAGTTAGCCTGTTTCATATTACTTACAATAAAATACATATCATCATTTATCTTATGTTTGATGCTTAAAATCGCCTACATATTTGCACTCGTAGTCTTAAAAGCCGCAATTTTTCCGGAAGGTGCGGTTACAGATTTAAATTCTTCAAAATGGCTATCCGGTCCGCTGTTCGGCAGAGCAGGGATTTTCGATACCGTTTTTATTAAAAAGAATGGAATTAATAGGCCATTATCTGAATCTGACAAGCCAGAAATAATAACGCTTCAGCCATTAGAAAAGTTTTACCTTACAGGAACGGCAAAAGTTGACATAACAGCTCTGGACAGGTCGTTGGACGCAATTAATGCAACGGTTGCCCATTCCCTTGGCATAAAAGGAAAGGGCGTTGCTATCGGAATATACGACACAGGCATCGACTGGACACATGCAGATTTTACCAACAGCGATGGAACAACCCGCATAGCAGCTCTATGGGATCAATCCATTAATCCAAAGGGAACTGAGAAAAGTCCATCCTATAACAACTGTGGGTTTGGCGTAGAATATACCTCCGATGATATAAACAGGGAGCTACGGGGCGAAACAAATGGCAATGTCCGCTCCCGTGATTACAGTGGGCACGGAACCCATGTTGCCGCAATTGCCGCATCAAACGGACTCGCCCGCAATGAGCGAAGTCCTACTACCGGATACTCTGGAGTGGCTCCCGAGGCCTCACTAATAATTATCAAAGGCAGCTATGGCGATGGAGCGGTAAGTGCTGGCCTCGAATATATGGTTAAAAAGGCTGCCGATCTTGCTGTTCCGCTTTCTGTTAATTTTAGCTTTGGGGGGCACACCGGAGCTCATGATGGCACAAGTGAAACTGAAAAAAAGATTGATTCTCTTTTTAATGCAACCATTTCAGGGAGATTTATCACTGTTGCCGCGGGTAACGATAATCTTGATAGTATTCACTTATATAAATATTTCCAGCGGGGCGAAGACAAATGGGAGATCCCCTTTTCAATTGCTCCATATACCCCAGTGACTGGACAATATAATGACGCGGTTGCCTTCTCTTTCTGGCATTCCGGAGGAAGAAACAACCGCATTACGGTATCTCTTTTAGGGCCAGATTCAAACGGAAATCCAACAAGAGAGTTTGGTCCGTTTCAATACAGTCTAATGGCCCCCGCAAAAGGTCAATTGATAGACAGTCTTGGTTATGTGGAAGTATATAATGCTACAAATACTGCGAACGGCAAGGATCAGATTATTGTCTATCTTGTTGATTCAATAGTGAATGAAAGACCTATACAGCCAGTTGAAGGCAACTGGAAAATTGTATTAACAAGATCAGGAACATCCTCAACCGGTGAAATCCATGGCTGGTACCTTACCCATCCTGAAGGTTTTGACCACACCTCAATACATGCATCGATACCTTCAGCCGACAACACACATTCAGTGGTAGTACCGGCAACCTCAAAGGAAGCGTTAACAACAGGAGGGTTTATATCAAAAAACCATTGGGTTGCGTCAACGGGCGACACAGTGAACTACTATATGGCAGATTGGCCCTATTATCCAGGTATCGATACATTGCCTGTTGTTGGTTCGCTATACCCGGAAAGCAATGCCGGACCAACAGTTGACGGCAGAATGAAGCCTGAAATTGTCGCTCCTGCGCAAGCCATCACGGCTTCAAGATCAATAAATCTTTCGTACAATGTAGCTGGTCTTAATTCGTGGGATACAATTCACCTCATAAATTCCGGTACAAGCATGGCGGCACCACATGTAGCTGGTGTTGCTGCCCTATTTCTTTCTATCAATCCTTCGCTTAACCAACAATCATTAAAAAGTTTGCTGATGCAATCCGCAAAACGGGATAACTACACCGGTGATAGCGCATCAAGCGCCTACTGGGGGGCAGGTAAACTATGGATCGACTCAGAAATGTTTAGTAACGCTTCTAATAATCGCGTTCACATTGAAAAACAGCAGCCAATATTTATCTCTCCGAATCCCTTTTCGCGCTCAATTAATATCCACTTTAATGCCCCCAGTAGAGGGGTGTGGAAACTCAAAATTTTTTCCATAAACGGACAATTAATCTCTGCTTCAAGCCACGGAGTGGAAAAAATAGGCCACAATAAAATCAGATGGGTTAATAGCGACAGATACATCCATGAAAACATCCTTTTTATTACACTTTCAAACGAAACCCACCGATTTTGCAGCAAAATTATCCAGTTAAAGTAATTTTTTTGTTGGTTTGGAGCTTTTGAGTTATATTTTCCTTAAAGTTCCCATAATTTTTGCCGATATCCTTCTACAGGAGTAGTCTATGAGAATAGGTGCAATTATTCAAAGCCTTAATGTTGAGAGCACAAAGAAGCTCGATCAGCAGAAGAAAACTACTGTTGAAAAGAGTTCTAAGGCTGTAAATACAGACTCCTCTTTTATTTCTGGGGACGCAAAAAGATTAAGCGAAAGCTCTGCCGACGCTTCAATAGTTAAGATGCGAGCTGCGCACGAACCAGAAATCCGAATGGACAAGGTACAGGAAGTTCGCGAAAAGATAAAAAGCGGCTATTATAACTCCTCCGAATTTGCCGACATTTTAGCTGAAAAGATGATTAAAGAGTTCAAAATTTAATATATACCCTGTATAAGGGACGATTACAGAGGGGCCGGTTGAACAGAAAGCGTTTGACCGGTTTTTTATTTTAACCCGGCTAACTGGTTTTTATAGATAGCCCTCAGATTATTAAAAAACCTTAAATAGTGCTCACTTCCATAGTCTTTGTAGGTGTGCTCAAACGGCATAAAAGTCTTACCCTTATATCGCAGCGTCACCTCTTCGTATATACCATCACGGATATAAATTCTGCAAAAGTTGTCCTTTGTGGACGCAAGAAAAAGTTGTCCCAATGTAAGATAGCCTGGATCTAAATTGCAACACCGCGAGCCATCAGGAGAAAAGTATTCTTTTTCCATAACAATGGTTTTTCTTTTTATATCAGGAAGAGTTGTTCGATTGGCCAACTCATGAAAACCAACAAAAACTCTTTTTAGATTACTTCCCATTTCGTCCTTATAGTAGTCCGAAAATAAAGAGAAGTCAACAGAGGAGCTTTCTGTATCGATGGCTCCAATCTTTTCTGTCAAAGCCTTCTTAACAATATTAAAATCCATTCCCTCAGAAAGAATTATTCCGCAGAACAATTTTACTAAAACAGGTTCTTTTTCTATCATAACAGTCCTATTTTTAAGATATAAAACAAAAATAAATATGTCAACTTTTACGAACATATTTAAAAATACGCAGATAAAAAGGTTGTCATGCAGCCTTGCTTGCCTGAAAAAGAGAGGCACGAGCCTTACATAGCAACCACGAATAATTAAACAAAGCAACGAACATAATTTACGAACAGATTATTAAAACATTGACTAGCGAAAACAGCATATTATATATTCCAATTATAGAAACCTTAACTGTATAGGAGGGTCAGAATGGCAAGAATCTCGAAAGCTGAGCTTGTTAAGCTCCAGAAAACACTCAAGACGGACGCCCTTATTGGGGATAAGTTCGGTATTTCACGGCAGGCAGTTCACCAGCTCCGCCAGAAGTACGGTCTTGACTACAACAAGACCAAAAACAAAGAGAGAAACGACAAAATCATGTCTCTCTACAAAAAGAATGTAACCGGGACAAAGATCGCCGAAGCAGTTGGCGTATCAATTTCTCAGGTTTACCGTATCATTGCGATTGGCAAAAGAGCTGCAAAAAAAGGCAAGAAATAAGAGATTGTTTTAAGTCTTAGAGCTTTTAAAAATAACCCCACCCTGCCCAAGATTTGGTGCAGCGTGGGGTTTTTGTTTTAGCCCACATTCGTCACCCTATTTTACCAAATTTAAAGGAGTTATTACCTGACATT
>CAZPWS010000052.1:0-21456 GCA_964590225.1 uncultured Fibrobacterota bacterium
TCAGAAACTCAAAAAGCAAAAGCAAAATGGACACAGCTTGAAGCGCTTATAGGCAGTCAGCACAGAGTAAAACAAATTGCCGCAGATATTGTAAACCATTTTTCAGAACGACAAAAAGCAATAGACGGAAAAGGGATGATAGTTACAATGTCTCGTAGAATTGCCGCTGAATTGTATAAAGCCATTATTGAAATTAAACCGGAATGGCACAATTCAGATTTGAAAAAAGGGGCAATAAAAGTTGTAATGACTTCATCATCATCAGATGGTCCTGAAATATCAAAACACTATACAAGTAAAGATCAACGACGAGCACTTGCGGATAGAATGAAAGACCCGGAAGATGAACTTAAACTTGTTATCGTTCGTGATATGTGGCTAACTGGTTTTGATGTACCTTCTCTTCATACTCTCTACATCGACAAACCGATGAAGGGACATAACCTTATGCAAGCCATTGCGCGCGTAAATAGAGTATATCAAGATAAAACAGGTGGATTGATAGTTGATTACCTTGGTATAGCATCAGACCTTAAAGAAGCACTCTCTTTTTATTCCGCAGCAGGAGGGAAGGGAGAGCCAGCAGTTACCCAGGAAAAAGCTGTTCAATTAATGCTTGAGAAGTTGGAAGTGGTTTCTCAGCTTTTTCATGGTTTTGAATATGAGGATTATTTTGAAGCCGAGACAGGGAAGAAACTATCAATCATTCTTGCAGCAGAAGATCACATTTTAGGTATTGAGAATGGACGCAAAAGATATATCGACGAAGTAACGGCACTTTCACAAGCCTTTTCAATAGCAATTCCGCACGAACAGGCGATGGATGCAAAGGATGAAATAGCTTTTTACCAAGCGGTAAAAGCTCGTTTAGCGAAGTTTGATAGTACAGGAAGTGGAAAGACAAACGAAGAGATAGAAACAACAATTCGTCAAGTGATTGACAAAGCACTTGTTACGGAGAAAGTTATTGATGTTTTTGACGCAGCAGGAATTAAAAAACCGGATATATCAATATTATCCGATGAATTTTTGCTTGAAGTCAAAAACATGGAACATAAGAATGTAGCTTTGGAAGTATTAAAGAAGCTTCTTAATGATGAGATAAAGACAAGAGCAAGAACGAATCTTATTCAGAGTAAGTCGTTAATGGAAATGCTGGAAAATTCAATCAAGAAGTACCATAATAAAATTCTAACCGCAGCAGAAGTAATTGACGAGTTAATAAAGCTTTCCAAAGAAATTCATCAAATGGACAAAGAACCCAAAGAAATGGGGCTGTCTGATTATGAATATGCTTTTTACACTGCCATTGCGAATAATGACAGCGCAAAGCAGGTTATGGAACAAGACAGGTTACGGGAACTGGCCGTTGTGCTGTTTCAGAAGGTACGAGAAAACGCATCCATTGATTGGACAATCAAAGAAAGCGTGAAAGCCCGTTTAAAAGTCATTGTAAAGCGCATTTTACGGCAATACGGCTATCCGCCGGACATGCAAATGCTGGCTACGGAAACAGTCTTGAAGCAGGCTGAGCTTATAGCAGTGGAATTGACACTTTCCAAATGAAGCTCAATAAAAGATTTACAAAAAAAACTTAACCGATCCATTGACACTGAACTTGAATTATACTATATTGATAATGAATATCAATATCAAAGAAAGGTTGTATGTCTCTTAAAGAGGAAAAAATTCTTGAGAACTATCTGCTTACAAAAGGACTCAAACAGAGCCACCAGCGCGTGGATGTCTTAAGAGTTTTTCTTGATACGGAAGGGCATCACACGCCCGAGGAGATCCACCTTTTAGTAAAGAAAAAATATCCTGAGATTGGTATAGCTACAGTATATCGAACTCTAAAAGTTCTTTGCGAATGTAAGTTGGCAAGAGAGCTTCTCTTTGATGGAAAAATAATGCGATATGAGCATTCATTTAACCACTCACACCACGATCATCTGATTTGCACCAAGTGTGGAACTGTTATTGAAGTTGTTGACGAAACAATCGAAAAACTACAGGAAAAAATGGCCAAGAAACATGATTTCACTATCGAACGACACAGGATGGAAATTTACGGTATATGCGGAGACTGTAAAAAATGAAAGCATTATTAAGCGAATTGAAGCCCGGAGATAATTTTAAACTGATCAAGGTAAAGGCTGCAAAAGAAATAGGCAAAAGGCTTGCTGATATGGGATTTGTAAATGGTGTTGCAGGCACGGTTGTGAGGATTGCCCCCGCTGGCGATCCAATCGAAGTGTCGATTCTTGACTACAATATCTCCATCAGAAAAGCCGAAGCGAAAGAAATTTTGGTGGAAACAGAAAGGAGGATACTGTGAAATCTGTTGAAAATATTGGAAGATTATTAATCATTGCTCTGAGCGTTATTGGTAGTATAGAGGCAGCGCACCCCTTTTCTACGGATGATGCCGGTACGGTAGCAAGGCGCGAGAGCGAAATTGAGTTGAACTCCAACTTCAAAAGTATTGAGAAGAACTTCTCTTACAGTATTGTTCATGGACTAACAGAAGCTCTGGATATCAGCTTAGGTAGTGGACGATGTTTCGCTCCAAAAGAACAAACGGAATACCATCCTGTTAATTTAGGGTTCAAACTTGCGATAATACGAGAGAGGCTCGCCATAAAGCTTGAGGCACCGCTTGCTTCAACGGAGCATGCATTAACAGCCATTTATACGCACTCTGTTGGAGAGATGCTTACAATTAATGTGAACGCGGGATATACTGCTGAACGAGACATAGCCTCTCAGAATGCTTTTTTCGCAACAGGTGCCTTTTTAAATCTGAAAGTTTTCGATGTAGGATTGGAATTTACCGGCGATAAAGCGGGCATAAATTTTCTCCAGATGGGAGCAGGCTATAACCTTGGAAATCTTATTAGAATAAGTGCGGGCATTGGTATCGATAACCAATTATCAGACATCACAGCGTCTGCGGGAATGACATTTGCCCTTACAGGTATTACAGAAAGAAAATAAAAGCATGAAAGGTCAATAGCATGGCGCAGGAAGTAGCTCAAACGAAACTAATACGGGTTGGTCTTGCAGGAAATCCCAACTCAGGCAAAACTACTCTTTTTAACGCTATTACCGGTTCAAAACAAAAGGTGGGCAACTATGCAGGTGTTACCGTAGAAAAAAAGGAAGGATATCGGCGCTACAAAGGGTTCGAATTTCTTTTTTACGACTTACCCGGCATATACAGCCTGACAGCCTATTCCATCGACGAAGTGGTAGCGAGAGATTTTATTCTCGAAGAACGACCTGATGTACTGGTTGATGTTATTGATTCTTCAAATCTTGAAAGGAATCTCTTTCTTCTCACACAGTTTCAAGAACTTGGAGTACCTATTGTTGGTGCGCTAAATCTTACGGATGAATCTGAAGCAATAGGGATAAAAATTAACGAGAAAAGTCTAAGCGCCATCCTTGGCGTTCCTATGGTAAAAACCTCTGGCAGAAAAGAAGCCGGTATAGAAGCCCTACTTGATAAGATTATTGAAACAAACAAGGAAAAGGCTCTTTCAAGCCGCCATGCCGACTATGGTATGGAGGTAGAGACAGAAATAGGGTCAATTGAGACCCTTTTAAATCTTGACGCCTCCTTTTGCGCCCAGTATCCTGCGCGCTGGATAGCCGTAAAGCTGCTTGAAAAGGATGATGCAGTTCTGGTAAAAATTGCTCGCCATACTCATGCAAATGAAATCAAAGAACTCGTCAAGGAAGGAATCAAGAGGCTCGAAATTCACTTCGGACGGGATTCCGAAATCATTCTTTCTGAACAGCGATACGCGTATATTCATGGTGCCGTTGTTGAAACTGTTGAAAAAAAGGCCATGCCCCGTTACGAAACAACTAAAAAGGTTGACCTTGTTCTTCTAAACAGGATTTTTGGACTCCCCTTCTTCCTTTTCATCATGTGGGCAATCTTTCAAATCACCTTTACCGTTGGCGAATACCCCATGACATGGCTCGAGACTCTGTTTTCCTTGATGGGTGAATTTGCCACTAAAACTATCGGTAATGAATTACTGAGATCGCTTATAGTTGATGGAATTATTGGCGGAGTTGGCGGAGTTCTTTCGTTTGTGCCATTGATCATAATCCTTTTCACCTGCATTTCATTCCTTGAGGACAGCGGTTACATGGCAAGAGCAGCTTTCCTTATGGATAAATTTCTGCATATATTCGGTTTGCATGGACAATCTTTTTTGCCAATGATGGTCGGTTTTGGTTGCTCGGTACCGGCTATTATGGCGGCTCGTACACTCAAAAATCGCAAAGACAGGATAATTACAATACTTGTAACCCCATTTATGAGTTGTGGAGCAAAACTCCCTGTATATGTACTTCTTGCCGGAACATTTTTTACGCATAGGGCTGGCACCGTTATAATGGCTATTTACATTATAGGTGTAGCTCTTGCGCTGATTTCAGCTTTTGCTTTCCGAAAAACTTTCTTCGCAGGCGAATCAACCCCTTTTGTTATGGAATTGCCCCCATATAGAATGCCAACGCTATCTGGTATTCTCTGGCATGTATGGAACAAAACAGGACACTATCTTAAAAAAGCAGGGACTGTGCTTCTTGCCGCATCTATATTGATATGGGCGTTAACTGTTTTCCCGTCCAAAAAGGAGGGTATGGATGATCTAACCCATTTAGAAAACAGTTATGCGGGGAAAATAGGCAAATTCATCGAACCAGTTGTTTCGCCTATTGGCTTCGACTGGAGAATTGGCATATCGGTTATAACCGGATTTGCCGCAAAGGAAGCCGTTGTTTCGACTCTTGGTGTTCTTTACAAAGCAGAAGTAAATACTGAAGAGGATAGCGAACCATTAAGAAGTGCACTTAAGAGAGATACAACATTTAATCCCCTTGTTGCCTTTATTCTCATGCTATTTACACTAATCGCCCCCCCCTGTATTGCGGCCTTATCGACCATAGGCGCGGAGGCTGGAAAAAAATGGCTATTGTTCGGCATTGCTTATACAATAGGCTTATCTTGGATTTTAGGCTTTATACTTTTCAGAATTGGCACAATAGTATTCGACATATAAAAACATCACTTTGCATCAGAAAAGTATATGACGCAAAGTCATGTATTGCAAACCATCTGAACAAGAATATATCTTCTTGCGCGAAATCGAAGTGATTTTTCTAGACGCTTTGCATCAGAAATGTTTCTAATGCAAAGTTTGGGTTTATGAATTATGAAAAATACACACCAGAAGCGTTCTGGATAAGGTATAACAAAATTTTAAAGGAAGGGTTTTCTATGAAAATCAAAACTATCGCATCATCGCTTGTAGTAGGTTCCATTGTGTTTTTAACTGCCAACTGTTCAAAGGCTCCCGAACAGGAAATTGATGCAGCAAAAGCTGCTGTTGAAGCCGCAAAAGAAGTGGAAGCAGACCGCTACTCTATTGACCAATTCAACGCTGCGGAAGAATCGCTGAATGCTGCGCTGGTTGAGATCGAAACCCAGAAATCCAAATTCGCAATGAGCCGAAATTTTGACAAGGCAAAAGAGATGCTTGCTACGGCCACAACTGCGGCCACAACTGCGAAAGAGGCAGCCGCTGTTGAAAAAGAGAAAGTGAAGGCTGAATCCGAAGCAGCATTAGCTCTTGCAAATACAAAGGTCTTTGAGGCAAAAACTCTTATTGAAAAGGCCCCGAAGGGAAAAGAGGGAAAAGAAGCCCTCGAAGCAATTAGCGCAGATATCGCATCAGTTGAAGCTTCACTAGTAGAAGCCAAGACAGCCATTGAAAATGGTGACTTTATGGGAGCACGCGACAAGGCTGTTGCCGGTTCCGAGAAACTTGAATCAATAAAGACTGAGTTGACAACTGCAATCGAAAAGTCCAAGGGGAAAAAGGGCAAGAAGTAATTCTTAGGGCAGTTTTCTTTCTATTTATATGTGTAATAGCCGGGGTAGTGGCGCTTTTTGTAGTGGCACCTACCCCTCCTGTTGATCTGATTGAAAAATCAAAACAGGCAGTTTCGTCCGCCCAAAAAGCTGAAGTTCAATTATATGCGCCACATTCATCACAGTGCGCTTACAAGCACTGGGAAGCGCTGCTGGCGAGCTGGGCAAAAGAGAACAATAGGGTTTTTTTCAGACGCGACTTTTCAAAAATTACTGATTTGTCACGCATTATTGATTCCTGTTCAGAAGCGGCTCTCAAAGAGGCCGATTCCGTCAAGAAGTCTCTGAATATTGTGGCTAATATTCAGATTTTGAATGCCCAAAAAATCCTAGACCGATACGAGGAAAGATACAAACGGTTCCCACTCGCTAGTAATTTGCGCAAAAAAGCCTTGTCCGGTGAAATGCTTCTTGCAGAAGCTCGCTCTGCGTATGTGCGAAAGGAATACAAGAACGCATTTGAAAAATGCATGCTTGCAGAAGACCTGCTTATCAAGTCTGAAGCCGCAGCGTATAAATTACTTAAAGAATATTATGGTCGCCAGAATGAGTGGCATACATGGGTAAGTGAATCTCTAAAAAAATCAAAGGTTAGCGGTAGCTCCGCCATTATAATCGACAAGATGGCCCAAAGCTGCAAGATCTATATCAATGGAGAGCTTAGAGGAGCATTCACCGCCGAGTTTGGCGCTAACTGGATCGGAGACAAAAAAAGAAAAGGAGATAAAGCAACCCCAGAAGGCCGATACAAAATTACGCTAAAAAAAGGTAAAGGTCACTCCCGTTATTATAAAGCGCTCCTGATTAATTATCCAAATGAAAGAGATAAAAAAGAGTTCAGAAATAATGGGCGAGACGACAACATTTCACAATTAGGCGGACTTATAGAAATACACGGTCACGGAGGCAAAGGGAGCAACTGGACTGATGGCTGTGTGGCACTGCACAATTCAGATATGGATAAACTTTTTAACATGGTTGATATCGGAACACCCGTAACAATTGTTGGCTCGCTCGCTCCTCCACCGGAATACATTAATGAATAGATTTTTAATAGCTACGAGCGTACTTATTGGAATTACGATTGCGTTCTTGCTTCTTTTTTTATCCTTGCCGTTGCGCAATTTTTTTGTTTCACAAAATAAGCATTTTCAACACCGTTGCTATACCGACAAATCTAAACACACCCAAAAAATCATTCAAGATATTACAGAGACAAACAAGCGGCTAAAAACAAGGCTGGATAAATTCACACCAAATGAACCATATCTAATTATCAACTCCACGGACAATACATTTACTGTCAAAAAAGGATCAGTAGTGCTACGGAAAGGCCTTTGCTCAACAGGTAGCTATGTGCTACTAAAAAGCCATGATAAAAAAGAGTGGATTTTCCAGACTCCAAGAGGCTTGTACCCTGTTCTGGAAAAGAAAGAGTCACCTGTATGGAGTATGCCGGACTGGGCATTTATTGAAGAGGGGCGGCCGGTACCACCGCCAGGAGCGGTCGAACGATATGAGCATGGTGTTTTAGGCGATTACGCCCTATCTCTTGGGAGAGGTTATATGATTCATGGAACACTTTATCAGAGATTTCTGGGACTTCCGGTATCTCATGGCTGTATCAGATTGGGGGACGATGATCTTGAATTTGTTTATAAAAAGATGCGAATTGGCTCTAAAGTCTATATCTACTAGAACCCGTATTCTCTGCTTTGCAACCGCACTGATTCCTCCGCTCGCGATAGCTGTTTATGCGATTATTTTACCAATCATAAAGACACCTGATTTGCAAGAATGTGAAATTTGCAGTAAACAAACCGACACTTCAATAGCTGATAAGCTTCATGAGCTACAATGCGATAAATACTTTTTACTGCAACAAATTAATATGGCAATGCAATCAGATTCCGTAGGATTAATTGTCAATCTAAAGGATAGCATGGTTAACCTGTCAGTCCGTGGATGTATCGTCCACAGTTGTTCATTATTGGCATTCAGTATAAAAGGTGAGTTTCATCCATCGCCACAACCATATCTGCTCGAAAATGAAATTGCAACAATTGTCAAGTTGCCAATCAAAATTAAAAAAGCTCCGTCCGATACAAACGAAGCACAAAGTAGGCAGGATGGCAAGCCTACGCCTCATAAAAAAAATGATGTCAAGGTAATGTATCAGTTTGTGAACGATATCAGTCTGGAATTCATTCAGGGCGAGCCTTTTAGCTTTAAAAGCGTACCAAACAGACTTCGCTATAATGCAATAATTAACGCTAAGAATGCTATTGAAACAATAAAATCAGCGGTTCGTTTAGATATACCAAAGCAGAAGATGGTGATAAGTATTTTTATTCCGCAAAATGATGCCATAGCAATTTACAGAGCCACTCCTTCGCGTCTAAAACTCGCCATCAGGCCAAACTGATTGATACCACATCCGAAGATCTGTCTCTGTATGTCATTCTAATTGTTGTATTATCTCCGCAAACGGGCAATAGAATTTCCATGTGTTCCTTTAGCGCCTTTTCGTGGGTATTACATTCATGGCTTATATGAGCAAGATATATATGGCGGTGCCGCTGCCTCTTAGATACAGAATCAGCCTCTAAAACGGTGCGAATAAATGCAGCACTCTTTTTATTCGAAAGATGGCCCTTTTCCATAATGCGATTCTTCAGATGCAGCGGTCTATTGCTTTTAAGAAGCATGTCTGTGTCATGATTTGATTCGATTACAATTACATCTGCATCTCGGAAAAACGGCAATTGTGCGGCAGAAACATTTACAACATCCGTTGCCACAACAATATTAACACCCTTCCAGCGTAAAAGAAAGCCAAAACAACCCCCAATAGAATCATGCTCAAGAGGAAAAGGGCTGACTGTAATGTCGTCAATAATAAACTCACCATTGAATATTTCTCTTAACAGGGGAGGTTTGCGGATTGCTGGCAGATATTTCGAGAATGTCTTAACAATTTCATTACTGCCAAAATAAATGGGGGCATTGTGCTCCTTAAAGAAGTTGACGGCAGGATTTGTAAGATGATCTGCGTGGGCATGCGTTACAAGAAGTGCACGGGGTACAATTCTTTTTTCTAAAACAAACTCATCGAGAATTTTTCGCGTAACGCCCGCGTCAATAAAAATGGCACTATTGCCATGCCAAACAGCCGTACAATTACCTGCACTTGAACTTCGCAAAACCTGAATATTAATTTGTGTCAAGCTGACTTTGCAAGCGCAGCACCATAACTAAACTGAGGATCGCACTCACCTCGTATTACACTACCATTAATCTCAACCGCAGTAACACCCTGCATGTTTGGAATATCGTAAGCAATTTTAGACATGATTTTTTCGATAACAAGCCGTAGTCCGCGCGCACCAGTTTTTTTATCTATTGCATAATCCACTATAGCATCAAGGGCACACTCAGTAATTGAAAGTTCAACGCCATCCATTTCCATAAGCCGTTTATACTGCTTGATTAGTGCATTTTTGGGTTGCGTAAGTATAGCTTTTAGCGCATCCCTATCAAGTTCTCTTAACGGAGCAATAACTGGCAAGCGCCCTACAAGCTCCGGAATAAGTCCGAATTGTATAAGATCTTCCGGCTCTGCCATCATAAGGAGACGGTTACGGTCGCGTATTTTTCCAAGTTTCTGATTCGAATTGAAGCCCATCTGTCCCTTACCTGTACGACGGGCTATAACATCTTCAATGCCTTCAAATGCCCCACCACAAATAAACAGGATATTCTTGGTATTAATATGTACAAGATTTTGCTCCGGATGCTTCCTTCCCCCTTTGGGAGGAATAGAAGCAACTGTCCCTTCCAATATTTTAAGCAGTCCCTGCTGAACTCCCTCTCCAGAAACATCCCTTGTTATTGAAGCATTTGCAGACTTGCGACTAATCTTATCAACCTCATCAAGGTACACAATGCCTCTTTCTGCTGCAGCCACATCATAATTTGCGCTTTGAAGAAGACGCACAAGTATGTTATCAACATCCTCTCCTACATACCCTGCTTCAGTAAGCACCGTAGCATCCGCGATAGTAAATGGAACCTTCAAATAGCGGGCAAGGGTTTGAGCAAGCAGCGTTTTACCAGATCCGGTTGGCCCAAGAAGAAGCACATTCGATTTTTCAATCTCAACTTCATCAGGCTTAGGTATATAGCTGATACGCTTGTAATGATTGTAAACAAGAACAGATAAAAATCTCTTTGCTTCTTCCTGTCCTATAACATAATAATCAAGCTCTTTCTTTATTTCCGACGGTTTTGGCAGCTGCGGCACAGCAAAAGCAGTAGCACTCCGCATGGAAGGGTCCTGACTTGCGCGGTAATTAGGATCGTCCTTACGGATAATTTCGACGCACATATCAACGCAGCGATCGCAAATATTGGCATCAATACCAGTAACCATTTTACGGACATCGGTCGAGCTTCTATGACAAAAAGAGCAGATACTTTTTTGAAGTTTGGCCATATTTATATTTCTTATTTCCTATTTTCTTTACCACGAATTATTTCGTCGATAAGCCCATATTCAAGGGCTTCGTCAGCAGTCATGTAAAAATTGCGGTCTGAGTCCTTTTGAATTTTTTCGGCGCTTTGCCCTGTGTGCTTGGAAAGTATGTCGTTAAGCCGCGACTTTATTTTAATTATCTCCTTGGCGTGTATCTGAATGTCAGAAGCCTGTCCGCCTATTCCACCAATAGGCTGATGAATCATAATCCGTGAATTCGGAAGGGCAAATCTTTTTCCCTTAGTACCAGCTGCAAGCAGGATAGCCCCCATGCTTGCCGCCTGCCCCATACATATTGTAGTAACACTTGGCTTAACAAATTGTATTGTATCGTAGATCGCAAGACCAGCAGTTACCAATCCTCCTGGGCTATTGACATAAATGTTTATATCCTTCTCGGGGTCTTCGTACTCCAGAAATATAAGCTGCGCCATTATAAGGTTAGCAACAGTATCGTCGATATCGGTACCAATAAAGATAATCCGCTCTTTTAGTAGTCGAGAAAAAATATCGTACGACCGCTCGCCTCGACCAGTCTGTTCAATTACCATAGGCACAAGCATATTATAAAGTTCGCTGGGTGTTTTATCTTTTGGAATCATTTTTCCTCCGCATTAACAATGGGTGGCGTATAATCAATAAGCATATTAAGTACTTTGTTGTCTCTTATTCTTTCTCTAATTTCCATTGTTTGGCCGCTCTTACGCAAAGCTTCTTTAACTTTAGCAAAATCTTCTCTACGATACGAGGCAATTTTTTGGATTTCAGAATCGACTTCATCTCCCGTTGCCTTAATTGACTCTTTTTCTGCAATATATTCAAGTATGCGGAACCTCTTAATATCCTTAATAACATGTTCTCTGTTTTTGCTTGTAAACTCTTCAATTGAAGTTTCTGCGTACGGATACTGCCTTTTAAAAGAATCGAATGCATGAGCCATATAATTGGCAATTCTCGATTCAGGAACATCAAACTGGTTTTCATTTATTACCGCATCGATAGCCTTGTCGTGAGCTTCCTGTACTGCCCGCTGCTCGTTTTCTTCACGAAGATCGGCACTTATAACCTCGCGAAGTTCAAGTAGAGATTTGGCCCTCGGAGTTGCATCAGCCGCAAACTTGTCGTCAAGCGCTGGCATCTCCTTCTCTTTAACATCCTTAATTAAAACGGTAAAGACAGCAGACTTACCAGCAACCTCTTTGTACCCGTAGCCCTCCGGAAAAGTGAATTCGACACTTTTTTCGTCGCCTTTATTTAAACCAACAAGCTGTTTTTCAAAATCTTTAAGAAATTCACTCTTTCCAATCTCAACCGGATAATTCGGGCTATGAAAATCGCTCTTCTCTTTGCCGTCAATAATAACCTTCTTATACTCCATTTCGGCAAAGTCGCCCTCTTTGATTGCTCTATCAACAGTTTTGAGAGTTGACATCCTGTCACGGACCTGGTCTATTACTTCATCAATATCTTTTTCCGTTACTTCTTTGGGTTCAACCTTAACCAGAAGCTCTTTATATTTCGTGATTTCAATTTTTGGTTCAACCTCTACAACTGCCTCATATGTAAACGGCTGTCCCTCTTCTGATTTAAGATTTTTTATTTCAGGATAGGTAATTGGCTCGATATTTTCCTGCTTACAAGCATCGCGGAAAGAGGAAGCAATTATCTTTTCGGTTGTCTCTTCCTTTAGTACCTTGCCTATTTTTTTAATTACAAGATCCTTTGGCGCCATTCCGGGCCTAAAACCTGGAATCGCAATCTCTTTACGATACTCTTTAAGGAGCTCTTCGAACTTGCCCTTAACTGACTCTTCATCGACTGTAATGCTCATCACTTTCGTGAAACTGTTTCTGTCTTCGACGGTTACTTGAAGCACTCACAAACTCCTTTCAGAAATTATATAAACAACTGCTGTAAAATAATTAATTCAGCCCAACTTAATCGGCTTTTTCTTCCAACCAAAGGCAGAATATCCTGGAGTCCAATCGTCGGAAAGAAGCTTAAAGAGCGTAAGCGCAGCATAACATGTTACCCTTGTTGTTACATAATCTGCCGCCTTTCCGCCTGCATACCACTTAACCGGCTCATCCTCGCCTCTAAAAGCTCCATTAGCAAATGGATCTTTGAAGTTGAGTATCTGTAATTTTAAAACTTTTGCGATATTTAATTCAACGAAATCGCGATATTTTCCTTCGCCTGTCGCCTTGTGAATATCCATTAGAAAGCATAACCGGCTCGGAAGCGAGCAGAATTTTCCATTATCAGAGGTCTCTTTCATCATCCAGTCCGCGATTCGCACAGCATTATCGAGATATTTGGCACTGTCCAACAAAAAGGCCGCAGATAGCAAAGCCGCACCAAGACCATCATCGTTTACAACAACCATAGGCCCTTTCCCACCTTTTGAACTATGATGACTCATGTAGTGGCGAGCAACCAGCGTTCCATCCTTCAACATAAAGAGTTTTTCGACGGAATCGGCCAGATTTTTTAAGCCATCCAAATATTTTTTCTCTCCTGTCGCACGGTAAAGAAGAGAAAGAAACATGCCCGAGCCAACGAGATAATAATCAAAATCTCTTTTGAGCGTATTTTCCTTAAAGAAAAAGTGGCTCCCGAGGTGGCCTTTTTTATCGAACAACGAAATAAGCCAATTGCCGTAGAGTGCTGCCCTTCTTACAAGATCTGTTTCGCCGGTAGCATTATAAAGATGGAGATAACCACTTGCCGCTTCTGACCCATCCCGTGGCCAACATTTCTCGCTTTGCGGTATTTCTTCTGCAAATGCTCCATAGTATGGAAGAGTAGTATCATATTGCTGTAAACATTTAATATACCTCGCCCCTTTTTCGGCAGCTATTAGATACTTCTCTTTTTGTGTAAGTTTATGTGCAGCCATTAAAACCATAATTCCACGCGCCTGCGTCCAGTTAAGGCCTGAAACCCTTTTCCCCGATGGCAAGTGATAATTGTAAATAAATCTGCCCGCATTTGCATCCCAGAAGGGGGAATTTTCCTGTATCTGCGAATTAACAAACCAGTCTGCCGCATCCAACGCACTTCTTCTGATGGTTGCACTACTTAGTTTAGCCATTTATTAATCCTCCCTTTTTATTATTCTCCCTCGCCGACAACAACCCACCGGCTACCTTCATGACGAAGCTCAGCCGGTTCTAACGGTTGTATCACTGAAACAAACCGGCCATCTGATAGTTGACAAACTTTTTTTACTGCGGCATACTTCGTGGTGGCCACAGTATCACCAACAAATAGACACATCCTCTTTCCCATATCAACTCTTGCGCCCGTTAACGGAAATCTTCGGTGCTTATGATAGTAAACGATATCACCATCTGCCAACTGAGAAAAGACCTCGGCAGGATACATCAGAAAGGCAGCGCTTCTTGCATCAGGTACACCTTGCGAAGAAAATAATATAAACGATGAATCACAATTTTGAGAAAATAATCTTTCGCTGTTCTGAACAAACCAATCAATCTCCCTATTCTTTTGGCTTATATAGCTTATTGTCCACTGTTCTGAAACAAACTGGACATTTGTATCACGCTCCTTGGAATTAAGACTGGAGGGAATAAATAGAAAAATTACACATGGTAGTACTGTCAGAAGGCCAAGCAAAGAATATTTCCTCATGCCTGTAACAGAAATCTCAGGCTCGAACAACATTGCTCCAGATACAGAACCGAATATCATAAGTGGCACGGGGAGCAGAAGAAGTGCTGTTGGATAATGACCAAGAGCCATTTGCGCAACAAGAACCAAAAGAAGTGGGACAATAAGCAGAACGGAATGACGAAGCAACCTTCCGCCGTACGCTTCTGCTGTTTTCTTGAGCAATAACATAAGACCGACAACATGAACTCCTATCCCATAAAAGGAAGCTTTAAATATTTCTGCTGCAAACAGTTGAATGCTACCTCCATACTCCGGAAAATTTCCAATGGAGAGCCGCAATAGTCCGGAAAAACTACCTGCCGATGCTATTGCAGGAAGCAGCCACAGGAGGGTGCCCACCGTTATCACAGAAACTGAAGCTGCAAGCGGTTCACCCCTTTCATTTGCACGAAAAACGAGAACTATAAAAAGAGGGAGCATGGAAACGAATGCTGAAAAGGAAAAGCCGGCTAAAACTGTTACCGCAAGAGAGAAACGAAAAAAACCTACGGGGTCGGGATCCCGTATCGTCCTAATTCCGAGGTAAGCACATATGACATAAATTGCCACGACAGCAAATGCCGGATCGCCGCCAACAGCTGACGAGAGCATAAACGGATGAAACATAAAGAGCAGCGCCGCAAAAAATCCGGCAAACCTGCCGTGAAGAAAACGGGCAGAGCGATACATACCCCATAACGCGAACAACGCGAACAGCCTGTTTATAAGCAACATTCCTCCCAACGCGCTGCCGGCAAGAATTGATGCAGCTCTTAAAAGCAGCACATAGAAATACGCTCCTGGAGCATGAGGGGCACCGTCCGTAAGAGAAAAACTATTTACACCAAGAAGAAATTGTGTGCTACTTTTGAATACCGGATTTTCCGGAGAAAAAAATGAAAATGCAACAAGAAAAATGCCACCAAAAAGAGTTATGACTATCTTAGAATCAAGTCTATGCATTTCCCCACTCTGTTTTCTAATGAATCAGAAGGTACTGGCGAATGAATTCGTGGATTTCCCCATCAAGAACAGCTGTTGTGTTGGATGTTTCGTGGTCTGTACGATGGTCCTTTACCATATTATAGGGATGCAACACATAGGAACGAATTTGGCTGCCCCATTCAATTTTCTTTTTTTCCGCTGCTTTCGCGTCCCTGATTTTTTCCTCCTCCTCCTTTTGATGCTGAAGAAGTTTGGCCTTAAGCATTTTCATACATATTTCGCGGTTTTTAATCTGCGACCGTTCTGTCTGGCACGACGCTACAATTCCCGTAGGCAAGTGTGTCATTCGCACGGCTGACTCGGTCTTGTTAACATGCTGCCCACCGGCGCCACTACTTCTATATGTATCAATCCGTAAATCTTCATCTTTAACTTCAATGTCGGGCGCTTCTTCCCACAGAGGAATAGCGTTCACGGATACAAAGGAAGTATGTCGCCGCGCATTTGAATCAAAAGGAGATATTCTCACAAGCCTGTGCACACCAATTTCTGCCTTTAAATAGCCAAAGGCATATTCTCCTTTAACCTCAAGAACTGCGGACTTGATACCCCCTTCATCCCCTGGCAATACATCAACAAGATGATGTTCGTATCCCTGCCGTTCGAAATATCTAGTGTACATTCTAAGAAGCATGTTTGCCCAATCTGTCGCTTCTGTTCCACCCGCTCCAGAGTGTATTTCAAAAATTGTGTTGCATGAGTCGTCTTCTCCGCCAAGCATTTTCATGAGTTCGAGAGTCTCAATGGCCTTTTCTGCCGATTTTACCGCTTTCTCAAGTTCTGTCGCAACCTCTGGATCATCTCCTCCGCTTTCGTTAAGCATTACAAGAAAATCCTCTGCGTCAAGAATGGACTTTTCGGCTGCATTGTATTTATCAATCCATTTTTTTTCGGAATCTATATCCTTAAGTATTGCTCTCGCCTTCTGGTTATCGTTCCAGAAATCCGGCACCGTTGTTCCTCGCTCAAGATCTGCCATTCGTAGAGCACGCTCCGAAATCCGCAAAACCTGACCAAGAGCCTCTGTTTTCTGCTTAAGTTCCTGTATTTTTTCTTTCATAGTCCCTGTAAAATAGGCTCAAACCGATACCTCATGCAAGGATGGCGGATAGAATAGTTATCAATTTGGCTTATACCGATAACAATTAGTAGTTTTATCTCAACTTATGGTTAAATCGATAGAAACTTTTTCTACAAATGTATTCATAAAAAATGCCGAATCGGTTGTGTTCTTTTTGATAATAATAGTAGCTGTTTTTTTATTAAACAGATGGCTTTCAAAAAAAGAGTAAAGGGGAGAAAAAATGAGTAACATGCTTTTTGTTGTCAGTCTTATCACAATTGTAGGCGTTATTGTTTCGTGGAAAACCATGCGCCAACAGAATATGCGAGCGCCTCTTCTAGCGGCAGCAATTATTGTCGCCATTATCCAGTGTTTTGCTGTTATTCCGGCTGGCCATATTGGGGTTGTAGATTTCTTGGGTAAAGTCGATGATGTTACTCTCAAATCTGGCGTAAATTTTGTTAATCCACTTGCCCGCGTAATTAAGCTTTCGGTAAAAACACAGGAAATAAAAGAAATTATGCCGGTTCCATCAAAAGAGGGGCTAAATGTCTCCCTTGAAATAAGTATCCTTTTTCATCTCGATCCCGATAAGGCAGCTTCAGTTTACAAAACAGTTGGCGAAAATTATGTTGACATAATACTCATACCCCAATTCCGGTCTGTTGTGCGTGGAGTTACCGCCATGTATGAAGCAAAAGCGCTCTATACATCTGAACGAGAAACTCTTTCACAACTCATAAAGTCAGAACTTGACAAGCAGGTCTCAGCCCGCGGTATTGCGATAGAAACCACCCCTCTAAGAAGCATTGTTCTGCCAGCCGACCTTACCCGAGCAATCGAAGAAAAACTTAGGGCGGAACAGGAGAGCCAGAGGATGCAGTTTGTTCTTGTTAAAGAAAAACAGGAGTCCGAAAGAAAGCAGATTGAAGCAGCAGGAATAGCCGCTTTTCAGACTATAGTTGCCAAAGGGATAAGCGAACAACTACTCCGATGGAAGGGTATTGAGGCGACAGAGAAGCTGGCAAATTCCACAAACACAAAAGTTATTATTGTTGGAGGCAAGGATGGCCTTCCTCTAATCATGGACGCCAAATAGCATGACCAGAAATTTCTTTTTTTTGCTATTTTTACTGCTATACAGCGCCTATGCGCTTGTTGACTTCAATAGCATCGCTCCAAAGAAAAATATCATAGTCATGATTCCTGATGGTTGTGGAATTTCCCACTTTACCCTGTCTCGTTGGGTAAAGGGTGCGCCCCTTGCCTGCGATTCCCTTAACATGGCCTCTGTGCAAACCCACAGCGCTAACTCTATCATTACAGCTTCCTGCGCCGCCGCAACTGCCTTTGCAACAGGCAGAAAAACTCAATCTGGATATATTGGCATGATGCCCGAAGCCTATACAGTTCCCAATATTACTCTGCCGGAAAATCTAAAAAATGCGCCGGTTGCAACCGTTTTGGAAGCAGCAAGACTAAGTGGACGAGCAACAGGCATCGTTGCGACAGCAACAACATCGCATGCAACGCCTGCCGCCTTTACATCTCATCATCACTCACGCAATAATGAAGTGCTATTGATGAAACAGCAGGTATATTCCGGCGTTGATATTGTGCTTGGTGGTGGACGGCAATTTCTACTTCCAAAGGATGTGGGTGGGGCAAGGATTGTTGGCGAGAATCTCATCGATTCACTTTTAGGAATGGGATATGGCCTTGCAGAATCGATGGATGGTTTACTGAATCTAGTCACGAAAAGTACTCCAAAACGGTTCTGGTGTCATTTTACACTTGGTCCACTTGGATACGACTGGAACCGCAAATTGCCACAATGGGAAAAGGAGCCATCGCTTCAAGAAATGGCTACAACAGCAGTCAACTTTTTATCTAAAAGCGAAAAGGGCAAAAAGAACGGATTCTTCCTTATGATTGAAGGAAGTCAGGTGGACTGGGCATCGCACAGCAATGAACCGTTAGGTGTAGTATCTGAATATCTCGCTTTTGACAAAGCTGTTAGTGCTATTATGAGTTTTGCAAGGAGTGATACCAATACGCTTGTACTTGTCGTTTCAGACCACGACAATGGAGGATTATCAATAGGAGCAAGTGGTGGTGACTATGCAAATACGACTCCAAACCGCCTGCTCTCCTCCCCTCTTAAAGAGGCTAAGGTGACGCCTCTCGGCATCGCCTCTATGCTCAAAAACAGTGACGAAGAGAACATTAAGACAACTGTGGAAAAATACCTGCGCATAACCGATCTTACCAAAGAAGAAATCGAAGACATATCAAAAGCTAAAAACATTGAAATAGCTCTTGGAAAAATTATTTCGAAGCGATGCAACATTGGCTGGACAACAACCGGCCATACCGGAAGCGATGTTCCGTTGTATTACTATGGAATCGATAGCCACTTTGGCAATATCGACAACACCGATATAGCGAAAATATGTGCAAAAGCGATGGAGGTTAATCTCGACACGGTAACAAACAGGTTATTCCAAAAGAGTAGTGAGCTTTTTAGCAATATGAAAACGACACTCGACACAAATGGATTGAATAATGGTGGCGGATCACTAACTGTGTCGAAGGGTAAAATTAGGGCGGTTTTTTATTTTAACACAAATTACGCCCTTGTCAATAAATCTAAAAAAGAACTACCAGGCCTGATTGTTTATTCGCACAAAGGGGCTGAAGTTTACCTGCCCGTTGCAGCTAAAGAAATCTTTCAGTAAGAAATTGTTCAGAATAGTCTATTTTTAGCTAAATTTAGACAGTTTTATTGCTAAATTATGCTAAATACGGTCTTAATGCTCGTGGAGGCTCAAGAATTTCCTTATACAGAATAGCCTTTCGCAAATTCGCTCTGGAAATATGCATGGACTTCCTGACTGTAGTTTCATACGGAAGCGGTACATTCTCTTCGATGGCCAAAGGAGCAGCCTCGGGGTTTTGTTCGGTTGAAAAAGCTTTTTGCTGCGCTTCTATTAATTCTATTAATCCCCTTCCATCACGAATCTTCGCGTCCTCCCTCTTATCCACTTCGGCTTTAACAGCCTCCTGCTTATGGTGTTCAGCATAAGCAGGCTCGCTCTGAAAAACAGGGATTTCATTTTCTTCATGCTCTATGTCATTATCTTCATGCTCATTACTATCATACTTTTCTTTTTCGGGAAAAGAAAGCTTACCAAACAACTCTCCAAAAACATCAGGGGTATTGACAACAGGAGGAGACAGTTCCTCCTCCTGTGCGGAGTCCATCTGCTCTTTTTTCTTTAGCGCGTTTTTTTTAACCCGTTCAAGAATTATTCCAATAAGATTAAAGGCAAGAACCAGCAATAGAAACTTGATCATTTCAGATACACTCTTTTAGTTCAGGTTCTTTTCACCATCGGCAAGAGAAGAGCGCATCGCGGTATCGGCAAGAACATTTTTCATTTTATAATAATCCATAACACCAAGATTACCCTTTTCAAAAGCACTTGCAATAGCCATTGGTATCTTGGCTTCATTCTCAACAACTTTAGCGCGCATTTCAGCAATTCTCGCAGTCATCTCCTGCTCATTCGCAACGGCCATTGCCCTTCTCTCCTCGGCCTTTGCCTGCGCAATCTTTTTGTCGGCCTCAGCCTGATCCGCCTGAAGTTGAGCGCCGATGTTCTTGCCAACATCAACATCGGCAATATCAATTGACAAAATTTCAAAAGCTGTTCCGGCATCAAGGCCTTTTTTGAGAACAGTTTTTGATATTAAGTCTGGATTTTCAAGAACAACTTTGTGCGTATTTGAAGAGCCTATGGTTGTTACAATTCCTTCGCCAACCCGCGCTATAATTGTGTTTTCGCCCGCGCCGCCTACAAGCCTATCAATGTTTGTCCTGACCGTTACTCTCGCAAGGGCTTTAACCTGAATTCCATCCTTAGCGACACCGGAAATAAGAGGGGTTTCAATTATTTTTGGGATTACGGAAGTAGTAACAGCTTCAACAACATCGCGACCCGCGAGATCAATAGCCATTGCCTGCCTGATTGTCAATTTTAGATTGGCTTTGTCCGCAGAAATGATGGCCTTGACAAGATTATTCATTCGAACGCCAACAGCAGGATTGCGGGTACCAATTGCCATATAGTGTGATTCAAGAAGTTCTGTAGTAATATCTTCAATGCCAGCCTTTCTTGCACTAATTAGCGGTCTTATAACAAAATATGGATTTACGGAGCGGAACCTCATTCCAATTAGAGAGATTATTGAAACCGACACACCCGAAGAAAAAGCTTCGAACCAGAGCCTTACCGGCACAAGGTAAAAGAAAAATCCAAAGAAAATCAAAGCACCAATAATCACCGGCAGAATAAAAATTTCCATCATTGCAAAACCTCCTAAAAATTATTTATTGCTTAAACGCTTTTACCTTCAATTGACCACTTGATATTCCACTTACAACAACAACACTTCCGCCATCTATATAACCTTCTTCCGTTATTGCATCCAGCTTTTTATCTTCAACGCTTACGATTCCACCTGGCCGTAGAGGCGTTACAACAGTCCCTTTTTTGCCAATATAAGAATTAAGGTCTATTGAACAGGAGGTAAAGCCATCGCTGCTCTTTTCAACCTCCTGCCTTACGAATATTCGCCAAAGTTTGAATTTTATACTTACCCATAAAATTATCCCGCCAATAACCAAACTCGCAGCAGCCAAATAAAGAGCTGTTGTAGAGCCAAGGGTTTTCCATGAAACACCAACTGCACCGGCAATTATTAGTATTCCGGCAGAAGCTACCAATCCCCCAGGAATAAAGAGAATGTCTGAAATTATGAGAATAAACCCAAGAAGTATCGTCAGAATAATAAATGTAATCTGCATATTTGCTCTTGGTCTTTATGCTCTCCGAACGCTGATTTTGCTACCCTCAACACTAAATACCTTGACCGCTGTTCCCTCCTCTATAAAGTCGCCATCGGTGACGGCGTCGTACCGTACACCATCAACCTCTATGGAGCCAGCTGGCCTGAGAGTGGTAGCCACCTTTGCAATTGAACCAACAAGTGCGCTGTAATCGTGAACACTCGAAGTAAAGCCATTGGCAGAAGATTCCGTTCCAGTGTGCCCGATACCTGTCAGCTTAATTGCACGAGAAGTAGAAAAGAGCGAAATAATAAACAATGGCACACTTGCGGCAAATATCGCCCCCACTACTAACAGATTTTTTCTGAAAGCGA
>CAZPWS010000053.1:0-21114 GCA_964590225.1 uncultured Fibrobacterota bacterium
CCTAAAATGCATTTTACACCTCCTGATAGTGTAAACATATTTCAGGACGAGACCATCGCTTGGTCCCCCTTTTTTCAGAGCAAAAAAGGGGGAACGAATTTTTTCTGATTTCCCCCCTCCCTTTTTCCAGAATTCTGCAATTTAAAAATCGGGAAAAAGGGAGGGGTGCACTTTGCTTGTCGAAGTGGTGGGTCGCCTTTCACTTTGTGGAAACCTTCACTACATTTGTTGCCATGCACCCACCACAAGTTTTACGATTGAAAACTGACCATTCCAAAAACTAATTTACTACTTCTACCTTTGATGGGAGCGTTAAGATGGCTAAAGGACGAATAGAAATAGACGAAGAACGATGCAAAGGCTGCTCGGTCTGTATTACGGGTTGTAAACATGGCGTTATTGCTCTATCTGAAACTTCTAAAGTGAACAGCCAAGGTTACAGATATCTTGTAACAATAAATCACGACAACTGTATTGGGTGCGGTTTTTGCGGCCTTCTTTGTCCAGATTCCGCCATAACCGTTTACAGAGAGACGAAGTGAGGTAAATATATGACTGAACGAGTATTACTCAAAGGAAATGACGCTATTGGTGAAGCAGCTATAAGAGCAGGGGTTCAGTGCTACTTCGGCTACCCTATAACTCCGCAGAACGAATTAACTGCGTATATGGCAAAACATATGCCCGAAAAAGGGAGGACATTTATACAGGCAGAGAGCGAAGTCGCTGCGATTAATATGGTTTACGGGGCATCATCCGCCGGCGTCCGAACAATGACAAGTTCAAGCAGTCCTGGCATATCTTTAAAACAAGAAGGTATATCCTACATGGCTGGGGCGGAACTGCCTGCTGTGATTGTAAATATTGTTCGCGGGGGTCCAGGGCTTGGCAATATTGCTCCTTCACAAGCAGATTATTTTCAATCAACAAAGGGCGGTGGTCACGGCGATTATCGAATGGTAGTTTACGCTCCGGCAACCGTGCAGGAAGCCGCCGATTTAACATTTAAAGCATTTGATACTGCCGATAAGTACCGAAATCCTGTTCTGGTACTTGGCGATGCAATTCTTGGCCAGATGATGGAGCCTCTTGTTTTTAACGACGCTGCTCCCCTGAATATTCCTAAACCATGGGCAGTAGGCGGCTACAGACGAGGCAGACCTGCCAATCTTGTAAATTCTCTTTCGCTTGAGGATGGAGTTGTTGAGGAGTGGAACTGGAAATTTAAGGCTAAGTTTGACGAAATGCGTAAAAACGAGTTGATGGTTGAGTCTATTAACACAGATGATGCCGATCTAATACTCGTTGCATACGGCACAACATCACGAATTTGTAAATCTGTAATGGCTGATGCCCGCAAGACAGGACTTAAGATTGGTTTAATTCGCCCAATAACGGTCTGGCCATTTCCATACGCTGCTATTGCCGAGGCATCAAAAAAAACAAAAGAGTTTCTTGTAGTTGAAATGAGCCTTGGACAGATGGTTGAAGATGTAAAGTTATCGGTGCTAAATAATGCGGCTATCCATTTTCATGGCCGTCCTGGGGGGGGTATCCCAACGGAAGAGGCTGTGATGGAAATTGTCGATTTCATACTTAATAAAAAAAGACAGGGTTCAATCAATACCCGAGGAACAGCCATCGATTGGCGCATTGCGTAAAAAAACGGGGTAAAACATGAACGAAAAAAAAATTGTTGGCCGTTCAAAACTGTGGCTCGATAAACCGCAACCTTATTGCCCTGGTTGCGGCCATGGGGTTGTACACCGGCTTTGCTGCGAACTTCTTGAGGAGTTGGGGGTTTCGGAAAATTGTGTATGGATGGCTCCTGTAGGCTGTTCAATTTTGGCGTACACCTTTCTCGACCTTGATGTGTGCCAACCTGCTCACGGGAGAACTCCGGCAGCAGCCACAGGTGTTAAACGGGCCAAACCGGATTCATTTGTACTCTGCTATCAGGGTGATGGGGACTTGGCCGCTATTGGCACGGCTGAAATAATACATGCTGCTAATCGAGGAGAAAATATTACCGGTGTTTTTGTCAATAATGCAATCTACGGTATGACTGGCGGCCAAATGGCACCAACCACTCTTATTGGACAAAAGGCAACTACATGTCCAACAGGGAGAGACGCAACTTCTGGAATGGGGTATCCAATAAGAGTTTGTGAATTGCTTAAGGGACTTGGAGGAGTATCATATCTTGCCCGGACAGCGGTAAATACTCCCCAGGGTGTTATTAAGACAAAACAAACATTAAAAAAAGCGTTTCAAACACAAATAAATAAAGAGGGGTTCTCGCTTGTGGAGATACTTTCGCCATGTCCGGTTAACTGGGGTATGTCACCTACGGATGCACTTACATTTGTCGAAGACGATATGAAGGAGTATTACCCATTAGGCGAATTTAAGTCTAATGGAAAATTAATAGAGGAGTGATATAAAGCTTATGGAATACCGCTGCATTTTTGCCGGTTTTGGCGGACAGGGCATTATTTCGATGGGTACTACCCTCGCCTATGCTGGAATGATAGACAACAAGCAGTGTACCTTTTTTCCGGCATATGGAATAGCCATGCGTGGCGGAACAGCCAACTGCACGGTGGTTGTTTCGGATTCAACAATTGCCTCGCCGGTAGTTAATGCTCCTACGGTAATGGTGGTTATGAACGAATTGTCTCTTGACCACTTTCAACCTATGATTGCAAAAGGAGGGACACTATTTATCAATTCAACTCTTGTAAACAAAAAAGCAATTCGAACCGATATTGATATTATCGAAATACCTGCGAACAAAATAGCAGTCGATTGTGGGGACGCACGAATGGCCAATATGGCAATGCTTGGAGCGGTTGTAGCACGAAAAAAAATTGTTTCATTACCGTCGGTAATAGATGCGATGAAAAAAAGTTTTCCTCCAAAAATTGCACACCTAATAGACAAAAACATAAGAGCACTTGAACAAGGGGCAGTTTCGTAAGCTGCAAGCGCGAAAGGAAGTACCTAATAAAATGGCAAATTCAATCAATTGGGAAGATTTATCGTTCTCGCTTACGCCTACCAAAACAATGTTTGTTTCAACCTGTAAACAGGATGGAATTTGGGACAGCGGTGCATGGCTGCCTTTCGGCAACATATCCCTCTCCCCTGCCGCATGCGTATTAAATTACGGACAAGGGCTCTTTGAAGGTTTAAAAGCGCTACGGACAAAAACTGGAAAGATAGTACTTTTCCGTCCGTTAGATAATGGAAAACGACTCGAAGGTGGCGCAATTCGTCTTTGCATGCCTAAATATCCTGCGGATAAATTTGTTGAGGTCGTGAAAGAGGCGGTTAAACAAAACGAGGAGTTTGTTCCCCCCTTTGGAAAAGGAAGCCTATATATCCGTCCTTGTCTTTTTGGAAGCGGGGGGATACTTGGAGTTGCGCCGGCACCGGAATACACCTTTCTTGTGTATGTATCACCAGTTGGCCCTTACTTCAAAACTGGTTTTAATCCAATTTCACTTGTTGTAACCCAAAAATTCCACAGGGCAGCGGGCAAGGGCACGGGGAATGTGAAGTTCATAGGCAATTACGCCGGAACAATGTATCCTGCCAAGCAAGTTAAGGCCGAGGGCTATAACGAGTGTATTTATCTTGATGCAAAAGAGGATAAATATATTGAGGAGGTTGGCGCCGCTAACTTTTTTTGTGTGAAGGGAAATACGCTTTCTACGCCTGCCCTTGGTTCAATTTTACCAGGAATTACAAGAGATTCAGTATTGAAAATAGCAAGAGATAAGCTGGGAATGGCTGTAGAAGAAAAGCCCCTTTCAATTGATGAGGCACTGCTTGCCGATGAGGCGTTTTGCTCAGGAACAGCTGCCGTAATCAGCTCCATCGGTAAAATAGCCTATAATGGCACAGAAAAAATTTACAATGGAGGTGCGGTAGGACAGACCACCGCAAAACTATACAAAATGCTAACCGACATCCAATTATGTGAGCAGATAGATACATATGGATGGGTTGTTGATATTAATTAGTAGTTTCACTATAGAAAATGGTCGCAGATTGCAATCCTCCAAGGCACTACTTGGGGCGGAAAAACTGCACTGCATCTTTCAAAACGCCACCAACCGCGCGTGTAACAAAAGCAACTTCTGGCTTCACATCCAAATTTGGAAACTTCCCGGATACAGTAACGGGAATTTCGTATTCATTATTGCTGTTTTTGGGTAAAGCTCGACTCGTCAAATAAGGAATATTTACAATCCCATTAGAAGCAACTGCGAGTCTCGACTTTCCCATGATATTACCATGATAGTCGGCACGCCCCGAAAAGGTAAGGCGAATATCTGTACCTGTTGCTACCATATTACTAATAATTAAATGAGAGTCCATAAGAGACAACTCCCCCGCTGCGCTCTTGAACGAAAGCTTTTTTACAGCAGGCATTAACCAGTCAATATGGGGTAATTTTTGAAAAGGAAAACCCTCCATAGTAACGCCAGAAAACTTCAAATATGCTTCTCCTAACTTAGCTCTGCTGTTTAACATATTCATATTTAACTTAACAGAAACCTTGCCACTAAGCTTGCCTTCTTGTATTCGTAAAAGTCCCATTGATGCTCCAGTAATGTCAGCCACAAGGTTAGCGACAACTCCATTAACTACAGTGCCGTTTGCACTAATGCTACCTGAAAGCGCCTTGCCCGACAACTCGAAAGTAATTGTATTATGAATATCGCCTTCGGCTGTTCCTGATAGTTCATGGCAATATTCTGTCCCGCCCATACTTAGCATGGCCTCATTGAAATTTGCCGACAACTTAAACTTTTTATCTTGTTCAATTGTTATATCACCAATAAGTAAATCCATATCTTCAAGCAACCCTGAACTTTTACACACTATTCGACAATTGCGTACAGTTAATTTTTCAAGCGGAACCAGCACACCAGAAGCTAACATTGATGTACCGCTGACAAAAGACTGTACTGAGAATCGCTTTTGCTTTATTATCATATTAATTGTTGGTGACTTGACTGCTACTGCAGTTGGCAAAATTCTTCCGCGCAGGAGCGCAAACTTATCGAGAATTATTGAAGCTTGAGGTATGTTAATATTCCCATCATATGAGTTAGGTAAAGGTATGACCCCGTGGATATTACTAACAAGCAATCCATTAAAAATACTAAAGCTGACAGATTCCAGTTTCCACTCACCTTTTACCAATTTTGCCATCTCATTCTGGGCTATCTTTTTAGCGAAAGGCAGGGGAAGGGGGAAAAAAGAGACTACAATTAACAACAGAATAATCAGAAAAATTTTATAATTGCTCATAAATCCCAAAACAGATAGCTCCGTATCGCTTCAAAAAATTGGGGTAAGGCATTACTCCTAAGAGCTGCTGTTCTGTGCTGTGCAGAGTTTGGTTTTGCCCTTAAAAAGCGAACAATTAACTGCTTTAACTGACCAATTACAGCGTTTGGAGGCAACCCATCTTCGGCAAGAAGATCGGCAAATCTTTTTACCATGGCAAATTTTTCATCGACGCTTGGTTCAACAAATAAATTACCGGCAAGATGACAATGCAGCCTTCTAAAAATCCATGGATCGCGCAATATACCTCTACCAATCATAACAGCATTAACACCCGATGGATAAAAACGGCTTTCGAAAGATGAAATATCTGATATGTCTCCATTCCCTACTACTGGTATAGCAAGTAGCTCTTTTGCCCGTTTAATTTTATCCCAATCTGCCTCATCTTTAAATCCCTGATTACGGGTTCTACCATGTATAGTGATGCAGTCTGCACCGGCCTGCTCAATAATCCTGATAACTTCCTCCATATTAATGCTTTTTTCGTCCCAGCCTATGCGAATTTTTACCGTTACTGGTACGGAAACCACTTTTTTTACGCTTTGCACTATCTCGCCAATCAAAAGTGGTTTTTTTAGCAAATCTGCCCCACCACCCTTTTTAACTACCTTCTGCGCAGGGCAGCCGGCATTAATATCAACAATATCAGCCCCATGTTCTACAGCTATTTGCGCTGCAAGCGCCATATTAGTAGGGCTAATTCCATAGAGCTGAATAGCAAATGGTGATTCGCAATCAATTGCGCTCTTTTCAATTAGACGAAGTGTGGGCTTATTTTTTCTTACAAGCCCTTCAACACTTGCGAATTCTGTATAGTAGAGACCGCATGATCCGAAGTTAAGCTCATGAACAAGCTTTCGTAAGGCCTTTCCTGTAACCCCTGCCATTGGCGCCAAAATTAACGGTGGCTTTATTAATAGTTGACCAATTTTCAAAGGTGATACTGTGTTCATCATTGTTTTCCCTCTGCGCGTATAACAAGACGATAATACTGAACAAACGGAAATTCAACAACAAATAAAAGCAAAATAAGGAAGAGCCGACCAGGATACACTCTTAGCGCCCCATTAACCTCAGCATAAAAACGCTCATCAAAAAACGAAGGCTCTAATTGATATTTAAAGCCTTGCTTATCAACAGTTAACAAACTTATTGCTGTATTCATAACGCCAAACAAAAAAGCGACATTTTCTGGATCGTCCCATCCAAAAGTACATTTAAGCTCATTGATTCTCAGCCTGAGAAGATAACGACTCCGGCTAATCAGATTAAGTATTGAGCGTATAAATAATGCCCGAAATCTTGAATAGGCAATAAGCTTGTTAAGGAGCAGATATGAACCCGTTGGCTCTAAAACATTGCTTTGCATACCTTGTTCATCCTCAATTCTTGCGTCGGTGTTGAACAAACCATGACTGAGTAATGATAACCTGTATGAAAAACTTCGGCCATCAGTTCGAACAGTAAAATTTAACGGAATAAATAAAAGAAAAAGAAAGGCTAAAACAAGAACAAGTGGTAGTACAACTGCAAGAGCAAAACTCACCAATCCACACCCAGCCTAATTGAATGCAGAATAGAATACTTCGGACCATTAGAAGTAAGCTCGCTCGAAACGAGATCAATTTTATCAACTGTACAGGAAACAGGTTTCCACGCAGGTAGATATTTTGATACTGGCTGCTTAACTAATTTTCTCGTTCTTCCGAAAGTTATGTGAGGCTTAAATGCTCTATCCTCCATAATATCCTGAAATTCGTCCCGTATATGAGCCGCGACCTCAAGAAGTGGTGGAGAATCTTCCAACCCCATCCAGATCACCGTAGTATCCCTTTTTAAAAAGGTTCCCGGCCCACTCCAGCGAAGGCTAAATGGGCCGATATATTCAAGTGCCTTTTTTATTCTTTCAAATATAGTTTCGGGACTAACCCCTTGTTCTGAACCAAGATATGCAAGCGTACAATGCAGATTTGCCGCATCTGTCCACCTCGTACCCTGCAAGAGAGCATTACAGGCGGAAATGTATTTTGAAAAAGCGGTTATCATACCCTTATCAGGCCAAGCCGCAATAAAGAGTCGTGGAGAAGTTGTAACTTCATTATTTATCTTTGTTTCCATGCAAAACCACCCGCAAGTTAATGTTAAAAAATGGCTTCGAGTAAATATCAAGAAAACAGCCTCGTTACTCCGTTTTACCGCTGAAAAAACATGGAACAACGATAGCCTATTCCACTGCGGAGCTTTGAGCTATTCTTTTATTATCGCTTTTATACCGTTGATCGCCTCTCTATCTTTATTTGCCTCAAAGATTTACGAACTAAACATTTCAAGGATTAATTTCTTCCTAAATCAAAAAGATGTAAATGAACTAATAATCCGTTTTCTTCCCTATTCAACAGGTGAACTAAACGCATGGATATTAAAACTCGTAGAGAACGCCACAACAGTTGGAAGGATAGGAAGCATAGGACTTGTAATATCTGCCTTCCTTTTGTATGGAACCGCCGAAAAAACCCTGAGCATCCCATGGGGACGCCGCAAAGGCCGCCCACTGCATAAACAATTAGCTGTTTCTCTTATTGTCATAATGCTTCTACTTATATCGTTTACTCTACACGCAACCGCCGGCAGATTACTAATAATGCTGCACCTTCCCTTTCACACAATATTTGGAAAACTAATATCATTTGCTATGCTAATCACCACTTTTACGATAGGCTACCAGCTTATTCCAGCAGCAAAAGTAAAGCTGAGCGCATCAATCCGCGGTGGTCTGTTTGCCGCTATCCTATACCAGATTTTCAAACTATTACTTTCATTGTACATTACCAACTTTTTTGTACACAACAAGGTTTGGGGATCGCTAATCCTTATTCCCATAGCTATTCTGTCGCTTTACATTCTTTCGCTAATTATAGTCCTCGGAAACGAAATGACATTTGTTGTACAAAACTACGGAGCTATAAGCGAAAATATCAAACGAGAACACCGCCGACAAAAACCTTTTTAATATCCATTAATATCCTGCCGTCCTTATTGCTAAACTTACTCAAAACAAGATCGGCCTTCTTACCGTCCTCTACCGAACCAACTTCTCTATCGATACCGAGCATACACGCTTGGTTGTATGAGTACATTCTTGAAAGGGTTACAAGAGCAGCTTCAAAATCCAACGGTGCCGGAACTTCCGACTGGAAATAAGCTTTTCGATCGGTTGTAAGTAAATTTACCATATTTTCAAACTGGATATCAAGAGTACTTATCGACCCTGCAAGAGTATTTTCTTTCGCAGCCACCCATAACGCTCCGTCCCTAACAACAAGACCGTCAATTGTATCACCGCTTTTTAGATCTGAAGCAGCATAGCGAAGCGTATCTGAAACGCAAACAGTTTTTTCATTAGAAAAACAGTTAATGAAGGTGTTAACCCAACGGTGATGCACATGCCGCATATCACATATAATCTCACCATATAATTTGTTGCCAAGCTCAAAGATTCCATCAAGCGCGCCGCCTCCCTTAAAATTTTGGCTCATAGGCCCGTTACCAGTGTGAACCACCACCCTTGTTCCACAATCATATGCCTTAAGCATCTCCTCCCTTGAGCATCCAGTATGACCAATAGAGGGTAAACCTCCATTCATGGCAATATATTTTATCAGATCGAAAGCATCGCTCCCCCATTCCGGAGCAACAAGCGCCTTTTTTATACCTCCACCAGCCATATCCTGTAACTCTTTAAATATTTCAACGCTTGGAGCAATAATATTGGCGGGGTCCTGATAACCGGAAAACTTTGGGTCTTTAAGAAAATTTCCTTCGAGATCAAGCCCGGTAAGTCTAGCTGCAGCCTGTTGTTGTCGCTCCATTACTATCCTTCCATTCCTTAAAAAGCGGTGGAGTTTTTGTTTGCTGCACGCAAAACTTGATAAAAGAGTAGTTGTAATCCCAGTAGCAGGAAGCGATTTAAGAATAAACTCAATTGCGCCACTGTATGCTTCATCATCATCATCCTTGGAATTGTTAACAAAACCATTAATACAATCACATTGCCTTAAACCATGAATGTGAGTCTCAATAAATCCAGGTAACAAAAAGAGCCCCGAGGCATCTACCTCTTCGTCCGCAGTAAAATTCGATTCGCCATTTGGCATTTTAATTATTCCATCTTGCAAGTATATATCTCTTTTCGAAACGCCAAATCGGCCAACTACTTTTCCATTTTTTATTTTTATTGTCTTCATAAGCTATTAAAATAACAATTTTCTGAGTTCAGACATAGTTGATTTTACCACAGAAATAACTGCCTCTTTTTCATCAACACCCAAGGCAAACTGATCGACAAATGGACTTCCCTCAAATTGGAACTCTCTTACTACAGAACTCCAGTTGTGGATAGCCATTTCAAACGCAAGTTTGTCCATATCAACTTCGCTGCTGTAAATAAATTTCTTAAACGACGCATAATATACATACCGCATAAAGTCGTCCAGATTTAGCTCGGCAGGAAACATTGGAGTATAACGAATCGCATCGCGAAGAATAAACGGCCCTGAATGATAAATCTTAACACCGCTATAAAACGAGGGGTCGGGGGAAATAGATTTGATTTTATCGATTACCAGCTGTGCTACAAAATCAGGCCTAACCCGTTCCTTGCATTCACTATTCCTAAGGCACTGTGAACTTGTAAGACAAGGAAGACAATCGATATTTGCGCTAATAACCCAATTGTTTGGTGAGTACGGGCCTGTTTCGGCGAGAAAAGACTCCCCTGCGTACACCGCAATTATTGGACAACCAACCGCAGCGGCAAAATGCATTGGCCCTGTATCATTGGTTAATAGCAAAGAACATCTTTGGAGAAAATCTGGGAGTAACGCCAAGGGAAGCGCTCCTGAAAGGTTATACGCTCTCACACGATTGGTGGTCGAAATAGTTGATATTGCTTTGTCTATTAAGGGTGCCTCCATTTCTGTACCAATAAAAGCGAAAGAAATGTCTTTTTCTTTGTTTAAAATCATATTAACCGCTTGCCCAAACCGTTCTGCCCCCCACTGCCGTCTCTCCGCATTTACTCCAACCTGAACCGCAATAATCCGACCGTTGCCGCCATCTATTCGTCTGACAACAGAATCTGACGCGCCAGTTTCCACTTCAAGGCACAATCCTCTTTTAATAGAAGACTCACCAGCAATATTTATAGAATAATCAACAAAATTAAAAGGATTCACGCTCCTATTCCTGCAAGCTGAAAAGAGAAGACGGCTCCATGGATCCAGCACCCATCCGCTCCCATCTTCTCGTAGAAAATACCCTCGAATTTCCCCTGCTCCAATATAGCCAGCTATAGATGCCCCTTCGCTGGAACTTTGCCGATTTATTATAAGATCAAACTTTCTTTCTCGCAACTCTTTTAGCTGCTCAGACACATACGCATTTTTCCTTTGATAAAGTACTATTTCATCGACAAAGCGGTTCATTAAAAAAGGGAACTCAAACCCTTTCTCAGTTAGAACGGTTATTTTTGCGCAAGGATATATAGAATCTAAAATCGGTAGGGCAGCTGCGGCCTGAAGGTTATCGCCAAGTTTATGAAGCGAGATTAAAAGTATCTGATTGTAACTCATGCTCTACTGAAACTAAAATAAATGTGATGTACCTTTCCAATAGAACCATTATTAAAATATCTTAATTGTAATGCAGCTAACAGACCATGAAATTCCCGCACTTGTGAAACGAGATCCATATCTTACGCCCTATTCCGATATAATTCGAAATCGAATAAACGCTATCCAGAAGAGAGTTTTAGAATTTACGGGCGGCCAAAATAATTTTGAGGGAAGGGCTCTTGGTCATCACTATTTTGGTGTTCACAAGACCAAAACACATTGGATATTCAGAGAATGGGCACCAAACCTTCTTGAATTGTACCTTATTGGAGAGTTTAACGGTTGGCGCCGAGAGCAAAAATACTCTTTTAACCGAATTAAGGATAATCGCGATAACTGGGAACTCAAAGTTCCTCTGAAGAATATTCGACATGGACAGCTTTACCGCTTTTTTGTAAGCTGGGCATCTGGCGAGGGAAATCGGATTCCTGCATGGGCAACCCGTGTTGTGCAGGACCCTCATACACTTGAATTTAACGCCCAGATATGGTCTCCCGAAAATGCATATGTATTCAAAAACACAAACCCTGCAACAAATCCAGCTCCACTTGTGTATGAAGCACATGTTGGAATGGCTGGTGAAGAGCCTCGGGTTTCAACCTACAACGAGTTTCGTACTAACATGTTACCACGAATAAAAGAAGCCGGATATAACACAATACAACTAATGGCAATTCAGGAGCACCCATATTACGGATCATTTGGCTATCATGTTTCCAGCTACTTTGCCCCCTCCTCCCGTTTTGGAACACCAGACGAGCTCAAAGCACTTGTTGACGAAGCGCACGCTATTGGCATCAAGGTTATAATGGACATAGTTCATTCGCATTCCGTAAAAAATGAAATCGAAGGTCTCTCAAGATACGACGGCACTTACTATCAGTTTTTTCATGAAGGGCACAAAGGCGATCACATATACTGGGACTCACGCTGCTTTGACTACTCCAAGCCGGAAGTGCTTAACTTCCTTTTGTCAAATCTTCGTTATTGGCTTACAGAGTTCCGTTTCGATGGATTCCGTTTTGATGGTGTTACAAGTATGCTTTACCACGACCATGGCATGAATCGCGCCTTTACCAACTACGGGCAGTACTACGACGGCAATCAGGATGATGACGCTATGATATATATTGGAATGGCCAACAAGTTGGTTCATGAAATTAACCCATATGCAATTACAATCGCTGAAGAAATGAGTGGCATGCCAGGCCTTGCCCTTCCCGTGAGCGATGGAGGCTATGGCTTCGACTACCGTTTCGCCATGGGAATTCCCGATTACTGGATAAAAATTATTAAGACAATGAAAGATGAAGATTGGCACATGGAAGAAATGTTCCACGAACTTACTAACAGGCGTTCCGAAGAAAAAACAATTTCCTATGCGGAATCCCACGACCAGGCTATTGTTGGAGATAAAACCATCATCTTTCGTCTTGCCGACAAGGCAATGTACACAGATATGCACATTGCCCATAATAACCATATAATTGATAGAGCTATTGCCCTACACAAGATAGTTCGTCTTATAACAATATCAACCGCTGGTCATGGTTATTTAAACTTTATGGGCAATGAGTTTGGCCACCCCGAATGGATCGACTTTCCACGGGAAGGCAACGGATGGTCTTACCATTATGCAAGACGGCAATGGTCGTTAATTGAAAATCAAGAACTACGATATCGCCATCTGGCTTTGTTCGATTCAGCGATGATTCGTATAATTAGAGAATTTTTGGTACTTGGCAGTAACGCATTTAACAGAATAACTGTTAATAATGGCGATAAAATAATTGCCTTTGAAAGGGCTGGATTGGTTTTTGTTTTCAATTTCCACGCAGTACGATCATACACTGATTATGGAATACCGATTGCCGGCAATAAATATCGAATTGTTTTATCGAGCGATGCCACGGAATTTGGCGGTTTTAACCGTGTTGACACATCGATTGAATACTGCGTTTTAAATGGACTGTTAAAACTCTACATACCAAACAGATCCGCCCTTGTACTTCAAAAACAAGCTTAATTAAGGACCACTTACCTGTAAAGCGGCCCCAGTTTTTCACAAGTACGGAAGTCGTCATTACCATACCTATCCCAAATAGTTGGTCTAAAAATGTTTTCATCCGCAATATTATGAAAGTCAATAGGAATCCGCAACATCGCATTAAGTGTAATAAGATCGGCACCAATATAACCAAAGGAATTCGCATCGTGATTAGGGCCAATCCGTCGCATATATTCATACGATGTTATTCCACGAGGTGTCCAATATGACTCTGGCCATGTAGGATCTGTTTTCCTACTAACGAAATCAGCCACATTAACAGGCAAATTAACCGTTTCTCCTTCAACAACAGAGAAAGTTATCTCCTCTCCCACCATATTATATCGATAAGCAGTCATTGGAATTTCCCCAGGTGTACGATAGTGACTCGAAAGTCCGTCACCCGGGAAGTATTCCAGATTTGCAGCACAGTACTCCGTAGAAGCAATTGCAGCTTTTATAAACTCATTCTGCAGCGATTTATTTCTTCTAATTTTTTCTGCCATTTTTTGAACTTCGGTTTCGGCAGCAAAGCCAGTAATTGAGTAAGGACTAAGCGAATAATCAAGAGCACCGGCCCCTGAATTGCGTTTGTCTATAAAACCACGAGGTACTTTTTTTGAAATATCGGTTCCTGTCGCCTTCTTCACGCTTTCCGGAGTCCAGTTTGTTCGAATATCGGCAAAAAGTTGCGGCAAACCTGTCAGTAAATGTGCTGCCAACATACCAAGCGCATTTTTAGAATCATTTTCTGTAGCAACAATATAAGCCTGCCTGAAACCATTCCAGTCGAAAGAGCTACACAAGAGGGACTCCGTCAGATCGAAATTTGGATAATTATCCGTCCACGCTCTTTGTCCTTGAGTGCCAGCAGCAATCGCGTTATAACCTTGCGCTCTTTCAACATCAGCTTTGAACCCCTGCCGCTTACCTACCCGTTCATCTGCCAACAATGGATTGCCAATCATCATATCACGGACAATGAGGGTCATCTTAACACAATCTTCGAGCAATCGGTCACTTGATAATGGTCGTTTTCCGTTACCAAAGTTGATTTTAAAACTTTTTTTCAGAAAAGAAGTGGCTTTTGCAAGTTCTTCATGATTATAAAAGCCGTCATCAATCCGCGCTTTTACTGCAATCATATCAACAGAAACAGATCCCATACCAAAATAATCTAACAACGAATTCCGACGAACATCGGAACCTATAATTCCCATGGAAACGCCACCTATGGAGAGATAATTTTTGCCTCGCATTTCGGCTACAGCGCAGGCAGAACGGGCAAAACGGAGTAGCCGCTCTGCAACAAAAGGGGCAAACTCTCCATCTTCAGTTTCAAGGTCAGGATTGTATATACTGAAAATTGGCCGCTTTTTTTCGTCCATCGCAGCACAAAATGCCTTAAGCCACACGGCACCAGGGCGATCGGTCTGGTTTAACCCATAGGCGGCCTGCTGCCATTCTGTGGAACCAATTCCCATGCAAGCGGACATAAGCTCATCACTGTATGCCCATGATCGGCTGACCCAAATATTCGCGCTAACGCCCTCCTTAACATAGTGCGCCTGAGCCAAGGCACCAGTTCTAGCGCCATAAACAATTTCCGGAGCCATAACAATATTTGGCAGCGAACCATCAGATAAACGAACTTCAGACTTGATTAATTTAAATACTCTTTCTGCGAGTCGCCATGTGCCTGCCTGATTATTTTCATAGGCACCGGTACGGCCATCAGCCACAGGTGTAATTGCTATTGTGGGGCGGTGTCCAATAAGACGGGTATTGGCTTCTATAAACTTTCGTGGAAGTATCGCGGCCATTTTATCTCCATTCTGTGCAATATTTAAATAGGCACTAAGTGGAAAATACGAACTTATAAACTTCAAAGGCAAAAAGTACAAATCTTAAGTATCAAGAGCATTACGAAGTGACGCAACAAACTGATTAACCTTCGCTACTGCTTCCATATCACTCTTTGAAGAAGCGACAAGCGAGACAATCGCACTTCCGACAATTACACCATCGGCATAATTCTTTAGGTACCTCACCTGTTCAGGACTTGAAATACCGAATCCAATAAGTTTCGGCAACCCCGAATAAAGAGTAAGTTCGTTTATAAACGAAGTGAAATCTGTTGAAAACTCATTCCTGATTCCCGTAACACCCAACGACGATACACAATAAATAAATCCAGTCGCCTTTCGGACAATTTTTTGCATCCTTCCACCAGAGACTGGGGTTACAAGAGAAATAAGATCTACTTTATATTTGTCACAAACGGGACGAAGCTCGTCCTGTTCTTCAAAAGGTAGATCGGGAATTATCAAACCATCAACCCCGCTATGTGCGCAATCGGATACAAATCGGTCAATTCCATATTGAAAAATAACATTATAGTAAAGAAGATACAGTATCGGCTTCTCCACTCCCTCATCCCTTAGTCCTCTAACAAGCTGCATTAAATTCCCAACTATTATTCCTTTTGAGAGTGCCCGTACATTAGCAGCCTGAATTACTGCTCCTTCCGCAATTGGATCCGAATATGGCACACCAAGTTCGACAATGTCGGCTCCAGACGAAACCATACCCTTAACAATTGCAGCAGTTGAGCTTACGGAGGGATCACCGGCAGTAACAAAAGCTGCAAGCGCCTTCTTTTTTTGCGTGCGCAGTTCAGCAAATAGCGATTCAAGCCTTCTCATGTAAAATTTCTCCCATGTACGCAGCAACGGAGGCAACATCTTTGTCTCCGCGGCCTGACAAATTTACAACAATTATTTTATCCTGACTCATCTCTTTAGCAATTTTCCGCGCAATTGCAATAGCGTGTGCGCTTTCGATCGCTGGAATAATCCCTTCCATCTTTGCAAGATACCTGAATGAATCCACCGCTTCTCGGTCGGTAACCGCAAAATATTCTGCCCTCCCACTTTTATGCAGCATAGCATGTTCTGGACCTATACCCGGATAATCAAGTCCAGCGGAAATTGAATATACCGGCATAATCTGTCCTTCATTATCCTGTAAAAACAGGGATTTCATTCCGTGCAACACCCCGACACTTCCCTTAGTAATTGTTGCGGCATGGCGTGCAGTTTCAACCCCATCACCGCCAGCTTCTGCTCCAATAAGCCTTACAGATTTATCATTAATAAACTCATAAAACAGTCCAATTGCATTACTCCCCCCCCCAACACAGGCAATACAGGCATCCGGCAAGCGACCTTCAAAAATTTGCAACTGTTCCCTAACCTCAATGCCAATAATCTTTTGAAAGTCACGGACAATAGTTGGATATGGGTGGGGTCCCATCACCGATCCAAGAACATAATATGTGTCGGATACTCTCGCTGTCCATGCACGCATCGCCTCGTTAACGGCATCTTTAAGTGTAGCAGTTCCGCTATCAACGGGTGTTACGGTTGCTCCAAGAAGACGCATACGGAAAACATTTAGTGCCTGTCTTTCCGTATCTTCTCTACCCATAAAAACTTCGCATTCCATTCCAAAAAGGGCAGCTGCTGTTGCAGTTGCAACACCATGTTGACCTGCACCTGTCTCCGCAATTACCTTCTTTTTACCCATTCGTTTTGCAAGCAACACCTGCCCTATTACATTATTGATTTTATGTGAACCGGTATGATTAAGATCCTCCCGTTTGAGATATATTTTCGCTCCGCCAATCGCTTTTGTCATATTATTTGCATAGTAAAGCAGAGATGGACGACCTGCATACTCCTTAAGATATGTACTTAACACATTTTTAAAATCAGCGTCTTGCATTGCCTCGTTATAACCCTCTTCCAATTCTAAAAGAGCATTCATGAGTGTTTCTGGAGCATATTGCCCACCAAAATCACCAAATCTTCCTTTTTTTACTGTCATCTCTCTACCTTTCTGTTAATCAATCTATCGAGAGCGGCTCCAGGGCTTTTCTCTCGCATAAAAGCCTCTCCTATCAGAGCTGCATTTACACCAAGTTTATCAATATAGTCAATATCTTCAAAAGTGGATATTCCACTCTCCGACACCTTGAGGCATTCGCGGGGTATTTCACGAATAACTCTTTCTGTTGTTGTTATGTCAACTTTAAAAGTTTTAAGATTGCGATTGTTTATGCCAATAATCTCGGCGCCACAGTCGGCGGCCCTTTTCGCCTCGTCACAATCGTGCACTTCTACGAGTGCGTACATTTTAAGCTCTCGCACAGTTTCGAGAAGCTTCCTTAAGCTCTTATTATCGTGAAGTGCCACTATGAGCAAAACAGCATCTGCACCCATCTTTCTTGATTCATATACCTGCCACGGATCTACTAAAAAGTCTTTTCGTAGAATAGGAATATTTACCGCTGCATGCGCAGCTTCAAGATATTTCGCTGCCCCTAAAAAAAAGGTTGGCTCAGTTAACACCGACAGAGCATCGGCACCATTTGCAACATAATCCCTTGCGATTGATACTGGCTCAAAATTATCCCGCATAACCCCTTTCGAAGGAGAAGCCTTTTTTAATTCTGCAATAACGGCCAGTCTATCAGGCCGTTTCAAACACATTGAAAAGTTTTTTACCGGCAGAAGTCTGCTTTTCGCAAGCAACTCCGGCCATTCCTCAGTTGGCAGAGCAGCCTTTGCATCGCATAGCGCTTTAGCGTTTGTTTTAATGATTTTATCAAGTATTGTCATTACTAAACTCCCTAAAATCATTAAGTTTCTTCGCAGCTGATCCAGAATCTATGGCTTCTGAAGCAGCTCTAAAGCCTTCTTGAAGTGTTTTTACTTTTTTACCGACCAGAAGAGCAGCCGCTACATTTATAAGCACTATGTCCCTATGTACCCCCTTCACACCACTCAACACATTGCGTATTATTTCTGCATTAGTGGATGCATCACCGCCTTTAATTTGGTCAGATGAGGCTCTACCGATACCTATAGCAGCTGGATCTATTTCCATCTGTGTTACTGTTCCAGCTTCGACCATAAATCCATCTGTAACACCGGACAGAGTTATTTCGTCTAGTCCATCCCTCCCATGAACTACAAGCGCCCGCTCTGTGCCTAAAGAAGCAAGAACAGCTGCCATTTTTTTTGCATACGACAAACTAAAAGAGCCGATCAGCTGTGAAGGCGCTCCTGCTGGATTTGTCAGTGGCCCAAGTATATTGAATACCGTCCGTATCCCAATTTCCCTTCTTTGAGTGGCAACATTTTTCATTGACTGATGAAAAAGGGGGGCAAACATAAAACCAAAACCTATGGTATCAATCGATTCTCTGACCTTATCTACTGGCATATTTATGGAACAGCCAAGAGCCTCAAGTACATCAGCGCTTCCACATTTACTTGTCGCGGACCTGTTGCCATGTTTGGCAACACTCAAGCCAGAACCCGCAACAACAAAGGCCGTTGCCGTAGAAATATTAAAACTGTGGGAAGCATCTCCGCCAGTTCCGCATGTGTCGATGCAACTCTTGTTTTGCGGCCTAATCTTAACAGATCGTTCTCGCATTACATTTACAAAACCAAGAATCTCTTCTTCGGTCTCTCCTTTCATGCGTAAAGAAGCAAGAAAAGCCCCGACTTGGGCGTGAGTAGCCACTCCATCCATCATTTCGTTCATCACTGCAACAGACTCTGCTGTGGTTAACGAAACACCATCAATTATTTTCGCTAAGGTTTCCCGTATCATCGACTATTCCTCCCGTCTATATTCAAAAAATTCTTCAGAATTACTTTACCCTGAGGTGTTAGTATCGACTCAGGATGAAACTGAATTCCATATACAGGAAATTTTTTATGTTCAACTGCCATAATTTCACCGGTGGCAGTTGTCGCAGTAACCATAAGATCTGATGGCAAAGAATCTTTATCAATAATAAGCGAATGATACCTTCCCGCAATCAGTGATTTGCCAAGCCCCTTTAAAATAGGCGTTTCATGCAGAATAAAAACTTCCGATGATTTACCATGCATAAGCTCTTTTGCGTGAACAACTTTGCCACCAAAAGCCTCGCCTATTGCCTGATGACCAAGACAAACACCAAGCAGCGGTATTGTACCTCCAAGTTGTTTTATTACCTCAATAGAAATGCCGGCATCCTTCGGGTAGCCAGGCCCTGGAGAAACTATAATATGGCTCGGACTTTTCTGTACTATTTCCTCAATGGTCATTGCATCATTTCGCACAACCTCAATTTCAGGATTCATTTCGCCAACATATTGATAAAGGTTGTATGTAAATGAATCATAATTATCAATAATAAGAATCATGCTTCCTCCCTTGCCGCTTTTATGGCGTTAACCATCGCTCCAGCTTTGTTCATACACTCCTCATACTCATTTTCCGGTATTGACTCAGCCACAATGCCGCATCCAGTCTGGACAAAAGCCTTTGCATCCTTAAAAACAATTGTCCTTATCGCAATACAGCTATCTATGTTACCATCAAAACCTATATATCCAATTGCTCCACCGTAAATCCCCCGTTTGGTTGTTTCCATTTCGTCTATAATTTCCATTGCTCTAACCTTCGGGGCACCAGAAAGCGTTCCAGCAGGCAACACAGACATTAATGCATCGAAAATTGTTTTATCGCTGCGTAAACGACCCGTTACGCCGGATACTATATGCATAACATGAGAATATTTCTCAATGTGCATTAAACCCTTTACAGCTACAGAGCCGTACTCGGAAACCCTGCCAACATCATTTCTTCCGAGGTCCACAAGCATTCTATGCTCGGAAAGCTCTTTTTCATCAGCAAGCAACTCCCTTTCAAGCGCTAAATCCTCATCTTCGTTTAATCCACGCTTCCGTGTTCCTGCTATCGGGCAGGTTTCGACTGTTCCGTTTTCGACACGGACAAGCATCTCCGGCGATGCTCCAGCAACTGAATAATTATCAAATCGGAAAAAATACATATAGGGAGAAGGATTCAGCGAACGGAGCGATCTGTAAACCGTAAAAGGATTACCCGTAAAATCAATGTTGAGCCGCTGCGAAAGCACCACTTGGAAAATGTCACCATTCCTGATATATTCCTTAGCCTTTATAACATTAGCGCAAAAGGCATTTTTTGAAATATTGCTTGTACTCTGTGAAGATATAGCCAGCTCTGCTGATTTTACCTTATCAGCCGGAGTAGCGGTAACAATTTCCGTGTAAATCTCCCGTATCCGCTGGGCCACCCGTTCGTACTCCTGATCAGCATTTCGATCAAGATGCATATTAACTACAATTATGCTCTTTTGCTTAAGGTGATCATAAACAAGCAGTTCGTCAATAAAAAGAAAATGGCTTTCAGGTATATCCATATCATCTTTAGGAATATTAACAAGCCGTTCATAATATCTGATTGTATCGTACCCAAGAAAACCAACCGCCCCACCTGTAAATCGTGGCAACCCCTTTCCGGTGTAGCTCCTATATTTTCCAATTAATTTCTGAATGATAATTACAGGATTACCAGTTACCTCATTTACTGGCTGACCCTTTTCGGTAATTTGGGATTTTCCGTTTTGCGATTTAACAATCAAAAATGGATTACGGCCAATAAAGGAATATCTTGCCCATTTTTCACCGCCTTCTACCGATTCCAAAAGAAAAGAGTTTTGCTCTGTGGCTAACTTTTTAAAAAGCGAAATCGGGGTCTCTGTATCTGTACTAACCACTGAAAAAACAGGAAATAGACTATAGCCTTTATCCCGTTCTCTGTTAATCTCTTCTAATGTATGGCTAAGCTGCATCTTTTTAATCTCCTTCATTTTAAGACACCTAAAAACAGAAAACCCGCCTCATTTGAAGCGGGTTTTATTTGATAAAATTAATTTCTACTTGTATTATTATATACCTAAAACCCACCCAATGTTAAAAGAGAGCCAACGCCAGCAAGAACTAACAGTAAAATTGGTGCAGATTCCATTTTGCATACACGAATTATAATATAACAGCCAGCAAAAGTCAAGATGTTTTAGTACAAAACTGCGGTTCAGACACTAAATTAACCTTTTGAGCCGGTTGTACTACTGAGATC
>CAZPWS010000054.1:0-20408 GCA_964590225.1 uncultured Fibrobacterota bacterium
CGGAAAGCGATTTTCAGAAAGAAGCAGCATGAAATAACTTATGACTGTCGAGTAAAAAACAATAGGAATTTCTTTGCCTTGGAATAACTCTTTTCTAAATATTTTTGGAGAGATTCCAATTTTCTTTTTGAATGCTTTATTAAAGAAAGAGATATCTGAGAACCCACTTTCGATAGCAACTACAGAAATTTGTTTATAGGTAGTCTTGAGAAGCATTAAAGCTGTTAGTATTCTTTTGTCAATAATATATCCATAAACACTTTTCCCTGTATAATCCTTGAATATTTTACATAAATATGGTGTGGTATATCCCGCCTTTTTTGCAAGCGTATCAATTTTAATATGTTCCGTATAATGTAAATCCACATATCGGCGTATAGATTCCATAATTTCAAACGAGAAAGGCTTGCAATTTCCCAGAATGGACATTCCCTTTTTAAGAGCCTGCCGGCAGCATTCTGTTAGGAAAATCTTAAAATAATCCCTGACTGTCTCAACCGCTCCTTTATCGTTTGCAGCATATTCCCTGTACATGAGCCGCAGAATATCTGCGATGGTTGATTCCGGAGCGAATTCAATTCTGGTCATATGCCCGGGGGTCTGATAAAAGTTGGGGTGCGGTGGCAGAATTTGATGAAGTACACTTTGAAGTGATTCCGGAAGAGACGGCAATTGGTATCTTTCAAGATTCAAATAGATGTTAAATATTTCCATGCCGCTATCATCTGTTAAAATATCATGCACCTGCCCCATATGAGTTACAGAGAGGGAAGGGCCTTTTTCCGGGTATGTATTTTCGCCAAGAAAATGAGTGCCTTTACCACTTATGATAAGGCTTAAAAGAACTACATCAACCGAATGAAGCTTTTTGGATTTATTAACATAACGAGGAAAATGTTCCAAGCCAAAACCATTGTCTTTAAGTCCTTTTATTCTGTTGAGTTTTGAAATTTGCTGATATTTCATAATAATCACCCAGTAAATATTAATATAGACCTGTTATGATAAATAAACAAGGTATATATTATTAAAATACTCAATTATAAAGGAGCATACGATGAATCCAAGACAACGCTTCCATTCCGTCCTAAATTTTAAACATCCAGGAGATCGGTTACCGCTTATTGAATGGGCTGCGTGGTGGGACAAAACAATGGATAGATGGAAGAACGAAGGTTTTCCTGTGGAAGTTACATGGAGTGATTCTCAGGATTATTTCGGTCTTGATCCGATGTTTGTACTCTATGTGAGAACAGCCTTACCGGGAATACCCCGACCTTCACATCATGGCGATCTAATAATTACAGACGAAGAATCGTATGATGCAATTCGCAAGTATCTTTTTACAGATAGCCTACTGGAAGACGCGCGTAAACAGGCTTTGGCTTTTAAGGAAAGACACGAAAGAGGGGAGATTGTTATCAGGGTTTGGCTCGATGGGTTCTTCTGGTTTCCCAGAAAACTCTTTGGTATAGAACCTCATATGTATGCCTTTTATGATTATCCGGAACTGATGCATCGAATGAACAGTGAATTGGCAGAATTCAATATAAAGGTATTGCGTGCTGTATTCGATATTATCAAGCCGGATATGGTTGGATTTGCTGAAGATATGTCCTATAATCATGGCCCAATGTTGTCAAGGAAATTATATAACGAATTTCTTCTACCATATTATAAGAAAGTAATTCCATGCATTAAAGAGCATGATATTCGGGTGTTTGTTGATAGTGATGGAGATATAAGCACAATGATTTCTTGGTTTGAGGATGGTGGAATTGATGGAGCATATCCCCTTGAAAGGCAGGCCGGTGTGGATATTGCAGATATAAGAAAAAACCATCCCAAGTTTCTTATGATGGGTGGCTACGATAAAATGGCCTTAATGCGGGGTGAACCAGCTATCAGAGCTGAATTTGAACGACTATTGCCGGTTATGAAAAGGGGCGGCTTTATCCCTTCAATGGATCACCAGACTCCTCCCGAGTGTTCACTTGAAAATTATAGAGTTTATATAGAGCTTTTCAAGGAGTATGCAGTAAAAGCATCAGCATGAATAACTGAAGTGGAAAATTGTCCGCAACTGGTAACTTAACATATCTTATATTATACACAGTTGTTTCTTGTTTTACCTTTTGTGTAGCTGAAGGCTTTGCATGGCTGAGAGCAGATTACCATACGCTTTGTTGCCTCTTTCGGGAGCACTACTTATTCTTGCGGCACTTCTGCCGCAGTGGGGAATTGCTGTTCCCGTTGTATTGGCGCTGCTTGCCGCAGTGCTATTTGTCTTTTCGTTCATCTTTCTTGTTGTTGATGAGGTTAAAGTTCATAAGCGGATCGCCAATGAAACCGATGCTCTTCAGGCCAAGCTCGTGGAAAGCTTTAATGAAATTTTGCGTGAAAATTCATCTGAAATAGGCTTAACAGATACACTCGGCATCCTCGAAAACGAATCACCGGATGAGGTTAGGGAAAAGGGGTTGTTTGCCCAACTTGAATTTACAAATGGGTTGTTTAACAGGCAGATTAATTTATTCCGTGCAAAAAACAGAACCATAAACGAGCTTAATAACAGAATTCTTTTTTCAAAACAGCAGCTTGAAGCCGTTTTCGACGCACAAGCTGATGCCCTTAGTATGGTAGATAATGAAATGAAGGTGTTTAGGCTAAATAAGGCCTATTCGCTTTTGTGTGGGAAGCCATTAAAAGAGCTCCTCCATCAATCAAGTCATGATGTTGTCCCTGTTACAAATATTGAGCATATAAATCAGGCCGTTCGGCAGGTATTTGAAACAGGCATTGCCTCTGCTCCCATTTCGCTCGAGACTGTAGGCGATAGGGAGAGGCGATTTTTTGTTTATAGAGCATTTCCAATCATGGAGGGTGATAAAACAGCCTTTGTTCTTGAACATTATAGAAATGTAACAGAAGAAAAACGGATGAATGAGCAGCTCATTCGCTCCGCTAATCTTGCCAGCATTGGCACTATGATTGCGGGTATAGCTCACGAAATGAACAACCCGCTTTCCGGCATTGCAGGAACCGCTTCTAACATGGTTAGTATGCCGGATTCCTATGGTCTTAATGGTAAGGGAAAGGAGCGGATTCAGGACATACTTGAGTCGGCTTCAAGAGCAGAAAACATACTTAAAGGACTACTTGATTTATCCAGAAAAAAAGAAGCGCAATTTGTAATCATGAATATTATTCCAGCTGTTGAAAAGGCTGCGCAGGCTGTACATATTGCGGGATACAACCGCATTAACCGTACTATTACTGTAGAACCAAATTTTAGTCCTGTTGTTAATTGTGATTCTGCCCGTGTTATTCAGGTGTTTATAAATCTTTTGACAAATGCTGCCCTTTCAACCCTCGAAGCCGAACAAGCGGAATTAAAAAAGGGGGGGAGCTTCATTCCTAGGATGAATGTATCTATTTCTAAGAGGGGAAATTATGCAGCCGTGAGTATTGCTGATAATGGAGTTGGCATTCCAAACGATAAATTGAGCCAGATTTTTGACCCCTTCTTTTCCACACGACCGGCCGGACAGGGTACTGGTCTTGGTTTGTCTATATGCCAGAAAATAATGTTGGAGCATAACGGTAGATTAGTGATTGACAGACACAAAAAAGGCGACACTTGTTTTACAGCAGAGTTTCCACTTTCATGTTCTCTGAACCACGGCAAATCTATACAGGGCTTATAAAAACGATGGAAAGAAAAAAAATACTTATTGTTGACGATGAAAAACTTGTCCGTCAGATGATGGAGGATTACCTTGAAAGGGAGTACGCCATTTCAACGGAAGAGAGCGCCGATCAGGCTCTTAAAAGAGACGATCTTGCCTCGTTTGAACTTGTAATTTCCGATATAAATATGCCAGGCATACCAGGATATGAATTTTTGGGTGAGGTTAAAAAAAGGCATCCCCATATTAGAACAGCGTTAATTACCGCTTACGATGTTGATGACTATGTCAGGATGGCAAAAGAGAATGGAATAACCAATATAATAGCCAAAACAGTACCATTCAATTTTGCAGAGCTTGGAAGCATAGTTCACGGATTAATTACCGGTGACATCTTCGGTCTTAAACGGCATATGAAACCTGATTTTAGAATTCTCAAGGAGTATGTTGTGTCCGGCTCGTCCGATGCCAAAAGTGTTCGGGAGGATGTATTAAAAGTTTTGCAGGCGGAGGTTGGCACAACGGGAGAACTAAGGCTTGTGCTCGATGAGGTTGTGACGAATGCCCTGTATCATTCCGTAAGAGATGGCGCAGGAAATGAGAAATACAGGGAATTTGCGAGTGTAGAGCTTCAGCCAAATGAAAGCTTTACAGTAACCTGTGCAATCGACGAAGAAAAATATGCAGTCTTTATCGCGGACACACAAGGAACACTTACAAAGGATATAGTGCTCTATAAAATCGATCGCCATATCAAGGGAGAAGGGGTTCTGGACGATTCCGGCCGTGGCCTTTTTATGTCCCGTATATTTGCCGACAGGTTTATTGTAAATATTGATCCATGTAAAAGAACAGAGATAGTTATAATAAATTACAGAGAACCCACCTATCATGGCTTCAAGCCGCTTTATATTAACGAGTTATAGGAAGTTTTGTGTCCTTGCCTTTTCGTGATAAAATTCAGACTTTAAATCCAGCATTCAGGATTATACTAAGCTTCCTTTTTGTCATTTCTGCCGGAACTCTGCTTTTAAAAACGCCGTTTGCAGTTGAAAAAAGCCACTCTCTTTCATGGCTTGACGCCTTCTTTATGTCAACTTCAGCAACCTGTGTTACAGGCTTGTCACTAATGGATGTTTCCTCTACTTTTTCTATTTTTGGCGAACTTGTCCTTTTATTACTTATGCAGATTGGGGGAATTGGAGTAATGGCCATGTCCTCATATCTGTTCCTCTCCTTTGGCAGAGATGCTTCAATGAAACAGCGAATGCTTATTCAAGAATCCTTTGCCGGCGACTATGATGTAAACTGGAGAACTCTTGTCAGAACGGTTATTCATTTTGTTTTTTACATTGAATTTGGCGGAGCAATTCTTCTTTCTCTCCTCTTTTTTCGCGATATGCCACTCTTAAATTCGCTCTATTATGGTATGTTTCATTCCGTTTCTGCGTTTTGTAATGGAGGCCTTTCGCTTTTTCCAGATAGCTTTGCTGCTTATCGACATGATGCTTTAATGAACAGCGTTCTTATCTTGCTGATTATATCTGGAGGCATTGGTTTCTTCGTTATGTGGGAGATAAAGGAATGGTTAAAAAGAAGAAAACGAGAACGGTATAGGTTTTCACTTCATACTAAAACTGTGTTGTTGCTTACGGTCGCTCTCCTTGTATTTAGCACTGTGGTTATATGGCTTCTTGAAAGCCAAAACTCTCTTTTCGGCGAATCATTTCTTTCCCGGCTTATACCCTCTTTTTTTCAGGCAACATGTGCCAGAACGGCTGGCTTATCGACAATAGATCTTGCTTGTATGGGCAACGACTCCATAATGATAATGATGTTTCTGATGTTTATTGGAGCTGCTCCCGGTTCTTGTGCAGGTGGTGTCAAGATAACAACGGTTGCAGTTGTGGCAGCGCTTTTTTGGAGCAGAATACGAGGGAGAAATACCACCAATATTTTGAGGCGCACACTTTCTTCTGACCTTATAGGCAGAAGCCTGAGCGTTATTATAGCTTCAGTAGCGTTTATCCTTGTTAGTAATGTTGTACTTATGATAACAGATATCGGTGAGACCCATTTTCAGAGGGAGAGGATGGTCTCATTTCTTTTTGAGACCTTTTCTGCGTTTGGGACGGTAGGGCTTTCGCTCGGGGTAACTCCATTTTTAAACTCTTTTGGCAAGTTTATAATTATTGCTTTGATGTTTTTCGGCAGGGTTGGAGTGATGACAATGTTTGTTCAGGCCGTTAATTCGCGTAAAGGTAACTCTGTAGAATATGCCGAAGAAGGGCTCATGATAGGTTAAACAGGGGAATTAAAATGAAAAAATTCGCTGTAATTGGTTTGTCAACATTCGGACAGGAATTGGCTGTCAATTTGTATAGAATGGGCAACGAAGTGCTTGTCATCGACAGAAACAGGGAAAAAATTCAGTCGGTCAGCAAGTTAGTCTCAACAGCAGTTGTAATTGATATCAAGAGCAAGGAAAGCTTAAGGGCCATGGAGCTTGATAAAGTTGATGGAGTAATCGTAAGCACTGGTGGGCAGGCCAATACAAGTATTCTCGTAACGCTCTTTTTAAAAGAGCTTGGTGCGAGCCATATTATTGTAAAAGCAATGGATGACGACCATTCAAAAATACTTAAAAAGCTTGGTGCGGACCAGGTAATTAATCCTGAAATGGATATGGCACAGAATTTAGCAGCAAAACTTAATGCTCCAAATTTTCTTGAATTTGTCCGCCTTTCCGACGATTACAATATTGTTGAAATCGCTCCTCCATATGAATTTCATGGTAAAACACTTGGCCAGCTTGAAATGCGTAAAAGGTATGGTGTAACTGTTATCGGTGTGCGGGATGTGATTACCGAAAAATTTACGGTAACGCCGGGCTCGGATTACATTGTCAAAGATTCGGAAGTACTAATAGTAATTGGTACAGAAGAGAGCCTTTCGCGATTGAAGGCAGAAAAATAACCAAATCTGTGCAAAAGCCTAAAGTACTTGTAGTAAACTGGCGCGATATCGAAAATCCAGAGGCGGGTGGGGCAGAAGTTCACTATAATGAAATATTCAGAAGATTAAATGGTGGCTCTTTCGAAATTACTGTTCTTGCGTCCAAATTCAAGGGAGCGGAGGATTCAACTGTTATTAACGGCGTAAAAACCGTCCGTTTTAGTAATGAGCTTTCGTTTAACTATTGGGTTTATGCGAATATCGGAAAGTATGTAAAGGAGAATTGTTTCGATCTTGTTGTGGACGATGTCAACAAGATACCGTTTTTTATAAATAAACTCACAAATAAACCGGTAGTTGCCCTTTTTCACCATCTTTTCGGCAGAAGCATATTTTACGAATGTTCATTTTTGCCAGCTTCATATGTCTGGCTATCAGAGAGGTTAATTGGCCCGCTATACAAAAAGCGTCCATTTGTAGCGGTTTCGAAGAGTACCTTTGATGAACTTAAAGGGCTGGGGCTTTATGAAAGCGACGGCGCCATCATCCATAATGGTATTGACTTAACGCTCTATACCCCACTACCCGAAAAGAGAATTAAAAATCATATTGTTTTTGTTGGTCGGATTAAGAGGTATAAAAATACCGGTTTTCTGGTACGCCTTTTTGCAAAGCTCAAAAAAGAGATTCCTGATTTAAAGATGACTATTGCCGGCGGAGGGGATTTTCTTCCGGAACTTAAAAAGCTTGCTGCGCCTCACGCTGATATTGTCTGCAAAGGCTTTGTAACCGAAAGTGAAAAAATAGCCCTTTATCGGTCGGCGTCGCTATTTATCAACCCGTCCATAAAGGAGGGGTGGAGCATAACAAATATCGAATCGTGTGCGTGTGGGACACCTGTATTGGCAAGCGACTCCCCAGGATTAAGAGATTCTGTCCACAACGGAGAAAATGGCGAGCTGTTTCCCTATGACGATGTTGATAGCTGTGTTCAGGCTGCCGTTCGTATGCTAAAAGATTCCGAAGGCGTCTCTTCGTTAGGTAAAAAGGCACGGCTATTTGCCGAAAAGTACTCGTGGGACAATTCCGCCAGTCAAATGGGGCTTTTTCTGGAGAAGTTTCTCTAGATGAAAAAGGCACTTCTTGTTTTACTGAAGCTTTTTGTAACTATTGCGCTGTTCATATTTCTTTTTCGGAAGCTCGGGTTTGATAACATACTTGACAGAGTGCTTTCGGTTGATATACGGCTCTTTTTGGTGGCATCTGTCGTTTTTCTTTTGAGCATGGCATTGAGCGCGCTTCAGTGGAAAATGCTGTTGAATCGTCAGGGCGTTGAGCTTTCCGGCATGGGGGCCTTTAAGCTTTATATGACGGGGCTATTTTTCAATAATTTTTTGCCCGGTGCTATGGGTGGCGATATTGTAAAGGTTTACAAACTTAAGAGTGAGCTGAAAAGGGGAAAAGAGGGGCTTGCGGCCACTTTTATCGACAGGTTTGCCGGTCTTTTTGTGCTCTGCCTGTTTGCGCTTGTTTCTGCTGTATATCTCGACATTCATTCGAAAATTCATCTTGGTGGTAATCTATACCGTTATATTTTCGGCCTCTTTTCTCTTTTTGTTATGTCAATTGTATTTATATTCAGCCGTCGCGCTTCTGCTATTGTGTATGGAAAAGTATTTGGAAAGCTTAATCCTTTCGGATTGCGAGACAAATTGAGCGATCTTCATTCCTTTCTCTACAATTACAGGGGTAGCAAACGGTTTTATGTAAAAATAATGGTTTTGTCAATAATTACCCAGTTTATGCGGATTACTGTACATTGGCTGGCTGCTTTGTCGATTGGATTCGCCGTTTCGCCAATTTATTTTCTGGTATTTGTACCGTTAATTGCTCTTGTTTCCTCTCTGCCTCTTTCGTTTGGCGGGCTTGGTGTGAGAGAAGGTTTGGGACAGCTTCTTTTTTCTGCGGCAGGGTATAACGGAACAATGGCGGTTGCTACGCAATTTATTGCTTCGCTGGTTGGTATATTTATTAGTCTTTTAGGAGGAGTTTTCTTTATTTTTGGGAAAAATAAAAGGATAAGGAGTTAAGGGGCAAAATGAAAGAATCAATCAAAAAAGCTTCAATACTGCTTGAAGCGTTACCTTACTTGCAGCAATATCGAAACCGCACATTTGTAGTAAAACTTGGCGGAAGCACTATGGAGGATGATGCTATTATAAGAGGGATTCTGAAGGACGCTCTTTTTCTTGAACAGGCCGGTATCAGGGTAATTATTGTGCATGGTGGTGGCAAGGCCATAACTGCGGCAATGGCGAAGGCAGGAATAAAGAGTGAATTTGTTGATGGATTGCGTATTACCGACAGAAGGAGCATAGAAATTGTCGAGAAGGTTCTTGTGCATGAGATCAATCGTGGGCTTGTCAATATAATAAAAAACCTTGGCGGTACTGCAGTTGGTTTCTCTGCTGCCGATAATGGAGTCCTTCATTGCCGCAAGGAGTATGTAATAAAAGAGGAAAATGGTAAAAAGAAAAAAATTGATATCGGTTTTGTGGGCGAAATAACGGACATCTATACACATCCGATTTACCGTTTGCTTAATGTTGAGCGGATACCGGTAATTGCACCATTGGGACTTGGTCCGGATGGCATGGCATATAACATCAATGCCGATGTGGCTGCCTGCGAAATTGCCGGAAGGCTTAAGGTAGAGAAACTGATTTTTGTTACCGATGTTGACGGAATCATGAAGGGAAAGGAGCTTCTTCCCTCGCTTACAATAAGTGATGTAGAGCGGCTTATCAAGGAAGAGGTAATTACCGGCGGAATGATTCCTAAGTCAAGATCAATGATTAAGGCATTGAAGCGGGGTGTAAATAAAACGCATATTATCAATGGTAATATCGAACATTCGCTTCTCCTAGAAATTTTTACGGGAACCGGAATCGGAACCGAACTTTATAAGGGTTAACTAAGATGAAAAGCAGTGAAGTTATTAAGCGCGAAAAGAAATATCTGCTCCAGAATTATGCGAGGCCAGACGATTTTGTTCCTGTAAAAGGAAAGAGGGCGCAGCTCTTTGACGAAAAAGGGAAGGCATATCTTGATTTTGCCTGTGGCATAGCTGTTAATCCATTTGGCCATGCCTATAAGCCAATCCTTGATGCAATAAATAAACAGAGTAAAAAGTTTATTCATGTATCAAATCTTTACCATTACGAAGCGATGGTTAAACCGGCAGAGCTGCTTGTTAAAAATTCATGCGCCGACCGTGTCTTCTTTTGCAATAGCGGAACAGAAGCTAATGAAGCAGCGATAAAATTTGCCCGTAGATATGGTGTTAGGCGTGGTGGCAAAAAAAAGATAAAAATTATTGCTTTTAAGAACGGTTTTCACGGAAGAACATATGGAGCCCTTTCGGCTACTGCGCAGCCAAAATACCAGAAGGACTTTGGCCCAATGCTCGATGGTTTTGTTTATTGCGATTACAACGATCCAAAAGCGCTAAAAAGAGAGGCAAATAAGGGTTGTGCGGCGATTATGGTTGAGTTTCTTCAGGGAGAAGGTGGAGGATGTGGGGCAACTAACGAGTTTGTTGAAACGCTTGTTGCTCTCTCTAGAAAGCATGACATTTTAATAATTGCGGACGAAATTCAAAGCGGCCTTGGAAGAACGGGTAAATTCTTTTGTCATGAGTGGTATGGTGTTAAACCGGATATCATTACAGTGGCTAAACCACTTGGTGGAGGCTTACCGCTCGGAGCAACGCTTGTTGTCAATAAGGTGGCAGAACAGATCAAGGCCGGCGATCACGGAACCACCTTCGGCGGAAATCCGGTGGCTTGCGCAGTTTCGGAGGTGGTGTTGTCAAAAGTTGCAGACAAGACCTTCCTTAATGAAATTATGAAGAAAGGCAACCTTCTTGCGACGCTTCTTCGCTCCACAGATTCACATAATGTTATCGATGTACGGGGGCGAGGTCTTTGGGTGGCTGTTGAATTAAGAGAGAAAGCAGCAGAAATAATAACAGCGATGCGAAAAAAGGGGCTTCTCACTGTCAGGGCCGGAGAACAGTGCATCCGTTTTTTACCCCCATTAACGGTAACTAATAGAGAGATTTCCGAAGCGGTTGCTGTCTTTAGAGAGGTTCTTTCCGGATTTTAAAAGGTTTTAATCGCGATGGCCAGTTTTTTAAGCGTCGATCTATATAATTTTCGTAGCTGGCGTACCCTTTCGTACGAGCCGAAAAGCGGTATCTCCTTTATTGCCGGAGCAAATGGGAGCGGCAAGACTAATATCTTGGAAGCTTGCTTTTATGCTGTTATGGCGAAATCTTTCCGCCACGCGAGACTTAAAGAAATGATAATGGGCGGCGAAAAGGAATTTTCCATTCGTATAAAGGCAGAATCGCATGGAAGAACGCATGATCTGAAAGTTTCGGGTAGCGTAGCCGACCACTCATTCTCGCTCGATGGACACCGAATTGGCTCTGTTGCCGATCTTGTTGGGCGCTTTCCGGTCATGGTTTTTTCGCCTGATGACCTTTCTATTGTTACGGGCGCCCCGATGGAACGGCGCCGTTTTATTAATATGCTATTGTCCCAGTGTAGCACATCATATTTTCGCGCGTTATTATCGTACAACAGAACACTTCATCAGCGAAATGCGGCTTTGAAGCAATTTCCTGTCAATAACGATCTCGTTGCTGTTTTACGAGATTCTCTTATAGAAACTGGAAGTGCATTGCGTTATGAGAGAAAGAGCTTCATAAAAGAGCTGTCCTGTATAGCACACACAATACTCCAATCTATTGGGGGAGAGGAAGGGGAGTTTCTATATTGGCCTGACTGTGATAATAGTGTTGACGAAAAAGCACGCCTTCTTGAAGAGGCAAAAAATTGTGCTGTGCAGGAAGAGTTTGAAAAGACAACGCTTTTTGGCCCCCACACCGATGATATCAAAATTAAGATATGCGATAAGGAGGCAAAGCGTTTTGGCTCAAGGGGACAAGTAAGGTCAATTGTCCTTTCGGCCAAAATTGCCGGTATAGAGTTACTCGAAAGGTACAGTGGGGAGCGTTGTATTCTGCTGATGGATGACATTTTCTCTGAATTGGACGATGGTCGGGCACGCGAGCTCTTTTTTACATTGCCAAATGAACGACAAGTATTAATAGCGTTACCATCAATACCGAACTGGATTGAAAGAAACGGTTGCAATGTCTTTAATATTGGGGTATAATCATTGTCAATGTTTTTTATTTGTTTGCCGCCATTTGGATTGACTCTATCGGCATGTTTTAGCTATAATTCTAAGCCAAGGGTTAGTTTAATAAATTTGAAAACTTTTAAAAAAGGAGTGTTTTATGAGATTACTGACAGTTGCAGTGGTGAGTATGGCTCTGCTGTTTGCGCAGTGTGCAAAACAGGGAGTTGCGGCACCAAAAGATGACTCAGGCATGCCCGCGTTTGTTCTTAATCCTCCATCTCAGCCTGGCAAATTATTCGGAACCGGCATTGCAAAAAAACAGAGTCCCCAGCTTGCCAAGGATATCGCAGATTTAAATGCGAAAACTGAAATAGCCAAGATTTTAGGCCAGAAAATCAGCAATATGACCAAACAGTTCATGCAGGAAGCTGGCATAGACAATCCTGAAGCTATTGAATTTTCTCAATCGGTAACAAAGTCAATTACAGACCAAAATCTTATTGGTGTTGTTATAGAAAAAAGGGAATTCATCAATGGTACTATGTATTCTCTCGCAGTGCTAAACCTTACAGATTCCCCTGTTAAAGAGTACATCAAGGCGCAGGTATCGAAGGCTCTCGGTTCTAAAGAGGCCCTTTATTCTGAGTTTAAGGCAAAGCAGGGTTTTGAGGCGCTTGATACAGAGCTAGATAAACTACAAAACTGATTTTTTAAGTAAAAAATTAAAACCCCGCACATTTAAGCGGGGTTTTTCGTTTCCAAATAAATGTGTAAAATGAAATTAACATAATCTAAAAGGATAGGAAGAATTTATGAAAAGGGTAATGTGGTTACTTGTGGTACTAACAGTTTGTATGGGGGTATTTGCACAGGACGATGCCGCCGCCACCGCTTCAGAAGCATCGAACAACGATGGTGCCATCCTTGAAAGCGCAGAAGCCGATGCAAACGCAGCACTTACTGAGGCTGGTAAGTATGAGAGGAAGAGTGTGACATTCATTAATGCTCTCTGGCTGATGGATGAGGCATCAAAAAAGATGACGCAGGAACAGATTGAGTACATGCTCAAGAATGTGCAGAACAAAATAACCATGCCCCGTTTTGATTATAACCCGTTGCCTGAAGCAATAACAAAAGAGTTCATTGCAAAAGCAAATGCTTCTACTGAACTTACACTTGATAACATTACAGCAATAATGGATGAAGTGGTTGTTCCAAAAGTGTTGGAAATTGTTGATCTGAATAAAGAGCTTCGTGCACAAAATTATACAAGCGAAGCGCAGAAGAACTCCTTTTATGCTACTAAAGCAAAAGAGTATGGTTTCACTGATGTAGAGCTTGCCAAAATAATGAATTCGGCTTTTATTTACATTCCGCTTGTGTCGAATTTTTCGGCAAAAGAGAACGATTACTGTGAACATCAGTGTAAAATGGGCGTTGTGTGGTATCGTATTACAACAAAAGGTGAAAAGGCAAAAGCTATCAAGGTTGTTGCCGATATGTCGAGCACGATGGGTATGGCCAAAAAGAACCGTGTTTATGGAACTCCGGAAGGGCCGTTTACCTCTCCAAAATTTGCCTTTCGTTCGATGGTAAAAAGTGGCGCAAGGAACATTCTTGCTGCAACTCAATCAATGCCGGAATTCCGCCTCTCCGGACAGGTTGTTGAGAAGGATGAGGGGTTTGTTGGATTTGATCTTGGCAAAAATGAAGGTATCCGTGTTGACGACAAATATGATATCTGTGAGTTTGAAGAAAAAGAGGATGGCAGCATTGTTCAAACCAAAACTGGCTGGGTTTCGGTTTCAATGGTTGCTGATTCCAATAGTAAAGAGGGTTATAAGTCGAAGGCCTATATCGTTAGCGGTGATCCCATGACCGGCGCTGTTCTTTCAGAATTCCCAAGAATCCCAATTGATATTGCAATCAAGTTAAGAACCTTTCCTGGCAGTAAAACACAAAAACAGGTCTGGAATTCAACTACATATTCATATGACTCTGAAGATTCTACGACTCCTATGGGTATGGGGCTACAGCTTGATGCGCGTTATAACATTGGCCGCAACTTTGGTGTGCAGCAGCTATTTCTTGGTGTAGGCTACGGTTTTGGTAGCGAAAGTAATGGCGGCTGGGAGCTCTTTGCTGCGAAGTACTGGCGCGTTGGAGGGCCTTTTACTGTTGGACCAGAGGCTGGTTTTAGTTTGGCTACTGGTGGTGCATTCTTTGGTCTTGATGTGGGCTATGCTATTTCGCCAACTTTTAAGGCTGAGATTGGAGGTCGTTGGGACATGGGTAATGGGGGTGATGATCCATTGTATCCCGAACAGGCAGGTGTAACAATACAGGCTGGACTTATCTGGTCACCAAAATCCCTGCCATGGGATCCGTGGGATTTCTTCCGTGGTCGTATAGGGTTCTAAGAAAATCGTTCAAAGAAAGGAAATAAATGAAAAAGCTAATTTCGGTTGCAATGGCGGGGCTTCTTGCCATATCGTCTGCTTTTGCAAAAAAAGATGCAGGACCAAGCAAGCCGTTATCTAATCAGGCTGAATTTGTAGAGTCGTTCAACTCCTCCGAAGTTACCATAAAGGCAACAGGCCTTGGCGGAAAAAAAGGGTGGTTTGATAACGCAGAAAAGAATGCGTGGCTCGATGCCCGTAAAGCAGCAGTTCAATTTGTTTTGGCAGGCGGAACCGATCCCATGCTGACCAACGCAGACGCAAAGTCAAAGTTTGAGGCCATTGCTGAAGAGTTTTACGCCGGCGAAAACATTAACAAGTACATTTCATGGGAGGCAGATAAGGTTATTTCGGTCATGAAAACTGTACTTCCAAATGGCGACAAAGGGGTAAAGTTTACAAAGTTATTTCGTGTAAACAAACAGGTGTTGAGAGATGAACTTGCTGCTAAAAGCGTTCTTGTTTCTCAGGACGCGCTTGCGAGTGCGCAGGGAAACCCTATTATTATGGTAATACCGGAAACGCCTAAAGGGCAAACACCTTTGCAGGTTTTTGACTCTAATCCGCTCGCTCGGCATGCTGCTGCTGTAATCGAAAGTTATTTGACTGCACGGCAGTATGAGGTTCAGGTTCCACGGGCAGCGGAGCAGCTTAACGACATGGCCAAAATGCAGGCCGAAGTTAAGGGGGCAGAAGAGGATATTGCTTACCAGATAGCTCTTGCACTCGGGTCCGATGTTTACATTGTCTTTAATGGCAGTGTAACAAATGGCAAGGCGAGTGTACAGGTAAAAGCCTACGAAACAACTACTGCCCGTCTTCTTGGAACAGAAACCGGTTATAGCGCAACAAGAAAGGGCGCCGCTATGGAGCCACTTGTTGAAGAGGCAATAAATGACGCTATTGACAAAGTGCTTTCGCGAGTAACGGCTTATTGGACCAAAGATCTTAATGACGGTATTCAGTATAAACTAATCTTTAATGTTACCGGCTCATTTGATGATATTCAGGAGGTGCAGGACGCTGTTTCCGATATAATCGAAGATGCCTTTGCAAAGAACAAAGAAAATATTGCCACAGATAAGACTATGGACTATCTTGTTTGGGCAAAAAAGGATGAATTTTCCAAGGCAAGAAGTGTCATGCGCCACATCCAGAAGCAGATGAAGGGCAAGGCGAAAGTTTCGCAGATTGTTCTTAATAAAAAGCTTATAATTGTAGGCTTGAGCGAAGAATAATATTTTTCTCTAAGACCTGATCTTAAGGCGACTTTCAAAAAATGGAAGTCGCCTTTTTATTTGTTTCAAAAATGATTTGAGCTGCGGAACCCGACTGAGAGCTTACTGAGCTGTCCAGCCGCCATCGATTACTATGCCGGAGCCGGTCATATAGCTGCATGAAGGCGAGGATAGGTATAAAAGAATTCCGCTAAGTTCCGCAGGATCGCCCCATCTGCCCAAAGGAATTTTTCGTACAAAAGCATCCTGAACTTCCGGCGCCTGATGCACCGTCTGATTCATTGGAGTAATAAAAGGACCTGGGCATATTGCGTTGACACATACGCAATCAGTTGCGCATTCAAGAGCAAGTGTGCGGGTTAAGCCTAAAAGCGCCGCCTTTGAAGAGCTGTATGCTGCCCTGCCAATTATTGACACATAGGAAAGCATCGATCCGTAAAAAACAATCCGCCCCCATTTTTTTTGCCGCATAGCAGGTAATGCTTGTTGCGCGCACAAAAAGGCACCCTTGACATTAATATCCATAACAGAATCCCAATCGACGGAAGAAAGCTCGTTAAACGGTTTTCTGATATTAATGCCTGCGGCACAATGCAGAATGTCAATGTCGCCAATTTCGTTATTGACAGTATCAAAAAGAGAAACAATGTCTTTCTCTTTAGAAACATCAGCAAGAAAACCAAAACAGTTGTTGCCGCTCTCCCCCTCAATTTTTTTTGCGGCTTCCTTTGAATCGGTGAGGGAGCGGCTACATACAGCAACTATCGCCCCCGCTTTTGATAGGGTAAGTGCAGCAGTATATCCAAGTCCGTGGCTTCCGCCAACAACAAGCGCTTTACGGCCGGAAAGGTTAAAAAGTTCATTAAACAGCATCCACATAATATAGCTATATTGGAGTTAAATCAAAAATGCTAAAATGGTTCAGAAAAAGACGAAAACAGGAGACTAAAACAGAGGATATTTCTCTGTTTCTTACCCGTTACGCAACTTACGAAAAAGTTAATAGCGAGAGGCTTTCAACACTTCACAACAAACTGGTCGCTAAACGGTTGGACATATTCCGGCTTATCCCCCTTGTTTTGCACGAAGAGTCCATTGGTCTTCCAGGTAATGAGGGTGAAACGCGTCCGCCGTCTGGCCTTTTTGGCTTTGATCCTTCAAGAGAGGAGCTTCAACTTCTTTACAAATATTTTCCTGAAACGGTGATAGAAAAAAAAGCAAAGGGAAGAAGGCATATTAGCTTTCTATGTGTAATGGGATCAGCCGGCACTGCCTCTTTTACTTCAGAAAGTGATATTGATTTTTGGGTCGGTATCGATTCTTCTCGAACAAACGAAGATTCGATTTTCCACCTAAAAGCCAAATTATCCGCAATTGAGAGATGGTGCATGGAAACGGCGAAGCTTCAAGTCCATTTTTTCATAACTGAGCCCGAGGCTCTTAAAAGGGAAGATTACGGGGCAGTAGGAGGAGAATCATGCGGCACCGCACTCGGCAAACTACTCAAGGATGAATTTTATAGAACGGCGCTATTCATTTGTGGCCGAAGACCTTGGTACTGGGTTATTCGGGATGGAGCATCGGATAGCGAATATCTTGAGACAATAAAAAAGCTCTCCTCTATTGATGATTTTCCTCATGCAGACTTTATAGACCTTGGAAACATTCACTCATTGTCTAAAGATGAGTTTATTGGAGCTGCTCTTTGGCATCTAGGGAAAACCCTTGAGTCTCCATTTAAATCACTGCTGAAAATTGGTTACATTGACAATATCGCAACGCTCAATGAAACTCTTCCGCTATGCGAAAAGTATAAACAGCTAATCTTTTACCAGCAGGGTGAAAAGAGCGATCCTTATACTATTTTTGCTGACTTTGTAAGAGAGGGATACATTAAAAGAGGCTTGCGTAGAGAAAAAGCACTTATGGAAACAGCCTACTACATTAAATCCCTTGGTGCACCGATCTCGTCTTTTGACGAAAAAAAACAGCTTGTTGAAACAATAGCCACACTAACGCATAGCTGGGGTGTCCAACTAAATGAAATAGAGCGGTTCTGCAACCACCGTGAATGGGATTACGCTTCGGTGGAGTCTTTACGAAAAAGGATTATACAATACCTCATTGGCACATATGGCCGCATAAGAAAGCTTGCCGAAAAAGAAAAAAACAGAATTTCGGAGCGGGATGCTTTGCTTCTTGGACGACGATTTCGCTCCTTTTTTGAACAGAAAGAGAACAAAATATCCTACGAGTTTTTGCTGCATAGCCTATCTGATATAGCTTCGCTTCAACTAATTGAACAAAGGGGTGAATGGCATATTAAACTTAGAATACGGAATACATCTGCAAAGGAGAGCTCCCCTTTAAAATCCTTTAAAAAACCCCTTGATGCAGCCGCTTATATTATTCTCAACCGCCTCCCATGTACTCAAGATCTTCTCTCCCTTCATGGTCATATCCGTTTCAGTAAAACTGCATTTATAGACCTCCTAAAAGAAGCAGGAGATTTTTTTGGCAAAATGAGTGTTGATAGTGTGCCACCGGAAGGATATCTTCTCCCTGTTTCGTGGCTCCGTCTGTTTGTTATACCAAACTGGGACGAACCGGATTGGAATAGGGGAATCGCGTCCCTTGCAGTATTTCTATGGAGCGGCCATGCAGAGCTCTTTACATACCACTACAAAGGAGCTGACTGGAAGAGGTGGCTCTACGGCGAAATACTGCAAAATAAGATTGGAATAGGAAAGCTTAACTCAATAAAGGCAGCGGTTTACAAACCAAATAACAAAAATGCACAAAGATTCGCCTTGTCCGAAAATATTGAAAAGGAGCTTGTGCTGTTTATTTCAAGCGCAAGAGTGGGCGCTTCACATACACAAGCTCAATTTTAACTTTAAGTCCTGTTCTTCTATATAGAGCTTAACCCATCACAGCTTTCAAATCACTATCAACACTTGTGATTGGCTTAATGTCAAAGTTCTTCACAAGAAAGTCAAGAATATTGGGCGTGATAAAGGCCGGAATTGTTGGGCCAAGCCTTATTCCCTTGATACCAAGATGCAATAGCGACAGCAAAATCACCACTGCTTTCTGTTCGTACCACGATAGAATAAGATTAAGGGGAAGATCGTTGACACCGCAATTAAATGCTTTTGCAAGTTCGAGAGCAATCACAACTGCGGAGTAGGCATCGTTGCACTGGCCTACATCAAGAAGCCTTGGGATACCATCAATGTCGCCAAGCGGAAGATGGTTAAAACGAAATTTCCCGCAAGCAAGGGTAAGTATGATTGTATCCTTTGGGGCCTTTTCGGCAAATTCCGTGTAATAGTTTCTACCTGGTTTTGTTCCGTCGCAGCCACCTACAAGAAAGAAGCGCCTGATTTTTCCCGCTTTTACCGCATCAATCACTTTGTCTGCAACAGAGAGCACGGCGTTTCGGCCAAAACCTGTTGTAAGGGTTCCGCCCTCTTTTTCTGTTAATCCACCAAGCGATTTTGCTTTTTCAATAACTGCCGAAAAGTCCGTTCTGTTAATATGTTTTAGACCAGGAAAGGCAACAAGGCCCGTTGTAAAAACCCTATCCTCATAGCTTTTTCTCGGTTTCTGAATGCAATTTGTTGTAAATAGAAAGGCCGCGGAAACACCATCGAACTCCTTTTGCTGGTTTTGCCATGCTGTACCAAAATGGCCGGCAAGGTGCGGATATTTACTGAGCCCTGGATATCCATGCGCCGGAAGCATTTCGCCATGCGTGTAAATATTTACCCCGCTGCCCTTTGTCTGCTCAAGGAGTGCTTCAAGGTCGAGTAAGTCGTGGCCGGAAACAACAATAGCAGGTCCGTTTTTATAACCGGTGGAAACCTTAGTCGGCACTGGATGGCCAAATTTGATTGTATGGGCTTCGTCAAGCAGAGCCATTGTTTTTACATTGACTTCACCGCACCTCATATTGAGCGTAACGAGATCAGCAACTGTTATGTTCTCTCTGTTTAGTTCAGAAAGAGCTTCGTGGAAAAAGGCAAAAATATCATTGTCGCTCTTGCCAAGAACCAAAGCGTGGTCTGCATATGCCGCCATTCCTTTGAGCCCGTAAATAAGTAGCTGCTTTAAAGACTCGATATCCTTATCTGCACCGCTTTTTAATATTCCAACATTATTGCCGTCTGCGATAAGTTCGCCTAAAGTGTCTCCGGGGATGTATTTCGCAGTTTCCGGTAGTTCACTTTTATCAATAACTCCACCTTTTGTGCTAAAATAATGCTGTAGCGCTTTTTCATTGATTTTTGCACCATCCCTTATTACTATTTCGAGTCGTTCGGGGTCGAAATTAACATTTGTGACCGTTGTAAAGAGAGCTTCAATTACAAAGCGGTCAATGTTAGAATCTCGTTTCTCCTTCAGTTTCGCGTTATGAACGAGAAAGCCGATTCCCTTAAGTTGGTGAATTATAAGATCCTGGAGTGCCGCAACAGACGCGTCTTTACCGCACACCCCAACCGTTGTGCAGCCTTTACCATTTGCTGCTTGTTCACACTGATAGCAAAACATCATTTTCTCCTTTTGTTAGTTGGTGATTTTTCTTAACATACAATGGAAATATAACGGCAATAAAAAGCTAAAACCTTGATTAGGATCAAGTCTTGAAAAGTCCCCGACAAGTCTCATTCGTTGACCATGGTAACACAATGTGTTATATTGTAATAAGTTACTGGAATTGGGTTACGATAGAAAATTAACATTGCGGGAATAACTCAGTGGTAGAGTGTCACCTTCCCAAGGTGAACGTCGCGAGTTCGAATCTCGTTTCCCGCTTAACATAAAGTCCCTGTAATCAAGAGGTTACGGGGACT
>CAZPWS010000055.1:0-19960 GCA_964590225.1 uncultured Fibrobacterota bacterium
AATTGCACAAGTTAAAGTCAAATTCGTCTATTCTAAAGTTACGACAGTGCTGGCTAAGAATAAATTATATGCCAATATAAACACTTCTCATCAACTCTTTTTTATTTTTGTCCGTTCGCTCACAGACATACGACACTTTACTACCTATGTATCAAGCTTTTTGAATGCCAGCAAAATAAATTTATTACTGCCCAGCATATATATTGACACCAGCATACATTTAGACTATATTCTAAACATCTAAATATGAGCATCCCATTAGGTACGCCATTCAAGGCGCTTTCTGATCCTACGCGAAGAAAAATTCTCGATCTTCTTCGCACCAAAGATTTATCGGCAGGTGAAATTGTTGACAAATTCACTATCGCTGGAGCTTCAATAAGCCACCATCTATCAATTCTTAAAGCGGCCGGCCTTGTACAAATGGAACGAAAGGGGCAACAGCTGATTTATTCGATTGACACTACGGTATTCGACGACATTATCAAATGGTTTAATAATTTTAGGAAGAAAGAGACAAACAAATGAAAAAAAATATCCTCCTTGTTCTTGTGTTTTATGCATTAGCATTAGTTGCTACTATTGCGTTATGGCCAAAATTGCCGGAAACCGTACCTATACATTGGAATATCCGAGGCGAAGTGGATAACCACGGACCAAAATCAATGCTCTTGATACTTCTCCATCTGCCGCTTGCCATAACTTTTTTAATGGCTTTAGCGCCCAAACTCGATCCCAAAAAAGAAAACTATGAAAAACACGACAGGCCCTACTCTATTATTATGCTATCAATTCCACTTTTTCTTTTTTTCCTTTACGCTATTGTACTTGCTAAAACAGGTGGACTATCAATAAATATCCAAAAAATCGTACCCATAACTATAGCCCTACTGCTGATTATAATTGGCAATCAGATGCCACGCTTCAGATTCAATTATTTCGTAGGCATTAAAACGCCCTGGACACTTGCAAACGAAGAGGTATGGAAACAGACTCATCGCGTTGGTGGATATACTATGACAATTACAGGTGTTATATCAGTTATACTTTTCAGCTTGCCGTGGACACTAAGCACGGCCATCGGTTTGGGAGTGTTGATTATCGGCCCCCTCCTACCAATACCTTTATCATATTTAATGTATCGTAAGATTGAGTAGTTAACGCTTGAAAACAAACCTTACTATTGCCATTACAAACTGGATTATGTCCTTTACTGGACTTATATAGCTTTTCGCGCCATTGTATATTGTCTTAATTGGCACATGACTTACTGTACCATTCCGTCGTCCTGCAATATGGAGTAAAAGTTCGGTTTCAAACTGAAATCCCGATACTCTATTCTTGAAACCATCTAATGCAGATAATCTTAGTTTCCTATAGCCAGATTGACTATCGAGTATCTTTTTTTTAACAACAAGGGTACAAATAAAACTTGTAAGCGTGTTAGAGACTACGCGCATTAAGGGCATGACTAAAAGGTTGATCTTCCGCTGTCCGATGGTAAGATCAGCATCGTTTTGAAAAAAGGGGGGTAAGTCATGAGGCGAATGCTGCCCATCGGCATCCATGGTAATTGCGAATTGATATCCCCTCTCCATTGCCCACTTATAGCCTGTTAAAAGCGCAGCTCCTTTTCCCTTATTAACACCATGAGCAACATAATTGACATTATGATTTATAGCGATTATATCCGTACCATCGTTTGAACCATCATCAACAACCAACACTTCGGAGTTGTTGTTAATATTTTTTTTGACTTCCGGCAAAAGCAATTGGAGTGATTTGGCCCCTTTATACGAGGGTATTATAACAACTGTTTTGTGCATTATTCTTTCATTTTTGCCACAATATCCGCAATTTCCGGATCGGCAGCAGAAATCGACAATGCATGGCGGCAAAGATAATAGGCATCCTGAAACCTTTTTCTATGCCATTCTGTTAAGGCAAGATAGGCGTATCCGTCTGCCCTATCCGGCGAAAGAGAAATATATTCAATGAAACATGAAGCGGCTTCTGCAAAATTGCCTTTATCAATAAAGGCAATTCCATCCTGCTTGAGCTTGTCAATTTTAATTTCTTTTCCGATTTTTACAGCCGACGAACCCGAAGCAACCTCAGTGAGTTTACTAATGAGTGTTGCAGATACAAAATGCCTTATAGAAAATAACCTACTGACTTCAATAGGAGTAAGGTTTGTAAGTTCTATTGACGCCTTTCCAAGATTAAGCATTGTACTTTTTTTCTCTGTTATGTGTTCATTATATATTTGGTCAACCACCTCAATAATTTTATCAACCTTAAACCCATTTCGTTCAATAACTGCTATAAATTGATCAAGCGTCAGAAGTCTTGATTTCTTTTGCCCTGATATAAAACTATTTCCTAACAACCCATACACTATAGATGAAAAAACCGAATAATGCTGTCCATTTTTAATATCAAAGATAGCATTTCCATTTAACGAAAGCACTTTTGCCGCGGCTGTTAGCAGAGCAATTGGATTATCTGCAACTTCAAATGCATTTCCAAAAATTATCGTATCGTAAAGTACACCGCTTCTCGCTATTTCATTACAAGTTGTATAAGCGTTATCAAACATGGATACATGGCCACCAATTGTATCTATTCGCTTAGCCCCCCTCTCCTTTAGAAGCGAAAGCAATGCAATTGAGCCATCTCCAAAAATCAAAACATTATTGATTGAAACCGATATTAATTTTACAATATCGTTATTAATCTCATAATTTGATTCTGTTTGCAGATTTCGTTCAATTTCGGCAATTGCAGTCTCAAATATTTTTTTACATTCCGCCATTCTCGAAATTGCCTGCTTATATGTTTTTATTGCGAGGTCAGGGCGCTTAATAGACAGATAATATCCAGACGCTACCTTTACCATCTCAGGTGAATATGGCAGTTCTGCAATTCCTTTTCTAAGCCATTCACCAGCCTCAATATGCTTTTGTGATGCACGCAAAAGCTTTATAATCAATTCGTACATCGCTGCGCGTACATTAATAAAATCAACTACAACGGATGAGATGTATGGTTCACATTTGAATGCCTCGCTAATAATCCTGAAAGCACTACCAATATCCCCTCTTGCGGCTTGTGCAGAAGCCAGTTCATATAATGCCTCCATATCGTCGCCTCTTTTAGCAACGGCCTCTTTAGCCCACTGTTCGGCAGCAGAAAAGCGTCCGCTATCTCTATGCCACCGAGCGAGAGCTACAAGTGATCGGACAAGCACATCCGCTTGTTTTTCGTATGCACCTTTAGTAAAAGCAATCTTTTCGTAATGGTTGGCGGCTTCTTCCATGCGCCCGTTTAAAACCAGACTACCAGCTAAAAGAAAACGGTGGGCAATATTATCAGGATCGGACTCAAGTTCAAGCGAAAGAAGTGTAAAATTCCGTTCCATTTTTGCTTTGCGCGCATCAGCGCTTTCATAGCCAGTATGTACTATCTTTGCTCCGGATGATATAATATTAAATTTTTTTTGCTTAACTATACCGGCCACGCTTTCGTGAATCCGCCCTTCAAAGAACAATCCTTGATTGTTAGGAAATATTCTTAACTGTATAAAAGAGGATGGGCGACTATCAATGGATGAGTTTACAACCTCAACCGTAAAAGCCTCGTCCCGTTTGGCTCGTTTTATGCACGAAACAATAAGTGCACTCTCTTCGGCGGCGACTCTGTCGTCTGCATCAAGCCAAACAATCCATTCTCCAGTGGCGAGTGATATGGACTTATTGCGAGCAGCAGAAAAATCATCAGTCCAACGATAATGCGCAACACGCGCTCCATATTTTTCCGCAACATTGACACTATCATCAGTTGAACCGGTATCCACAACAATGATTTCATCAGCAAATAGCGCGACATCATTCAGTATTAATGGAAGTCTCTTCTCTTCATTCTTTACTATGAGACATACTGATATCTTTGGCTTTTTCATCTATTACCCGACAGAATTCCGTTTACGCGTGTTAATGCAGGATCCACATCTATAGCGTTTTGCATGGCACGCAAGGCGTATTCTACTCTGTTAATTTTAAGCGCGGTGTCATACAAATTAAGCAACGCATCCTCAGAGAGAGGGTTTAACTCCACCGCATGACTAAATAAACGAAAAGCATCTTCGTACTCATTTCTATAAAACTGAACTATACCAAGTCCACAGTAGGATTCGCAGTTATCGCCATTTTTTTCTATACTTTCAATAAATTTATGAGTAGCGTCGGTCAGTTTAAGTTCCTCAAGCAATTTATGACCTTCCTTGTTAAGGTCATTTTCATCTGTAAGCTGCCCATAGTATTTCAGTTCATATATTTTTTCCTGGCGTAATTTAATCTGGTTAAGGATATTTCGGGCATCTTTAAGTGCTGGATTAATTCTTAGAGCCCTCTCAAAATAACTGACTACTTCATTTACTTTTTTAAGTTTTAGCGAAGCATCAAACAAATTTACGAGAGCATCTTCATACGCTGGGCTAATATCTAATGATTCTATAAACTTTTTGTAAGCAGATTCAATATTACCCCTATACCATTCGCAAAGTGCCAAATTGTTTGCCGCAACAAAGTGATCCGGTATGGCCGCAAGTATTTCCTTGAATTTTGTTTCTGCTTTATCAATAAGCCCTTCTGAAAGCAGTCTTTCGCCCTGAATATTCAGCTCCCTAGCGGCAATGATTTCGTTGTACCCAACACCTTTTTTATCATTTGCCCTATCTATATCCGATAACATTCTTGAAACATCTTTCAATTTTGGATTTAGTTGCAACGCATTTACAAGAACCTTCCGCGCTTCGCCATATCTCCCAAGAACAAGAGCTGCATCAACAAAATTTATTACGGCATCCTCATCAGAGGGAGAATGCTCAACAGCTTTACGGAAAAACCAGTAGGCATCTTCATTTCTGCCATCGTACCACGCGCATAAACCTATGCCATTTAATCCTCGAAAATTATCCTGATATTTTGACAATACAGATAAATAAAGCGCCTCAGCTTCTTTATGCTTATTTTCTTCAAGTAAAATATCCGCCTTATCGAGTACGATGGAGAGAGAATCGTCGGCAGACTGTTTTATAGTCGCTTTACTTTTGCTGAGCCGTTCAGCAATTTCAGCATTATCCGGAAATAACTTAATAGCTTCTTTAAGAAGTTTTTCTTCCTCAAGAACAGCTCCCCTTAACGAATAAGCATCTAAAAGATTGAACACCGCATCCACAAAATCTACTTTATATTTTAGTGATTCCTTGAAAAACTTCTCCGCATCTGCAACATTACCCTTTTGCCACGCAATAATACCCATATCATTGTATGCCCTGTAATTTTTGGTATCCTTTTCAAGTACCATTACAAGCAGGTGGACCGCCCGTGGATAATCACCTTTTTCTATGGCTGCTTCCGCTTCAGTTATGGCAGCATCCAGACCATCTCCTTTTCTTGAAGCTATAAGCTTTGCGTCAATCTCTGCCCATTTTTCTCTAAAGAGAAGTTCATTCTTACGCATCTGCTCTTTCCAGTCAACCCCAGCCTGATCAAAACTTACGCCGCCAAAATGATGAATAAAAGAATCACCTGCAACCATAATCCTGTATCCGGCACGCCTTACTCTAATACAATAGTCATCATCTTCAAAATTGCCCTTGCCGAAACGCTCATCAAACACACCTATTTTATCAATAACACTTTTTTTTATGAGCATACAAAAGCCTACAATCCTGAAAAGTTCCCACCAGTGTCCATCCCGTTCTCTCATGTATTTTGCAGCAAATTCGTGGAACTCATGAACACTTGTGTAAGAGCTATCTTTCTCAAGCTGAAGGCCGCTAATACTGTTGCTCATAGGCCCAACCATACCAATATCATCGGCTGATTCGGCACAGCGAAGCATATTCCTAAGCCAATTTTTTGGTACAATTGTATCGTTGTTAAATATCAATACATAACCACCTTTTGCTATGGCAATTCCTTGATTCCACCCTGCCGACACGCCCCTGTTTTCGCTGTTTAACACAAGCTCATCTATTCTTCCTGCTTTTTTCTCTTTTGCAAGCCATTCCTGAGTACCATCGCGCGAAGCATTGTCAACAATTATAAGTTCAAATGAACCCTTTTCGCTATTTGCCCAAATGCTATTTATGCACTGTTCTGTATATTCTTTTTGATTAAAAGTTAACATTACTATCGATACTTTTATTGATGAGACCTCTTTGTAAATGCGTGGTACGGCGTGAATTACATATCTATCAATAAAAAATCTATTCCATTCTGTGTCGGTATAGTCGATCCGTTTTAATAAAAGCCTTCCTACCCTTACGCTTTCCTCAGCTTTGAGGGTATTCCACACCTCCCCCGACTCCTCCATAATAACCTTGTCGATTTGATAACCATTTCTTGAAAGCAGGTTTTCAACGGAAGGATATGTGTATTCACAACAGGAAAAATTTACATTGCCTAAGCTCTCTATAAACGATAACGATTGGGCATTTCGAAAAGCGACACTGAGTCGCCGCCCCATCAAAGAACTTTCTTTAATCGCCTCGTCGGCATTCCACACAAGAGATAGATCTATTGTGTCGTAATTATCCTTTGCGGTTGTTCTGTAAGGCAACCATGAACCATTTTCGTCCTTAAGCTTGATAGATTTTTCTAAAATCTCTTCCGATAGTTTTTTTGCATACATATTAATGATAGCACCAACTTCTTTTTCATTCATAGTTTGAAGCCGTGCCAATAGAACTACCGAATCATATCCACGAAGAAACGCAGCCTTAGTTTTCTCATCTTCGTCAAGCTTCTCGTAAACAAAAGGCAACACTCTGCATCCAAATTCCGTCGGTATATATTTTCTTTCCAATTTTGCCAATAGCTGATTTACTGTTACTTTATCATTAATAGCTGCAAAATATGCTGTTTCAAGAATATCCGTATCAATACTCCGGAATTGTTCAGGTACCGCCTCTAAATGTGTAATACATTCTCTTAAATTATTTTCTATTAATGCAATATCGGCATAATGCAAATGACAATCTGCATCGACTTCACCTGCATTTCCTGCATTGATTTCAAGCGCATGCAAAAACGCTCGTTTTGCCGATTGATATTCCTTTTTACTTTTGTGTATAATGCCTTTCTTAAACTCACAAATTTTGTTACACAACAATTCATCTTGCCCAATCTCATATGTCGAACATTGTCCAGACTTTTCATGAAGCGACATCGCTTCCCGTAAAACTGCACCGAAGCGGAACGCGAGCGAAAGAGCCATCCTTGTTTCCCTAACTCGTTCCATTGCTCTGTTGCCAATCGTGACTCTTTCTGTATCGTGTTCAAGATAGTACTCAATCTTCGAAATAAGCATTTCGCTGCTGTTAAATGGTACGAAGTGAACGCCAGAATTAAATTCCTGTATTGGACAATGAGTGTCCCATGCATTAGAAAAAACGGCCTTTCCAAGTGCCATCGCTTCGATCGCGATCTTTGAAAAACCGGAGAATCCTATTGGCATAAGATCGATAATTATTCTCGAAGCGGCTATTACTTTTCGGCATTCGTTTGGATCTTCGATATTGCCAATAAAAAGACGCCTTCGGCTTGAGATTGAGGCAAGAGACTGAATATACTCCCCTCGAACGCCATCCTTTATTCCATGATAATCACCTATATATGCCACATCAAACAACTGTTCCCTTTCCTCTGCACCAACAGAAAAGCAATCCTCCATATCCATGTACGAGATATTTTCTATTCCACTATTCCGTAGTGATTCGAAAAGCCTATAGTCAGTGACAACAGCATGATTAAATAGTTTTATCAGCGATTTATAATAGTTATCACATTGTTGCCCACCCATACAAACCATAAATGAAGGCTTATTGAACAAAGTCGGGTTAATAGATAAATCACCATCACCCGTATGAAACCAGACAAAAGCATCATGTTCTTCCTTTACATCAGATAACGACATGACCTCTGTAATATCAAAAAGTTTTGCATATTCCTTTATTCTCTCTCTAAAAAAAAGAGACGGAGCAGAACTGTATGCAAAAACAAGCTTAAGCCTTGTCTCTGGGCCATTTATCTTTTCTGTCTTAACACTTTCTGATGGAGTAAACCATTCAATGGACCATAAATCACGAGAGGAAGGAAGTTTTTCCTTTCCATATCGCCTTACAAGCTTTCGGTAAAGGGCATCGGTACTCTCCTGTACAAGCTTTTTTGTGGTTTCTTTGGGCTCTGTTTTGAAACTTTTTTGCATTTCGTGAGCGATAAATGCGTCACATGCAACTATCAGCCTGTATCCATGCAAGCGAAGGCGCCACGATAAATCAAGATCGTCGTTTCCAAGAAAAAGCCTCTCATCAAGAAGGCCGACATGATTCAGCACGCGCCTGCTTACCATGAGACAAAAACCGATAAGAATGGGAACATCTTTGAAGCTACTGCCACGCTCAACTACCTTTTCGGCTATTTCAGAAAGGGGGAGCGCGGCAATCTCTGGATAAACGCTATAGATACTCTGAAAACTTAAGCAATTCGTGGACATCGGACCAACAGCTCCAACACCTGGCAGACTCTCGAATTTATCGGCCATACGGTCTGCCCATAAAGGAAAGACCTCTGTATCTGGATTTAGCAGAATAATATAGTCGCCTTTGGAAGCCCTTATGCCCTGGTTTGTTGCCGCAGAGAAACCTAAATTTGTACTATTAAGAATTGCCTCAATTCCCTCAGTATTTTTAAGTATTGCGGGAGTATTGTCTCTTGAAGCGTTGTCAACAACAATCAATTCGAAGCTGGAAGTATGCCGCTTTACACTCTCTATACAACGACCGATATCGGCCGACGAGTTATATGAAACTACTACTATCGAATAACGGTGGTTTGGCGCGTTATCCACTTTTATGCAGCGGAAGGCTCCGCAATAAGTTCACTGCGAGAATCGACGACCGGAAAAGTCACACCCTTTAATTCTGTTTTTATTAAGTCAAGTATTCTCTGGGCGATATCCTCATGTGTTCCTTGTAAAGCAGTGTCTCCGGAGTTAAGCTCTTTTGTCTTGCTTTTAAGCTCAAGTATTTTCTTTGCGCCAGCAATACTGTATCCTTCATTTTTCAAAAGTCGCATTATATCCCTAATTTTAAGCACATTTTCATCAGTATATCGGCGCTGATGGCCAACAGTTCTACCAGGATTAAGATAGTTCGAAAACTCCTTCTCCCAATACCTTATTGTATGAGTAGGAACGCCTAAGAAACGGGCCACATCCCCGATACTTAGCATTGTTTCATTTGTATCCATATTGGACCCCTTGAATTTAATTGTTGAAGCTATGGTTAAACCATTTTCAATAGCATGCAATTACCATACCTATTCTGATGGATAGATAATATCCTGTAATACAATAAGTTACAACTATTAGCGGTCAACTTATATGCAACTTTTACTTACAAGGAGGGGAAAAGTTTGCAGTTCGATAAAATGATGATGCTCTGAAATAAAAAACCCCACGAAAGAATATCCGTGGGGAAACAAAACAATAGCTTAGAAAAAATCCTATCTAATAAATTAAAGTCCCATCAGACCGTTCATAAGAATTGCGGCAACAAGAGAGAGAATGGCATAAAACTCAGGGAAGGCGCCAAGAATCATTGTCTTACCAAAAGCATCGTGCCCACCACCAATTGCTTCAATTCCGCTCGCACATGTTTTACCTTGGTGGATAGCAGAAAATAGACAAGCAAGCCCCATTGCTAAACCGGCGCCAAGCACCACGGCACCTTGAAAGAGAGAGATATTGGAAGTAATTGAGCCACTGTAAATAAAAAAGCCAACAAAACCATAAAGACCTTGTGTTGCAGGCATAGCAGAAAGAACCAAACCGTTACCAAAAGCATCGGGTCGCTTCTTAAGCATACCAACAGCAGCCGAACCAGCGATAACCGTACCTATGGCCGAACCTACACCCGAAAGCCCAACCATGACACCGATACCAATAAAAGCGAGAACTGCACCCATTGTGAAAACCTCCTATTTAAAATTTTTTATTCTTCATTGATTCTATTTGTTGCAAAAGGTCTATAAGCCTTTCCTCCACCTCTAAACTCAAGATTCTTATAAAATTCAACAAAAGTCAACCTCAATGGATGAACAAAAGAACCTATCATTGAAAGAGCAAGGTTAAGTCCATGACCAAAAATAAGAATAAGTACTGTTAATACTATAAGCGGAGAAGCATAGTTTACCTCATCTCCCGACCTAACAAGCGAAAAAGCTATTCCGTTAAAAGCATTACCAAGCAACCCACCAGCCAAACCGAGCGCAAAAATTCGCAAATAAGAGAGAATGTCGCCCAATAAACCAGTAACGAAATTATAAACTGTTATGATCGAAAAACCTAATACCCTTACCAATAGGGGCTTGTCAGGATTATTGAACACTACAAGAATAGTTAAACCAATAAAAAAGATTGCCTTTCCGACATACACGGGAGGGTAAGAAAGCAAGGCTCCAATTAGTAAAGGACCAACCGTAAACTCACCGATGCCTAAATTCATTGGATTTGCGTGAGCCCCCCACAGGAGACCACCAAGTATAACAAGCACAAAAGAGAATGGCTGCAGCCCAAAAACAAACCCTCTTGTTTTTATTAAGAGAACAGCTTTAATCAACATTGCAAAAATAACTTGTACAAAACCTACGGCCATTGCGAAACGCATTGCAGGAAAATCAGTACCTCGCTGCGAAAGTGGTGCAAAGTATAGTATTGAGTTACCCACATCAAAAAACCCCTTACCCTCAACAAGGAAAAATTGGTTACCAAAAAAACTATTAAGCAAAAGACCGCCAAATACAGTTGAGGCCGCAAGAACCATTATCAGCATACCCATTGGCTTCATCGCTGCCCCGCCTTTCTTAACAAGAAATAGCGACAAAACAAGCAACACCGCCCCATATCCGATATCGCCAAGACACAACCCCACAAAGAGCGTAAAGAAAGGTGCGAAGAAGGGTGTTGGATCAAACTCAAAATAGTCGGGAAGCGAGAAAATTTTTGTAATAGGCTCAAACAATTTAACAAAGGAGTTGTTTTTAAGTGCAACGGGCACAGGATCGCCCTCAACAGGCTCTTCAATATTGAAATAAACTGCGCTCTCCTTAAGAAAGGAAAGAACACCTGTCTCTTTATCGGCAGGAAAAAATCCTTTTAAAGCGAGCACTTTACCATCAACAACTGAAACCATGCCTCCTTTAACACTCTCCATATCAATCAGTTCATCGAGAGATAAAAGCGAATCTGTGATAACAGGTAGCGAACAGACAAGCGCATTCTTTTCCCGTTCGACATTCGCTCTCTCTTGCGCAAGCTTAGCAAGCTCCCCTTCTACAACAGACAACAACTTAGTTGGCAGCACTACAGGTTCCAACGGAAGATTAAGTGTACTCTCTTTTTCTGTTACGGCAAAAAGAACGCGTTGACCATCCTTGCCGATTTCCACAACAAGTGCATCTTTAAAATCAAGACTATTGAAAGTTTTTAAAGGGGCATCAAACAGGCGGACAGAAACCCCTACTCTGGCTAACTTTTCTATAAGCGATGGATCGAACTCGCCCCACGGTAGAAGTGCATCTCGCTCTTTTTTAAGCTTACCTTCCTTTTGAGAAAGCGCCGTCTCTTTTGCTTCTATTGCTGTATAAATTTCAATAACATTATCTATCTGCATCGGCGCACAATCAAAAGCATCACTCTCAACTTTTTTTCGTTTAAGCTCTGCCGCAATACGCGTAAGTATTCGCTTTTTTTCAATAAGCGGTTCCAAAGCAGAGGAGTTTTCGCTCGCAGACAACACCACATGAATCACTCCAAGAGATTGCAAACTGTCAAGAAAAGCATCTCTATCGGAGCGATGGAGCAGGAGATTCAGCTTTTTCATTCTTACCACCATATCAGGCAGCCTCCTCTCGTAGCATCTTTTCCTTAAGAATTTTTTGCGAAGACTTCGCAAGGTTCTCATCATCTTCTAAAAACCGTTTTATTTTGAGAATTGCCTGCTGATACTCCGGTATCTGCACCTTTTCGTAAAGGTTAACTTTCTGTGTTGTTTTTTTTCTCGCATACTCAAGTGCTGCCTGTTTGCGGACGGCAACTTCCCGTTCAGCTTCAAGCGACAGTAACTCTTTCAGTTTTTCCACACCCCAGGAAAACCAGTAAGGCGCAGAGAAAAGAGAAAGACGGACGGACTCAAAATCCACCCCCTCAAACAGGGGCGTCTTGACACCAGCAATTTTTTTAACTCCGGTTCGCACAGCAGCCACCTTTACCAGCCCATTAGGAAATTCGGCAAAAAGCCTTGCCGCAGTAGCTATAGCAGCACGCGCCCTTTCAAGGCGTTCCTCAATTCGCGCTACTTCATCTTTGGCGGCCTTTACAACAGCCCGAAGAGCAGCCTCCTTAGCCTGAAGAGTAGGAAGGGCATTTACCCTGACCTTCAGCTCTTTATTGAGCTGATTCTGGAAAGTTTTATTAAATTGATATTTTAGAGCCATCGATTATTACGCTCTCCAATATTTGTCCATTATCTCTTTTTTTATCGCTACTTCATCTTTCGAGAAATACTTGCTAAAAAGAACCCACGCTGTGTCAAGCATCTTTACGGTATCAATATTAACATCAATAGCAAGCAGCTCGCTCGAATAGCCCTTGGCGAATTCAAGAGAGCGCTTGTCGTAGTCGGTAAGGTCGAATCCATTTTCGAGTTTTGTCTTTGCAGATGCAGCATCGGCATAAAGGCGAACCGCAGCATTCATAACCTGCGGATGGTCGTCCCTTGTTTTCTTTCCGATAACAAGCTGCTTTAAACGGGAAAGGCTTCTAAACGGATCTATAATAACGCGGCCAATATCGGTATCGCGACGCAAATAAAGCTGTCCTTCCGTTATGTAACCTGTATTGTCTGGTATAGCGTGGGTGATATCGCCACCGGAAAGAGTTGTAACCGCAATGATGGTTATCGAACCGCCATCTGGAAGCTGCACGGCCTTTTCGTAAATCTTGGCAAGCTCAGAATAAAGCGAACCAGGCATAGAATCTTTTGAAGGTATCTGATCCATTCTATTGCTTACAATAGAAAGAGCATCTGCGTAAAGGGTCATATCAGAAAGAAGAACCAGAACCTTTTTATTCTTTTCAACAGCAAAGTACTCCGCTGTTGTCAAACACATATCCGGCACAAGCAATCTTTCTACCGGCGGGTTATCTGTCGTATTCATAAAACTGATAATACGGTCAAGCGCTCCGGCATTATCGAAAAGGTTACGATAGTACAGATAATCGTCATTACTCATTCCCATTCCGCCAAGAATAATAACATCAGCCTTCGCGCGCAAAGCAACAGTGGCCATCACCTGATTAAAGGGTTGATCGGAATCAGCAAAAAACGGAATTTTTTGACCGGTAACAAGCGTGTTATTAAGGTCGATGCCGGCTATACCTGTCGCGATAAGTTCAGAAGGCTGTTTACGCCGAACAGGGTTACAAGACGGCCCACCAATCTCTCTCTCGATTCCGTCAACAGAAGGGCCGCCATCAATTGGATCGCCATAAGGGTTAAAGAAACGGCCAAGAAGTTCCTCGCCTACCTTTATAACGGGCGGCTTTCCTGTAAAAACAATCTCCGCATCGGTAGGAACACCTTGCGTTCCAGTAAAGACCTGCAAAGTAACCATGTCTCCCCTGATCTTAACAACCTGAGCAGGCTTGCCATTTACAAAGGCCATTTCCTCGTTAGAGACCCCTTCCGCTCTCACAGTACAGGTAGCCTTTGTGATATTCTCAACCTGTGTATATATTCTCTGAAATGCCTGTGTTTTCATGCTTAAGTTAACTCCTATTAATCGTTTCAGGACCCACTTACCACACCCGACTTCAAATGACCATCAAGCTCTTGTTCAATAGCCTTAAATTTATCGCTCTGGAATTCTTGATAATTCATCTGTTTCATAAGATTAATAACTTTACGGAAAAAGGACGAAACCTGCTCGAAATGGTCAAAATTAAACTGACTATCGCATACAGAAAGCACTTTATTGACAACATATTTCTGCCTTATAAGCGGAGTTGACGCATCAACGCTATCAAAAGCGTCCTGCTGTAAAATCACAAAATCAATTATTTCCGCCTTATTGTATGTAACATGGTAATCAATAGGAACACTATCATCACCCAAAATATTTATCTGATCCCTCGCCTCCTTACCGCGAAGCAGAATATCCTTCATCCTTGTAACCTTGGCTGCCCAACCCTTTTCCATTGTGTTATCAAGAAACTCGATAACCTCAGGGTATTCAAGATATTTGGAATAGGAATCAATCGGGTCAACAGCAGGATACCTTTTGGAGTCGGCACGCGACTGAGCGAGCGCGTAAAAGGCGCGAGCAGCCTTTTTTGTTGATTCTGTGACAGGCTCTTTTAAATTACCGCCAGCCGGCGAAACCGTTCCGATAAAAGTAATAGATCCCGTCTTGCCGTTATTAAGTTCAACAAAACCGGCTCGTGCGTAAAAGTTCGCTATAATAGCAGGTAGATCCATTGGGAAAGCATCGGGACCAGGCAGTTCTTCCATTCGATTCGACATCTCTCGCAGAGCCTGCGCCCACCTTGAAGTGGAGTCGGCGAGCAGAAGCACCTTTAAGCCCATCATGCGATAGTACTCGGCAATTGTCATACCGGTATAAACAGAGGCTTCGCGAGCTGCAACGGGCATATTTGATGTGTTACATATAATGATGGTCCGCTCCATCAGCTTGCGGCCTGTACGCGGATCGTCAAGATGTGGGAATTCGGTAAAAATTTCTACAACTTCATTGGCACGCTCACCACAGGCTACCACAATGATAAGATCGGCATCCGCATATTTGGAGAGTGAATGCTGCAAAACCGTTTTTCCACAGCCAAATGGACCGGGAATAAAACCTGTTCCCCCTTCAACCATTGGATTCAGGGTATCGATTGTACGCATGCCAGTTTCCATAATACGGAATGGACGGGGTTTGTTTTTATAAGCACGAACATCGACTTTAACCGGCCATTTCTGCACCATTGAAAGGGGCACTTCACAATTATCCTGCCCCACAACAATAGCCACGGTATCAAAGGCTGAATACTCGCCCTCTTTTACTATCGACTTGACCCTATATGTCCCCGACATAGAAAAAGGAACCATGACTTTGTGATCGATCCAACCCTCTTTAACAGAACCAATCCAGTCCGCTCCGGTGAGTTCATCTCCCTCCTTAACAAGCGGTATAAATTGCCATTTCTTATCCTTGTCAAGAGCGGGAGTATATTCACCCCGCTTAAGAAAAACGCCGGTCATTTTATCGAGATCGTTCTGCAGCCCATCATAGTTTTTGGTGAGCATGCCCGGGCCAAGGGTTACTTCAAGCATGTGTCCGGTAAAGTCGGCCATTTCTCCAACCTTCAGGCCACGAGTGCTCTCAAACACCTGAACAAACGCCGTTTTACCTGTTACCTTAATTACTTCTGCCATAAGCCGTTCTTCGCCATGCTCAATGTAGCAGATCTCATTTTGGGCAACGGAACCGTTTACCTCGATCGAAACAAGGTTAGCAACAATTCCCGTTACCTTACCCGTTGTACCCATATTTCTTTTTCTCCTTTTCGCATATTTCTATCACGAATAGTTTTTATATCTTAATAAGATTTTCAAGCCGCGCACGAGTTTCTTTTACAAGACGCTCGGCAAAACCCTTTCCAACTTCAGGCATAAGCCCCTTCCATCGCTCCGCAATACGCAACTTAAGGACAAATGCAAACACCACAGCAGAACCAAATCCTTCAAAAGCCGCCCACCCCTCCATCTCACTCCATCGTAAAGAGTCTATTCTCCTTTCGCTTTCGACAGGGTCGTCCACCGGCAAAGATACCATCTTGTTAACCCAAGGATACTCTGCGGATAAACCAAAGTCGGGAAGTCCGCTTTTGCGAATCCCGCCGGCAATGCTATCATCACCAACAATCGCACCTTCAGCGGAAACTTTGTACTTGCGCGCATTTATTCCTGCAAGCAGATTTCGTAAAATGGACTCAAAACTGCCATACGCTCTTAAGAACGAGTTGGCAGACATAGAAAGCATGCGAAAATATTCTGCAAAGATCCGATCCTCAAGCGAGAATGTCTCTTGTGGATATTGATTGTCCTTCCGCGATTCAATCACCCTCACAACAAATGGAGGCAATAGCGCCAAATCTCTCAATGACTGTTCAACATCCTCCTCTGAAAGATTTCCATTCATATCAAACGGTCTGTCACTCTTTTCCAACAAGCGGACAACATTTCTGATATCGGCATCAGCCCTTAGAAGGCGCAATCCCTCCCTATCTTCATTAGAAAGAAGCGGTACTATATCATCTGTCAATGACTTGAAAGAAGGAAGCGCCCTATTCTCATCAAGCGAGATACTTGGCAAACCAGAAATCAGATAGTAGTATTGCTCAGCCATATATGGTTCTGCTTATTGGTTGAGCTTTAGCTGTTGAACAGGAACTTTTTAGTTGCGGGTTTAAGCGAAAGCTTAAAAAACTCAACGAAGTCCTCTTCTGTAAATCCAATTTTATATCCGCCGTTTTGCGCCTTAACCTGAAATCCGCCCTTAATACCCTTTGCAAACTGAACAGAAATTCCGCTCGAAAGCGCCTTTGATATTTCCGAAGAAAGCGCCTTTTCCAATTCGCTTTTTTTAGCTTCAGGGAGAATAATCTCAAGCGGTGGAAGTGCGCTCTCTTTAGGACTCCACTTTTCAATAAGCAATTTGATTATCTCTTTTAGGAGAGCGGAATCTGAGAGCGCGGCGGAGATAGGTGCCGATAGGGTTTTGTAGGAAACCACATCTTCAAGGCTTTGCTTAACCGACGAAAGCGACTGTTGCCCTGCAAGTCGTATTTCGGATTCTGTCCTTTTCTTAAGTTCGTCTGCCTCTTTTGTACTCTTTTCAAGTAGAGCAGCTGCCTGAAGCTTGGCATCTGAAATAATTTTTTGTGCTTTAGCTTCTGCCTCAGCTACAATTTGCGCGGACCGTTCTTCGCCCTTCTGTACACCCTCTTGAAACAGCTTTTGAGTCAATTCCTGTAGTTTGCTATCCATTTAATTCTCCGAAAAATTGTTTCGTATAAACACCACTCGCCACTGCATATAAATAACACTATTTTGCATCCACGGTCAACAACAAAAAACCCTCCTCAAATTCACGAGGAGGGTTTTGTTAATTTACTTAACCTTTAATAATCCCGATATTTTACTTCATCAAGATTAAGTTATGCGAAGCAACAGACTTACCAGCCTCAATACGGCAAAAATAGATACCACTGTTGAGTGCTTTGCCATTCCAGCTGAAAGAGCCTTTACCGTTCACATTAACACTATGAACAAGCTTGCCCTCTGCATTAAAAATCTTTACCACGCCACTCTTGGCAACACCTGTATTGTAGGAGATGGTGGTAACCGGATTGCATGGATTTGGATTACTGGAAATCGAGAGTTCGTCTGATACATCAGAAACGCCGCTCTCTGTAGCAATCATATTGTCCTTATATACAAGCGAGCCATTAGCAATTTCAAGTACAAGATGTGCGGTGTTGTAATCAGTTGTCCACGGATCGGCCGTAGCCATGGTAGCCTGGAAATTCTCAAAAGCATAAAGGTTAACCTTGCCAGTCCCCATGCTGGATGTGGGAACAATGGACGCTATTCCCAACTGTCGGATAGCACCCGAAGTGACAGGATCTGAAAGAATGTAATTAACCTGCGTAGTCACATCCATGGAGAAGAACTGACCCTCAATTTGTGGAGATATACCATTGTGCCCTGCCTTGGCTGTAATGGCTTTGGACTCCTGTGCCTGAAACGAACCACCAGGACCACTAAATCCCATAGTTGCAGTAATAGGGTTATCAACATCTGCCCATGTGCCATTATCCGGGTGCTGATGAGGCAAAACATCAAGGTAGTCAAGATGATTAGCGATACTAACAACACCAACCCGTGCATTTATCCCACCCTGAGTGTTAAAAGCGCTTCCGCTATAGCTGTCCCTATATTCTCCACGGAGCTTTGCAGAGGTGAGTGTTGCCCCAGCAGAAAGCCTAAGCGAACACAAATCAGCAAACCAAACCACATTACTGAAACCGGCACTGTTATAGTTACCCATGTTCAAACCAGACTCGTGGTTACCAGCACTTAAACGAACAGTTGCTGTCAACTGCTTACCCTGGTGCTTTACAACATCGCCCTGGATGTTTGGGCCACTACTATCGGCAGCACTAAAATCAGCAATGTTGTAGCTGTTTGTAATGCACTTATACCAAAACACATGCTTTGTGTTTTGTGCACTCACAAAGAGCGAGAGAGCCGCGATTACCATTAGAACCTTCTTCATAACTTCCTCCTTATAATGAATTTTGAAGATACAACGAAACACTCCACTAACGGACAATATATTAGTTGGAGCCAGAATACGCAATAAAAAATTATAAGCCAGAATATTAAAATTAAAATTTTCTATGGCTCCCACCCATCAAATAATATATCTTTCCGGCGTCGATGGGCCTATAGCTCAGTTGGTTAGAGCAGCGGACTCATAATCCGCTGGTCCAAGGTTCAAGTCCTTGTGGGCCCACCATTATAGCCTCTTAAGTAACAACAACTTAGGAGGCTATTGTTTTTCAGGCTATTCGCATCAAGTAAGCGTTTGCCCCATTTTTGCCCCACTTTAGGCTGCAATGTCTTGCAAATCCTTAAGCGTAACGATGGGTAATTCCTTGTTCTTCTTGCCAACCAACACCATCACATCGTCACCTTTTAGGTTCGCGTAAAGATTAAAAGCAGAGTAGGTTTTATGGCCTGTTGCTTTCACGATAACATTAGGCGGATATCCAGCTTTTACCCAACGAGTAATGGCTCTGTGGCGTAGGTCATGAATTCGGAAGTCTTCAAGACCAGCTTTCTTTCTGGCTACTCGAAACCCCTTATCTATTGTTCTCAACTTCCCATACCACGGAAATAAGTCTCTTAAACTCATCCTCAGTTAGAACACGGTCGCGAGTATCCTGCACTTTGGGTCTGTCGACTTTAGTTAGGGGTTTTTATCAATCCTGTCGGACTTTACCTGCCTTTTGAAAACAGCCGACATCATAATCAGTTCCCGTCTAACGGTAGAAGGTTTGACTTCTTTTAATCGGGCATTCCTGAATTTTTCAATAGCCTGCCAAGTAATTTGATCGATTGGCAACTTACCGAAAACTGTTTCGGTGGATTTTAAATTGCCCAGTAAATCATCACCAGACTTTTTGTATTGCAGATGGTTTTCGTAATGTTCCTTAATGGCATCTGAATACGAAAAAATGCTTTCTTCGGACTCCTGAGCTGTCAAAGAACATGGTAGCGCTTTTTGTTCAAGAATTTCTTTGCGATATGCTTTAGTCTGATTGTAGTCAGCCCCAGCAGGTATTTCTACTCGACGACCATCAATCTGAACCCTAACATACCACTTACTCCCACGCTTCCGTAAACATTGCTTCTTGTCATTAGCCATAAGCTAACTCCTTTCGGCAAGGCACTTGTCCGTCCGTATTAAGTAATCCTCTATCTTAGGCTTTTCAACTTCTTTTTTACAACAACTGATTCACCATTGCCAACGGCGTCATCAACCATTTTCCTGTTAAATACCCATCTATCGCCCTCTTTTCTAACAAAACGAACCGTGTACTTAGAATTTTTCTCTGTCAATTTTCTGTAGATTAGATTTTCTGATTTTCCAATAATTGCTGCAACTTCCGAAATTGTGTAAGTTTGCCTTGCTATCATTTCTAAAGAACCTTTCGAAAACAAAGCCGATCATATGATCCGCTTGGAGCATGTAGGGATACT
>CAZPWS010000056.1:0-19524 GCA_964590225.1 uncultured Fibrobacterota bacterium
TATCACAGCATCTACAATATAAATTCCGGAAGCACAAGCTATATTATTAGCATCTTTACCATCCCAATTCACTGAAACGCTATTGTTCAACTTTGGAAGATAATATTTTTTAATAATATCGCCTTTAATATTATAAATGGAAATACACAGTATGCCTTTTTTTTGATGAGATATATGTATTCTGGTAGCAGGATTGGATGGGTTTGGATAAATATTAAAACAATTTGCATCATCATGAAACTCTTGATTGCTTTCAATCACTGATTCGTTATTAGTAAAGACAAAAAGCTCAGGCTTACTATATGCGGCTGTATCGATAGAATCATGTATGCGCACGCGCCAAAGATAAGGTGTTTGGTCCTGAAATTCCCCATGCGTATCAACCTGTGACAATTTCAACTCGAATCCTTGAACTGCTCTTATTGAAAATATGGAGCTGTCTGGATTAATTGCTTTAGAGAAAGTAATATCAAATTTTGTTGAGTCTAAGCTGTAATCAGGATCAGATAATAGCCAGATAAACAATGAATCATACGAGACAAAGCCCCCCTCTATTGGTTTAACTATTTGCGGCTTTATTTCAATGTTATTTATGCATATATGCCATTTCCGTTCAAAAAATTCAACGCCATCAAACAGTATCAACTTTATCTCTTTTACCCTCGGAGAAGCGTAAGAGGTATTAATTACAATTGCTGAGTCAGTAGCAATTAGAACACCTTCATCATACCATTGATAACTTATTGCTCTCCATTCATCTTTACTATTTGCAGACACCATAAACGAAATAGCCTCTCCTTCAGCAATGCAAAGGCTATCCTGTGCAGGATGTATTCTAGAAATGACAATATGTGCTTCTCTTGATAGAACTTTAATTACAGATGACTGGAATGACACCCCTCCTTTGTCATCAGTTGCAGAAATAAGTAAACTACATACACTAACATCAATTGAGTCTGGTTGAAAAAACAATGTATCATTGCGTATAAACATATTTTTTGATCCTTTCTCCAACTTTAAAGTTACTACATCAGAATCAGGATCTATTACACTAATAGGATATGTATATAAATGCGATTCTATCGCAACGGTATCCGGTATTGAAATAAACACCGGCTTATAATTATGGTTAAAGTTTGAAATTTTGAATTCATCAATATCGCTATGTAAAAAGGTATTATGCCTCTCTCCGTTATCGTTTCCAATACATGTAAAATAATGTTTAGGGAATTTAATCATTATATTTACAGTATCAGATGCTATACATGAATCATTTAAGAATATTTTCCTTCGCCCTAATCTATATTCAACTTTAAGCTTATACCAACTATGCTCTAGTCCTATCGGGATTGGCGCTTTGATTATAGCCTTAGATAACTCCGGTATAGCATAAGGACCATATGTAAAGAAAGCAAAATTTCTTTTGTAATCACGACATATATCAACTCCAATCGATAGACTATCATCGTTCATGATTCTGAATAATATTCTTCCCGTGTCTGTTGAAAAAGATGGGGTACGCAGTATTGCTTCAATCGAAAAATTATTAGATGTTTCCAGCTCTGAGATATTCGAGATATCCATTTTTGTAAGTGAATTCCTAAATTTATAAAAAGTCTTTCCATTCTCCGTAACACAAGTAACATTCCCTGAAACAACACCGTGATTCTCATTGTCCGACTCATCAAGAGCCAGTCCACCTTCAAGCGAATTAAATCTCCATAATCCGACAGTATATTTATCTTTCGGAAGGACAAAATTATGATATGGTAGGCGAGTAGTCTTGCTAACCACCACTTCTTTTATTTCGCCATCAAAAAAAGCACTTCTTGTTTCGGCCGGCCTGCAGCCAACATAAAACGAGCTATCGATAAGCCTGAGTGAATCAGAATAAAATTGTTGAGCATTCATATAGCCATTTACAAATATTGTCAGATGCTTTTTATCGTATTGCAATGCAATGTCATACCATGAATTTATCTCAAGCGGTGTTGACGAAACAAGAATACAGGGACTATCCTTTCCTCCGAGCATACAAAAAAGAAAACCCTTGCCATCTATTAATTTTATACCCAATTCGTAACCATATTCTGTTGTGCCACTACCATCCCTATATCCAAAAATTACTGCTTCTGATTCGCTTGCAGATGGTAATTGAGTAATTTTTATCCTTGTTTGAATAGTAAAAGAATCCGTAGCAAGCAAAGAATCGATAGATGGAAAAACCGCATAGGTTCCGCTGCCGGATGAAAAGAGCATTGAAGAATCGGTAAAGGATGAATTAAAAACAGTACCATGAAGAGCATTGCCTGAGAGATCGGACACCGTAAAGGTTGAAGAATTAAAACTCCAGTACGAGATGGTATTTTCGTCGGAATTGTAGAAGGATGGATACACATATGAGTAAAAAAACAAAAGCACCATTACAGCCACTATTTCGGAATTTTTTTTTAACATTTATTCCCCCAAATAAGCGAATTAATATAATCTAACCTTGAGACCGGCCACGACTGAAACAAGACAGAGTAAGACCTTTTAAAATATCAGCATTATCCAAAAAAATCATGGTGCCATTCGATTGGCAAAAAAATTAAATGGTTTCGACATAGTAACCACTTCATCAATTAAACCACTAAAACACTTATACTGTAAAAAGCCTGTTTCTGGAAACCTTGCGGCACCAATAATGAGCGAATCCTGACGGGTTTCAATATTACAAGGGGCTTCCTGAAAGAGCGCTTTTAGCGAGTCATTAATAAAAATTGCGCTTTTCCCGTTGTTGCGTACAAAAACGAGATGTGACCAGACATTTTGCAAAAAGACATGATCAACAAATATAGAACGATAACCATTATTCCGATCTTTAAATTCAGCGACAACTTTACCCTGATAGCAAAAAATTCTGAATGGTCCGGGCAAGGCTTGCAGCAGACCATACCGTTCGGAAGGTAACATGCTAATGTGCGGCTTTATCCACATATCAACTACAATAGAGGAGTCGGGATAGTTAATTGTGCCTTCGGCAATCGCAATTTTATTGTTAGCGGTTTCGACTGCCTGTCCAAAGCGTCCTGATTGTCTGGTGCTGCCATGCAATCGCACTATTGTACTACCTGTTTCTTCGGGAATAGAATCAGAGAACTGACTATCAAATTTACAAAAAAATAGGGTTGTTGAGTCTTTTTGATACGGTATTGAGGAGCCAAACCAAAGCGAAGCTTCGTTGGATGGGGAAGAGCAGATTTCATTTGAGAAAGCGATTATCCTGTATAAGTATTTAGTGTAGGGAGTAATCGCCTTATCGTTAAAAGTTGTGCTGCCGTTTTTAAGGCTCGCTATTTTTGACCAAACTGAATCGTTAGAGGTCCATCTTTCAACTCGAATGCTATCTGTTGTGTTAGATGTTCCTATCCAAATACCAAGTACGCCAACGCTGTCCATGGTAATAAGCGAAAGATTACTTGGCGGCACAAGTGGTGAAATCCATATTCTTGACTGTGGCGATCTGTTAAGCGAGTCAAAAAACGCGACGGCATAATAATGGTTTCTCCGTTCGTTCATTGTGTCAATAAAAAAATTAGTAGAAGCATGAATGATTTTGTGCAGATTAAGAGAATCTTCGCGAAAGCCTCTTAACAATATAAGCTCTCTGCCAGCTGAGTCCGCTGCCCATTCCAGCGCAACCGCAGATTCATCAGTTCTATAAATCTTAAGACCAATCGGCGCAGAAAAAGTGGGGATAATTGGAATATCAAGTGGAGTTCGATAATGTGTTCGGACACGAACAGCTTTTTCCATTAACAGAGTATCGCCAAGGATATTTGTGACACCAAGCTTATAGTAATACTCTGTAAATGGCCTACACGAAGTATCTGTCCACTCAACAGAATCCGCCTTAAGCGAAGCAACCAGACTATAATGCAGCGAATCGTTGCCTCTGTATATTAAGTAGGAGATCTCTCTGTTATTCGGATCGCTCCACGACAAGGAAACAGAGTTGGTGGTTACGGCGGTCAAACTTAACAGCGAAGGAATTGTGAAAGGTATGTATTTGGAACTTTGTGGATCGTAGATATTATCCCGCTTATGAACGCAAATTATAAAGCACAACGCAAAGCTGATTAGCGTAATTATTTTAGTTGTTTTTGTAACGACGGACATTTTCCAGTAGCGTTCTAAGTTTGTTCCTGTTTTTTTCGCCTGGCAGTATCTCGACTCCACTATTAACATCTATTCCGTATGGTTCCGCTTCGCTTATAGCGGTTATTACATTGAACGGATTAATTCCGCCGGCAAGTATAATCCGTCCATATTGCCTTGCTTCTTTTGCAAGACGCCAATCGAACGACTGACCGGTTCCACCCACCAGTTCTGGAGAATGCTTATCAAGTAAAAAAGCGGAAACATTGGAATTATGGTATTTTGCAAGTTTCGAAAATGAAAAGTGATCGTCTATTCCAAAAGCCTTTATAACACGAACTGGCACCCTGTTACAGAATTCCGGCTCTTCTTCGCCATGAAGCTGAACTGTAGATATTTTGGTGATATTGCAGATTTCGGTGATTTTATCGATGGTTTCGTTTACAAAAACACCTACTGTGTTAACAAATGGTGGAAGCTGCGCAATAATATCCTTAACCTTTTCAGGAGCAATATATCTTGGGCTCTTGGGATAGAAGATGAATCCAATCGCGTCATAACCGAGACTTGCAGCATATCTCGCATCCTCTGCTTTTGTGATTCCACAAACCTTAATAGCAATCACCTATTTATGTTTCTCCTCAAGTTCTTTAATCCGCTTCTCCTGATCGATAAGATAGAGGGTCATCTCTTCAATTTTTTTTAACAACCGGAGATTCATATCAACCACATCGAGCCCTTTATCGTTAATCTCTTTCGCGGAAGGGATATCGGGAAGATGCGAGTTTGCATTAATATAATTTTCTACGAGCGACAAGGGAGAGAGTTCATAACTTTTCTGAAAAACATAATCTGGTACATTAAGGGTTACTCCGCTTGCTTTGAATGACAATGCATTGACGGTTCCTGCGACACTCATGCAATCTATTCCAGGCCGTATGGTTACAAGTGACTTGACTTCCGCCGTGCCGGAAGCGTTTGACATATCAATTGAGAGAACGCCATTGGCACCGGCATTAATACGGGCCCTACAAATAACAGTATCTGCAAGTATGCCATTAAGTGATAATGATGTATTGTCACTGTTTGATATTGCTATACTTTTTGTAACTGACAATTTGCACGCAGTTGCAAGGCTGGAATCGTCAATGGATAGCCATTTATTATTACTCAGGTGTTTTGCGGTATCGGCTATTAAACTTTTTCCGGAATTATCGGCAAAGGCTGCTTTTTTGGCAGAATCGGCAAAAAGTGACCGAATTGTGTAGGCATTAAAACCGACTCGACTTCTGGAAACTTTTTGCCTTCCCTTTTGAGTAAACTCCCAGAAGAGAGAATCGGCGTTAAGAAAAAGAGTACTTGGAAATGGGTTGATAGAGCCCAGCATTACCGAGAATGTTCCATTTTTTGTGGATACAAAATGGGTTTCCTGCCATAATGGAATAATGGAAGATGGCGAATCGTGCAATGCTGCCCGTAATGAGTCGTTGACAGATAGCGGCTTACCTGTTGAATCGGTAAAGATTCCCTGATAAAAGATAACTGTTGAACCGAAAGAAGAGAAAATCAGGAACAAAACAAAGGCCATCGAAAAAAGATGCATATAATGAACTCCTCATGGATTAGTTTAGTCGAATTAGACCAGAATTATATGAAGAGTATCCCAAATATATTACTGGTAAGGGATATTAACGGGAGAGCGCCGCTTCAGCTTCTCGAATCCAGCGACCGGAAGGGTATTTTCGTGCATATTCTAACATACAGGAGCTACCTACGGAGGTGTCTCCAGCGAGTATTGCCGACTTTGCCCTCCAGTAAATAGCGTCTTCTGTCCGGTTATCCCTGGGCCAGAGCGTATAAAATTTTTCGTATAAATTAGCGGCAAGAAGATAGTTTCCCGACTCTCTTAATTTCGTTGCGTTCTCGTACGCAGAACGCCGGGCATAAGGATGATCAGAATATTTCGATATAAATCTGATAGTATTATCGTAAACTTTGGAGGCATCTATGCCGCTCACCTTTACAAGTTCAAGCATCGATTCTTCTTCAAATAGGCCGTTCGGGTAAAGCTTAATGTAGTTCTCCAGCGCCTGTAAACCGGCGTCTTTCTCATTAAGATGCTTTATTAGCAACATAGCTGATTCGAAACGGGCAATTTCTTCGATACTATTGCGAAGATCGGCTTCTATTATTCTGCCATAAACAGCATTGGCTTCACCAAATGAGCGATTATTAACAAGGGCTGCTGCTTCGTTTAGAAGAATACCCCAATTACTTGACGGGGCTTCTTCGATTTTATTTATAACAGCCTCCGCAACAATTAGTTTTTTGTATTCGGTTAATCCAGCAGTATCATGGCTTGATATTTTCGAAACATTAATTCTTAAAGAATCAATTTTTACAACTTCCTCTTTATTTAGTAAAATATGTCGTTGCAGCGTTTTATATTTAACCGATACTTTTCCTTGTAGAACCGTAACTTTTGTTGTCCCCCGTTCAACCCATACATCAAAAACAGTCCCAATCACACTTATTTCTGCATCAGGTGTTTCAACCTTGAAAGTTGTGTAGTGATTAGGTTCTACAGAGAAAAGGGCGGAACCGGAGTCGAGAGCGGCTATTGCAACATCATCGCTTTTGGTAATGACTCGTAGAAGAGCAGAGCCGGAAGGTACGGCTATCGTACTCTTGCCAAACTTAGTTACCTTTGGGGATGGCTTTTCACGGACGGTAACGCACGCAACTGTATCAGTATTATTATTTTGCTCGAGTGTTACACTGTTTATTGCTATCTCGTTTTTAACAGAGGGAAAAACAAAACTCCTGAACATATTAAATGCAAGCACGACCAAGACAACTGCTGCGGCAGACAGAATAATTTTATTAAGTGTTATGAATGGAAGAATTTTTTTTTGTTTGAGTACTTCGTCCTGAGCAGCAATAAACGCCATTTTTTTCAAATTCTCCTCAGGAATTACTCTCTCTTTAGGGTTTGGTGCTGCTTCGATCATCGCTATCTCGAAGTCAATAGTGGAGTCAAACAGAGCACGGCACTCCGCGCATTCTTTTAAATGACTATTAAAGGAATTCACCTCCTCCGCAGAGAAACCGCCGTTTAAATAGCTGAGAAGATCTTCGATGGCGTAGTGTTTCATTTATGCCTCTTTCGGTATCTGTCTCGTACAATATCTCTTGCCCGCGCTATTCTCGAATTAACTGTGCCAAGGGGAAGGCTATGTTTCTTAGAAATTTCTTCAAGCTTTAGCCCCTCATAATAAAAAGATATAAATACTCCCTTATATTCTTCTGAAAGTTCGTTTATGCAATCACGCAAAATAGCACCTGTTTCTCTGTTTACAAGAAGGGCTTCTGCTGTAGGCTCAAAATCCTGCAGCGAATTATCGAGTTCTTCCACGGGAATGATGGATGGAGAACTTTGTTTTGTTTTTATGTACCTATACCCTTCGTTGAGAGCTATTCTATATAACCAAGAAGAAAGCTTGCACTCTCCTTTGAAGTTTCGCAACCCTCTGCTTGCCCGTATAAGAACTTCCTGCATTATGTCGGGAACCAACTCCCTGTTATTGACTACCCTGATTATTGCTGACTCAATAAAACGCTGATTTTGTTCTATTAACAACGCAAAGGCGCGACAATCTCCACATCTATATTTTTCAATGAGCTCGTTTTCGTCCACCTACTTAGACCCTTAAGCGCTTAGATTTATCCATTTTTCACCCTTAGCCTGCTTTTAACAGGGATATATAACGAATAGCCTAAAGTAACAAGGCATGCCGTACCGGCAATATTTCTAACAAGAAGCCACCTACTTGCCTCTTTATTAAGCCTGTCATACGCAGCAACATCATTTGAGATGAGTTTATCGTAATCTTTAGCGGTTTCACTGTAGTTAGCTCCGGCAAATACAGCAACAGAGGACAGTACTACACTCGCGATTAACCATGGCACTGTCGATAACTGTTTTTCTTTGACGACAACTCTGATCTGCTGTGGTTCAGGTTTTACCATAACAGGCTTCAATAAGAAAGAGAAGCGGTTATTTCCATTTGTTACTACCTCGTCCGCCAGCAATGAATCGTACCCTTTGAGTTTTAAGAAGAAGGTATGGCGTCCCAGGGGAAGAAAGGTTTCAAACGGGGTTGCCGCTTTTATCTTGCCATCAATTTCAATTTGCGCATATGACGGGTCGCTTTGCATCTGTACCCGTGCAAGCAAATTTTCCTCAAAAAACCTGACAATTTTTGCCGACAGTATAGCCATATTCTGTTCGTCTTTAATAGTCAGATCCCAAGATAATTCCCGTTCCATGGTATAGGCCTCACTCCCGTACGACACCGCGAAACGAAATTTGCTCACTCCTCCTCTACCAGAATTGTGAATCGAACACCTAATTATAGAGCGGCTTACAGAGGGATAGCAGACATCACCATGGGCCCTTTGCGCACTATCAATAACCACTACTCCGTAACTATAAAGCTTAGGCGCCACCATAGACAAAAAAAGCTCTTCAAACCTTCTTGTGTCTGCCTGATTTCCAATCTGATTACGAGTTGCAAAAATAAGCGTATCAAGAGAAAAAGAGAGTGCGGACAGAGATAATATGGCAAAAATAGTTAGTCGCCCGTTAAGCATTTATGCTTGGAAGATAATCCATTCAACAACTGCTTTTCAATCTAAGATATGTTGACTTGGGAAAAAAGCAATCATCTACTTGATATAAGCGACATACCAAGAAAACCGCTTCCATTTTCCATTTCACGCATATGCCTAACACACGCATTAATTTTATTCTTAAATAGCCCATTCGCAGTACAATGGACTCGGATAACCGAACCTTCTGTTACAGAACTAAAAAGGGGGGAGAATGGTGGCAGAGTCAACCCAACACCTTCACAACTAATATCGGTTATTGTACCCTTCTCAAAACACGATTTTGGAGCATCAAAACCAGCTCTAGCGGGAAAATCAACAATATATCTTGGATATTTCCTCTTTTCCGAAGAGGCTGCTGTTCGCATTTCGTTAAAAAGCCTCTCGACTTCTGCCCTCGCAAACCGGAAGTTTCCTCCTGGAGTTTTAAGCGGGCGAAGCAGCCTTTTTTTTACCCACAAAGCAACAGTGGATTGATCAACATTAAAAATTTCGGATATTTCTGAAGATTTATAGTATCCCTTGTGAACCTTGAGTATGTCGGTCAGTTTTTCCATAAACCTTCCGTTAAGAATACAGCTTTTGTTGTTGCAAAAAAGTAATAAACAGCATTCATAGCTGGCAAATAAAATACTTATAAACTTTTATAATTCAAAGAGATATACTTATTGCGTGGCAATTAAATTAATCGGTTAAGCCTAATAAATAAATACCCTAATTGAATGACTTAAAACGGGTTAGTAATTTTTTGTTGAATTCAGCGATTTGATTGATTCAAGATTTTAACAAGATTTTTTCTTGGGGGGAGTAGTCGGGTACCAGTTTCATAAGATGCTTTTTTATTGCATCGCCACTCATATTGTAAAAATCTGCGGTTTCGAATAGCACTATCTCTTTAGTAATTTCACCTGAGTTGTCGTTGGTGTTATTTACTACCATTATTTTTTCATGCGAAGTCGTTCGCGACCCTTCAATATCAGTTAACAGCTCTTCATAAAGCTTTTCGCCTGGACGCAACCCCGTATATTCAATGTCAATGTCGATTCCTGGCTGAAGACCATGAAACTCGATGAGTCGCTCTGCAAGCTCACGAATTAATACCGGCTCTCCCATTTTAAGGATAAATATTTCTCCACCAAGCCCCATAACTCCTGCCTGTAAAACAAGCTGTGCCGCCTCAGGGATAGACATAAAGAATCGTGTGATCTCTCTATGGGTAATTCTAACCGGCCCGCCACGCCTGATCTGGCGCTCAAACAAGGGGATTACGCTCCCACGGCTTCCGAGTACATTGCCAAACCGCACAGCCATACACTTCATCTTTCCTGATGTATAGCAGCCAAACATTATTCGTTCGGAGAGCCGCTTGGTAGCTCCCATAACATTGGTAGAACGGACAGCCTTATCAGTTGATATCATTACAAACCGTTCGACTCCTGCCATTTCTGCCTCGGCAAGTACATTTCTGGTGCCAATAACATTATTCTGTACCGCTTCATGTGGATGCAACTCCATTAGCGGAACATGTTTATAAGCAGCTGCATGAAGCACGACTGACGGTTTATACTTATTGAAAAAATGGTGTAGCGTAGTACGATTTCTAATATCACAAATTACAACTTCATATGGCATTAGCGCAGGATGCGTCTCGCAGAGATCAGTTTCAAGCTCATAAAGCAAAGTTTCATCCTTATCAAGAAGAATCAGCTTTTGCGGCTCAAAACGGACAAGTTGCCTGACAAGTTCAGAGCCAATTGAACCTCCGGCTCCTGTTACCATAATAATCTTTTCACGAAGACCGGCTTTAATGCTCTCTATATCAAGATTTACAGAATCCCTTCCAAGGAGCTCCTCAATATTTATTTCCCGCAGGCGGCTTGTCGTAACCCTTCCCGTTATATAATCTGAAGCACTCGGAACATTCCTTATGGAGCATTTGAAATTTGCCCTTAACTTTGTTAATATTGCCGCCTGTTCCCTTGTGAGCGACTCAAGCGTATCGACAAGCGTGGTGACACCGCTCTTTTCGACAAGCTCAGGCAGATCCGTAAAGTTACCCAAAACTGGGATCCCATGAATTTTGACTCCCTTCATGGAGCTTTTTGTATCAATAAATCCCACTACCGAAAGTGCCAAATCAGGATTGTTTCGTATCTCCCGAAAAACCCTCTCTCCCCTGTCTCCCGCTCCAAGAATGATGGCATTTTCCCTGCTCTTTGGAGTAATTGGAGCATAAGCCTCGCGCAACAGTCGAAGAGACAACCTTTGTCCGGACAGCAGCAGAAAAGCGATAAAACCGTTAATAAAAACCACACCGGTTGGATACGAACCAGCCAAAAAGAAATACTCTACAATAAGCATGGTAACCGCCGCCAACACAAGTGATTTTGCCACCGCAATAATATCTGAGATACTTACATAACGCCAGTATCCTTCAAGCTGTCCTAAAAATCCGAGAAAGATAAACTCAATCATTACCATAAGCGGTAGCGTCCGCTTAAGTTTCCAATCGTAGTAGCTTGGGATGTTCCCTTCGAACCTGATAAGAAAGGCGAGATAATATGAAATACAGAGAAGTACCATAACAGCCACTATTATTATCGCGCGCCTGTTTTTAACGGCCTTTTCCCGTACATATCCGCTTTCATTACTGACCACGGAAAGAAGCGTTAGGAGAATAAGCTTGACATCATAAACAAGAGACCGTTTTTCAACATAGGCCAGATCGTATTGCGCCTTTTTTGGAACCAGCACATTCCTGTGATAATCCATAACCTCTTCTGGAGAACCGGAAATTTCTTCCTCGTCACGGTGGTATATGGTTGCCGGACTAGTGATCCCCGGCTTAACTGAAAGTAAAGCTCGTTGTTCGCTCGTATATCCTGCTACAAGATCGGGTATTTCCGGTCTTGGTCCGACAAAGGACATCTCTCCCGACAACACATTTATCAATTGAGGCAATTCGTCAAGCTTTGTAAGCCGCAATAGCCGCCCTATGCCTGTAATGCGCGAATCGTTCTTTGCGGTTACGCCCGGTCCGGCATCGGCCCTTATAAACATTGTTCGAAATTTGTATATCTTGAAAATTTTCCCTTGCAAGCCCACCCGCTCCTGCCTGAAAAAAACAGAGCCTTTGGATGTCAGCTTAATAACTATGGCAATGGCTACCATAAAGGGAAAAGCGATCAAGAGCCCTACAAAGGAAAAAAACAGATCAAAAAGCCTTTTTAAAACAGCGTATGCCATATGTCTATAAGATAACTTAATACCTTAGCGGCTTAAATACCATATATTTTAGACCTGAGAATAAATGATTCTGGATAAATTTATTGCAATATCACTGATCGCTTTCAGCGCCATAAGCTATCGGGCACTTAAAAAAGTCCCTTACATGGACGAGGCGCTCATTACCATTGACGAAAAAGCATATGGAAAAATCTCTATCTCTGCCAACACAACTATTCTCGATACTTTGCTCAAAAAAGATAAAACTATTATTGCGATTATTGAGAGAGGGCACGGAACCGTTAGGGTGGTTTACTCAAGCTGTCCAGATAAAATATGTTTACACTCAGGTAAAATAGGACGAAATGGCGAAAAGATTATCTGCGTTCCAAATAAATTAGTGATATCGATAGGAAAAAAGGATAGCGAGTGTGATGCTATCAGCGAGTGATGCCCTGCGGGAAAGGCGACTCTCCTTCCTATTAACACTTGGATTAACAGCCAATATCCTTGAAGCCGCCCTCCCCGTCCCTCTATTTCTGCCGTGGCTGAAACCAGGCATCGCTAACGCTTTTACTCTTGCAGCCATATATATTTACGGATTTTCCGGCGGTTTTGCTATTGCAATAATGCGAACACTGATTGCCGGATTTCTTACTGGTCAGCCATTTACCTCTATTGTAATAGGTGGGAGTGGTGGATTGTTCGCAGCTCTGATAATGAGCCTTTTGCACTTTATAGGAACAAAGAAAAAATTGATTACACTGTATGGAATAAGTATGGCTGGATCGGCCGTCCATTCGATGACACAACTTTTTGTGGTTAATCTTTTATTCATTAAAAATGATATTGTTTTATGGCAATACCCCTTACTTGGTCCGGCATCGATAATAACAGGAATAATTACAGGCGGAATTGCAAAAAAGATAGTTGATCTGATAGAGTCAGCGCCATTAAACGAAACCGCGCCACCTGAGTTCAACCACTCATCACGAACGGCGCCCATTCGATTCGTTGCTGTTATACTGTTGTCTGTTATTGCAATGACAATACTTGACAAATTAAATTGGCAGGCTCTTGCCTCTCTTCTTTTTCTATCCTTATCACTTTTCAAGGAGCCATGTAAAAGTCGATTGATCTTAATCAGGATTTTTCCGTTGATGGCAATAACCTTTCTTTTGAATCTTGCTACTGAAAGCGGCAGGTACATAAATGGTATTCCTCCATTTACATATGAAGGGCTTTATAAGGGTGCCTTCTTTGTTTTTAGAATAATCACAATCTCTTCACTTTCAATATTGCTTATAAGAGCAAGAGATATAGAGTCGCTTCTATTCGTAACCGGAATAAAGCTTAAAGTATTTGCTCCTTATTCAAGAATTGGACTGCGCACCATTCGGGCAATACCTGCTGTTACTGCAATATTCAGAGATGAATATTCGCAAATTAAAAAGATGCCGTTGCGCCAAAGATTGTCCTCTATAATAACCATAATAGAAAACATGACAGCAAGACTACTCGCAAGCCATTAAAATGAACTATATTCAACCATTATGTCGAAGATTCACTCATCGTCCATAGTTGACAAAAAAGCTAATATTGACGAATCCGTTGAAATAGGGCCCTTTTGTTGCGTAGGGCCTGGCGTCAATATAGCAAGCGAAACAGTGCTTATATCACATGTACGAATTGAAGGCCCCACCACTATTGGTAAACGGAACATTATTTATCCTTTTTCCAATATTGGCGCGGCTCCGCAAGATCTTAAATACAATGGTGAAGCGAGTGAATTATTAGTCGGAGATGACAATAAAATCCGAGAATGTGTAACTCTTAACAGAGGAACCACGGGTGGCGGCAATGTCACTAAAATTGGCAGCAATTGTCTGTTTATGGCTTATTCGCATGTAGGCCATGACGCAGTTATAGGCGATGGGGTTATCCTTGCTAATTCGGCTGCCGTTGCCGGCCATGTTGTTATACAGGATTATGCTATTGTCGGAGGGCTAACCGGCGTTACCCAATTCTGTGTTGTTGGCAAACATGCCTATATAGGCGCGAACTCCATGATACACAAGGATGTTCCTCCGTTCGTCACAGCTAACGGAGCGCCAATTGTACCCCGTGGTATAAACAAAGTGGGCCTTTCTCGCAAAGGATATTCCGAAGTGACAATCCGCGAGCTTATTAAGGTTTACAAAATCTTTTTTTTACAGGGACATACCGTAGCTTCAGCCGAAAAAATCGCACAAACAGAATGCCTCCTCTCTATTCCAGAGGTCTCTTTTTTGATAGACTTCATAAAAAACTCTCCAAACGGAATAGCCCGATAAGCACAAGCCCTTTATTTTACAAGTAGAACTGGTATTGTTTTGTCGTATCCATTTGCCTTCATTCTGCACAAATAAAAGCCGTTCACAATAAGCTTACTCCCATTCTCGTTAGTATTAAAAGCAACCTTGTGTCTGCCAGGGGAGACAAAATCATTCAATATTGTTTTTACTAATCTTCCGCGCAGATCATATATCTTTACCGATACAAACTGCTTAACGCCATTATTTGGAATCCCAAAATATATATTCGTCAACCGAGAAAATGGGTTTGGATGCGCGCCATCCAGAACGAACGAATTTGGCAAGGCAAGTGCCTCTTTTTCGTTCGCAACAGGATCTGACCCATATAAAGCAACAACTTCGGAAGCTGTAAGCCCTCTTCCGTATATGCGTACATCGTCAATACTACCTGCAAAAAAATCAGCTGTTTTAATACTACCAATACGAAAATATCCGCTCAGATTTTCTGCTTCAGTAACGCTATTATTGTAGCCCTCCCTTACTCCATCAATATAAAGAGCCATTTTTCCGCTCTGAGATATAGAAGCCACAACATGATGCCAATTACCGTCATTTACAATTGAAGTAGCGCTTACAACTTGATTGCCTGCTTTATAAACCCTGAAGCTAAGAACACCGCCATTTATATACAATTCCCTGTCGTAGCTTGTGCTTCCAGATCCGGTTTGAGAATTACCAAAAGCCAGCAAAACACCCTTTCCACTCATTGTAGTCTTAAACCAAAGGGAATACGAAAAGTTTTGTGGATTATTATACGAAATGGAGGTTGAGATATAGTCGTCAATACCATCAAGCGTGACGGCTTCACCATATTTACCATCTGAAGTTCTAACTACTCCACCTTGCAATATGCCATTATTTGCAGTATCGGCAGAATTAATTACAGTGCTGCCGGAAGCTTCGTCAAACTTCCAATGGGAGAGCATTCCTGAAGCAAGCAGTTCTTCCATGTAGTGGATATTTATTTCCGGCAAACCTGTTATCCAAGACGAGTCTGTGGGTTCCACTACAATAAAGTGGTTAGGATAATTGCTGTTCCATCCACCACCCGCAATTTTAACTTCGCCCGCAGGTTTTTCACCAGACCAAATAACATAACGGTGATAATCGCCAGCTACTCCAAGCGTATCACCAGTAGGTGAGTAGCCTGAAGTCAACCAAGTTGGCTTCGCTGTCTGCTGGACATGAACCATTATATAAACCTTAAGAGGCTTATTAGATGTGAAAACCGCAAACTGGTCAGTAGCAGAGTAATATCTTGTCTGATAGGTGCCTGTACGCAATAATGGCAAGCTCCTGTATTTTTCCGGCACATAACGGACGCGGGAATCTTCATCAATATGGCAATAAACATCTGTGGACATTTTATCCCATATGAATTCAGTTGGTTTTGTACCCGTAATGGACAAGGGAGCCAAATGAGTAAAGCTTACAATGGTGCCGGACGCAATGGCATTGGAGGCAAGAGAACGATCTTTCACATTATTAATAGTAACCTGATACTTGCCATCAACTGCCAATGTATCACATGTGAGTACCACAATATTGGAATCGGACAAAAGAGTGGCTGAAAGAACCGTTACCCCATTGTTAATAGAATAGTTTGATACGGTTTCGGCAGATCCCAGGTCAATCTTCTCAGAAAATACAAGCATTACAAGAGGCTTTAAACTTACAGAGTGCGAGAAAACAACCGTAGGACTTTCATTATCGGCAGGCGTACTTACCGTTATTTGTGAAGGTGTCCCCTCAAGATTAGAGCCGCTCAAAGCTCTTACTACATAATCATAACTTGTTAACTCAACAAGAGCATTATCTACATGAAACAATGAATCAGTGAAGGCGATGTGCACTCCATTCCTATATACAGCATATCCCCATATTTTGCTCTCTGGATCAGTTGACGCTCCCCAAGCAAGACGGACGCTTCTTGAATCTATCACCGTTGCCGATAAACCTGATGGAGCAGTTGCTGGCGTAAGATCGCTGCTTGCGCTATTTGACATTTCACTAAGATTATAGCTGCTGTCCCACGAAAATACTGCGGCAAAAATAAGGCCGGTGTCCGGGACAGAAAAAGACAGTTCTTCCTGCAGGCCCGCACTTGATGCAAGCTTACCTATTGGATTTGCCGCCCACCAGTTAAGATATCTGATGTCATCGGTTGACCCATAAACAATAGGGCGACTTCCCCAAACAAATTGATAGCGTGCGGCACCAGCTGGAGCAGTCCAGCGAGCGGTACACATATTTCCGCTCTTTATTATGCTAAGATTGGTAATTTGCGGCGGAGGCGTATTATCCGGCTTATTATTTTCCCTGACAAACTGTATCCACCTTCCTGAATAATCGCCATCCCATGAACCCGAAATACCCGTTGTGTTGTATGGTCGTGTACCACCATCAATTCCATAGTCGATGTACTTATTCATTTGATCAAAAAACTCTCTCTTGCCTGTATGCCAATAATACCACGATTGTGGGTCAAGCAGAGTGAAAGCGGCGCCATTTGAGGCATCAACTCGTGGCGCCCATGCATAACCTCCAAAGTTTCCGTAATTCAAATTCCAAACCATAGCAGCCGAAAAAAACTGGAAACCAAGAGCCCAACTTTGTAAATCTGCATCGCGCACCTGCGAAAGAAAATCAATTATCGGCCTACCGCCAAAACCTAAATGCCACGATGATGCCCCAAAGCTCCCACAGCATAGAATATTATAATCGCCATATTGCGGCCTTAATTTTGCAAAATTATTGGCCATATTCTCCTTTACAAGCCTCACCATAACACTATCACCCGTAGCATTAAGCGCATTTATAGCATCAGCCATCGGATGTGCTCCCTGCCTCCCTAATAAAATAAACATTGTTGCCATGTTTTTTCTGAACTCAACAATAAACTTGTAGTAGTCCTTCTGCCATAGATTGCCTGTCATCCAATAGGCATCTTTGATATGATAGTGCCAATAATGGGCATTATCGATGGCTTCACAGCAGTCCAGCGTTAATCCCCAAGAACGCTTTGTCTCCTCGATAACAGCCGTATCAAGCTTATCTCCCGCCATTTCCTGCATGCGAAGTGACCATGGATCAAAACTTGGTTCGCCTGTTTCGTTATTCATACCAAGACGCAACAAATTAAAATCAGTGGCAAAATTGTATTGCGCCATCCAATGAGGCCTGATATTCATCTCACCAATAGCCCACCTTTCAGCCGTAAACCAATCAGATGGGTTTTCTGTCGCCCAAAATTTCGCGCCACCAATTGGATAGCTGCCTGCAGTCGCTGTGCCTGTTCTCCTTCCGTTAAAAGCAAAATAGTTCCAGCCAAGGCTCCCAAAGCCCAACGGTGAAGGTTGTCTTGCATCATTGGATGTAATTCTAGTAGTCAATGGCATAATTTCAAAATCTGAGGCACTACCGGTGGTCTTAAGATATGATACGGGAAGTGAAGCCACGGGATGATAATCAATTGTTCTTGACAAATTTATCAGTTCCTCATTTCCAACAGCATTATGGAAACAGAAAACAACTTCTTTATAAACATGCTGCATATCGCTTAGCCAGTAAAGTCCCGTTGAATTAAACACAGGATTCTTACTTGCCGCGTTAATTTGAGAACTCCATTCAGGGAAAAGCTGGACTGTCAGCCTCCCGTTCGTGTCTATTCTAAGCCCATTAGGCCACTGCCGCCAAAAATTCCTTGTTTGTACAAAAAGACCAACACTACCATTATCAATATTCAGAAAACCATCCGGCCTTCCACCTGTTGCTATTGTGGTCGTGGTATCTCCCACACCATCAACGGAATATATCTTAAACAGACTATCCAGCTTCTGTGCAAGTAAAACGCCGCCGCCAACAGAACCGCTATATACCTGACCGTTACCCAGGCCGGCCTTAGCTGTGAGCGTACCGGAAATATTTAGGTCGAAATTTAGGTTCATCGCATTAAAGTAAAGAGGCCATGAGTATCTCTTTGTTTTTGACGAGTTTTGCAGCTGATAATCAACTTTGATATATGGCTTTCCCGCATAAGCATAAATCCTTACAGCCCAGCCATGTGTATGATTTGAGGGACTGTAGTATTTTGTAACCGCCTCAACCCTAATAACAGCCCTAACAGGACCAGATTCTTCCAGTTCAACCTTAATATCCGCCCGATCGGCGTCAAACTGTATATCGCCTGCAAGGCGTCCAATAAATTCGCCTCCATTTTTATTATTGGACTTAACTACAAGGTTTCCAGAAGAAAAATCACCACTGCCATTGCGATCGTACCAAACTTGATCGATTATATTGAATCCTGTCTTTTTTACTGTAAACCTAAGATTCCCACCTGTAGTAACGGTAATTTGTGAACTATTTTCTTCAACCGATAGAGTAGTAGAAATACTTCCAGCACTGCCGTCATCCCTTAGATAATACTTGCTTATACCAGTTCCTGCACCATTGAACGGGGCCACAACAGGCATATGCACAATAAGCAAATGCGTTATACTTTGATCACCCAGATAACGCCGCCCCAGCGCTCTGAATTGAGCTGGCACCTGATTCCCCAAAGCATCAACAAGCCTGAATGATGCGGTATCCTGATATACACCAGCCGGCAAGGGTACAACCGTCTGAATTGGATATCCGTTTGAGCCAGTTCCGGCGCACTCCTTAACATTCAACTCAACAGTTAATGAATACAAACTCGCATAGAACAAAAATGATATTGCAACAGCTCTCAGTGCGAAAAACATGCGTCCCTCCATTTTTTATTTAACAAGTAATCCTTTTTTCTTTATCTCAACCGATCCATACTTCAGAACGAATATGTACAAACCAGGCGCATAACCTCTTCCATCCCAGTTTAACTCCGCCATACCCGTAGAAGATGCACGCCGGACAACAGTAGGCGTTAGGTCTGAAACTACCTTACCACTGATGTCCATAATCCGAAAGGCAAAGCCTTCCTTCCAGCCACTTATTGTTAACTTAACCGTTGGATTAAACGGATTTGGAGAAAGCAAAAGTGAGATTTGCTCTGGAATAGTTTTTAATTTTTCATTAACTCTGGTAGAAACTGTCGCAGAATCATCCTTCAGCAACGCTATTTCGGAAGCAAGTAATGGTTTAGCGTAAACCC
>CAZPWS010000057.1:0-19523 GCA_964590225.1 uncultured Fibrobacterota bacterium
AACGCATTCCCTGACACTTTTTTTGGGATCAAGATTGGGTTCTTGCTCAAGAAAACCGACACTGTAGCCTGGAGAAAGAACAACCTCTCCATCAAACTCCTTGTCGATGCCAGCCAAAATTCTTAAAAGTGAACTTTTTCCTGCGCCATTCAAGCCAAGTACACCAATTTTTGCGCCATAGTAGTATCCTAAATAGATGTCTTTTAAAATCGCTTTTTTATCGTGGTACTTACTTACCTTGACCATTGAGTAAATGACTTTTTGCTCTTCAGCCATCTCTGTTTTCCTTGTTTTTAATGGGATTACCTTGAAACATGCTATTGAAACAGTGAAAATATAAATGCTATGCACAAGATAGTGGTACATTACTTTTCATCGGTAACCACCTAACGATTATTTACTACAAATATGTATTTTTATAAGAAATAAACTTAGCCAACATATTTTTTATAACATCATGAATTTAAAATAGTTATGCTTTTTTGTGCCTCCGTGGCATAGCGATTGATTCAGATATCACTAAAAACATTACCAATAAGGAGGACCAATGAAGCTGATTGTGGCATATATTCAACCGGAAAGGTTGAATTCCGTAAAGAAGGCGCTTTACGAAAAGGAGATTTATAAAATATCGGCAACAAACTCACTTGGATGCGGACAACAGAAGGGGTACCACGAAAGCTACCGAGGAGCGGATGTAGAGGTGAATCTGCTAAAGAAAATTCGCATTGAGATAGGCGTTAACGATGAATTTGTGGAGCCGACAATAAACGCAATTATTAGCGGAGCAAGGAGCGGCAGAATAGGTGATGGAAAAATCTTTGTTCTTCCACTTGAAAAGTGCATTCGCATAAGAACAGGCGAAGAAGGCAACGAAGCGATAGGATAAAATACAAATTTGTAACTATAAGAGGACTATTATGATTAATGAGATTGGAGTAACCACAGAAATGTTCACAATAAACAATACTTGGATGTTAGTTTCCATCTTTCTTGTATTTATTATGCATCTTGGATTCGCAGCCGTTGAAACTGGCCTAACAAGATCAAAAAATAGCGTGAATATTCTTTTTAAGAACACGCTTATTCCTGCTATTGGTTTGCTTACATACGCTTTTGTAGGTTTTAATATTATGTACCCCGGCGAATCGTGGAAAATTGGCAAAATACTTGGGTTTGGAGGGTTTGGGATTGGCACAGATCCATCCGGTATTACCTCCTCCTACAATGCAGGATATACATACTGGACCGATTTTTTATTTCAGGGAATGTTTGCGGCAACAGCAGCGACTATTGTTTCGGGGGCGGTAGCTGAAAGAATAAAACTGTCGGGCTTTTTGCTTTTTGCAGCCATATATGTGTCACTTATATATCCGCTTGTTGGTTCTTGGGGTTGGGGAGGCGGGTGGCTAAAAGAGCTGAACTTCCATGATTTTGCCGGTTCTACCTTTGTCCATTCGGTTGGAGGCTGGGCAGCGCTTTCTGGAGTAATTGTTGTGGGGCCACGACTTGGCAAATTTGTTAATGGAACAACTAAGGCAATAATGGGACATAGTATGCCACTTGCGACAATTGGTGTCTTTCTTTTATGGCTTGGCTGGTTCGGTTTTAATGGGGGTTCCGTACTTTCTGCCGATCCGGGAATGGTTTCGTTTGTTTTTGTCACAACTTGTCTTGGTGCATCTGCCGGAATTATTGGAGCAATGGTAACTTCATGGATAGTTCAGAAAAAGCCCGACCTCTCAATGGTGCTTAACGGCTGTCTTGCAGGGCTGGTAGGCATAACAGCAGGTGCAGATGTAATCTCTATACAGGCAGCAATACTAATTGGTGCAATATCAGGAACAATAGTGGTCTTTTCCGTATTTCTATTCGACAAACTGAAACTCGATGACCCTGTTGGTGCTCTCTCTGTTCATCTTGTGTGTGGTGTGTGGGGTACAGTTGCGGTTGGTCTGTTTTGTAAAGATTACTCTGTGGTAACCCAGCTAATTGGCGTGCTATCTGTTGGAGCCACATCCTTTGTTTCCTCAATGATAATATTCATGCTTATAAAAAAGAGCATGGGTATCAGGGTTAGCGAAGACGAAGAACTTCGCGGTCTCGATATCGGAGAACATGGCATGGAAGCCTACGACGGTTTTCAGATATTTCTAACAAAATAGTATTATCTTTAAGGACGACTTTTCTAAAAGCTTTGCATTAGATTTTTTTAATGCAAAGTTTGAAATTAAGCTTTAAAGAAAAGAGGATACTTATAAATGAGTTACAGGTTACCAGATTTGTTATACCAGAAAAGGGCGCTAAAAACTTCGGTAATGCTTGCTAATCTAAAAAAGGATTTCCGGATCAGAACTTCAATTGGGATTTGGTGTTTTGCGCCCGGCGGAGGACGATTCCATGAACGCTATGTACCGGAACTCTCCATAAATGAGCGGCTTGACATCGCAGCCGAGCTAAAAGAAATGGGCGTGGATGGTCTTGAAGCTCACTATCCCGACGAGATAAACGAGGACAACATCCATCTTTACAAAAAACTTGTAAAAGATACGGGGCTAAAGATCGTTGGAGTACCTTTTTCTCATTTTTATGACAAATCATTTGAATTTGGCAGTTTATCAAACCCCAATGTCGCTATACGCAAAAAAGCCATCGATATCGCAAAAGGCGGACTTAGAGTTGTTAAGGAAATAGGTGCTTCGTGCGCCGTTTCTTGGCCCGGCATGGATGGATACCGCTATCACCACGGAAAACCATTTATGGCTATGTGGGAACTCTTTGAGTCCTCTTTAGCAGAAGCTATGGATGCTGTCCCCGGAGTAATGGTAGCAATTGAACCGAAACCTTACGAACCAGCCTCAAACAACATCTACCGGACAACGGCAGAGGGTATTCTTGCTGCAATGCGAATAGAAAAAAAGTTACGCAACACCGAAAACCGAGCCATTCTCAATAAGGGCGCCGTTCTTGTCGGGCTAAATCCTGAAATTGGCCATGTCAAAATGGGTTTTGAACTGCTGCCAGCGGCATATTCGCTTGTTGGCATGGAGGGGCGGCTCGTTCACACCCACTGGAATTCACAGCCGGATGGAAACTTCGATCAGGACAACAACATTGGAGTGGTAAATCCGCATGAATCCGAATCACTGCTCTATGCGCTCTGGTCAATGGGCTACAAGGGTTATATTGGAATAGACATAAATCCGGAAAATATGCCAATAAAAACTGCTGTAAAAATAAATCTTATGGCTCTCAATAAAATGAAGGAAAGGATTGCAGAGCTGCCTCATGATGAAATAATCGAGTGCCATTTACAGCCAGAGAAAAATAGAGGACGGCTTGAAGAAATTCTAATTAAATCACTCTAAATTTCACAAATGGAAAAACAGTTTTACCTTGGTATTGATGTTTCAACGCAAGGCGCCAAGGCAGTGGTCATTGACACTGTCACGCACTACATTCCAATTACCGAAGGGGTCAACTTTGACAAGGAGCTACCACAATACGGAACTGTAAACGGGGTAATTCCCCACTTGGGCGATGGGGTGTCGGAGTCAAATCCAGAAATGTGGCTCGATGGACTCAAGCTTCTTTTTAATAAGGTTAAGCAAAGCGGTTTCGATTTAAGCAGAATCGCTGCTATTGCAGTTTCTGGGCAGCAGCATGGGCTAGTCACAATTGACACTAACGGCAATTTAACAAGAGCAAGAAGTAAACTCTGGAACGATGTAAGTACGGAAACAGAATGCGCGGAAATAATTGAGCGGGCAGGGGGAATTGAGGTTGTAAATAACGAAATCTGCAATTCAATAAAACCTGGATATACCGCCGGAAAAATACTTCATTTCAAAAAAGAAAACTATTCCGCATATGCACAAACAGCAACTGTTTTTCTTGTACACAACTACATAAACTGGTTTCTGACAGGAGGTAGAACAGGTGGTGTCAGGATTATGGAGCCTGGCGATGTTTCTGGAATGGCACTTTGGAACCCTTCCACAAAAGGATGGTCAAAGCCTATTCTTAACGCAATAGATCCGACGCTTGAAAGTAAGCTTCCCCCTGTAGTACCGACAGAAACGGTAATCGGTTTTGTAGGCAAATCACTTTGTGCAGAATATGGTTTTTCAGAAAAATGTAAAATATTTGCGGGATCCGGCGACAATATGTATTCCGCCGTCGGAACAGGAAATGTCGTACCGGGCATGGTATCAATTAGCCTTGGCACAAGTGGCACTGCCTGTACAATACTCAATGCTCCTTATACCGATCCCAAAGGTGAAATAGCCTCTTATTTTGACGCATTTGGCAATTATATGGCACTTCTGTGCGTATCTAATCTTGCCAACGGCTATAACCATATTCGCTCAAAATACAACTTGTCACACGATGCTTTTGAGGAGATCCTTACCCTTACAGCACCCGGTAATGGTGGACGAATTCTCCTCCCGTGGTTTGTTGGCGAAAGAACGCCCGACCTACCCCATGCTGTCCCATGTTATTTCGGTTTTTATCTCGACGACTTCACTCCTGAAATCTTAGCAAGAGCCGTTCTTGAGGGCCACATACTTAATCTCTATGAGGGATTCGCATCTATACCAGCCAAGCCAAAGGAGCTTAGACTAACCGGCGGTATTGCCAAGTCTAAGGCATGGCGTCAAACAATAGCGGATATCTTCGGACTTCCAGTAAGGCTTGCTGAAGGCGAAGGGGCTGCCCTTGGCGCTGCTATTCACGCAGCTTTTGCAGATTCCGAAGAGGTCTCCAGATCACACACCAGAGTAGCGGAGTTTGTAAATCAATTTGTACACATAGATGAAAACAGCACTACATATCCCAATAAAACCAACGAAGCAATTTATTCTCAATGTAAAGAGTGTTTTCGTTCGCTTTCAGCAGGCGTTCGGAGTGTGCAAAAGATACGGCTTTAATCTGCCACACCCCTATTTACATTTCCCCGCTTTTTTCTGCCACTCTTCAAAAGGCATTCCTTTAGCATAACATTCATCACTGATATAATTAAGCAGCTGAATAAAAACTTCCGGCGGAACATAACCTGGTATAAGGGTTATAAGCTTTCCTTTGTTGTCCATAAATGCAAGTGCGGGAAAACCCTGAATACCGAGCGCCTGGATAAATTCCATTGCGGAGTATTGCTTGCCCTCATATGAGATAGTCTCTTTGGATTGCTCTGGATTTATGCGCATAGAAACAAAATTTTTAACAAGTTTTTCCTTAACTTTGGCATCATTGAATGTCTTTTCGTCCATAACCTTGCACCAATGGCACCAGTCCGTGTAAAAATCAATTATTGCCGGCTTCTTTTTTGAGAGAACATCTTTGTAGCCGTTAGTGAAATTCTTCCATTGAATTTCGTTTGGGAAAATCGAAATAAAAGCAAAAATGATAAATGCCGCAATTTTCATAAAATCCTCACAGTTAAATGTTTCGCAACTTGAAAAATACTAAAAAAGATGTTCAATTTCTTCGCCACGGGAAAAAATTAGCACAGAACTGTCAAGATTTGCAAGACTGAAAGCATCCCGAATTTCAGCCGACAGGCCAAACACCATAAAACGGCCGCCCTGTTTCTCTTTAATCTTTCCGTTTAAGTTACGAATAAAACGCATCACCGATGCGTCAACATCATCAACCATTGTAAAATCGAATGCAAGCCTGACTGGAGTAATTGCAATGGCTTCCTGAACAGTTAATTTTAACGGAATCATCGAGTATATATTAAGACAACCGCTTACCTTTACCACTTCAAAGCGACCTTTTGTCTCACGATTAATATTTACTGAACTTCTTTCAATAATCTGCTGTTTTAAGGTCAGATCTTCTTTTGATAATTTCTGACCGATGGCGATTTTAGATTTGGCAATTTTATCCTTTGCAAGAAGAATATTGGTCTGAATAAGTGGACTTTTACGCATTTTCACTGTTTCGAGTAACGAAAGCATCTGAGGAATCTTGTCTGCCATCTTTTTGCCAATTTCACCAGCAGCCCACACAGCACTCACACACATAAGGTCATCATCGCTTGCAAGCATGGTGGTAAGCTCTTTTTCTGCATCACGATAGTTAGAAAGATATAGCGCCTTTACAACATTGCCACGAACCCTGTTATTAGTATCATTTTTTAGCCGTAATAAAAAACCTGTTAATTTACCTGCCCCTTTAGCATCTTCTATGGCCTCAACCGCATTGGCTCTTACTCTCGAATCTTTGTCAGATAAAAAACGGGCTATTATACCTGGCTCCCTTTTATCGGCGATTTTTCCAAGTGTTTTTACAGCACACGCCCTAACAAGCCTATTAGTGTCATGGAGAGCATCCGATAATACTTTCACGGAAGTTTTTTCGTCATGGAATGGCTTTAGCAAATAAATAAGGTCTATCTTTTTTCTTGGATCAGAAACCTTAAATTCGTCGGAGATATGAGTCATAACATCCGGTTCTATTTGCAAAAGCAGCCTTGCGAGTGCATCCTTTGATTTATCCTCCAAAGGAGTACCGGAAGTAAATATTGACTTAATACGATCAGCAACAATTTCCGCAGCCTCCTTCGCATGCGGAGAATGTTTCTTTATAATTTCCATCAAACAAGGAAGGTGCATTGTCAGATTTTTTGCTGTTATCTGCATTAACCCGCTATGAACTTCCCGTGCGTCGGGACTAAGTAGTAGCGATCTTAAATCTTCCATATTTAATTCCTTTATATTATTGCGAAAGCCTGACCGCAAGATTAATTGCATCGACAAGGCTTCCTATGTCAGCAATGTTTTGTCCCGCAATGTCAAAAGCAGTACCGTGATCAACCGAAGTTCTCACAAATGGCAAACCAAGAGTTACATTTACGCCACCAGTTTTACCAACTCTTTTATTAAGCTTAAACAGGGCTGTTTTAAATGCAACATGGCCATGGTCGTGCAACATAGAAACTACACCATTGAATCTTTCAGAAAAAAGAGCGGGGAAAACAACATCGGGCGGAAGGGGACCTGCAACCTTAACTCCCTTTTTTTGTAGCATCTTGATTGCTGGAATAATTTCTGTTGCTTCTTCAAATCCAAGAATCTCCGACTCGCCTGCATGTGGATTTAGTCCGGATATAGCAATTTTTGCGCTGCGTCCAACAATCTTTTTAAGGAAAGAATCGAGCAGAATAGTAGTTTTGACAATCCTGTCCCGCTTTATTTGCAGCAGAGCATTACGGACTGATGCGTGAAGAGTAACAAACGAGATACACTTGTTATCTGCAAAAAGGGCGAGCACATGAAAGGGGTTTCCAGCCGCTTCGGCAATATATCCGGTATGGCCAGTAAATTTTTTTAATCCCGACTTTACAACCGCCTCTTTTGAAATGGGTGCTGTGACTATTGCTTTTACGATGCCCTTGCGAATATCTTTCACCGCACAATCTATTGCACGAATTGATTCTTCGCCAGCGTTAGCGCTTACCTTTCCAAAGCCGATTGACTTTATAACCCTTCCCGTATCGACAATCTCGATATTCTTGAGCGACAATCCAAGGATAGTCGCAGTATCACTGATTGTCTCGTGCGAACCGTAAATTAGGGGAGTACAAATTTTTCGTACTGATAGAAGCGCTGCGGTCTTGATGGCTATTTCGGGGCCAATACCGTTTGGATCGCCAGCCGTTATTGCAATTGTGATTCTTTTATTTTTGTTCATAAGTTTTAAAAATTAGCTGTTCCGAAAAAGGTAAATCCATAGTCCCATTTTTGAGTGGGTCGCGCTGGATCGTAAAAAACCATACCATTTAAATGTGTTATGGTCTTGCCAAAGATAAGTACCCGTTGCCGAAAAAGAGCGCCACCAGTCCACAACGGTTTATTGAATTGCCAATAATCAAAGCTACTGCCTGGCACCTCCGTAAAAAGATCAAAAAAGGCGGCAATAGAAAGTGCTTCAAAGTATGCACCCAACACATTGGCACCCAAATCCCACGATAGAGGTAATCGATACTCAAAATTGCATGAAAGCAACTGACGAAATCCGTTATCGGAATAATTGACAACACCACGCGGAAGAAGCGCGAGACTTTTCTTAAAAGAGACATTACTATAGCCATAATTGCTTATAAGTAACATATTTGCCGCAAGTACCTGATAGTTATCGAACAATTCCGTTGTTCCATTAACATTGAGCTGCAACTGATTATATGTACGAATGCCAAAAAAATTCTTATTTGCATTAAAAGTAGAAACAGAAAAAAGCCAGCTATCAAGAGGATAAAAATCTGAGTAGGTAAATGGCTGCTTCCATTTCGCATAATAACCTGCCCCGACCGATACAAGGTCTTCAGTACCACGCTGCAGGGCTATCCCCCTTCTTTCATTTAAATATATTAGTGTGTCAACAGTTTGATCTTCACCTGCTATTGACGAAATAAAAAAACCATGATCGAAACGGGCGGGATCTTCTACCCCATTAAATTCTTTCAATAGTGTAAGTTTAAGGCGACTTCTTCGCGTAAACTCCGCGTTGAAAAGCGTAGAATCGCCTGTGTTGTAAATTTCGCTGTAATAACCATATTGTGCTGCATCCATCGATATTGTGGGATTAAGCCATTTTGCAGTATAGGTTGCATTCCACCCGGGAGTAAGATTACCATTAAGCAACAGCGCCCCCGTTAATTCGTGCCGCCCAACCGGATCAGAAAAGAATACCGCTGTTCCCAGAGCCGTATTATCAACCCCGGTTGGATAAATCAACAGTGGTTTCAGAGACAGTAACGAATTATACTTTTGTGGAGCTGACATTTGAGTAAACCCTGTTACAGTTCGGGCATTAAAGACCCTCCCCTTTTTCCATTCCAATAGAGAGTCCCAGGAAATTGGGTTTACATTTGCATTAACAGAAACGGTATAGGCGGTTGTCCTGAAACCAGTTTTTGTCGGCTGAACAGCTATGTATGTAAGCGAGTCATCACCATAAAACTCTGGGGCAAACACACCAAGCGGATCAGAAACAACAGTTCTTTCTGATTCCGCATCATTGAGTCGTAACTCAAATGGGCCATTTTTATTTGTTATATAGGCTAATTGGCCATTACTGCTTATCGAAGGTAACCGTGAATCTGCGGTTTCGTCCGAAACATCCACCCGATAGTTACTACCCAGCGTGTCAATCGATACAATTGCCCGCTTGCCATCATCAAGAATTGCAGAGAGATAAAATCTTTCGTTCGACACTTTAAGTGAGTATGCACTTATTACGCTTGGAGGAAGCGGTAGAAGCTTTGGTTCTCTATATGGCAATGTTAATTTAAACAAAAAGGTCCGTCCACCCCTGTTCGATAGATAGGCGATGCTATTTGTTCCAACAAAAACAGGTGATTCGCCGTTTATATATGGTATGTCAATCATATTACCGTCTAAGTCACTTGCCTTTATCCTGTACCTAAGTGCTCCTTCCTTATCCCGTACCATCTTGGAATAAAGAATTATTTGCCCGTCTTTGGAAATATCAAAGAGTGAATTAACAAGCGGACCATCAATATTTTGTAGCCCACTACCATTACGGTAAACAAAGAGATTTTCCTCGTATCTATCAAGTTTTTCTATTCCGGTAAAAACAGCGCCACCAGCAATTCGTTTAAATGAATAGAGGTGATCGAATCGCTCTGCAATGAGTGGAATTGATTGATAATTTCTGTTATTACGGGGAGCAGCACCATACTCACGCTTATACTCCGCTTCGACATACCCTCGCCACCTTTCGAAAAGTCTCTTTTCGTCCATTCGTATGGTTCGTCTTAAGCCACTGCTTATTGTGGGAGAAAAAACAGAAAGACCATTCAGTATTCTACCGCCAATATTGGAGCCGTAAGTTTTAGCAAGAAAGCGATATATGGAGTGCCCTTGTTCATATAGCAGTCGGGATTCAATAACATTTAGCCCAGTAAAACCATGCGTCCTCTCCCGTCGTAAAAGAGCGTTACCAACAGAAGAAGTACGGAGAAGAAAATCGCGGTTATTATCCCATTCCTCCGCTTCGTACTGGGCAATCCCCTCTATAAACCAGGCTGGAATAAAAGAAAGGTAGTAGATGGTGCTGTAAATGCCAAATGTTCGACGCAGATTTTGATATGTAATCTGGTGCGCAAGTTCATGCACAACAAGCCTGTCTATCCATGCAATACTTCCCGTGGTAAGCGACTGCATTGGAGAAGCGAAAAGTTCAATTTTATTGCCAAATGGAGATGAAAAACCGTTGCTGTAATCGTCTATATCTGAAATGACAATATTTATTTTTGGCAGTGCCCTATACTCAACAAAAAGATTTTCGCAAATGCCCGGCAGAGCTGCCTCGGCGACAGTCGCTGCCCGTTTTGCTATAGAATCAAGCCCATCCTGATAAACAACTTTAAAGTTGGCGGTGTAAAACTCTTTAAAATTTACGCGTGGATTATTTCTGCCATTTGCGGAAGGATAAGCGATACTAAGGAACAATAGTAGTACTAAAGCAATAACTCGCGGCATTCACTATGCGTATGTCAATGTCATGACTGTTAGTAAATTTCCTGATCTGCCGATTCTGCACTCGTATTATTGTTGCCAGGCGCTTCTTGCATAGCCTGCACCGCGTGTCCCTTGTCGATTTGCTGTTTTAATTCGCTCGAAAACTTGAAAAGTGGTACTGTGCGCTCAGGCAACGGCACAACTTCACCAGTTTTAGGATTTCTTGCTGGACGGGGCTTCCGTACCTTTGTAAGGAATGTTCCGAACCCCCTTATCTCTATGGACTTATTATTTAGTAAGGTATCACCAATTATAGCTAAAAATTCCTCAACCGCAAGTTTTACATCTGACTGACCGAGACCAGTCTCCCTGGCGACTTCATTTATCAAATCCTGTTTGGTAATGTTGGCCATTTTAACCTCACTTTTTTTCTGAAACAGCTTATCTATTGTAAAATAGTATCGAAACCGCTTATTTCGCAAAGAAATATCACCGCCAATTTATTTATCTTTTACCGTTGGACAGACAAATAAAAAAGGCACACTTTAAAAAGGAGCGAACTGTGACAAACGAAATGGTTGAAAAGGCTATCGATACCATCCGTCCCGCATTGCAGGCAGATGGCGGAGATATCGAATTTATCGGCATCGAAGGAGGAGTGGTTAAAGTTAAGCTTACCGGAGCCTGTTCTGGTTGTCCACATGCCGGAATGACGCTAAAAGCCGGCGTAGAAAGAACACTAAAAGCGCAATTTCCTGAAATTGTTCGTGTGGAAAATGTAGGTTAAATTCTGTTGTTAGAAGAGTAACAAATGGCCGATAAACGGTATGCAACAGACTTTGTAGATGATCCTCCGGAAGGCAAGACGATTGAAAAGGTTGTAAAAGAGGGATACAAGCTTGATGTGGTTGTGCTTTTCCCCCGTTGTTTTGTGCCAGAGCGGTGTCCCGCAGAACGGTACCGTGGTTACTTCCTCTGCGAAGATAACGAGGAGAAGAGATGTTCTCTAACCTATCGACAGGTAGAAGGCGCCGTTTGCCGACTTGGTGATTATGCCCTTCTCACAAAAAAACGGATACAGGCATCTGGACTTAAAGGGAAGGTTCTTGTTATTCCCGGGGGGAGACAGGTAATTGATGTCTGCCTTGCGGAAGGCCTTCCCCGTGCTGTTGTTGGCGTTGCCTGCCCTCCCGACCTTAAAGAAGGCAGGGAAAAGATGGAAAAGCTTAAAATCAAGGCTTTTCTTGTGCCTGTCACTAAAATTGAGTACGCAGTAAAGAATATCAAGAAGACAACCGTACAATCATGTTATGAAAATGTAGTGATGCACGGAACAGATGCATACCTACAAACGCTTGACAAAGCTATCGACTATGTAATAAAAGAAAAGGGATTGTAAAATGTTTTATGATTTCAAATGTAGTTCATGCGGTAATGAATTTGAAAAAGAAAAGAGTATCAGGGACGATTCCAACGAGAAATGCACTTCATGCGGAGCTGAATCTTTAAGGATAATTTCTGGAGGTATCGGAATACTTGGGGCATCGGCCTCGCCTGCAAAGGAAGGCTTTAGCTGCCCTCCAGGAGCGGCTGCAGCTTGCCCTTCCGCACATAAATGTAGTAGCGGCTGTTGTCATTGAATTCGAACAAGGTCCTTCAATATGGCTTCTGTTTGTGCGCATTCCATTTAGATAAAATGGCATTGTTTTGAGAAATTATCAAGATAAAATAGAATTGCGCTTCGGAATTATCGTCATATTTCTATAATCACGAGGCGAAACGCCAAACCGCTTTTTAAATGCGAGACTGAATGCGTACAGCGAACCAAAACCGCAGGTATGAGCAATGCTATCGATTTTTTGGTTGGTTGATGCGAGAAGCGCCTCTGCTTTACTAAATTTTATGGTGCGGACAACCTTGCCAATACTGATACCGTGGGCAGATCTATAAAGCGCCCGCAGTCGGCTTTCAGAGTATCCTATCCTTTGACCAAGCGACTTTATTGACAAATTTAGATCTGAACATATTTCCCTGTGTATCACAGTTTCGATAGTCGGGTTGGTTGTTTTGCTTTGCAACGCTATTACATTATGCTTCCTGTTCACAAGCATTAACTCATTTAAAAAAAGAGCTAAAATAAGTGGCGTTCTATTATTAACCACTTTGTCTTGCATGTCGTTGAGATAGCCATCAACAAGCATAGACATCAGCCTACTTAAAGATTCAGTAAGCTTAAATGGGGCACACTTTAAGCAGTTGAGCATAGATAACTCTTCTGACTCGAAGCCGATAAATATCCATTCCCTACCATGATTTTCATAAATAAAATGGTGAAACTGAAATGGGAAAATGAGCAAACAGGTATTCTCTCCTATTTCAACGATGCCATCATCGACAATTGCTTTACCGCGGCCACTAACAGGACATACCAATAAATAGCGGTAATGAAATGATATGCCGGTACGACTTACAGGATTGGTGTCGAACCATATAAGAATATTTCTTGGCAGCGATAATGAAAAAGGAAGTGTACCCTTATAATAGTTCTGCGGATAACCAAGCCTCTTCATGCCAGCAATCTGTTGCCGATTAAGAAGTTTTCCATCTGATTTGTGCATAATAATCAAAAATATTAAAATTTTAGCCATTATTGATATTTATTATAATTATTAATTACACTAAATTGTTAAAAAGAAAGGGCAAAAACATGGAAAATAAAATCTCGATTGGTGTGGTGGGATGCGGAATCAGAATACACTCTCTGCTTGAGAGACTGCTGCCATTAAATAAACTTTTGTCTATAGATACTGTTTATGATCCATCTCCCAAAAGAATGGAGCTTTACAAAAAAGATTTTAATACTTCCCTAATAATGTGCCACACAGAAGATGAACTTTATAGCCACAAAAACCTTAATTGGCTAATTATAGGATCGTGGAATTGTTACCACCGCAGGCAGCTTGAAAAAGGGCTCGCAGCAAACCTCGATATCTTCTGCGAAAAACCGCTCGCCACAACCATAGATGACATCACTGATCTTGTGAGGATGTCGGAAAAAGCACAAAGCCGAATAATGATAGGTTTCACTCTCAGATATTCACAACACTACCACAAGATTAGGGAACTTGTACAAAATGGGGCGATAGGCAAACTTGTAAGTTTTGAATTCAACGAAACACTCGATTTTAACCACGGCGGCTACATTATGCGTGATTGGCGTAGGGAAACATCATTTTCTGGTGGCCATCTTCTTGAAAAATGCTGCCACGACATTGATCTTGCTAATTGGATTGTAAATTCACTTCCGGCCAAAATTGCCTCGTTTGGTGGAAGAGACTTTTTTAAACCGGAAAACAGATTTATAATGGACGCAATTGGAAAAAATAAAGAAGAAAAACTTGCATACTGCACATGGTTTGCTAACGGCAACCCAATGGAACATCCCTTTACTGGATCCGGCGATATAATTGACAATCAGGTGGCAATTATTGAATATATTAATGGCGTTAGAGCAACATTCCACACAAATCTCAATGCCGGCATACCTGAAAGACGAATGTACCTTCTTGGCACTAAAGGAGCCATTAGAGCAGATGTTCTTAACGGTGTAATTGAGTACAGAAAAATCGGTTTCAATACTACAACAGAAAGGTTGGATATTCCGCACTCTTCGGGTGGCCACGGTGGGGCAGATATTTTCGTTGCCAAATCGCTTGCTGAACTTATGGCCGATAAGAATAAAAGGTCAGAAACACCCCTAATAGACGGAGCAACTTCCGCTATTGTAGCACTAAAAGCAGATGAGGCCATGAGGTCTGGTGCTGTTGTTAGCTTGTTGGATATATGGCAAAAAATTGGTGTAAATCCGTAAAATATGCTTAGATTCTGCTAAAAATATAAAAAGATAATATTGATATTTCGACAAACTCATTTCCGGCACCAATGCAATCGCCCGTAATTCCATCAATCTTTTTTTTGCAATAGAACGACCATAAGAGCATAACAAATATGGCTGTCATGAAAATAAAGAGGCCTTCTATCCTTAAAATCCCAGCTAAAAGAGTAAGTGTTAGAACAAATGACGCAATAGCAAAGGGTTTCGAATCCACTGAAAATGGGGCTGCCGTTCCACCCTCTTTTCGGGCGTACGGAAAAAATGCAACTATAATAGGCTGAATTCCACGAGATGCAAAAAACACCGCACCAAGCTTAAGATATTCCCCATTTTCGACAATTGGGCTAATTAGCAGCACTTTCAAAATAATAGCAAATACAATTGCCGCCACTCCAAATGTACCTTGTCTGGAATCTTTCATAATTGCCAAAATTTTTTCTTTAGACTTACCGCCGCCAAAACCATCGACTGAATCTGCCAGACCATCTAAATGAAGTGCCCCTGTTACAAGCAGAAGGAACAGAACAATTATTGTTGCTACTAAATATGGCTGACAATTAGCCAAGCCTTGCAATAAATAAAGTAGCCCACAACAAAGCGCACCAATAAGCGCTCCCACTATGGGGAAATAGAGCAGACTCCTGCCAAAAGAAAGCGAATCCTGCCCTGGCATTGGAATAACTGTTAAAGTTCGAAGCGCCGTTACTGCTGGCCTAACTATATAACCCGCTATCATTCTTTATTGCTTACTCCTGCCGATGCAAATGAAGCCATCTTGCTATAACAATTCATTGCCTGTAATATTATTTGCATAGCAAGAACTGCACCAGTTCCCTCCCCAAGTCTCATGTCGAGTTCCAGAATTGGCCGAATTCCATTCATGGCAAAATAACCACGATGAAACCTTTCGGCAGATTGATGCGAGAAAAACAAATAATCAAATAGCGCAGGAACCAATTTAACTGCAACAGCTGCTGCGGCAGAAGCTATAAATCCGTCAACTGTCACGGGAATTCTTTTCTCTGCTGCTCCAATTAGAAAACCGGCCATACCCGCGATCTCAAAGCCACCGACTCTCCTTAATGCATCAAAAGGGGTTCCATCCCACTCCTTTCTGTGCATTTCAACTGACTCTTCGATAACTTTGCTCTTGTGACACAGAAGATCACCTACCGCACCAGTTCCGGCACCTACGGTTACCTCGGGCTTAAGACCAAGAAGAAGGGCATATAAGGCCGAAGCAGATGATGTGTTACCAATGCCCATTTCGCCTATCCCGAAAAGGTCTCCACTCGCCTGTTCTGCAATTTTTCTGCCATTTTCAATTGCCTGTTCACATTGCGACGGTGTCATCGCTGCTCCACGCCTAAAATTTTCTGTACCTTTTGCTATTTTGAATGAAAGCAACTTGCTATGCGGCATAAAATCAAAATCAACCCCCATATCAACTACAAAATCAGAAACTCCTGCGGCATTTGCCATGACGCTTACAGCCGCACCGCCATTTAGCATATTCAATACCATTTGCGGTGTTACCTCCTTTGGAAATGGCGATACCTTCTCCGCAGTTACACCATGATCGGCAGCAAAGGTATATACTGCCATCTTATCGAGTGGTGGTTTTTCCATACCACGGGCCAAACAGTAACGAAGCGCAAACTCCTCCATACGGCCTAAACTACCCAACGGTTTTGTGAGACTATCGAGATTTGACTTTACTCTTGATTCCAATTCCCTATTCAGTGTGCTTAATACCTTTATTTGCATTAATTATCCTTTAATTTTAATTGGTATTCCACAAACGCACATGGTTACGCTCTGAGCTATTTCAGCTACGCGCCTATTAAGATATCCGGCCATATCCCTAAACCTCCGCGCAAAAGCATTTTCGGGTACTATCGACCAACCAAGTTCGTTTGTAACAATGTGCAGTTCCATCGAACTATCTGACAATGTAGCAATTAGATTTTGTATGGCAGCGACCACAAGTTGGTCACCCTCCTCGCCCAGCTTGTAATACTGATTAGATAACCACACTGTTAAGCAATCAACTACGGCTACATTATCTCCATTCTCCGCGATTAAAGAATCCGCAAGGGCATATGGAGCTTCTACTGTTTTAAAGTTCATCGCATGCCGTTCAAGCTGATGTTTAGCAATGCGGCTTTTCATTTCGTCATCAAAAGCAACAGCAGTAGCGAAAAAGATTTTATTCTTTATTATAGAAGTCGCGGCATTATTTAAAGCAAGCGTACTTTTGCCGCTCCGTACGCCCCCAGTATAGAGCATCACCGACATAATTCCTCCCATAATCTCTTTGAATCAAAGACTGCTTTAGTGTCAAATAGTTCAAGTGAAACCACGCCAGCATATTCTTTCTTTAGCAAACATGCAAGCTCCTGAAGATCTCTGCGGTCATGATCTTCAAGTGAAACATGATCTTTTTCCCCATTCCAGCCATGCAGATGGATAACGCGGGTTTCGGGCAACAACTCTCTAAAAGGTAGTCTCCAATCTATGCCATACCGACAAAAATGGCCAAAATCGAGACAGAACGAGAAACCATTTTCTCTTACCGGAAGCCTATTCCATTCCCATGGATAATTTAAATTTTCAACCGCCACCTTTTGATGATCAAGATTATCGCAAGCAAGCAGAGAGCGCGAAATCTCTTTTGTTCTCTGGTGCCAGCTTTCGACCTCTTCAAATGGTGCTTTTTTTTCCACGCCTTCAAGATGGAGGATAAAGGCAAATGGGTGAAGCGCGGCTGTATGGCTAACAAGTTTCAGGGCCTGTTCAGAGAATCGACGCCTCTCATTTTCATCTGTTGCAGCCGCTTTAGCATCTATCGGAAAATGAATCGTAACGGTTGTATTTTTTTGTTTGAGTTGTTCTGCCATAATATTGACCTCCTGAACAGTAGGCCAATTATTGATGCCTTCGGATTCAAAAAAAATCATCTCGATATCATCGAAAACTCCGGCACACAGCTCTACATTACGGAGCATTGTATCGGGATAAACATAAGATGTGCAGCCTAAACGAAAGGTTTTTTTTTGTATCACGGCATACAAGATAGATTCTAAAAGCTTTATTTCTCAATTAATTGGATAAAGGTTATCCCTGTAATTATCTTATGTGTTTGCAATCTTACATTATTTCTTATTGAGAGGTTATTTATGGCAGATTCTGCGGCGGTTTTGTTCAGGTCACATACCTGCGGAGAATTAAAAACTAACGCTTCCGGTCAACGAGTTACCCTTTCCGGTTGGGTTAATACAAGGCGGGATCATGGCGGAATCATTTTTATTGATTTGCGGGATCGCTATGGTTTTACCCAGGTTGTTTTTGAACCTCATTCTGCGAGCAATCTTTTTACCAGCGCAGAAAACCTCCGTCGTGAATGGGTTATAACTGTTTCTGGTGTTGTTCGTAAACGCGAAAATTCGATGATTAACACAAAGATATCAACCGGTGAAATTGAGCTTCTTGCCGAAACACTTACTATTCTGAACAAGAGTGATGTTCCACCATTTGCAATTGATGAATGGAGCGATACGGGGGAAGCGCTTCGCTTCAAGTATCGATATATCGATCTTCGGCGCCACGAAATGCAAAAGCACCTTATAATACGCCATAAAGCAGCACTCTCTGTCAGAAATTTCCTGAGCAGTGAAGGTTTTCTTGAAATTGAAACACCTATGCTTGTTCGATCGACACCTGAAGGCGCTCGCGATTTTATTGTGCCAAGCCGGTTAAATCCTGGTACTTTTTATGCTTTGCCCCAAAGCCCACAGCTATACAAACAATTGTTAATGGTATCGGGAATGGATAAATATTTCCAGATAGCCCGTTGCATGCGCGATGAAGACCTGCGAGCCGACAGACAACCTGAATTTACCCAGATTGATATTGAAGCATCATTTACCAACGAAGAATATATCTATTCAACAGTTGAACGAATGATGCAAAAGATGTTTAAAGAGGCAGCAGAAATAGACATTGCAATACCATTTACACGACTTACACATTCAGAAGCAATGCACCGTTTCGGATGCGATAAACCCGATCTTCGGTTTGGTCTTGAGCTGACTGATGTAACGGCTATTGCCGGCAGGTCTGATTTTTCTGTTTTTCGTTCTGTTGTTGAAAAAGGCGGTATAGTAAAATGCATTGCACCAAAATTTGATTTTTCTAAAGGTGATCTTGAAGACTTGATTGCCTTTTGTCAAAACAACGGCGCCAAAGGTATGGCTTGGATGCGTGTTACCCCAAACGGTCTTGAGTCTAACATTGTCAAATACTTCGGAGCAGATATCCAGAAAGAATTAATTGATGCTGTCAAGCCTGAAATTGGTGCTACACTAATGTTTGTTGCGGACCGTCCAAATAGCTGTAACGATATTATTTCCCGCTTAAGAAATGAGCTTGCGAAAAGAATGGGGCTTATAAAGGATAAAACATACTCGTTCTGTTGGATAACCGATTTTCCGATGTTTGAATATGACGAGAAGGAGAAAAAAGTTGTTGCTGCGCACCATATTTTTACAGCACCTAACGCCAATAAACTTGATCTCATTGAAACGGAACCACTGAAAGTTACGGCAAGGAGCTACGACCTCGTTCTAAACGGAATAGAAGTTGCATCAGGCTCTATTCGTATCCACGACTCAGAACTTCAAAAGCGTGTACTCCGTGCAATAGGAATCACCGAAGAGGAGGCAAACTCTAAATTTGGTTTTTTACTCGAAGCTTTCAGGTATGGCGCACCGCCTCATGGTGGAATAGCGCCAGGACTTGACAGATTAATAGCATTAATGTGCGGTTTTAATGATATCAGAGAGGTAATTGCTTTCCCAAAAACACAGAGCGGCACATCCCTATTGGATGGCTCTCCCTCAGCCGTATCGTTTGAACAATTAAGGGAGCTTAAGCTTAAAAGCACAGCTATTTAGCTGATTTTTTTACGGTACAAATCGTTATGAGAACAGAATCTCAGACACAAGAGCACTATGAGATTGAAAAGCGTTTGGCAGCACGCCTAAAAGAGGCTACACGCGAAGAACGCATTTCACTATACTCCGAATTATCCCAACTTATTCAATAGGAGGCGCCAAAGGCGCCGAACTATTTGAATT
>CAZPWS010000058.1:0-19375 GCA_964590225.1 uncultured Fibrobacterota bacterium
GATTTTTCTAAACGCTTTGCATTAGAAATCTTTCTAATGCAAAGTTTGGGTTTATACGGACCTCATGATATATCACGACACTTTGACAAAAAAGCTACGGGGTTTCATCTTAAGGAATACACCGTGAGAGAAGCCTCGCTGCTGATTACCAAAGCAGGATTTCACAACATTAGACTGATTTACAATACTAAAAAAAGACTCGAACTGGTACCAGCGATAATTGGAAAATCCATTGAGCTGTTAGCATCTATCCTAACAGAGAAAGCAATGGAAAAGTTCCTTAACATACATCGAATTCAATGTTTATTGGGCTTTAGGATGTTGGTAGTTAAATAGGCAAAATCAGCAAAAACGCGACTTCCCGATAAATCCTGACAGCATAAGCCATAAAAAGCGCCAGTGAACCGATGGCCTTTACCGCCATATTCATCGCTTAATATGGTTCCATCTAGTGTTTTGCCCACTTGATAATATTCTGTTCCATCTAACGAATAGGAGAAGTTCAAACCTCCGTCCTTATCCATAACCATTTCAAGATATATCGGAACCGAATGCGGCAGCGCAATATCCTGCTTCAAAACCTCACCAGCGCCTTCCATATCAGACGAAATTATATTAAGAGAACGACACCTTCTTTCATCGTCAAAACTGATGCGAAGGTAATGATAACTATCACTTGAATACCACGCGATAAGTCCGGCCATCTGCTGAAACGACTCAGGGTTAAACTCTACAACCGTACGGACACTACACGGCAAGCATGTAAATCTCCGTGCTATCAAGCTCTGATGAAACAATGAGTCCAGAGACTCTCCACCAATCAACCGAAGAAATCCGGGCCGTTCTTTCAAAGAGAGCCAATCCTCGCTAAAGGGGCGCCTGAGACTCTGAAAAACAGATGGTATTATCTCCCCGTCAAATTTGACGGAATCAAAGCAGCCGGTTTCTGGTTTATTCTGAACCACTTCTATCGGTGATTCAATCTCCAAGAGGGGTGCATTACCACCATGCTTTAACTTCAGCCAGCCATCAGAAATCCACACTACCTCCTGAATCGCGGTTTCTCTTCCTAAAATTGAACGGGAAAGCGGTCCTATAGGCCTGCTAACAAGATGGGTTAGATACCATTTTCCATTCTCAGCTTCAACAAGCGAAGCATGGCCAGCTTTTTGCAGTATCAGTGAACGATCACCGCAGGAAGTTAGTATTGGATTATCAGGACAGACTTCCCAACCCCGATAAAGAGACTTGCTCCTGCATAAAGTTACCGCATGAGAATATCCCGTCCCTCCCTCTGCTGTGATAAGATAGTACCATCCATTCCGTTTATAAATATGCGGACCTTCAGTACAACCCAAAGCAGTGCCCCTGAATATTATCTCTTTTCTGCCAACCAACTTTTCCGAGACAGGAGAATATTCCTGCAGTACAATGCCATGGAAATGATTTCTATCCCTGCGATGATCCCATACCATATTGACAAGATACTTCCTTCCGTCATCATCATGAAACAAGGAGGGATCAAATCCGCTTGAATTAAGATAAACTGGATCACTCCATTCGCCCTCTATGTGATTAGCCGTTACAAGATAGTTATGAACATCTTTATAGATGCTTTTTGCGTTCCTGACATTGGAGTAAATAAGCCAGAAAAGACCGTCAGCATAAGTGATACAAGGTGCCCAGACACCTCCCGAAGCAGGGCAACCAACTATATCAAGTTGTTTAGAGCGAGCAAGAGGTCGATTAACTAAACGCCATACAGCGAGATCCTTTGACTGATGAATCTGCACACCAGGAAACCATTCAAATGTTGAAGTGGCGATATAGTAATTATCACCAACCCTACAAATAGATGGATCTGGATTAAACCCGGGTAAAATTGGATTTCTGATCGTCATATTATAATGTCCTTATATCGAAAAGGGCTATCTTGCGTTCTCCAAAATGTATTGTGTCAATTGTGATATACCTTGAATCGGCTGACCAACGGGGATGTAAATCGCAACGAACCTCGCCAATTGGCACAGCCGGATGATTGAACCTACCAATTTCTGTTAATTCTCCGGTTGACACTTCCACAAGGGCAATTTTTTGCATGCCATCCTTGGGATATGTATCAGCCGCAAGCCACTTACCATCTGGCGAAAAAATAAGGTGTCCCATTGGTCCCATACCTCTGTGAATTCTGCTCGCACGGAGAGGAATTTTGTCTTCTTCGAATACAACATATTCGTGCCCTCGACCGCACCAGTTTGCATCTACAAGAACTTCTCTTGTCCCCCGACCCCACATCTGATGTGAAATCTGTGCATTGCTCCATAGCATCTCCGGCAATGGACAAAGTACTTCGCTCCCATCAAGATTCATTGTAATCATATGAGTTTTCCACATCCCCTTGTGTGGATCCTGCCTATGTCTGAGCAATACCATAAGCCTCGTTGAATCAGCGTTGAAAATTGCATGATTAAGCCAAATATACTGGTCGTCAAGGTCGTATGGGCAGGGGTGCGCCTTTAAGAGATTACGATATGGTGCTATGAGTTTGCTCTCCCCACTAAGCATATTAATAAGAAACAAACCGTCATTATCAAGGTCTGGCATGGGCTTGTCGAGCGGAACTTCGGCTCTCGCATACGAGTAACCCCTGCGTGGAATGCGAGCAAAGTCAAGGCTTGCCCCCCACTTTCCATCTCGGGAAATCACATAAATTGGTCTTGTATATTCACCAATAATCTTTCCTGAGCTTGAATCACAAATTCGCGCCAAGGGGCGCCATTCCGATCCGGTAGCAACAAAATCGTTATAAACAAAATGATTTTTAAGATGAGGCAACCAGAGAGTCATCGCCCCCTGCTGATGACACCAGCTTTCGGTTTCGGCACACCGTACAAATACTTTCTCACGGATGTCAATGTATCCGACTTCTGCCTTCTCACCCTTCTCTGGCAATCTTGTTTGCTGCGGTATTTTAAGCGACAAATGTCTGAACCCATCCGGCTCAATTGCGAATCTGTCGTAATACCCGAACATGAAATTACCCTTTTCGGGAGAAAGTACCGACCATTTATTCTCCATAACGCTCCTTTATCCAACGAATAGATTCACTACCCCAATCAAACTTGGCATTCAAGCCAAGCCCATGGCGCCCCTTTTCATAAAAATGGGCTTCATATGCGATACCGCTGTTTTTTAACGCTGCAACAAGTAGTTGACTGTTATCGACTGGAACACTTTTATCTTCCACTGTATGCCATATAAAACAGGGCGGAGTTGCAGCAGTTACGCATAATTCACCAGAACATTGCTCAATTAAAAAATCACTTGGGGCATCACCAAGCAGATTTTTTCGCGATCCCATATGTGTGTGGGGAGATTTCATTGTGACCACAGGGTAACAGAGAATCCCAAAATCTGGGCGCAAATTTATGCTGCTTTCATAGTTTTGATATTGTGTTAAAACCGTAACGGCAAGATGACCGCCAGCAGAAGAACCGATAACACCAAGTTTGTTTGCATCAATACCAAACTGCTCGGCAGATTCTCTAACCGTTTTTATAGCAGCCAGCCCGTCTTCAAGCATAGCTGGATGCCTGTATCCCGCTGTACCCAACCTATACGAAACAACGAAAGACGCTATTCCTTGTTTAGCAAAATAATCAGCATAGCCTTTCCCCTCATGCGCAGCCAGATTACCATACCCACCACCGGGGAAGACAATAAGTCCGATTGAATTACTCTTTTTGTTGTCTGGCAAAAAGCATTCTATCAAAGGTTTTGGGGTTGTGTAAGATTTTTCAAGCTCCCCGTAGATTTGTTGCAATGGTTCTTCCCCTTTCAAAAACAATAAACCTCCACTATAAGATAGTATTTGTCAAAACGACGGAAAACAAACTTTATACTTGAAATATAACATAGAATAATGTATTATTTATAAAAAACATCCCTTATAATAAGGTATATTTCATGTTTAATCGAACCATAAGCAAAGATTTGCAGAGATGGGCAGACAGTAAAACCAGAAAACCATTGGTTCTGCGTGGTGCCAGGCAAGTTGGGAAAACAACAGCCATAAGGATGTTTTCACGCCAATTCGATACCTATATACCGCTAAATCTCGAACTAAAAGCTGATCGCGAAATTTTTACAAAGGCAACCTCACCTGCAAATCTTCTGGATTCCATATTTTTTACCAGAAACATTCAGAGAAACAGCAGCGGCCGTACACTTATCTTTATCGATGAAATTCAAAAATCGTCCGAAGCAGTTGCGATGTTGCGCTACTTTCACGAAGAGGCACCCCATCTTTTTGTCGTGGCAGCAGGTTCGCTCCTTGAAACAATAATGGATACTCAGGTTTCGTTCCCCGTTGGGCGTGTTGAGTTTATGCTGCTACATCCATTTTCCTTTGAAGAATTTATCGGCGCTTTAAAAGAGGAAGCGGCTGTCCAAGCATTAAATACCATTCCAATTCCCGACTACGCACACGAAAAACTCACATCACTATTCAAAATGTACATGCTCATCGGTGGAATGCCTGAAGCAATAAAGGTTTTTACAGAGACAGGTTTAACATCAAGCATAGATACCGTTCACGAATCCTTAATTATAGCCTATCTTGAAGATGTTGAAAAATATGCACGCTCACAACGCATTGTCCCGATTATTCGCCACATTATAGGAACCGCATGGAATGAGGCCGCTGGGCGCATCAGATATGACGGTTTTGGTAATTCAAACTATAAATCCAAGGATATCAAGGAGGCTTTTTCAGTTCTGCAAAAAGCCTTCCTTTTTCAGGTTGTCCATCCCGTAACGGCAACAGCCCTGCCAATTATGGCAGATACAAAAAAATCTCCAAGACTTCACGCGCTGGATACTGGTCTGTTTGTTTTTAAAACAAACATGCGAAAGAACCTTTTTACGACTTCAGATGTCAGCACTGTTTTTTCTGGAAGGATTATTGAACATATTGTCGGACAGGAAATATATGCAATAAGTAGTTCTCCATTACATTCTCTGAACTTCTGGGTACGGAATAAAAATCAATCAAATGCAGAGATTGATTATATCTTGCCTGTTAACGGTTGTATAATCCCCATTGAAGTCAAATCCGGTGCCAACGGTCGCCTCCGTTCACTCCATGCTTTTATAAATGCTGCAAATCATACAACCGCCGTGCGATTATATGGCGGTCCTTTTAAGACGGAGCAGCAGCACACCATAGATGGCAAGAAATTCACATTGATAAACATCCCGTGGTATCAGGCTTCAAAAGTGGAAGAGTATGTTGGAAAGTTTATGTAAATAGCGCTAACAATTCCCTTTTCAATTATAGTAAACGCTTAACACAAAATTGTATATATAAACCTATGCGACGACTGCTGCTGTGCCTTATCCTAACTGCCGTTTGCCGACTGCACGGTATGGTCGATTTTGAGCTAATACCGCGTGGAGGGCGCGCACTTGCAATGGGTGGCACAGGTTCAAGTATTTCAAACAATGCATACGCAACATTTTACAATCCCGCACTTCTTTGTCGGGTAGAAAAAATTGAACTTTCTCTTGAATACACTCCTTTGTGGGGCTTAGGCGACCATCTTACAAGTGCAGGAGCCGTTTTCCCTTTTGCGAAAGAGGCATCAATGGCTGTGGCCTTCTCAAGAGCAGAAATAACCGATATCCCAATGTATAACGAACTCACCGGTGTCTCTTTTGAAGAACGGATAACTAACCTATCACTGCGTTCAACCGGAATACCTTCGGGAACATTAAGCAACTCATCAGACTTGCTTATTTTGTCGGTTAGCCGCTGGTTTAATTTTAACGCGTCAACAGGAGAATTTAGCCGTCTATCCATTCCCCTGACTGTATCCGGCGGCGTTTCAGTAAAATTTAATCGGCAGTTGTTCTCCGTAGAATCTGGTGAGGCTGCCCCCGATTATGTTGGGATTTCTACTGATGTTGATGGGGGTGTCCTTGCATTCTTCGACCTTGACAGGGACATTAGGCGCAATACTGCAATCAAAAGATTCAGCGCATCTCTTGTATTGAAAAATATATTCGCCTCGTCAATGCAATACAATACCGATACACGATACATGGACGAAGGCGAGAGAATAAGGATTGTTGGAATTTCTTATGAGCATCTATTGGATAAATTCAAAACGGCGGCCACAGCAACTGTTGACTTTATTAAAACAAAGGATAAAAACCTTGAAAGAATTGGGGGGGAGCTTCTTTACGATAACAAACTTGCTGTAAGACTTGGCCTAATCGATGAGTCTATTTCATTTGGTTGCGGTTTTCGTTACCATAATTTCAGCATTGATTGGGCTTACCGACGACACGATCTTGCATCGCAACCATATAAAATCACAATTTCATATCAAATAGGTCATAATTAGATCTATCATGCTTCATGCCAAATAAATTTGAACAAAAAATCATTAGCTACATAAGAAGCGAAGGTTTTGGAATTGAAAACAGCAGTGCTATTGTTGCATTGTCAGGTGGAGCGGATTCAGTTGCTCTACTGCATATTTTTAAACGCATATTATGTGGAATTTTTAATGTCAGATTGTCGGCTGCCCACTTAAACCACTCATTACGCGGAAAAGAATCCGATCGCGATGAAAAATTTGTTAAACAACTATGCAAAAATTTGGGGATTGCTCTTATATGTACAAAATGCCGCATAATTCCCCAAAAGGGCGAATCCATGGAAGAGGCAGCAAGACGAATAAGATATGATTTTCTCTTAAAAGCTGCCGCTACTCAAAACTCCCGCTATATTGCAACAGCGCACCACAGAGATGATCAGGCTGAAACCGTACTTTTCAGACTGATGTCCGGTAGTGGTCCTAATGGCCTTGCCTCAATTGCCCCTGTTAATCTTCCATACATACGCCCACTCTTGTCGGTAAGCCGAAAGGAGATCGAAGAATATCTTATAAATAAAAAGATTGATTGGCGAACAGATAATTCCAACTTCGATGTATCAATTTCCAGAAATAGGATCCGCCACCGCCTTATACCCTTCATGATTAAAGAATTTGGAGAACATATTCCAGATACCATAGCTCGCTTTGCAGATAATTGCCGCTCTACCCCCAACGCGGTGTCTGACGCAAAAAAGTTAATAGACCAACTGCTTCAGCCACACACCGGTAAAGTAGCACTTTCTCGTAAGCAATTATCTGAACTAATTGAGCTCACTACACAAAATAAACAATCTGTTAGAAGAATGGTACCGCTTGGAGAAGGTATTTTCGCATTTAAAGCTATTAATGGAATTTTATTGCAGAAAGAGAATCCCCAAGAAAAAAAAATTAACTCCAAAAGAATGTCGGTAACAATCGACTTGAAAGAAGGAGTGCATGACACAGGAAATTTTGGCATTGTAGCTCTTAAGCAACTTCCCGCAAACATTCAAGACATAAAACTTCCGGATGCGAAGGCAAAAACAGCCTATTTCGACGCAGCTAAAGTAGGTAAACTAATAACCATAAGAAATAGAAAGAGTGGTGACTTTTTTACTCCACTCGGCTCAAAAGGAAGAAAAAAGATAAGCGACCTTCTTATTGACGAAAAAGTGCCGCAGGCAAAAAGAGATTTATTACCAATAGTTACCTTTGGGGAAGAAATAGCATGGGTTGTGGGGGTAAGAATTTCCGAAAAATTCAAAATTACCGAAAAAACGGAAAACATAGTCATTATAAGGTTCACTAATTAATATCTTTGTTATAGAGTTTTATGATAAGAAACAATATACTGGAGGAATAGGTGGCAGATACAAAGAAGAAAAACCCACAAAAAAAGGGGGGTACCAATAAAAATGATAACAATTCAAAACGCTTTAAATCACTTACCTTTTTTTTAATTGTTGGACTAATATCGTTTTACCTTTTTAAAATTTCCACGGATATTAATCCACCTCCTAAAACTATCCCTTACACACAATTTTCTAAAATTATTCAATCTGATAACATCAAGCTTACAAAGGCACAGATACGAAAAACTGAGCAGGGAATAGAATTTCGTGGAATGATAGATAAAAGTGAGCTTTCATCAAACTCCGCGATAGTCTCCGCGATAGAAGAGATTACCAAAGAGAAGATAGCGAGAGGCAAGGATTATTACTTCAATACATACTTCCCGCAGATCACACAAGGCATGATGCAGTTGTGGGAAGAGCGAAACATACCATTTGAATTTGTCACGGAACGAACAAACTGGTTTGCGACAATCCTTTCGATGCTGCCATGGATACTTATGATACTTTTTTGGATCTTCATTTTTAAGCAGATGCAGTCAGGAGGTCCTGCAGGCGGCGCAAGGGGTATATTCTCGTTTGGTAAGAGCCGCGCCAAACAGATGTCCATGGATCTGCCAAAAACTACTTTTGAGGATGTAGCTGGTGCGGACGAGGCTAAAATGGAACTGGAAGAGGTTATTGACTTTCTTAAAGAACCGCAGAAATTTCAGGCACTTGGCGGAAGGATTCCAAAAGGTGTTTTACTTCTTGGATCTCCCGGTACTGGTAAAACCCTTCTTGCGCGTGCTGTTGCAGGAGAAGCAGGAGTGCCATTCTTTTCAATTTCCGGTTCGGATTTCGTCGAAATGTTTGTTGGAGTTGGTGCAAGCCGCGTCCGCGACCTGTTTGAACAGGGTAAAAAGAGCGCCCCATGCATAATCTTTATCGATGAAATTGACGCTGTCGGACGGCATCGTGGTGCAGGACTTGGTGGAGGACATGACGAAAGAGAACAGACACTAAACCAGCTACTTGTCGAGATGGATGGATTTGAGACAAACGCCGGAGTAATACTTATCGCGGCTACCAACAGGCCGGATGTTCTTGATCCGGCCCTTCTGCGTCCGGGGCGCTTCGACAGACAGGTTGTTGTTGACAGACCAGACATGCGCGGAAGACATGGTATATTGAAAGTTCATACGCGAAAGGTTCCGCTTGCAAAGGATGTTGACCTGGAAATAATAGCGCGGGGTACTCCTGGACTTTCCGGTGCCGATCTTGCCAATATTGTAAATGAGGCTGCACTTCTTGCCGCAAGGTTCGGGCAAAAAGAGGTTACAATGCTCGATTTTGAAGAGGCAAAAGACAAGGTACTTATGGGTACGGAACGGCGCAGTATGTTAATTGCAGAAAAAGAAAAGCAGGTGATAGCCTACCACGAGGCAGGCCATGCACTCGTTGGTAAACTTTTACCGGAAGCTAATCCTGTTCACAAGGTAACCATAATACCCCGTGGAATGGCTTTGGGTGTAACCTTTCACCTGCCTCAACAGGATAAGCATATCAATACAAAGGCCTATTATCTCGCCGAACTTGCCGTAATTTACGGTGGCAGAGTTGCCGAAGAGGTACAGTTTGGTGAAATATCAACAGGAGCAAGTAACGACATCGAAAAAGCAACTCAAATAGCAAGAATGATGGTTTGCAATTGGGGAATGAGCGATAAATTTGGCCCAATCTCTTTTGGCCGAAAAGAAGAACATATCTTTCTCGGTAGAGAAATTTCTCAGCACAAAGACTACAGCGAAGAAACCGCACGAGTTATCGATAACGAAATACGACAACTACTGGAAACTCAGCTCAATTTAACAAGAAAACTTATTGCGGAGAATAAGGATAAACTGAAAGCTCTTGCAGAATCAGTTCTTGAAAATGAGTACCTTGACGCGGAGGAAATCGACCGCGTACTTGCCGGTGAAAAACTTTCGGTTTCAAAAAAACCACGCATCATGGTGAGCCGCCGAAAAAAAGAGGAGCCTGCTAAACCTGTCGAAACCAAGGAAGAAGAGACCAACAAAGGACAGATTATTGACAAACAAGTCTAATTGCCATTTACCGAAAATAATGGCTATTATAAATACAACAGCCGATTCCTTTTACGGTTCAAGTAGGGTATCGTCAGTTGAGGCTGCCGCGCTTAAGGCAGCAAAATTTGAGAAAGAAGGGGCAGATATTCTTGACATAGGCGGCGAATCGACTCGTCCTGGTAGCTTGCCAATACCACCTGAAGTAGAAATAGAGCGGACTATCCCCACTATTATTGCCGTTAAAGCCGCTACAACAAGCAAAATTTCTATCGATACTACAAAAGCAATAGTAGCAGAAAAGGCAATTGAAGCTGGCGCTACGATTGTTAACGACATAAGTGCAATGTCGTTCGATAAAAAAATGGTTGGCGTGGTCAAAGCACATGGATCTATGGTAGTACTGACACACATAAAGGGAACCCCACTTACCATGCAGAACGCTCCCCATTACGACAATGTTGTTAACGAAGTTACAGAGTGGCTGCTCAACCGAGCCAATTATGCAGAGAAAAATGGTATCTTGCCGGAAAAAATCATCCTTGATCCGGGAATCGGGTTCGGAAAGATGCTCAACGATAATCTTCAGCTTATAAGCAAATTTACCGCAGCAGTTGATGGACGATATCCTGTCCTTATAGGCCACTCGCGGAAAAAATTTATTGGCGAGCTCTTATCACGCGAAAATCCGGACGACCGCCTATTTGGAACCATCGGAGCGTCAATAGCTGCATCTTTGTGTGGTGCATCAATTCTTCGTGTCCACGATCCAGCACCTACTATCGAAGCACTTGTTGTTGCCTGCACAATTCTTAGTACAATTAGTACAAAAGGCGCTTTTAAGGAGGCAGTGTGACTCTTTTTAGGATCCGTTTTCTTCCTTTTACACTTTACGATATTGTTGATATACTCATTGTTGCGTCACTACTTTATACCGTTCTACAATGGTTGAAGGGAAGCAGATCCATTCAAATGCTCCTCGCATTACTGTTTCTCGCGCTCATCGCCATAGCCGCAGAATGGGGAAATTTGCATGCGCTTGGGTGGATAATGTCTAACTTTAAAACCATTGGTATTGTCTCTATCTTCATAGTTTTTCAACCCGAAATAAGAAGTGCTCTCACAAAACTTGGCGGACTTGGTCCTTCTGACATTTTTTTCCGTCGCGAACGAGCCCTTATACCAATTGACGCCATAGTAGAAAGCGCTTTTGACTTATCAAAAAAAAATCTTGGTGCCTTAATTGTAATTGCCCGACGCTCAGGTTTAAAGGAGGTGCTTGAAACGGGGAAAAGAATTGACGCACAGTTAACATCGGAACTGCTCATTACAATTTTTACAAAAAACTCCCCCCTGCACGATGGTGCTGCTGTTATTAAGGGCGATAAAATTGTCGCCGCCGCATGTGTATTACCACTATCATCCAGTCCAGATCTCGACGAAAGACGGCTTGGCATGCGCCACCGCGCTGGCCTTGGTATTGCGGCTGAGTCTGACGCAATAGCGGTTATTGTATCTGAAGAAAGCGGACAGGTATCCGTCTCCTGCGGTCGTGATATGATACGGGGATTATCACGAAAAGAGCTTCGGACTAAAATTGAGTTCTATCTTAACGAATCACAAATTCGAAGATGAAGGGTCGTCTTAAACGGGCAATTAGATTCCTGTTTTTTTTTGTTTTATTCATTATTTGCATTCTTTTCCTCTTTATACTTCATGAAAAAAAATATTCTGGATTAGAACTAACAGATGAGCCCAATGTGCTTGCTAATATATCTCCTCAAAGAAACAACAACATTGATACAGTAAAAGTGACGGCAACAGAGAAGTCATACTACGCAAAGAATAAAAATATTGGTAACAAAAAAGATAAATCTTTACTTCCTACAGAAGAAAATAGCCTCACAGATGACGAAACGATACCCAGATTACATGATGTAATGCCACCAGTAATCGCCATCGCACCTGCGCCTGGAGTATATCGCGACAAAATTAAAGTTAAAATGCAAATTAATGAAGATGGGATTATCCAGTATAAAAGCATATATGATACGGAATGGTTAACTTATGAAAACGAAATTCCGGTTGACGATTCGCTTGAGATTATTATAAGAGCATTCGATATTGCCGGAAACAAGGCCAACACAGTTCATCGTTCTTGGTTTGTAAAAAAAGAGCCATTCGCGTGTCCCGACAATATGGAACCGGTCTTGTACAATAACCTGCGGTTCTGCATTGATAAATATGAATGGCCGAATAAAAGGGGGGTTATTCCAGCCTCATACATCAACAAATATGAGGCGGACGATTCGTGCAGGGCCATAGGTAAAAGGCTATGCGATGCCACCGAATGGGAAGTTGCATGCGGCGGCTCTGCGTCTTACAACTATCCATACGGCAACGAATATGAAACACGAACTTGCAATACCGAGAACGATAAAGTAACAGCTTCCGGAATCATGGATGAATGCAGAAGCGGCTACGGTGTGTACGATATGTCTGGTAATTTGCGCGAATGGACCACAACAAAGTCAGAAAAAAACAGCAGCCATTACAAAGTTTATGGCGGCTATTGGGCAAACAGCTCTTCGTCAAAATGCAACATGACACAATACAGCTTTTTTCCCGAAAATAGATTTATTCATATAGGATTCCGCTGCTGCATGGACGCGCCACCGGCAAGATAAATAAGTTGACACACTAAAATATTTATTTAGTAACTCGCCTGGCGAAGCGATCCATAAAGGATAGTATTCGTTTTGCCTCTTTTTCGGTAATCTTATCATGTGTAGGCAGGTTTACTACCTCTTTACAAGCTCTTTCCGATTCTGGACACATTCCTACACTATAGCCAAACTTTTCCATATCAGTTCCCGATGGATGAAGTGGAATTTCGAACCAAGAACCGATTTCAATACCATGTCGCAGCGCTTTTGCAAGAAGCTCATCTTTATTAGCAACTCTAACAGGATAACGGAGTAAGACATTTTGTGCATCATTTTCTTCGATTAACGGCGCAAAACTTAGCCGCGAAAGCTCGGCTGAATATATTTCAGAAATGCCTCTTCTATGACTTATAGATGCGTCAATATTAGCTAAATTTCTTATCCCTTCCTTGATTTGAGCATTTGCCATTTTTTTGAAATAGTCCTTTGGCATATCACCTGAAAGCTCTTCGTTGGTTGAGGAGCCGATAGCAAGTCCAATAGCGGATAATAAACGATATAATTTTGTAATAATTGAAACACTACGAGGGTTAACCAGCATCCCATATGCCATTATTTGAAAGGCTATCCGTTTTTCTTCAATAAGCGAGGGTGAAGATGTCGATTGATACAGCGATTTAACCTCTGCAAGCACTTCATCGTTATTAATCATTAGTATTCCGCCAAGTCCGCTCGAAAAAGGCTTGTTCCATTGACCTGAAAAGAAAGAGCCTATTCCAAACGAACCGCATAGTTTACCTTTCCATTTGGACCCAAAAGAGTGGCAGCAGTCTTCAATAATAGGAATATTCTTGGAAACAGCCCATTCCTGAACCATGTCCATATTTTGGGCGATTCCATATGTATGCTGAATGATGAGTGCCTTAACTTTATTTGTATATGATGCATCCAGCAATTTAGTATCGATGTTATAAGTATTCGGATTTATGTCTATATAGCGGCATTTTGCGCCAAGGAAACGGGGAGCGGAAGGTACCATAACACAGGTGTAGCCAGAACAGATAACTTCATCATCAGCCCCTACCCCAATCGCTTTTAAAAGAGCATAAAGTGCTACCCTTCCTTTGGAGAACAGAAAGAAATCGCTCTCTTTCCGGTTAAAAAAGGGGGCAAATATTTTTTGCATGGACATATTATAATAATTGGTCAGGATGCATTAAAAGGTGGAGTTGAGTTCTTTAAACACTGATTTCCATCTGCATAGCATATTATCAACATAAAGAAATGGGATATATCCCAGTTTTAGATATGTTTTAATTGCAGGTTTGCGCCAGTCATCAGTTTTAAGGTAAATTCGTTTGTAACCAGCTTTAATAAAACATGTGGTCGCAGCCGAACAAACAGCTTTACCAAGCCCTTTCCCTCTATGCGTTAGATTTACCGCTACCCAGCTAAGCTCCCCACCATATGGATGCAGTGGGCTTGGATTATGAAGTGCTGCTGCTGTAGCAACGATTTCCCCTGTTGCAGAATACTCTATAACTAAGAAGCCGCCATCTATAGCGTGCCTGATACAATCAGATAGTAAATCCTGATTAAATTCATTAAATCCTGATTCTTTCATTAGGGATAAGTAACCGTTGTTATCTTCAGATAAATAAGTTCGAAGACGGTATCCTGTCGGGATTGTAACCAATGGGGGAAAATATAATAGACTGCGTGGCCAGAGCATTTGCAACTGCTGTGAAAAGGGTAAATAATTATGCATATTAATCATTGTGGGTAGCGAGTAAGGCGGCTCCTAACGCCCCCGCATGACTCCGATGGAGTGAGACCTCGATGGGTTTTTCCAGAATATAACGGAATTCTTCAACTATGGCTTTATTCGCAGATGGCCCACCTACTAAAACGATGCGATCAGTTCCAATGCCATGACGGGCATAATCATCAATTCTATTGCGCATAGATACAATTAATTCTTTAACTACTATTACTGCCGAATTTTCTGAACCACTGAATAAATCTCGCTCCAATAACATATGGTGCTCTTCGGCTGATTTTGTTTGAGGATATGAAACTGATAGCGCTTCATTCAGCCTTTCTCCACATTTAGATAGGGAGAACATGCCACCCCACGGACCGCCATCAGCTGAAAGAAAAGGATCTACAAGCATATTTAGATTGATTGCCAGCGAGCGGTCAATCACAGGATAAAAGCCCACCCACGAGGTACCGAGTGAGAGGAGCAGTTCGCCTGGTTTAGTAACACCTGCACCTCTTGCTGCACTGGGATGGTCAAAGGCTCCGAGTACTACGGCACATCCTTCAGGTAAACCTGTTTCACTTGAAGACTGGCTTGTGATTCGACCGATACAATAGCCGGATGGATGAAGTGAAGGCAGCTGTGATGGTATCAATTTGAGCCAGTCAAGATATGGTTTGTGCCACTCTTTTTTTTCCTGAGCCTGCAAATAAAATGTTGTGGCAGTTGAACAATCCATTGCCCACGCATTGCAAAGCCGGAAGTATTGATATGTCATATTCATGCCCACCCTATGAACTTTCGCATATTCCTTTGGTTTGTTCTGCTTTAACCAGACAAGGTGGGCTAACGGAAACCCACGAAACCAAGGCCAGCCGGAAGTCTTGTATATATCTGCAGGAGATATAGCCTGTGGATCGATGGATGTATCCATCATACTTCTGGTGTCCATCCAGTGAATGGTAGGCAAAAGCGGAATGTTTTCTTTGTCTAAAAGAAGTGTATCACCGGTAGCACCGGAAAGAGCCAAAGCAGATATTTTTGTGGAGGTTGACTTTGACAAAGAGCGAAGAACTTCGCATAGGATGGTGTAATACCGATCGGAAGAGAAAACAACCTCACCAGGCCGTGGCCTTTCAAATTCCGTAGGCAGACTTGCAGAGGTCAAAAGGTTTCCATCCGGCGAAAGTAGCGCCCCTTTTATGGCGCTGGTACCCATATCTATGCCGATGGTGTTAAATTCCCTCATTTCAATTCAATCCCTGCTTATAATTTTTACTCTTGACGAAATCTCATTTTCTTTTATCCCAAACTTTGCATTAGGGAGATTTCTAATACAAAGCGTTTAGAAAAGTCATCATTCTACGCTGAACGCTTCAAGCACCAAATGGGTGACTTTTTACTTTACTCATAGAGCTTATCCTTTCATATTTTTATTACTTGAGAATAATAAGTTCAAATCCCATCCATTTACCTAAACTTGAAAGGGTGTCTATCGACACTCCATATACAAGCGCAGCGTGATGTGTACCACCTGCTTGGCTGTAAGCTGAAAGAAATTTAGAGAGAGGTAGTTCAGGCTTCATCCAACCTCGGATTTTTTTGTCGAATTTTTTGTTCTTCCCACCAGAAATCATTGTTACCGGAGCAGCAATAAGCGCATATCCAGTGTTAGTCGGGGCGAGGTTTACAAACACAGCTTTACCAGGCTTGAAACAAGCACCAACGGAAACCGGCGGTTCTGCATCGGAAAAGGTCCAAGGAATCCGGTGAAAAAGAAGCGGCTTTTGTTCTGCAACAAGCGGATTAATTTCTCCCATGTGGCTCAAGAAAATGCGACCTCCTTTCCAATCGGGACAAAACATTTCGGTGAAGGAAGTTTCTGGATAAACTTGCATAAGACTTCCTACCAAGGCCGCTGTTAGCACATCACCTTCGCCAGCATAGCCTGTGCCGCGCGCCATTGCCTTGCATATGCCCAGAAAAGGCATCATAGGAACACCGCTTTTTTGGGTGACCGTCTGAAAGTTCAGCGTGAACCCCGATAGCTTTTTTTGATCTATAAAGCGTTCCAGCCCTTGGCTTATGCGAATCGCCTGTCGATGGGCATTATTATCCAACCCCTTGCAGTTGAACGCTTTCCTGTCCTTTGCCATTTCAGTTTCAACAGAGCGTTCATGGCTGGCCGGTATTAATCCGCTTACATCAGAGGGGGCCACTGTAATTGTTGTAATTCCAAGATCACGCTTAAGTTTGTCCGCCGGTACCAAAAAATCACCCATACCAGCAAAAGATTTGCCGATTAACCCCACCCGTGCTTTTCGTAGCGAAGCAGCCAGCCTCGCCCCTCTCAGATGTTCCCGCACGCGGAGTAACACATCGGATTTCTCAAAGTGGCCTGCCTCAATGGTGAATTGCTTGCCATTTCGCAGCAAAAGATTACACATGTCCTGTACACCATGTATGCCGTGATTGGTCATTATGAGATCATGAGTTGCGTCTTGACCAAAAGCAAAGTCCGGAGTGGTGTCCAACACAATGATTGGTAGTTTTGTTTTGCTTAGTATAGAAGCAGATTCTAAGGAAGGAGAGTAGGCCAGATGAAGTGTGATAAGCGCGTCAGGTTTACCAGACTCAATTTTCTTAATTGCCAAAGCAAACTCTGATTCAATACAACAGATTGGCGCAATTTCTGTTTCCACGCCGAGTTTTGCAAGAGCTAAGGAGATATTTCGTAAAAATGAATAGAATGGTTTTCTGAATTCTATATTTATGTCATCGTAAAGTTTTATATAAAACGGCAGCAAACCTGCTTTTAACTTCACCATTTTGCGCTCCTTGGTTTTAATCAATACTACCGCCAGCTTTTTTAATTATCCTTACAGCATTTCCAAAAAAAATATCCTTAATTGCTTCTGTTTTTAGCCCATTTTCTCTGGCTGCTCTTTTAAACGAAAGCAGCTCTTCATAAAGGAAAAATGTGTGGCTCTTAGCCTCTTCTTCTGCAACCTCTCGCATATTAGAGTCATGAGATACATCTCCGTACAACCCCTTCCCTACCAAATTAATATAGCGGCCATTTTCGCAGATGCGTTTCATGCGCATACGAGTGATTGGCAGATCGCTGCCAAAGAGAATTCTCTGAGGTCCTACTTTACTGATAAGTGATGCAAACACTGTGGAGTTGGTATTAGCTGAAATATCGAATAGTACTTTGTCCGCAACCGATAGTCTGTCAAAAGCATCCCCCATATCTTCTTCACAATATGCGCGACCTGCATGTGCGATAATTAAGGAGAGATCAGGGTATTTTTCTGCTATAATTAGTATCTGGGCAACATTTAGTGGATCGCGGATACGGGCATCCCTTGGCACATGCAACATGACAATACCCTGACGATTGTTCATAACTTCAAGCTGGCAATGTGGTAAAAAATCAAATATGGTGATGCTATTTTTCGGAATGGCCATATCAGCAAGTGACAAATATACTTTTATGCCTAGAAAGCGGCCCCGTTCCAGCTCCTTTTCTAGCTGGAGACTATCCCAGTCGGGTCGCGCGTATAGGAGCGCAGGAAGATTGCATTTTGCAATATAGGCATTGGCAGCTGCGAAATCTTCCTGTCTTGACGAAATACTTGAAAAAACAAGCGGAGTTACCTGCTTTCCAGGAAAGAGTAGCTGGTAGGTTTCAAGAAGGTGCTCCATTGGATTATCTGAGGCCACAAGTGAAGGCCAGGATACTGTACGGCGGACGGTATTCTTTTGCTTTATCCGGAAGCGTTCCAGCCAGACATGGGTGTGAATATCGATTATCCTGTCCGGCAAGAAATCCCTTAGTTCATTTTGATATACTTCAGTATCATTATTTTGGATGTTAAAGAGTTTCATATTACAGACCAAATGCTTTTAGTGCTTTTTCCGGTGTCATCATGTCGTTAATCACCGCATTGAGTGCATCGATTATTTTAATTGGATTTTTTGCCATAAAAATATTTCGTCCAAAAATAATCCCCCTTGCGCCAGCTTTAACGGAGTTCTCTGCCTTCTTAAGCACATCCAAATCTGAATTGAGTTTGTCTGCACCGATAGTGAAAACTGGTACCGGTGTGTTTTCAATCACCTCGGAAAAATTTGGGCCGGTGTAGAAGGTCTTTATGAGGTCTGCACCTAACTCAGCCATGATTCGAGATATCCGCTTTACCTTTGCATGAACCTGATCTGCGCTCTTTTCTTTGTGCTCTACCACATAACATTCGCCGATAAGTGGAATGCCAAGCCGTTCCTTTTGGCGAACTACTTCGCAGAATATCTCCACATTACGGGTTTCGCGTGCCCTGTCGTCTTTTTCCTCGAGGAAAAGTGAACAGATAACTGCGCCAGCGCCGGACCGTGCTGCCTCTTCTACTGTGGTAGCAATTGTGGTAAAGCCTTCGCGGTATTCCAGAGGATAATAGAAAGAGGCAGACCAGTTGATGCGCACAACAGGCACCGGTGCCGGCGCAACCGCAAATAGCGGCCAATTGCGTTCAAGCATAAAACGGGGTAAGAGTAGTGCATCGGTGGTACGGCAATTTTGTATGGCAAGTTCCACCTTTTCGAGGCCAGGCTGGTCGCCGTATTCGGTCACATGATCCACCGCTGAAATCACAAGGTTTTTTTTTCCGTTAAACAAACGGCTTAGCCGTAGTTCGATTCCAGAATTTGCCATATTAAGCTCCTGTGTTATTTGTTTTCCCTGTTCTCCCAAATCTTCTTTACTTTTTTATACACCGAATCTGAAATTTTTGGCTCCTTGGGATATGCGCATGGCGCCAAATCCGCGCCCGCCACCTTGGGATCCGTGCACCAGTTATCCTTACGAAAAGCATCTCTCATTGCCTTAAGTCTGAAATCCGGAATTTCCATCGGTATATTGTTTTGACAGATCGAACGATAAGCCAGTAATCCTGTGATGGTCATGTCAACGGCGGTATAGACATCGATAGCCTCCCGGCCGAAGGGTCTGTCCAGTATCTTTTCGATAAAAGCGTGCAGCGTAAAGAAGTCAGAGCCGTTATGACCGGCGGGATTTGCGACGCCCGTATGGAACTTCGGGACATAGGAT
>CAZPWS010000059.1:0-18993 GCA_964590225.1 uncultured Fibrobacterota bacterium
TCTCTAAGTCGAAATTGTCTGCGCGAATTTCGACAAGAGACTCTAATCATTCTGGTAAGACTTAGTGGTGAACGTGCTATATATTCAGCTAACCGATGTATTCCGTCATTGTCGCCTGTCGGTATCCTAACGGAATTGTCAATACTGAATCCTGAGTGTTTCTGACTCTTTATCTGATTCACAACTTCCTGGCTTATCTTCTCCTCTCGCAACATCATATCACAAACGGTTCGATAAACTCACCGCATCGCATTATTCTCCCATATTGTCAGTACGGTACGAAGATTTACGTAAGGTCTTGGAATGAACTTGTCATCATCTGTGTACGCCCCTTCAGTCACGATTGAGTGAATATGGCAATGCCAATTTAACAAGCATCATAGAATCCTCCAATCCAGCTTTGATGATTCGAAATACCTGGGATGTACATCCCAGCCTTTTTATTCCTGCCATGACATGTTCTACAAGAATCCTTTTTTTACTGATAAAAGTGTTTCCCTGCTTTTCCTCTTCCGATAGCTCCTTTCCTTTTGGTTTTCGTTTGGGCATAGACACATTCAATAATGGGAAATCGGTTTTTATCCCCTGAAATCCATTGTCCAGAAAAACCGATATTTTATGAGGAAGATCTGTCCCCATATTCTCATCTTTAAAGCTTTTGTAATCGTGGACTTTCCCCTCTGAAGTTGGAGATACAACAAGAATTTTTTTGTGCTGATCCGACACAATAATGTTTTTACATGTATGCCTCTTTTTTTTACCAGAGTAATATCGTTTTTGTTTGTCGCTATCTTTTGGCCTCCTTCTTGGGCGCTCAGTACCATCTATGTAAAGCTCTTTAGTTTCAGGAACCAGATCAAACAAATTTTTGATATCGGCAATTCTTCTTTTCGGTAATACCTGTTTTGCACCAAGTGTTGCTTCCAGTGCGGGCAAAAACCATTGTACCCATCGGCAGCACGATGCCTTATCTACCCCATAGAAGAAAGCCGCCAAATCAAAAGTTGGGTAGCACTTCAAGATGATGGTCGCTGAAAAAATCGTTTTCAAGTCATCATAGTACCGAATTATGCAACAACTCTATTGATGATGCGGCAGAGGATGGACGATTTATTCTTTCAACCCGAAATTATGGGCGGTATTAATACGCAGCTAACACTATATTAAGAAAACCTTCATGCTTTTCATGGTCATAATTATTTAATTTAACACCATGAAATCATTTGAGGACCTTTTCAGGGAGCTTTCAATAAAGGCCGTAAAAGGGGATGCTGCCTCTGGTACAGTCGCGGAACTACTTAAGGGGAAGCACTTTATTGGTAAAAAAATACTTGAAGAGGCTGGAGAGGTTTGGATCGCTTCCGAATATGAGGGTAAAGAGAAAACCGCAGAGGAAATATCACAGTTACTCTACCATATACAGGTCATGATGATTGCCAATGAGCTATCGCTCGAAGATATTTACCGTTACTTATAGTTAAAATTTGAGAAATTATGATAAAAATTGCAATACCCAATAAAGGAAGCCTCTCAGAAGATTCTGTAAAGATTATCACTGAAGCTGGTTACCGATGTAAAAGGGGTTCAAGTGAGCTTGTAGTGTCCGACCCATCAAATGGCGTTGAGTTTTATTTTCTTCGTCCTCGCGATATCGCAGTTTATGTGGGAGCCGGCATTCTTGATATCGGCATTTCGGGCCGCGACCTTGCCCTTGACAGCGCATCTCTCGTAAAGGAGCTTCTCCCTTTAAATTTCGCCCACTCTACCTTCTGCTATGCGGTTCCTAAAAATAGCAATATCTCTGTGAGCCAATTTGAAGGCCGCAGAATAGCCACATCATATCCAAAACTTGTAGAAAGAGATTTAAGCAAAAAAAACATAAAGGCTTCCATAATAAAACTGGATGGTGCAGTAGAAATATCCGTTCGTCTTGGAATTGCTGATATTATAGCCGATGTAGTACAGTCGGGACGGACGCTTTCTGAAGCCGGCTTAGCTATTACAGGCGAACCTATTCTCGAATCAGAAGCCATCCTGATTGTCAGGGAGAATGGTCCAATATGCCAGAACGAGATTGACATATTCATCAACAGGATAAAAGGGATTACAGTTGCTCGAGAATTTCAGATGGTTGAATACGATATTCCCAAAACCGCCCTTGATGAAGCTTGTTCAATTACACCAGGCATAGAATCTCCAACCGTATCGCCATTAAGCAAAGAAGGATGGGTTGCCGTAAAGTCAATGATAAGAAAGCGGGATACAAATAAAATTATCGATAAACTGGCAGAAATATCTGCCAAGGGAATAATTGTAACGGATATTAGAACATGCCGGATTTAATTTAGGTGGGTTTCAAGAAAGGGAATATAAATGGGCATAAACCTATCCACAGCAGCCTTACAAGCTTTAAATAGCTGCGATATAGCAAAAAGTCTCACAGGTGAAACCCCAGAACAGGGAACAACTTGTTGGGTTTACAACATGGACGACTCCGGTAAATTTCATAAAAAATGCGAAAAATGCCCCTATTTCAATGAGCTTCAGGCGCCATGCAAAATTGCTATGGCTGATACGGCAAACTCTACTATAATTACACTTTCCGGCAATGTAAATGACGCCGCACTGCCGGAACTTAAAAAAACCATTGATAAACATACGCCAAACGACAAACCGATAGCCTTTGATTGCGGCGCCGTGTTGTCAATGTGTAGTGGAGCTTTGGGTTTACTTCTCCGTGTATTTAAAACACGAAAGGAACGGCAGCAGCTTTTTTTCCTTATTTCACCGTCGGGACCAATGCTGGAACTTCTTCGTTCGACCATGCTAATCAAGGTAATGCCTACAATACGGGATCATTCCGAAATAGAAACGATTTCAAAAAAGCGCTCTGAGGAAAGGGAAACAGGCGAACTTCAGCGAAAAATGGCTGATGAGAAAAAAAGGCTCGAAGAAGCTGCGGCATTGCGTTGCTGGGAATATTTCAAGGGACAGCATCCAAAAAATGCCACCGCCTGCGCTGTTTGCTATTACAAAAACTCTGCTTCAAAAAGGCCATGCTGGGTAGTAGTAGGCAGTGTTGATGGAATTGAATTCGACTATATCGATGAGGATTGTCTCGACTGTGAGTATTTTCAAAAACTGAATCCCGATCTTGATGTCATCCAGATCTGAAAAACAATTTTTTGATAAAGTAATACCCATTCTTAGGGGAGAGTTTACCTCATGGAAAACTCCCATAGTTACAGAAATGGCGTTAAGGGAGCGAAACCCGTTTAAAGTCCTTGTCTCCACTATAATCAGCCTCCGTACAAAAGATGAAGTTACAAGCACAACATCAAAAAAGCTTTTTTCTGTCGCGGCAACGCCCTTTGCTGTTTTAAAGCTCACAGAAAAAGAGATAGCCGATATTATTTACCCTGCCAACTTTTACAAAAGAAAAGCCGCTACCATACTGACCGTTTGTAAACGCCTTGTTAAGGAGTTTCGCGGGATGGTTCCATCAGATATTGATACACTGCTCTCTTTCAAGGGGGTGGGGCGCAAAACGGCTAATCTTGTTTTAACACAGGGATTTAATCTCCCTGGAATTTGCGTTGATACACATGTTCATAGAATCAGCAACCGTTTTGGTGTACTGCAAACCTCTTCACCAGAGGAAACCGAATTTACCCTAAGAAAAATTTTGCCGCAACAGTATTGGATTGAATATAATGATCTACTTGTGGCCTTTGGGCAAAACCACTGTAAACCAATTTCTCCATTTTGTAGTAGCTGTAAACTTGCCAAATATTGTGCAAAAAATGGGGTTTCAACAAAAAGGTGATATAACATGAATAGAGTACGAGTTGGCAGCGGATTTGATGTTCATGAACTTGTTACAGGACGAAAACTTATAATGGGTGGGGTAGAAATTCCCTACGAAAAGGGGCTACTTGGCCACAGCGATGCTGATGTTGTACTTCATGCAATAGGAGATGCCCTCCTCGGTTCTCTCGCGCTTGGTGACCTTGGAAAACACTTTCCTGATACCGACAAGACCTATAAAGATATCGACAGTAAAATTCTGCTCGGGAAAATATACGGACTTATAAAGGAGAGAGGATATAATGTTGGGAATATTGATGTAACAATAATTGCTCAAAAACCAAAAATTGCACCTTATATTAATTCTATGCGTGAAGCGACAGCCGCCCTACTTGAAACAGCGATTGAAAATATTTCTATAAAGGCTACTACAACTGAAAAATTGGGTTTTACCGGAAGAGGCGAAGGAATTGCTGCTCAAGCAACGGTATTAGTATGTAAACCCGAAAGTTAAAATTTTTTCCGTGGCTCAAAAAAGAGAAACGCAATAGTGATTGCTAAAAAGAAAAGTGAGAGTTTCCATCCAAGGCTAAATGCTTTTGAATCGTACTGAAAAACAACACGGCTTTCCCCTTTTAAGATTTCTACACCTCTAAAAAGAAAATCCGTGCGAAGAATCGGCTTTTCAATACCGTTAACAAACGCCTTCCACGCAGGAAACCACGGATCAGCTGTTACAAGCAGGGCCGCCTCCGAAGAAGTAACTTCCAGCTCGATTCTTTCCGATTTTCGCAAAACTATTCTAATACTATCAACACCATTACTTTTTCGCTCAATACCATCTGTGCCGTAATTCGTTTCAAGTTTACCCTCAACTACAGAATTTACGAGTGGGTTGTACCAGTCGGAATTTATTGCACGAATAGCTTCGTCTCCACTATCAACAGCCTTGATATTTCGGATAAGCATAAATCTTTTCCGGTAGCTTCCATCAGGCGCGACATCAAAGCCACGACCATCTGCGCGGGGGCGAAAACGGACATTCATCAGGTCCATTCCCTTTTGCGGATTCACTTCATGAACAAAACGGGAAAGCCGTCCAAGATGAAGCTGATTATAGCCTTCAACGGTTTCGATCCGGTAAACAGAACCAAGATTTAATCGGGGAAAAAGGCGAACCCCCTTTCCCTCTCCTTCAAATATGCGGCCCTGAAAACGGAATGGGTTTTTCTCTGATTCTGCTCGTAAAAGGTCTATTTGATTGTTTGAGGAAAAAGCCTCTTTGCCAAAAACTTTCCCCCTCCCAAAGGCGCTGCCAAAAAAATAAAGTTCGCCGAAGAGCAGTGTCATAAGAAGCATAAGAGCCAAACGAGAACTCTTTTGATTAACTAAAAACCATATTGCCGCGAATGAAAAAAGAGTGAAAAGAAGCGCTGTAAGCATTGAGTTTTTCGCGCAGGTCCGCTCTACATCGCCCGACGGCATTAACGCAAGTCCTAAGAAGATTATGGCAATGGCGAACGCGATCGATACAAAAAGCGTTTTTTTAAGGAGCTCCTTTTTCTCCTCAGCAGAACCGTTTTTTGCTGTTGCTATAAAATAATCCAGAGCGATTCCCGCGGCAGGAAGCATTGATATCATAAAAACAACAGAAAACCGGCCCGGATGGCGGAAAGAGCCGAATCCTGGAACAAAGTTGAAAACAAACCAGTAAAGAGGTCCGTTGTTTCCAAGCATTAAAAGCAGTGCTACAAACGATAGAGAGATTAAAAAAAGATAAAGCTTGTTTTGTCGTAGCTTTTTAAAAGCAACTATTGTAATAAGTAAAGGTACTATGCCTATATAGGCCGCTGTTTCCCAGAATAAGTGGGTGCCTCGCCCACCCCAGAAAAGGGATCCGCTTCCATCACCATTTACAAAGCCAAAGAACTTGGGCATTAATAATGATATTAAATTTATAAAGCTAAGCGACCCTTCAACCGACCGCTCCCAAGTCATTTTTGATCGCACACTTTCCTGTGCAAGCTCCATTGAGGAGAGAAGCTGAACAAGAGCCATTCCATAGGAAAGAGCTATAAAAATTGCAAAGTAGGCTATATGCCTTCTAATAAGTGACGGACGGTTTACATTATTCTTATTTATGGCAGTTAAAAGGAAATAGAGCGAATAGAGAAAAAAGAGTACGGAGCAAAAAAGGGTATATTGGGCATATCCGCCAAGAATAGAAGTCGCTGCAAAGAGCGAAGCGATTGCAAGTTTCCTTACGCTTCCCTCCTCAAACGCCTTTTTAAGGAAAAGGAGGGCAAAGGGAAACCACGCCATCACAAAAAGAAACATTATGTGAATTACATGGGTGCTTACAAATCCGGAGAACGAAACTCCAATGGCGACAAAAAGCGAAGACTCTATTGATAATCCAAAGGATTTAAAAAGAAAAAGAGTGCCAATACCCAGTATCAATATATGAAGAATTATGTAAACTATAAAAAGCGTACCGCCTGTTTCAGTAAAAGATTGCAAGGCGAATAGTAACCAGTTTGGAGGATAAAATATTCCGGTTTGCATATCGGCCATGTGTGGCATTCCGCCAAATACAAAGGGGTTCCAGTGCGGAATAGCAAAATCCCTTATGGAATGCATTGTGTAAACAATATTCGGGTAGTGCTGCTCAAGAACATCTTCCCAGAGATACGCAGTTCCGGTAATTAGAGGATAATAAAAAATAAGGAAAAAGAAAGCGAGTAGCGCAATGGGGGCTTTAAATGAACTCATCTTTTTCCTAAGCAACTATGTTATTACTATAATCCCATCAGCTCCTGTTGCGACTGCCGATCGCCAGGATTAGCTTCTACCCATTTTGTAAGTAGGGCTTTAAGTTTATCCTTGTTATCTTCCTTTTTATATATCTCTAAGAGCGCGGAAATTGCCCCAACAGTTTCTCTATGCTTTAACTGCCTGAAATTGTTATCAATTTCATTTACCACCTTTTCTAAATACACTATAGCGTCACTGTTCTTATTCATGTCTCTATACAAAAAACCAAGATTGACATTAATCATATACTCATTTGGAGTGAGAGAAATTCCTTTCAGTAAAACCTCTTCGGCAAGATCGAACCGGTTATCACCGGCAAACATTTGTGCCGACAACATTCTTCCCCGCCAGTCCATGGGTAGGATTGAGACGCAGCGGTCAAGCTGTCGCTTTATATTACCAAAAGCTATTTCTGATTCTGCTCTTGTTTTTGCGAGTTCACTGTTTTTTTCTGACAATAACTCAGGCTTGGCCTTATTCGTAGAGGAGCCGAGTTCAGCAATTTCACGGATAAGCGAACTTTCTTTTTCGCGCAACCTCTGGAGTACAGCCCTCTCCTCATATACATACCCAAAGAAACAAGCAGCATAATTAGAAAGAAGCCTTTCGGTCTCTTCGTTAAGATATAGATCTTTGGAGCCGAGATTGGTAAAACGGTAGATATTATCCAGCTTATAAAGAGTGGAAGGCATATCGACCCTCTGACTTTCCCTTGTAGGTACAAGCCTGTACACAAGTCCGTCCATTACCATATAGGGAGCAAGTCCCATAAAGTTGTTTTCTGAAACAGTAACGGCAAAATTAATGGGTCTTATACCGGCGTTTCCATGAACAATGTTAACTATCATGTAATCCTGAATTCTAAAATATGAAGCCTTTTGCGTAGGTGGTATCTCAATTTCAAGATTCCACGAAGAAACCTTTGCCTTTAGGGGCTCCTTAAGACTATTTCTCTGGTGATTGATTGCTTTTACGAACTGTTCCTTGGTGACCAGGCGCGGCCTGAAGGATTCATCGAAAAGAACCGTCGGAACATTTAATTTGGGCTGATTATCGAACAGTTGGGCAATATACCAGTCGGTATTGAGCAAGCTCAAATTTACAACACGAACATCCTTTCGTATTCCATATGCTTCTTGCAATGCCCAAAGGGGGAAAGTGTCGTTATCGCCATTTGTAAATAAAATGGCGTTTTTATCGCACGACATCAAAAGATTATAACCGTAGTCAAATGCAACCCAGTTACCAGCTCTGGTTCTTATTCCAATGTGTTGCGTTAACGGGATTACAGGCGACGCTGCTATCAGGGTAAGAAGCAGCGGCAAATATCGCTTAGCCTTAGGTCCATATTTCTTGAGTAAAAAATGGATTAGTGCTGCAAAAGCGAGACCTATCCACATGGCATAAAACATGAAACCAGGCGTCCAGAAGTAATCTCTCTCTCTCACCTCCATCTGGATAGGCTGTGGTTCGGGTCCCATTCTGCCGGATTGTATCCACTGCTGCATATCTCTTTTTTCGGGTACTGTACCATCTGCGAAGTTCATGAACATAACAAGCCCTATTGTGCTTGCAAGAAGCGATAACCCCATAAAAATTGTGTGGTTTCTGGTGTGCCGCCAGGAGTAGCGGATACCCCAGGCAACAAAAAAGATTGGTAACAAATATAGTACCAGTTTTAGAAGTGCAAGAGCCTGATTATCGCCAAGAGTCAACCTGCCGATTCGCATATCCCCAAAATTGAAAAACTGAACGGCAAGATAGCCGCCAAAACCCATGTGTTCATGGTTTATAAGCTGATTCCAGAATTGTCCCCGTCTGTAAAACATCCGCGCAATCATGCTTTCGGAACCATACTGCTTTCTTTCAAGAAAGTAAATTAGCTGGTCCCAGCTTTCCTTTTTGAACACATCGGATACCTTTTCTATTTTTACTTCGGGATTATTTTCGTCAATTATTGGATCGAGCCACGAACGAATGGGAATAACAAGGTGAACAGAATATCCTAAAAGCGCAAATAACACAATAAAAAATGCAAAGCGCCACCTTTCAAGTTCTTTGTTTGCTGACTCTGGTTTTACAATATAGGGAAGAACGGCTATTGCTATATAGGCAAGACCGAGTATAAAACCCATTCCGTCAAAGGACTCACCATTCGAAGGAAGTGAACTTTTAAGCTTTAAAAAGCCAAAAAAACCGAGAAAAAAGAGAGAAATAAGTTTTGCCGTATCTCGCTTAAGTATTATCCATAAAAGAGTTGCTACGGTCATTATAGGTCCGACAATTAAAAAACTGGCTATCGAAAACATTACCGAAAGAGTACAGAAGCCCACCAGCCAGAGCTGCCAGCTTTTAAGCTTTTCCTTATCATTAATTACCACAAAAAGAAAAATGAAAGGCAGTAATAGAACGGTAGTTTGTGCAGCGCCAATTCCAAGATAGGCAAGATACATCAGCAAAATCAGATAGCGATCCGCCCCCTCTTCCGTCCGGACTTCATGCCATCTAAGAAGCAGCCAAACTTCCGCAGCAATTATTAAACTTGAGAGCGAATAAACTTCCGCTTCTACGATGTTAAACCACCATGTGTAAGAGTAAGTAACAAAGAGCGCGCCTGCAAACGAACAGACAGGGGCCACAAGCGCAGTTGTCAACGAATCATTCTCATCCCTCTTGAAAAATGTCCCTATAAAACGGACAAGGGAGAAATAGATAAGAAGGATGGTCGCAGCATTTGCTATAACAGATAGAAGATTGATCCTATACGCAACCTCATCAATTGACGATAAAAACATGGAGACGACTCGTCCTACTATGATGTAGAGAGGTGTTCCGGGTGGATGGGGAATGCCCATCGAAACGGAGCAGGCTATAAACTCTCCACAATCCCAGAAAGGAATAGTTGGTTGAACGGTAAGCAGATTGGGGATTACCGTTGCTATTAGAGTAAATAGCGCAAAAAGCCAGATAAACCGATTCTCTTTTGTCATAAATCTGCTCCCTTACTTAACTGTTTTTCCTTGAATGCTATTGGATCTAAAATGCCGTTAATAAATATACCCGATTTTTCGGTGGAGAAAGTTTTAGCGAGCTCGATTGCCTCATCGATACTAACCTTTGGCGGAATATCGTCAAAGCAGGTGAGCTCAGCAATGGCAAGGCGAAGAATATTTTTATCGATTATTGCCACCCGTTCTAAATCCCAGTTTTTGCACTGTCGCTTTATTTTTTCGTCAATTACCTGCTCGTTTGCCGCTACGCTTGATACAAGTTTTTCCATAAACTGAAATACTTCTTCACTTGCAGCAGGATTTTCTGCTCTGATATCAGTGATTATTTTTTGCATTGATTCGCCAGCTATATCTCTGCTATAAAGCGCCTGCAGTGCGAATTCCCGCGACTTTCTCCTTGATTTCATTTTGGTTTATATTTTCTTAAAAAGGCTAACCATTTCCATCGCAGACATTGCCGCATCGAAACCCTTGTTTCCTGCCTTTGTGCCTGCCCGCTCAACCGCCTGTTCTATTGTATCCGCAGTAATAACACCAAATATTACAGGAATTCCCGTTTCGAGAGAAACGAGCGCTATCCCTTTTGAAACTTCAGAAGCAACAAGATCAAAGTGAGGTGTCGCACCTCGTATAACCGCACCAAGCGCAATTACAGCATCAAATTTGCCGCTTTTTGCCGCCCGTTTAGCCGCAAGCGGAATTTCGAAAGCGCCGGGAACCCATATTTCTGTAATTGATTTTGTTTCTGTTTCGTGACGAAGCAAGCAATCGATAGCACCGCTTACAAGTTTTCCGGTAATAAATTCGTTAAACCGTCCGGCAATTATTGCGAACGAGGCACCCTTGCCGCTTATTAAACCTTCAATTCGTTCAGCCATATTTATTTCCCCCTTTCTAAAACAGGTGACCAAGCTTGGCCTTTTTGGTTCCAAGATATTTACAGTTATTTTTGTTGGGCTGGATTATTATTGGTTCCCGCTCCACAATTTCTATACCATATCCGTCAAGTCCATAAATCTTTCGTGGATTATTTGTAAGAAGTTTCACCTTTCTTACGCCAAGGTCGGAAAGTATTTGCGCTCCGATACCATAGTCCCGTTTATCTGCGTCAAAACCGAGCGCCTCGTTGGCCTCAACCGTATCCATGCCGCCATCCTGAAGTTCGTACGCTCTCATTTTGTTCGAAAAGCCAATGCCCCGCCCCTCCTGCCGCAAGTAAACAAGAATTCCACCGCTTTTCCCAATTTTTTCGAGAGCTGTTGCAAGCTGATCTCCGCAGTCGCACCGTAACGAACCCAAAACATCGCCCGTCATACATTCGGAGTGAACTCGCACCAAAACACTCCTTTTCTTGTCAATTTCTCCCTTTACAAGGGCAAAATGGCTTGCGCCACCGTTTATTTCTTCGTATGCAAACAAGCGGAAAGAGCCGTATTTTGTGGGAAGAAGCGGTTTTGCAATACGCTTAACAAGTTTTTCTGTACGAAACCTGTATTGAATCAGGTCTTTAACGCTGATTAACTTTAAGTCATGCTTTTTAACAAAGCGCGATAAATCCTTTATGCGGGCCATTGAACCGTCTTCGTTCATAATTTCGCAAATCACACCGGCTGGAGTTAGCCCGGCCATTTTGGCGAGATCGACGCTTGCCTCTGTTTGCCCGGCTCTTTCAAGCACGCCTCCATCGCGGGCTCGTAGCGGAAACACATGGCCAGGGCTCACAAGATCAGCAGGCTTTGAGGCGGAATTTGCGAGTACCTTTATGGTACGCGCCCTATCGGCTGCGCTTATACCTGTTGTAACACCTGTTCTGGCTTCTACAGAAATCGTAAAACCCGTTCCAAACGGAGAACGGTTATTGTTTGTCATCATCGGAAGCTGAAGCTTGTCAACAATAGATCCATCGAGAGCGGCACAAATAAGCCCACGACCAAACTTTGCCATGAAATTAATTTTTGCAGAGGTAATTTTTTCTGCTGCACAGGCAAGATCCCCTTCATTTTCACGGTCTTCATCATCCGTAATGACGATCATTTTCCCTTTTTTATAATCAGCAAGCGCTTCTTCAATGTTGGAGAAAATTTTCAAAATCCATACTCCTTGAGCTTACTTTCTGTTAAAGCTGATGTTCTGTATCCTACTAACATCTGTTCAACATATTTTGCAATAATATCGACCTCAATATTAACCTTATGCCCTATTCTTTTCTCTTTGGCTGTAGTTCTATCGAGAGTTTCTGGAATAATTGACACCGCGAAAAGGGTGCCCCGTCGTTCCGAAACCGTTAAACTAATACCATCAATCGATACAGACCCCTTTTCGACTATGTATTTACCGTAGTCGTCGGAAATTCGAAAATGGCGGACAAGCGATTTACCCTGAAAAGTATCAGAAACAATTTCTGCTACTGTATCGACATGACCCTGAACCATGTGGCCACCAAGCCTGTCTCCCGCCCTTACTGCCCGTTCAAGATTAACCTTTCTTCCAGCTGTGAATGTTCCAACAGTTGACCTTTCAACAGTCTCCTTTGTAGCGGTTGAAAGAAAAAAGCCTTTTTCCACCGTTTCGGCAGTAAGACAGACGCCGTCAACCGCGATAGAGTCGCCGCACTTTGTACCATCAAGAACAGCGCCACATATAACCTTAATACGAAGCCCCTCCGCGATCTTTTCAATATGACCTATTTGGCCTATTTCCTCTACTATACCGGTAAACATTTTATAAAACCGTTAAAATAAGGGCTTTCCTGTAAAGAGCCAGTCGCTCCCTATCTTTTCCACCTTCATTTCCTTTAAGGAATAAGCTTCACCCATCGATTTAGTCGCTTTTCCTGTTAGCCACTCCCTACCAGACAAAAGAAGGCGCGGAGCCATAAAAAGATAAATAAAATCAACGGCTTGCTGTGATAAAAAAGCCGACTGGATTCCTTGTCCCCCTTCTACAAGCACCCCTTTTATCCCAAGACCAGCAATTGTTTTCAGTAGCTGGTCTATTGCAATCTTGCCGGAAGAAGAGGGAATCACAATCCGCTCAACAGAATCTTCTCTTCGATTTCGTACGGTTTTCGCTGTTATAAGGATGGTTCTAACCTTATCGGCTGACTGCATTATTTTTGATTTGTATGGAAGGTCCCGTTTTCCCGAAATAATTATTCTTACAGGATTTCTGCCCGCACAGTGACGCACGGTAAGCTCCGGATCGTCCATTATAACCGTATTCATCCCCACAAGCACGCTGTCAAACTGACTCCTAAGTTTATGGACTTTCTGTCGCGAACCAAAGGATGTTATCCATTTTGAATCACCGGAGTCGGCAGCTATTAAACCATTCATTGTAATGGCTGTTTTTAAAGCAATATAGGGTCTTTTTGTTGTTATATACTTGAAAAAATCAGCATTAATCTCTGTTGCCTTTTCTTTGTCAAGACCATAAATAACCTCAATACCACTATTTTTTAAATCCATTATTCCCTTGCCAGCCATAAGAGGATTTGGATCCTTAGTAGCCACAACAACCTTTTTAATACCGGCTTTTATTATTGCTGTTGTACACGGTGCTGTTCTGCCATAGTGCCTGCATGGCTCAAGCGTTACTGCCATCGAAGCGCCTTGCGTAAACTTTCCGCCCTTTTTTATTGCGTCCTTTTCAGCATGGTCGGCGCCAGGCTTATGCGTGTACCCCTCTCCAACAATATTCCCTTGACTATCATATATAACGGCACCTACGGCTGGATTATCGCCCGTTTTACCTTTTACCTTAGCCGCAAGTAAAAGCGCTCTTTCCATTGCAAATTTATCAATAGCTGAATATTTATTTTTCACTTGAAGCCTTATTGACCAAATGGACAACGGACAGCGCGTGCCCCGCCAAGCTCCCTTAATTCAGGCAAAGTTTTGCTGCATGACGGCCGTGCAATAGGACAGCGAGGATGGAAGGGGCAACCAGAAGGCGGATTGAGCGGACTTGGAATGTCTCCCTTAAGTATTTCGCGCGAAACAGTTTTTGCTATTGACGGATTGGGTACAGGTACTGCGGAAAGCAGGGCCTTGGTGTAGGGATGTGCCGGATTCGAAGTAACCGTCTCGGATGGCCCCGTCTCAACAATATGGCCAAGATACATTACAGCAATTCTGTCGGAAATATGACGGACAACAGCTATATTGTGCGCTATAAAAAGATAGGAAAGCGAATATTCCTCTTTCAGCTTTATTAATAGATTGATAATCTGCGCCTGCACAGAAACATCGAGGGCCGATACCGGTTCGTCGGCAACTATAAAACGGGGCTTGAGCGAAAGTGCGCGAGCAATACCTATTCTTTGCCTTTGCCCACCGCTAAACTCATGCGGATATCGGCTAAGATGGCTGCCATTCAACCCTACGGCAAGAAGGAGTTGTTCGACGCGGTCTGTTAGCTCTCTTCCTTTTGCTATTTTATGAATTACAAGAGGTTCGCCTACAATATCCTTTACTGTCATGCGCGGATTAAGTGCAGAAAGGGGATCCTGAAAAACTATTTGAGCATGCTTCCGTTCCCGTCGCAATTCTTCACCCTTTAGCGCAAGGAAATCTTTTCCGTTAAAGTAAACGGAACCGGATGACGGCTCGATGAGGCGGAGAATTGACCGCCCTACTGTTGTTTTACCACAGCCCGATTCTCCAACAAGCCCAAGAACTTCGTTACTGTCAATATTAAAAGAGACACCGTCAACCGCCTTAACTCCTTTATTATTCCCCTTACCCCAAAGCCCCCCTTGTATAGGAAAGTATTTCTTAAGATCCTTTACGGTGAGCAGCATCAGGAGGTCTCCGCATTAAAGCAGGAAACAAAATGGCCGCTCGATAATTCTTGCTCAAACGGTTTTTTTAAACATTCATCACTTTTCCGGTTGCATCGATTATAAAAACGGCACCCTTCGGGCATATCGGTTCCACTTGGCAATACTCCCGGTATCACAAAGAGGCTGCTTTTGGCGGAATCCATTCTGGGAACAGAAGACAATAACCCTTTTGTGTAAGGATGAGCGGGGGCATCAAAGATGGCGGAGGATGAACCTCTTTCAGCTATTCTTCCAGCGTAAAGCACGACAATTTCGTCGGCGATTTTTGCCACAATTCCGAGGTCGTGCGTTATAAAAAGAACTGCCATATTGAATTTTGCCTGTAACTTTGCTAAAAGATCAAGTATCTGTGCCTGTATGGTAACATCGAGTGCGGTAGTAGGTTCGTCGGCAATAAGCAGCGTGGGATTACAGGAAAGGGCCATCGCTATCATTACGCGCTGCCTCATGCCTCCCGACATCTGATGGGGATATTCGTCTATCCTTCGCGATGGATCGGGAATCTGTACTTCGCGCAAAATGTCTATTGCCATCTCACGCGCCTCCCTACGGCTCTTGTTCTGGTGAAGAATAATCGCTTCCATTATTTGAGAACCAACTGTAAACACAGGATTAAGAGAGGTCATGGGATCCTGAAAAATCATGGCAATTTTGCCCCCCCTTATCTGTCGCAAGCGGTCTTCGGTGCAGCTTAGAAGGTTTTCTCCATTAAATACAATTTTGCCAGATTCAATTTTTCCTGGGGGCGACTCAATAAGTCGCAATATAGACATCGCAGTTACCGATTTTCCGCAACCCGACTCACCCACCATGCAAACCGTTTTCCCCACATCAATTGAAAGACTTAGATCGTCAACTGCATTAACAGTTCCGCGATCGGTATGAAAGTTAACTGTAAGGTTTGATATTTCAAGTAGTGCCATATTTGTCGCTTTTCAAGATAATCTTTAAAGTCCCCGCGGGTCAAAGGCATCGCGCAAGGCGTCTGCAAGTGAGTTAAGTGCGAGTATAATCCCGAACATGGCAATTGTGGCCCCGGTAAGCTGCCACCATACCCCTCTACCAAGAAGTTCGAGACGGGAATCGGCAATCATAAGTCCCCAGCTTGGTTCGCCCTGAACGCCAACCCCAAGAAAACTTAAAATTACTTCCGCTTTAATTGCCGACACAAAAAGAAGCGACGCGCTTACCGAAAGAATAGGCAATACATTGGGCAAAAGATGGCGGAAAAGTATCCGTAATGAACCACTCCCCGATGCTTTGGCGGCCATAATGAAATCTCTTTCTTTAAAGCGTATCGCTTCGCCCCTCACAACACGGCAAATTTCCACCCATGAAGTCACCCCAAGCGCAACATAAACAGCAAACAGGCCCTTTCCGAGAATAAAGGACAAGGCAAGCAGCAATAATAGGTATGGAATTGATGAAAGGGTGGAATAAAACCAGACAATTAAATCGTCAATTTTACCTCCAAAATAACCGGCAGTAAGACCAAGAAAAATTCCAATTGGAAGCGCAATTGCTGTTGTAACAAAACCTACTGATAAGGCAATTTTAGCACCATATAATACACGGGAAAAGACATCCCGACCAAAAATATCGGTGCCGAATAAATGGTTAAGCGATGGCGGCGCATAAGAGCTGCCAACAGGAGAGGTAATGTCGAGTTTTATTATTCCCGTAACAACCAGCGCCGTTATGACTACATAGAGAAGGGTTATTAACATACTTATAATAGCAACAGGGTCCCTTGAAAGACGGATGAAGGCCTTTTTTCCTGGAGATAGTGGCTGTTGCGTCATGAGAGTCGTATCCTCGGGTCGGCGATAGAATAACAAATATCCGTAAGAATATTTCCTGCAATGTACGAAAGAGAGCCTAAAAATGTAAAGGCCTTTATTACCGGAAAATCGGATGAATTAATCGCGTTGATGCTCATACTGCCAAGACCAGGTATTCCAAAAAAGTTTTCTAAAAGCAGTGAGCCGGTATATAAAAATGGGATTGACATTACAAGTCTAGTAATTATTGGAATCATTGCATTGCGAAGTACATGAACAAACAGAACAACAGGGGCAGATACCCCTTTGGCTCTTGCTGTAACAACAAAATCCTGCCCCATTTCATCGAGAAAGACTGTGCGAAAGTAGCGGACATCTGAGCCAAAAGAGACAATTATCCATATTAAGCCGGGCAGAATCAGATAGGGAATACCGGCAAGTCCCGCCTCCCATCCAGCAATTGGGAAAAGGCCAAGAAGGTAGGAGAGATAATATTGTCCGACAATAATGTAAACCACAATGCTTACGCTCATTCCAGCTACCGAAAGGAGAAGTATCAGCCTATCCGGCCATTTATGGCGATAAACAGCCGCGAGCATTGCTATCACTATCGCGACTAATGATCCAAAAAGAAAGGAGGGAATAGCAAGAGAGAGGGTTGGCCAAATTCCTTCAATAATCATGTCTGATATTTTTTGTCTTGTTGCATATGAGCGGCCAAAATCAAAAAGAATGATCTGCTTAACATAGTCAAGATATTGAACTGTCAGAGGTTTATCGAGTCCAAGTTCATGGCGGAGAGCATTAATTTCCTCTGCTGACGCCCCTTTGCCAACCATCTGGTAAACGGGATCTCCGCCAACTACATTAAACAAAAGAAAAGTTATAAGCGAAACGCCGAAAACGATAGGAATTCCCTGCAATAACCGACGAATAATGTACCGCCTCATCTCTTGCTTTCCCTTATACGGCTATTACGAAGAGCTGTATCAATACTTAAATAGCAATAATCACCCGAGGAAATATCGCTAAATATGTAGTTTTTTACCCAGTTGTAGCGCAGCCCCACAGCAAGGCGATGGGTGCCAGGGATCCAGGGACAATCGTCGGCCACAATTTTTTTCATTCTTCTTATAATATGCATTTTTGTAGAATCGTCAAGATTTGTCGCAAGCATGGTATAAAGTGAATCATATTCCCTATTCTTATAATTTGCGTTGTTGGTGCCCGGTGCCTCATTCGGCCCATACAGAAGCTGAAGGAAATTTTCCGGATCGGGGTAATCGGCACCCCACCCTGCTCCTGCAATTTGAAATTTTTTGTTACGAAATCTCTTTAGAAATTCCGGCCATGTTACTGCGTCCACACGAATCCGAACTCCAATAACTGCCATCTCCTGCTTGAATTTGTCGGACCATTGGCGCGAAAGAGCATTATCCGTTTCAAGATAGGAAATTTCAGGAAGCCCCTCTCCCATTTTGTAACCGGCAAGCTCCATCTCCCTTTTTGCCGCAGCTGTGTCATATCTCTGATAAGGATTAACAAAATTTTCTTCATAACCGAACAATCCCGGCGGAATAGGTGAATGGGCAGGAATCGCCCTGTTGTTATAAAGCAGTTCAATTGCTTTTTGTGTGTTATAGGCGAGAGAAATTGCCCGACGCAAATGGAGATTTTTCCCGAGAAGAGAATCTTCCATATTGAAGCAGGTATAAGTAACATCAAGCGATGGATTAGCCCCGATACTTATCCCTTTTGAAATTAGCGAAGGATTAAGCGACATATCCGGCCCGACTGTTCTGTCAAAATTATCCTTAGGTATCCATGCTGCCTCAAGTCCCATACGCTGGAAAGTAAACCACATCGGCTCGCTTTCGTTAAAAATGTTAAGCACAAGAGTATCAATGTAGGGAAGCATCTCGCCGTCACCAAAAGGGGATGGAATCCCCCTGAATGTAGGGCTTCGTACAAGCTTGATGCGTAGCCTTCTCCGCCATTCTGTGATTATAAATGGGCCGGTACCAATTGGATGGTTCAGAAACTCTTCGCCGTAATAGGCCACAGCTTCATGGGCAACGGCAGATGTGAATTGCATTGCAAAGAGATAAGAAAATTGCGGAAAAGCCCTTTTTAACCTTATTACAAGGGTAAAGCTATCCGGGGCGGTGAGTCCCGAAACGGGCAATTCATAATCTGTTTTGGATGTTTCTGTGCTATGCTTTCTAAACTCATCAAGCCCGACAATTCGATCGTCAAAAATCCACCAGCCGGAACTTTTCACTTTAATATCTGCAAGCCGCTTGATGGAATAAATAAAGTCATGAGCTGAAAGGAATCGTACACTGCCACTAAAGCAGGGATCACTTTGGAAGCGGACCCCTTTTTTAATTTTGAATGTATAAACAAGCCCGCTATCCGAAACCGTTGGAAGTTCTTCTGCAAGCAGTGGCTCAAGCTCGTAAGGTCTTTTAATATAGTTGTAACGGAGAAGTGTTTCGTAAATCTGTTTTATAGCTATTACAGAATACTGATCATCTGCATGGGCAGGATCGAACCCCTTTACATCTACCGGCAGAGCTGCCCGATACACAAAGCCCTGCTCCTTTTCATGTATTTTTCCGCAGCCGAAAAAAAACAGCAACGGAATCAGGCAGAGCTTGTTCACCTTTAAACGCACCTTATCAAGAATCTTTTACGCGGAGGAGTCCGTTATCCTTAAGCGCAGAAACCACACGGC
>CAZPWS010000060.1:0-18777 GCA_964590225.1 uncultured Fibrobacterota bacterium
ATTGGGGGAACGGCTGGGCGGGAGCCGGTAGCTATCAGGATGTTTTCTGTTTCGTATCGTTCACCATTTGCTGCAACTACCCCTTTTTCAGCAATTGCCGCCTGCGCTCTTATAACTTCAACGCCACTCTTTTTTAGCAATGCCTCAACTCCCTTTGTCAGTGTGGCAATAACCTTATCTTTTCGCTCTTGAACCTTTTTCATGTTGATTTTTGCTTCACTTGTGAGTTCGATGCCGTATGATGCCGAGTGGTTGCATTCTCGGAATAGATGCGCTGATTTAAGCAGCGTTTTGGTAGGAATACAGCCGACATTAAGGCAGGTACCACCTATGTACTCTCTTTCAAATAAAACCACCTTTTTCCCTTTGCGGCCTGCATGGATAGCCGCTTCATATCCGCCGGGGCCTGCTCCAATGACTATTAGATCGTTCATGTGATTGTCCTTAGTTTATATGGCCAAATTAATTTTTGAATCAATACTAGCAACTGTTTCTCCAAGGCTCTTGAGGAATTTTGCAGCAAGAGCACCATCAACTACCTGGTGGTCACTCGTAAGCGAAAAACCAATCTTTTCTTCGAACACAATCTTATTATCACTGCTTCTTATAGGTTCAAGAGATATGGCGCAAACTCCGAGAATCGCCGTTTGTGGTGTATTGATAATTGGGGTAAAATCCGTTACTCCGAACGAGCCGAGATTGGAAACAGTAAAAGTACCACCGCTTAATTCTTCGGGCAAAATCCTTCCTTCGTTTGCCGCAGCCACAAGCCGTCTTGTTTCTTTCGCAAGTTCGCCAATTGCCATCTTTTCCGCATTCTTTATAACGGGTACAAGCAGCCCCTTTTTTGTATCGCAGGCAAAGGAAAGGTTGATGTTGTTGTATGTGTATAACACACCATCGATGAGTTCACTATTGATTTCTGGGAAGCTTGGCAGTGTTTTGATTACAGCAAAGTTGACAAGATCATTTATTGATATGTCTGGAAGTTTCCCGCATGACGCGAGCGGTTTTATTTTTGCCCTTAATGAGAGTAATTTTGAAGCTGGAGCTTTCATGCTTACAGTGTATTGGGCTGTACCTGTAAGCGACTCCTTCATTCGTGTAGCAATTATAGTGCGGATAGAGTTAAGTGGTTTGCCTGGCTTGGCTAAATCTCGCATACGAATTAAACCGTTGGCTCCACTTCCTTCAATATTTTTCCTGTACCCCTTCTTAATCAATTCCATAGCGGCAGGAGATATTCTATTTGTTTTTAAGACTAATTCTTTAATGTCCTTTTCCAAAACCCTTCCATCGGGACCGCTTCCACTTGTGGGGATGGTTGCTATGTTGTGGAGAGATGAAAACGCTTTGGCTCGTGGTGATAACGGGGCTGCCGCTCTTTCGGTGTGTGGCGGTGCAGAACTATTCACAGTGGCTGGCTTTGCCACCATTGCGGTCGATTCCTGCTCTTCGACTTTAACGGTTGGCACTGAGGTTGGTAGGGGTGTAATCGCCGTTGGCTTGAACTCCTCTGTAGATTCTCCCACAGCGCCAATAACTGCAATATTGGTCATTACGGGAGCGAGATTACCTTCATCTACAAAAGTTTCAAGCAGCACTCCATCGACGGGAGATTCCAGCTCAAATGTTGCTTTATCGGTTTCTATATCTGCAATTGGTTCGCCCTTGTGTACAGCGTCGCCCTTTTTTTTTCTCCATGTTGCAAGAAGACACTCTTCAACCGTATTGCCCTGTCGGGGCATCAAAACTGGTGTTGCCATAGCTATTCTCTATCCTTAAAGTTGGCAAGTAAGTAGCTCTCTGCCTCTACCGACCATAATCCGTTATTCTTTTCCGTGATATCTGCCAGCCTTTCAAATCTTTTATCTGTTGATGCAAGTTCCCTAAATTTATCAATAGGGGTTAGCGAGAGCGAGATGTGGGTATAAATTAACTTTTTTCCGCCAGGAATTGAAGGAAGGTTTAGTGTGGTCCCTATTACAGAATCCAGACCACCAATATGGGTAATCATTACAGCGGGATTTATTCTCTTTTTGGCCATCAATTCGAGCGACTCAATCATATCGCTGCTATTTCCTCCGCTTGTTCCTACAACATGGGTTGCACCATAATGAACATTATAAAAATTGAATTTCGCAGAAAAATCTGGCTTCGAAGGCCCTGCAAAAAAGTTCAGGCAACCATCATGAGCCAGAAGCCGGTCCGCCATCTCAACAACTGGTGCAACTGGTGCAAAAACAAAAATATCGTCATAACCATCATATCCAGTTATTTCTTGTGGCAAAGAACGAAGCATTAATTCACTATTTTCCGGAAGAGTTGTATTGGCATAAACGAGCGTCACCCCGTTTTTCAAGGCTTCATCCTCTGGATACAATTCCCGCGCACGATTCAATCTATTGGTATCGATATCGGTAACGAGTAGAAACTTTGGTTTTCTGTCGCGATTAATAGCGTAATCGATTGCCCCAAGTCCCATTGGCCCTGCACCAGCCAAAATAGCCATTGCACCGTCCTCTTTTGTGTCCATCTCGTGAACATAGGAGCCCCCCTTGGTATGGTAATTGGCATGAAAAGCTCCTACTATACAGGACATTGGTTCGGAAAGCGATGCAGGGAAAAAGCCCTCTCCTGAATAGGAGAGAAGGCAATCGAGCTCCATAACTTCATTTGGAATAATAATATGGGTGGCATCGCCGCCTATGTATTGGTAAGAGTAGCCGGGTGCAGCAAGGCTTCCTTTGTAATTTAGTGCTGGCTGTATGCTGAATTTGTCCCCTGCTTTGTATTTACTACTCCATTTTGCGCCAACTTCAACAATGGTTCCACTAAATTCATGGCCAATAATAATAGGTTTTGTAGAAATATCTTTTGGAACCCGCTTATGGTTGGTACCCTGAATTGTTGCCTTGTGAGACGACATGCAGATACTGTCGGACTCCACCCGTGCTAAAATTTCCGAATCTCTTATTTTGGGTAATTCAAAAGATTCTAATCGCAGGTCGTTTTTCCCATATAAGCGTACAGCTTTTGTTTTCATTGGTTTATCCCAATTAGCTTAAAGTGATTTATTCTTTCTTTTAGTGACGGAAACTGTGCAATAATTTGAGGAGAAAAGAAACCTGCTCCAAGATTTTTTGTGGCTGCTTTTTCGTGTCCTATTAATGCCCATGTAGCGTCGTTAAGATGGGTAAACTCTGGCTTTAACAAGGCATCGCAAATAAAGGACTGACGGGAAGAATTTATATCCTCGCCAGAAATTTCAAGGAGATTATGGGTGCCGCATAACTTTTGTATTCGCTTTAACTGCTCTATTGTGTTTCTTGAAGGCATGTATGTAACTGCATTAAATCCCAGTAGTTTAATTGTTGTAAAAAGTTCGTCGATGTAACTGTCTTCGAAGTGTTGCGCCTTTTTATCGCCCGTAATTGATGAGCAGATATCCCCCAAATAGGCGTAGGCTAAAATTGCGCCACTTTCGTTTGCGAGGCGGACAAGTTCTTCTGGTTTTGGGCACTCACCCTTAGCATCAATGTAGAACGCAGGAACAAGGTCGCTTTTTAGTAGCCCAAGCAAATCGTACTCGTAGTGAGGGTTTTTTGGATCGTCGAGAAAGGCGGCTATTTTACCGTCAGCTTTTATCCCAAGTTTTTCTGCCAAGTAATCCCGTAAAATTTTTCCTTTGCCAATGGCTTTAATCAGTTTTAATGCAACACCATAAAGCAGATGGCGCTCTGTTACCGTCCCGCCATTTTTTACTTCAGACAAAGGCTCTATCTCATTGAAATAATTGATAGATACAGATAATGGATGAAGTTTTTTATTTAGCAGTTGAGTCATCGCCTCGTTCCGCTTTCTTCTTTCGTTTATATATGGCTTAAAGAAGTCAGCTATTTTACCAATAGAGGGATGGGGAATACCGTGAAGTGCAACATAGGCGCATGATTTTTGATCAGGATGGTTTATTAGCTTGCCGGATAGCCCTGTATTCGAAAAGTCTGATCGGCACTCGACGCCAATTGTTGTAGGCAGCTTAGCGATTCTACCAGCTTCAATAAATTCTTCTGCACCAGCAATGGAGTCGTGGTCCATTATTCCTGCGGACTGCAAACCAGCCATCTTTGCATAATACACCGCCGCAGTGGGAGAGTAGGGAGAAAACGAAAAGGTGGTGTGTATATGATTATTTACAAATGGTTTTGGCTCAGGAAAAATGAAGTCGCCGGTAAGCTCGCTAAGTCGTTCTTCTTTTGTGTTTTGAGTAAATAACATGATGTTTTAAATAATCACCTATTTTAGCATGTTTTGGCCACCGGTAACAGGAATTGCCTGACCGGTTTCGTACTGTTGGTCAACAATATATAAAAGCGCTTTTGCTACATCTTGAACCGTACATCCCCGTTTCATAGGAACCTTTGATTCATAGAATTTTTTAACATCGGCGACGGTTTTGGCTCCCTGTACTTTGTTTTCGCGCAAATATTGCACAAAAAGCCCATTTTGGGGATCGCTCCAAAGTGGTCCATCAAATAGATTGCCAGGACAAATAGCATTTACCTTAATGTTATAATCGACCAGCTCAAGCGCAAAACTTTGTGTAAGCCCTATTCCGCCGAATTTACCACCTGCATAGGCGAAGTTTGCCTTGCTGCCACTTAAACCAGATTTTGAGTTGATCTGAACAATGTCCATATAATAGTCTTTGGCAAATCGGTTTTGTATTTTCATAGCTGCTGAAACATGGCGAGTGCAAAGGAAAAAAGCGGTGTAATTTACCTTGGTAACTAACTCGAAGTCTGATACTGTAAGTGATTGTAAAGAACCGGCTTTAAGTACACCAGCATTGCTAACAAAAAGGTCTATGCCACCAAATAATAAAAGTGTCGTTTCGACCATTGTTTTAACAGACTCATCGCTGCTTACATCCACTTCAACAGCTTTAACTTTTCCACTTCCATATTTCAACGAAAGCTCATTTGCGACGCTTTCAGCGAGCGAAATGTTTCTGTCTGCAATAACAACGGTCGCACCTTCATCAAGCATGCTTTCCGAAAGCCCCAATCCAAATCCTTGCGCTCCCCCAGTTACAACTGCGATTTTATTGTTTAATCGTCTGCTGCCCAAATTCGAACCAGATCCAATTGAGACCTTTTTGCGATAATTTTCGACCTCCCAATTGGCTATGAAATTTATCGCCCTTTCGGCCATTGGACTAACACCACCAAAAGAGGCGGCGTATCTTGCGATTTTTATGCTGTCTTTGAATAGCTCAAGGGCAGTTAGGGCTTCACCCAAACTTTTGCCTGCTCCAAAGAGGCCAATTTTCTCAATAGCAATGATTTTTGGCGTAAGACCATACTTTATATAATAATTGTTAATTTCTTTAAATACAATGTCTTGTAGCGCATGTATGTCTTTGCTGTATGGTACGAAGCAATATTTACTCTGGCAATATACAATGTGGTCAGGAGTGAAAGACTTTTCTACCTGCCTAAAGGCGGCACGGTTTGCTATAATATCGTCAAATAGATTGTTTGATTCGCTGGTAATTATTGTTTGGGTTTTATCTGTTGCTCTATTTAAAATCGCCATTCGAATCACTGGTGCGAGCTGAGCTGCACTTCCATTTTTGGCTTCGTTGCTGTTTTTTCGCTCTTCTATTTTTTTACCAATAGCTTTAACTATTTTTGAAATTACATAGTTGGTTAGTTTTTCAACCTTTTCTACGGAATCAGCTGCTATTATAAGTCCATGATTTTCTATGAATAAAATATCTGGAGCTAATCCCCGTTCTGCGATAAGTTGACGAACCTTTTCGGCCAAAGTATAGCCAGGGTCGGTATAGGGGATCCAGAGTGCATTTTTTTGGAATTGTTGTGCGGCCCACTCCTTTCCTTTAGCGGCGCAGGTAAGTCCATTTACTATTGCAGGGTGGGTATGAACAACAAACCTTTGGGGCAATAGGCCATGAAGAAGTGTTTCTACGCTCGGCCGTTTGTTCTCTTCGCCCTTTTCCCGTGCGTTCATTAAATTGTTTAATACAGCAGCCTCCCGTTTATCGCTCTCTTTTGGATATTTGTCGTTAAAAAGTGAAAGGAGGCGTCCCATGTTCATCCTCACGAAACCACTTTCGTTGATTTGCGCAAGTGAGGTGCCGGATGCTTTTACAAACAGTGAGCCATCTACTTTTACCGAGGTGTTTCCCCCGCCGGCGAGGACAAAATCTTTATTAGAGCCATATTTTCTCGATACTGCGACCAATTGATCGATATGGGTGTTTTTTATTTTCATGATAAAAATATAAATCATTTTATTTCTAAAAGCAATCCATTTTTAGTGCTAATAGCGATAATTTATTATTTGCATAGAGAAAATTATGATTGTATATTACCTAAAAACTAATATAGGAGATTTTGCCATGAATCCTAACCATTTTATTGAGTCGATTCTTAACAGTGAGAATAAGCGCGTTTTCGCTCAGTTAGACGAAGATTTCGGTACGCTTGCCAAACAATTTAAGAGGCACAATATCGATATAGAAGAGGTTACAAAACGGGTAATGAAATTTCAAGTGGCAATACCATCCTGGGGAACAGGAACGGGCGGAACCCGTTTTGGCCGTTTTGCCGGAGGGGGCGAACCGCGCTCAGTTATTGAAAAACTTGAGGATTGCTCACTAGTGAACAATCTTGTGCGTTGCACGGGCGCTGTTTCGCTGCATATCCCGTGGGATAAAACTGCAAATACATCCGAACTTGTTTCGACAGCAAAAACTCTTTCTCTCTCAATCGACTCCATGAACTCAAACACTTTTCAGGATCAGCCCGATCAAAAACTTTCATACAAATATGGGAGTCTCACCCACACCAGTAAAGATGTCCGGGATCAGGCAATCGCTCACAATATTGACTGTATAAAATTTGGTCAATCTATTGGTTCAAAGGCTTTAACTGTCTGGCTCGGTGATGGTTCCAATTTTGCCGGTCAAACCCATTTTCGCCGCTCTTTTGAACGCTACATCGACAGTCTAAAAAAAATATACACCGAACTTCCATCAGACTGGACCCTATTTATCGAACACAAATGCTATGAGCCCGCCTTTTACTCTACCGTCCTTCACGACTGGGGTGCGAGCTATATTGCAGCTACGGCGGTAGGCGAGAGGTGTAAGTCTTTAGTTGATCTTGGTCACCACCTCCCTAATGCCAATATAGAGCAGATAGTTTCGCGGCTAATTCAATTCGGTAAACTTGGCGGCTTCCATTTCAACGACAGCAAATATGGCGACGACGATCTTGATGCCGGTTCAATAAAACCATTTCAACTCTTCTTAATCTTTAATGAACTTGTTGATGCAGAGCTTTCTATCGGGGCAGATTTTAACCCTTCATACATGATCGATGAATCGCACAATGTTACCGATCCCCTTGAATCGCTAATTCAGAGCGCCACCGAAATTGAGAGGGCTTTTGCTCAGGCGCTGCTTGTCGATAGAGAGGCTCTCGCGAGTTTTCAGGATGCGAATGATCCAATCATGGCACTCGAAACGCTTAAACAGGCGTTTCGTACAGATGTCACACCCATTCTATCAATGGCACGATACAGGCTTGGAGGTGCTATCGATCCAATTGCTGTCTATCGCAAAAGTGGTTACAGAAAAGAGGTTTCTAAGGAGAGGTGTTGACAAATATATTCTCATATCTCAATGAACTTGAAATTGTGAATTAGCGAAGGCAGCGAAGTTTAAAGATAAACTTAAAAGCTAATCCTGTTGGAAGTACCGTAAATGCAACGGTGTGTGCAGGAGGCAGGTCGTAACTGATGGAGATATAAAAACCGATAACTGCCGACAAAATTCCAATTAATGAACTTGATTTAATAAACCTGCTCATCCCAAAGCGGCCAGTATCGCCAAATAACAGTGGCAAGATAAGGAAAGCAATGGATAACAGCGGCCCTGTCTGCATTACTGCAAATGAAATAATAAGCGCTACGGACACCCTAAAGAATAGCGAGACACTATTTCGGCGTCCCAACATACAAAGCCTCTCCTCGTCAATCAAATAAGCGTAAACGAGATATTTGTTTCTAATGCCAACAACTATTATAATCGCAATTATTATTGTTGTGGCAATAATATCAAATGAATTAATTGCAAGAATTTCTCCGTTTAGTACATGCTTCATATGGGTGTGTGTGGCAGGTGAAATTGCCATTAATATGCCAGTAATGGATTGGCTGCCCGCAAATAGTCCACCAAGGAGCAGTTGACGGCGTACGGGAGAAAGTTCTTTGCGGTTGGCAACTATTGAAACGGCAACAACAAGTCCTGTAATAATAAGGTAGAGCGCAAATGTAGAAAAAAGTGATGGCGGTAAAACTGCAAGTCCGACTGTAAGTCCAGCTCCGGCAACTGCTGGCAGAGCAATGGCAAGCAGGAGTTCATTTCTGGCAAAAAGTGCAGCGCCAACAACCGGCAGGCTCGCGCCGTAAAGTATAGTAGCAATCAAGGGGATTGTTGAGAAAAAAAGCAACTCTCTCATTTAAAGTCTCCATCGTCTTGCAGATAAAGCCCATTGCGAAGCGTGGGTAGTGGCAAAAACAGAATGCTTTCCATCCGTTACCCGTTCTTTAAGTAGTATTTCAAGTTTCTTTTCGGTATTTATATCAATGTTACTTGTAGGCTCGTCAAGAATAAGAAGCAAAGGGTCGGTTGAAATTGCCTTGGCGAGAAGAACCCTCCTCTTTTGACCGCCAGAAAGAGAGCCAAATCGTGCATTTATAAATTTTTCCATCTCGACAACTTCAAGAGCGTTCGTTATTTTTGCAAGTATGGCCTGCCTGTTGTCAATATGCTGACATGACATTATATCGAATACTGTAGCCGGAACATGGTTATCTATGGAAGATTCCTGTGGTACATACCCTATTTTGTCTGGTTTAATTGTTAATTCGGCAATACCTTTTGCAATTGCGCCAAGTCCGAGAAGTGCCTTGATAATGGTTGATTTACCGCAGCCATTTCTCCCTTCAACCACTACAAATTCGCCTCCTTTTATGGTCAGGTTTACCGAGGTAATTATCTCCTTCCAGCCAGAAGAGGTAATGTACCCAAAAGCAGCATTGCTAATTTTTATGTAAGGGTCAATCACTCTTTAATTCCTTCCAGAAGAATATTGCAATTGTATTTTTGCAAGCCAATCCATGTATCTATTTCTTTTTTTGCACCTACAGCATTTGCGATTTCCACAGCTTTGCAACCGAGAGATGCAGCGAGCTTTAGCGGAAATTTTGGGTTTTGCGATTGGTTATATACAATCAGTTTTACATTGTTGCTCCGCGCTTTTCCCTCAAGACTTTTAAGATGTGAAGCAGTAGGAGGCACGCCGGCTTTAACTTCTATGCTTCCTACAATCCTTAAGTCATAAAAGTCAGCAAGATAGGCGACATCAGGATGGTACTCAATAATAGCTATATTTTTGAGAGGTTTGGCAGCAAGCTTAAGGTCTTCAACAGCTTTCTTGATTTCAGCGGAGTAAATGTTAAAATTATGCCCAAAGAGTGCTGTGTCCGAAGGGGAGCGGGTTGCCAGAGCGTCGTATATGGATTGCGCCATGTATAGCCCACATTGTGGGCCAATATTGAAATGGGGGTTGCCTGCCGGATGCTGCTCACCTTCGCTTCTACTAAGTATCTTAGGAACATCGAGGATGCTTATCCCTTTAGAAACAACAATCCAGCCGACACCGTTTTCTCTTATCGCAGGATTTCTTGCCTCTGCGGCCAAGGCTGGAAGCCATGAATGTTCGGCGTCAAGTCCGAGGCTCACAAGCAAATCTGCCCTGTGCAGTTTTGGCAAAAAGCTTGGTCTTGCCGGAACAGCGTGCAGATCTTCCTGACCTGTTGCCAAAACAGTAACTGTTACTTTCTCTCCACCTATCCTGTTTAGCATATCTCCAATGTCAGGAATTGACGCAACAACATTAAGATTGCCTCCCAAAGAAAGAGAAATCAGCGAAAAAAGAAATGTGATAAATAGTTTCATCGTTGTCTCCCATGTGTATGATGGCCGATTGTAGCGTTGTACTGAAGTATTAGCCTGTTTACTCCACTTAACGACTCATTCGCATAATTGTAACGGCTGAATTCTATTCTAAGATATTGGTAATGTGAGATATTACAGGTCACAAACGCCCCTGTTCTTGAATTTATGATATCGTTAAGTATAAGCGGCTGGAAAATATCAGAAAAAAGTCCGGTTTGCCATCTTGTTGTTAATTGTGCAGACAGCCAGTAAAAAAGTCCTGCTCTGTTGCCGTAGTATTCAATGACCTCTCCACCACTCATAAATTCCATCCCGGAATATGAACCAATAAGCTCTACCCCCGCTTGCAAGTTCCGATACTTATTGCGTGTAAGCGGATGCCAAAAGAGTGTCAAGTCAGTGCCATACAGAAAACGGGAATATGTATGACCAATAACCCGTTTCGAGGAAAGCGCCTTTTTCTGATACAGGACGCTAAATCCCGCATCGAGGCTGATGTTTGCACCAAATTCAAATGCCGTTGACACTTTTCCCCCATAGGCAAGGGCTGAAATATCCTTTGGAAGTGAGAAAGTAGTAGGTTCCAGCGAAGATTGTTCTTTTTCCCAAGCTAGGAGGTCTGCCTCATAAAGAATCTCGCCGGAGGAGCCGTGCCAGTGGCTTCCATGTTGGGTCGCTCCCATTTCAGAGGCTATTTCATCGAGAGATTTATGTGAAACACCATCATCTGCAACCACCGGATCAGCATCGTGTGTATGCCCTCTTATTCCATCATAAATTGCAAATGAGAGCTCAATATAGTGTGAAAATGGTAAGAGGGAGGAGAGTTCTATCCCCTTCAAGGCAAGCATTCCATCCGCGTATTCATGGTATATTCGCGGTTCAGTAGCAAATGGTAAAGAATGTAGATGAAATTGGTTCCATCTACCAAACCGGGCAAGCATTAGCCCTGCCTTTGCGGATAAGCTTAGTGGAAGATAGGGAAAAGTTACAAAGGCTTCATGCAGTTCCATACCATGTTCACTTACAAGCAGATTACCGGTAAGCGAGGCGTAAGGGTCAATGTGTGAACTTATGATAAGCTCAGCACCGCGTATGTTTAATCCTGGAGTGATAATTTCATTATTAACATCATTCAGCTCAATGGTTGCATCAAGGTTGAGGCCAATGTCAGGATTTTGCCAGGCAGGAGGAGTGCCTTTGGGCACCCCTTCGCCAGCAAGTAGTTGATATGCTGCGCTTAACAAAGCTATACAGGTAAAACTGGATAGTCTCTTGAATCTATTCATGAGAGTGTTCTGTCTCCTCTATCACGATACGCAATGTATCAACAGAAGCTGAGTCGATACACAGAATATTTCCACCAATCTGAGCCTCAAACAGAAAAGCCTTTTTAATGCTGGTTATCCCAGTTGAGTCCGTAATTGCAGATTCAGAAATAATTTCTTCAATTTCAAGAAGTGAATCCACTACTCCGTCTCCTACCGCTCTTCTATTGATAAAACGGATACGAGCGGGTGCGCTAATCATCACAAGGCGATCTCCTTCGGCATTAGGGCCAAAATGGACATAACCGCCTTTAAGAGTGTCGCAGTCCCTTAATACAACATCAAGTCTTGTGTGGCTGATCGAATCGGGATCGAGATGCGGGCCGGGTTTAACCGAATCAGCAATCACTATTTTTGACGGACCGTCGGCCATGTGTATAGCCGCATGTTCGATTGTTTCAAACAGGGAGTGAGAGTCCTCATGTTCTGTTTTAATAATGCTTTTCTTCTCTGTGCAGGATACAATAATAATAGCAATAAATAAAGCTATGGCAATAAAATTTTTACCGTTCATAAAATACTCCGGATAAATTTGAATAATTAAAATGTCAGGAAAAAGGGACAGCTTTATACTACGGGGGGGGCACGGACTTGTTGAAGAGAGTTAAGCAAAGAAAATGGTTTGGAAGTTTCGCTAAATAAATGCAAGAATGCAATTTCTGAAAATACAACAAAAATTGCAACTTCGCCTTTTGTTGATATTACAGCGATAAACTGACAAATAGAGCATTTTGGATCTTTATGGTGCTTATCACAGTGGTCATGTTTCTCACAAGCTTTCGCGTGTGCAGATTTATCTTTTGCATTGCATGGTCCATACATGCAGTTATTTTTGTGGTGATGGTATCCGCTATGAATTCCACCTAATAGGAGCAAAAAAATTAAAATTATAGAAAAGGGCCTACTTAGAATCATCGGCTAAAATATACAAATATCACAGCCACTCTGCTTTGCATTAGAAATTTTTCTAATGCAAAGTTTGGGTTTATGTGCCACCGATTCAAACATTTGCGAGATACTGAAAAACCCCTTTGTTCTTTTGCATGAAATTTTCTACTATGGCTGAAAGTTCTGGAGAATTAAATGCATTCAGCTCTTCAATGGCAATTTTATCTCTGTCAAATACCTGTACTGGATGGTTGTTTATTGCATCGGCAGCGCTGCTTTTATTGTCGTCGCCAAGATAAAACTCTACCGATTCGCTTTTGGCCACACGAAACTGCGGCAGACCGTTTTCTTCGTTGTAGTTTATTGCAATAACAAAATTTCCTTTAAGCTCTTTGTGGTTGTTAGTAAACGCCTGAATTTCTTTTTCAAGATCACTCCATAGCTTCTTTTTGATGTTATCCTTATTGATTGATAAATTTACAGATTGGCTAGAAAAAAGATCCTCAAGCCCATTTGTTTCCGCAGAGGAGGTAAACATATCCTCCGTTCCATCGCTTGCTCCCAAAGTTTGCAAAAGGACGCCAGTACCGTATTGGGCAAGGTTTAAACTTTTGTAATAGCTTTTGTATTGCTCAATTACTTGATCAGCCGATGAGTTCGATGCTCCCTGAATAGTTCCCATATTAAAACCCTTTCTTTATGTTTATTAAACCTGTTTCATATATCGGCAAGTTATTGTCATAACTTTATATAAATCAATGCTTTAATGTGTGGCATGGGCAGTATTTGCCCACTGTGAACAGGAACTATTTGCCATATATTAGTAGAACCTGTGATAAATCAATGGTATGCAAGTGTTGAATGGAGCGGAAAAAATTGCCAGCTAAGTCGCTATGGAACAATTTATCTTTAGCGATAATGAAGAATTTATCGGTTTTTGCTTCCGGTGGTGGCTCAAATTTGCAGAGTATAATCGATGCCATCGAAAGGGGAGAATTAAAAGCAAAAATTTCTTTTGTAGTTTCCAACAATAGCGATGCATTTGCCCTGACTCGTGCTCGCAACCACGGGATACCAACCTTTCATATTTCAGCAAAAACTCATCCCTGTCCGGAACAATACACAGACGAACTTATCAGGCTTCATGAAGCAAATGGGGTTGAACTTATACTTCTTGCCGGATATATGAAAATTCTTCCGTCAGCTCTTGTCAAACTCTACAAGGGAAAAATACTCAACATCCATCCGGCGCTTCTGCCGAAGTATGGCGGCAAGGGGATGTATGGGATTAATGTACATAAGGCCGTAATTGCTGCGCGCGAAAAGGAGAGTGGCGCTACTGTTCATTGGGTAACAGATGTTTATGATGAAGGTCCTGTATTAATGCAGAGTCGTGTACCAGTGCTTGAAGGGGATACTGCTGAAATACTTGCCAGAAGGGTATTGGATGCAGAACATAAGTTGTACCCTCAAGCTGTAAATAGAGCGCTGTATGGCACCTAAAGAGTTTGTTCTCACTACAACCGCATGGGATAGTCTCGCACGGACTTTTCTCGCAAGTAACTTTATAGGTGTTGACGAAGCTGGTCGAGGGCCTCTTGCAGGACCTGTTTGTGCTGCCGCTGTCGTGCTGCCTGCAACTCACACCATAACTAAACTCAGGGATTCCAAAAAGATTTCCGAATCGGAAAGAGCCTCTCTTGAACTTGAAATCAAGAAGATTGCTCTTGGATATAGTGTAGCCTTTGTGGAGCAAGATGAGATCGATCGAATTAACATATTGAATGCTGCACTTTTGGCAATGGCTAAAGCCGTTAGTGCTCTTTGTCTTGATCTGCCAGTAGTTGTAGATGGTAACAGATCAATACCAACTATTATAAACAGACAGCATGCGGTTGTCAAAGGTGACTCCAAATCGGCATCTGTAGCTGCTGCGTCCATACTTGCAAAGGTTGCGAGAGACAGGGTAATGGATGGTCTTGACAAGCAGTATCCACAATATGGATTTGCAAAACATAAAGGATATCCTACAACATATCATTATGAAATGATTCGAAAATATGGCGCGTCACCTGTACACCGATTAACATTTAAAGGAGTTGTATAAATGAAAGGAATTATTCTTGCTGGGGGAGCTGGTTCAAGGCTTTATCCGTTGTCCGTAGTCGCTTCCAAGCAGCTTCAGGCTGTGTACGATAAACCGATGATCTATTACCCGATTTCTACACTCATGCTCATGGGAATAAGGGATATTCTTATTATTTCTACACCTGACGACACACCTCGGTTTCAAAATCTCCTCAAAGATGGCTCGCAATTTGGCATTTCACTCACATATGCTGTTCAGCCCGAACCGAATGGACTTGCACAGGCCTTTATCATTGGCGAAAAGTTCATTGCTGGCGACAATTCCTGTCTTATTCTTGGCGACAATATTTTTTACGGCAAGCTAAGTAATTTCAGAAACGCTTTCCGGACTTTTGACGGAGGTGGTAGGATTTTCGGGTATTGTGTGGACGACCCTGAACGATACGGTGTTGTAGAATTTGACAATAATGATAATGTGCTATCAATTGAAGAGAAACCGCAAAAGCCAAAATCTAATTATGCAGTTCCAGGATTTTATGTTTATGATAATGATGTGGTTTCAATTGCCAAGGCGTTAAAACCCTCGCCAAGGGGGGAATATGAGATTACAGATGTAAACAGAGAGTATTTGCGGCGGGGGAAATTAAAGGTTGAAAAATTGAGTAGGGGTGTAGCATGGCTGGACACTGGCACAAGCAGCAGTCTTCATGAAGCATCGATGTTTATCCAGATTATAGAAAAACGGCAGGGATTAAAGCTTGGATGTCCTGAAGAAGCCGCAATAGATATGGGTTATGTTACTGTGGATGAATTGAAAGAGATTGCCGGTAAAATGCCAAAGTGCGAATACAGATCCTATGTCGAAAAGTGCGCTATTCCTTCAAAGTACCGCTCCATGGTAAACAAATAAACAGACGATATCATGTGTTTGTCAAAACAGTAGCAATAAAAGGTCGTTTATATGTGGCTAATGGCGCGGATGGTGAAAAGAAACATCCATGCCGTGATTGCGCTTCATGTCAATGGTGTGGAGATGACAGATGCTCAATCTGCTTGTCTAACAAGCGTTGCAATAAAAAATCGAGTTTGAAAGGTAGGAATAATGGTTGCAGAAAGCATAAAAGACGCGCTTAACGCGATTAGAGCAAATTTTAAAGCAGCCCTTTTATTATGGATTATGGCAGCAGCCGTGCTTCTGCTGTATTTTAATGTAAATTCGGTCAAGCTGTGGATGAATAACCTATCGCTAATTAAGATACAGTATGGGTATCTCTTTTCATTTGTATCAACATCATTTTTTGGTGCTGTTGTGCCTGCCATGTTAAAGGTTGTTACTGGAATGGCAAAGGCAAACGGTTCCGTAAAAAAAGTCTTTTTTTTTATGCTTATGTGGGGTTTAAAAGGTATTGAGGTTGATTTGTTATACCGGTTTCAGGCGCTTCTTTTCGGAACAGACAATGCAATTCCCACGCTTATGAAAAAGCTTTTTGTCGATCAAATGATATATGTAACAGTGTGGGCGCTTCCCTCTATTGTGGCTTTGTTGCTTCTTGCGGAGTGCAATTTTAATGTTAATATGTGGTTTGCGGAATTAAAAAACCGCTTTTATTATCGTAAGGTTTTACCGGTGTTATTTCCCAATTGGCTTATTTGGGCTCCTTCAGCCTTTATGATATACATGCTGCCACCATCTTTACAGATACCTATGCAAAATATGGTTCTCTGTTTCTGGGTAATAATTTTTTCTTTTTTGGTTAAAAGAACCAACTAACTTTTTCGATTGACATTCATTCTGCTTCGATATAGTTTACTAATGTGAATCGAATAGTCATATTAATTCTTACCTCTCTTTCCGTCTTGTATTCATATAATGTACAACGCATTAAGGCAGTTGTGCTTGCCGATATGCAGCCCAACTCTTTTCTGGACAGCAAGCAAGGCATAATAACCGGTTTTCAGGTTGATTTATTAAACGCAATTGCCCATAGGTGCGGCTATCATGTTGATTATATAGCTGTTAATGGCTGGGGAACGATTGATTCGTTGTTAATGCATGGCATGGTTGATGTTTGTCCTGTTTTATCGATAAATGAGCAGAGAAAGGCGTTCGTTGCGTTCACTAAATCTGTTGAAACCTTCAATATTTCTGTAGCGGTAAGAAAGAATAGCAGTGGTATAAAAAATGTTAATGATTTGCACGGAAAAAATATCGGCATAATAGCTAAAAGTCAAGCATTGCCCTATGCCATTAAGTTCAGCGCAAGCGCTCTAAGGGAATATGAATCTTTTTATACAGCACTATATGCTCTCCTTGCAGGCCACATTGACGCTTTTATTGCACCAAACACTGTTATTCGCTACATGGTCAATGAAATACAGGTTGACGACCGAATAGAACTTGTACAACCACCTCTTGCAGAAATCAAGCGAGGGATGGGGCTATCATTGTCGAGAATTGCACTTAGGGATTCGTTTAACTTAGAAATTAATAACCTTATGAATTCAGGCGAATACCAAAGACTTTATGATAAATGGTTTACTAAATTATCGCCTATACTAACTGTTAGGCAGCTCATAGTTGCCTTTTTATTGCTTCTTATAATTGTTGTAGTGATTATGGCCGCGTGGCGTTATCGTTCACTCAGTCTTAAGCACAGGGAATTGCAGGAAAATGTTAAAAAAAGAGAAGCAGCAGAAGCTTTGGCGAAGCGAAGTATGGAAGAATTGCAAAAAACTCAAAGGCTTGAATCGCTTGGTGTATTGGCTGGCGGTTTGGCGCATGATTTTAATAATCTACTCTCAGGTATTTTTGGTTACATCGATCTTGCATTTCGGCGAGCAAGAACAAATGCACCAGAGGTTGCAGAGCCTCTTCAAAAATGTTTGTCAGTTTTTGGCCGTGCTAAAGATTTAACTCAGCAGCTTCTCACCTTTTCGAAGGGGGGAGCTCCAGCTAAGGGGGTTGTTGATGTCGCATCGTTGATTGCGCAGGTGGAGCGGATGAGTCTTGGCGGCTCAACTATCAGTTGTGAGCGGATAATTCCTGCCGATTTAGCAAAAGTTAGTGGCGATTTTGGACAACTTTATCAGGTTTTTAGCAATATTCTTATTAATTCACGACAGGCAATGAAGGATGGCGGCAGGATTATTATAGTGTGTAAAAATGTTGTTATTGACAACGCAAGTTTTGTAGATATTTCTGTTCACGATAACGGTGAAGGAATACCTAAATCAATTTTAGAAAAAATATTCGATCCGTTTTTCACCACAAAGCAGGGTGGAACGGGACTTGGTCTAGCAATGGCGTTTTCCATAGTAAAAAAACATGGTGGTCAACTGACTGTCTTGTCGGAGGTAGGTAAGGGGACTACAATGAGAATTGTTTTGCCCACAGCATAGATTTATTTGCATCATTGAGTGGCGTTGCTTATTTTAAGGCGTCGAAAAGAAAATCTAAATGCCCGAGTGGCGGAATTGGCAGACGCAAGGGACTTAAAATCCCTCGGTCAGTAATGGCTGTGCCGGTTCGATCCCGGCCTCGGGCATTTTTCTATCTGAGTTCTGACACTAAGTTAGGTCTTGAAGTTTTAACCCGTTACATCAACCATACTCGACGGCTCTACAGCGGCTGTTGGTTGTGCTGCTTTTGTAACAACTTTGGGTAATTCGGTTCTTGTATAACTGACATTTTTTCCTAACGCCGCACCAGAAATTGCGGAGTTTATATCACCTTTAATTGTTTGTCGTAAAGCAGAAGCTGCTGCCATAATCTCTTCTTTATTTACAGGGTTCTGATTACTGTTGCTCCCTTTTGCCGCTGTCGCCTGTGTTTTTGTGTTCTGGGCAACATTTTTGGAAATTTCTTCCTCTGGTTTTGCTGTTGCTGCTGGCTTAGATGGTCCTACTTGCATTGGTCTTGCATTGGCTTTTACAGCCGCGATGTTTTCTTTTATCTCTTTTTCACTACTTGCTATTTTGTGAACAGCGCCCGATGGAGTGGCTGATTTCATGGCAGCCTGAACCGCTTCTGGCGACTTTGTATAAGTGGCGGCAGGAGTTTGGGCAGTGGTTTTACTGCTAGAAGATGCAGTCTGTGAGGTTTGTTTAGTCTGATTGGATGAAGATGGTGCGGTTACATAATTTTTGCTTACTGGATCGATGGCCATGATAGCTCCTTTTCTTAAGAGTTATTACATGCACCATCCATGGCGCCACAAAATAATAAAATATCCCTGTTACAATATCGGCATAAATAAGAAAAACTTGAGCATTTTTTTTTAGACTAATGCCTTGCTTGAAAGTAACAACATTATTACTTTATGAGCGCAGAAGATTTGTGATTTATTCACATGTTTGCAGGCGAAAAAATAAGGAGATGGTATGTTAAAAGAGAAGTCGGTATTTAAAGCTTCATTTAGGAAA
>CAZPWS010000061.1:0-18615 GCA_964590225.1 uncultured Fibrobacterota bacterium
AAAAAAGTGGTTATTATAATGAGGCGGTTGAAGCTTTGAAAATGGTCCTGAAGTTAGAACCGTTTCATACCCCTTCGCTTGGGCGGATTGGCATGATACATTACTATCGCGGTGATTATAAGGCGGCAAAGGAGGCCTACGAACTTGCACTTTCAATAAACAGGACAGATTATAACACAAGCTACAATCTTGGAGAACTCTTGTTAACTGCATACAAGGACATGGAAGGCGCGTATAAATGGTTTCTCCGCACAGTTGAAATAAAAAAAGGCCATTTCGCTGCGCTAAAAAAACTTGGCATAATCGCCATGAACAACAGAAATTACAAAGAGGCTGCCTATTATTTTGGTGAGGCAGAAAAATCACGAGGTTCTCAGAACACCGACGAATCACTTGCCAGACTCTTTATTCTTGCTGCGACAGCGCACGAATATTTAGGAAATCACGATATTGCGAAAGAATACTTTAAAAAGACACTTCGTATAGATCCTCTTAACAGGGTTGCCCGTCATAAGCTTAGCATGTTATAAAAGGCAGAAATTTGTTGATTTCATAACCGCTCTGAGATTAGATTATTAGAGCGATGGCAAATGTAACGAAAAAAAATCTTGTTGAGACTATTGCGATCAATACAGGTCTTACCCAAGTTGATGCGAGAGTTGTTATTGAGTCTCTCTTGAATGCAATATCAAATTTTCTCGCAAAAGGTAAAAATATCGAAATTCGTGGATTTGGGAGATTTAAGGTAAAAAACAAAAGGGGACGCATCGCCCGCAATCCTCGTACTGGTGAGCTTGTAACGGTAAACGACGGTATAAAACCTTTCTTTGAGGCAAGTAAAGAACTCAAAAAAAGGGTTAATCTTTTAACCTTACGCGATAAGTCGCTCAGTGGTGCGTCCGAACTCTCTGCAAGCCATTTAGAAAGTCTTGGGGGCGTTCAGTCTTCTGAAGGCCCTGCTGAACCACTGTACTAAGTATTGTCCAGCTGTGAAGATTATATCAAGTAACCGTAAAGCATACCATAATTACTCAATTCTCGATAAGTTAGAAGCGGGGCTGGTTTTGTGCGGTACCGAGGTTAAAACTCTTAGGACTGGTAGGCTCGGCTTTTCTGACAGCTATGCTGCGGTAGAAAATGGTGAGGCATTTTTGTATAATCTTGACATACCCCAATATGAGATGGGTAATAGATATAATCATGAAGCAAAAAGGAAGCGGAAGCTTCTCCTTAAAAAGAGAGAAATTCTAAAGTTGCAGGGTATTTCGGAGCGTAAGGGATGCACTCTATTGCCGCTATCGCTTTTTTTCAACGATCGCTCTTTTGTTAAGGTAGAAATTGGCATTGGAAAGGGTAAAAAACTGCATGATAAGCGCGCATCGGAGGCTGCAAAGGAGGCAGAGAGGGCAATTCGTGATTATAAATAGGGCTTTCAGTCTGCTATTTATGCTGTTGCTTTATGCGGTAGCGGACACAGCATTGACCAAAATTGATATTGCTTATCGCGTCAATGAGAGAGAGGAGGCGGTTACCGCCTTTCTTGACGACTCTTCGGCTTTGTGGGTTTCTGTTCCTGAAATTTGTACGAAAAGCGGTTTTTCTTATGTATGGTCGCCGGAGCGAAGAAGGATTTTAGTGAGCTATTATGGGAAGGATGTTTATCTGTCGGAGGATAATCCCTATCTTGTCGTTGATAGTAGGCTTGTTGATTTACTAAGCTCCCCCCGCGTTATAAGGGGCGAACTTGTGCTTAAAGAGTATGCTGCGGCTATTCTTATATCCGTACTTGTGGGTAGTGTAGTTGAATACGATAGCAGCACAAACAGATTTATAGCTGTTTCTGAGAAGGAACTCGTTACAGCTCCCGTTCGCGATACAATGAATGCGATACGGCGGACGCTAATTGACGAACGGAAAAATGGCACTATGCTTACCATATTCCTGCCCGATTCCCTTGTTTTCGATTATACCTATTTTAAACCTCAGCTCAATATTAATATTGTAAAGGCACGAATTTCTGTGTCAGAAATAAAAATGGACTCAGCGCGCGGGCTTATTAAAGAGCTTGCGGCTGTCCAATTTGCCGAAAATGCACAGGTTTCAATAATTCTATCGGATAGAGCGCTTATGCCCGAAGTGCGCTTCCGTTCAAATCCTTATAGAATTGAGGTGGTTATAAGGGGTGAAGCGGTTGCTGTTACTTCTGCTCCGACTCCTAATATTTCTGATTCGTCGGTTTCCGTCGAAAATCCCAAACCATTGCAGGTTGTAAAAAGAAGAATAGGTACTATCTACATAGATCCTGGCCATGGTGGCAAAGACCCCGGTGCGGTCAATTCTCGTATGAAACTTTACGAGAAAGATGCTGTTTTATCTGTTGGTAAAAAAATTGTAGAGAAACTTGGAACCATTGACAGCGAATTGAAAGTAAAGCTAACAAGAGATAGCGATACATTTGTACCTCTTGGAGAACGGGCAAAAATTGCCAACAAGGGCGGTGGCGACTTGTTTGTAAGTATTCACTTAAACAGTGTTAAAGGGAGTCCTGCTAAACAGGCATCTGTAACTGGCTATTGCGTCTATTTTCTTGATGTTGCCTTAAACGATGCGGCGCGTGCCGCTGCCGCACTCGAAAACGCCGCCCTTGAGTTTGAGGATTCCGACCAATCCGATATGGGTTCTTCCAGTCTCGATTTTATTCTTAAGTCAGCTGAGCTGAATTTATACAGGAATGAGAGCGAAGATCTTGCTATTATGATCGAGAAGGCAATGGCAGGCAGAATAAATGAGTATTCTCGCCATCATAATGGAGTAGATCAGGCGGCTTTCTATGTGCTGAAGGGACCGGAAATGCCTTCTGTTCTCATAGAAGTTGGATTTATCTGCAATCCTAAAGAGGCAGCGCTTCTTTTTGACAGCTCTTTTCAAACACGGGTTGCTGAAGCTGTATCAACTGGAATTATGAATTTTAAAAAGAAATATGAAAACAGGACGACAGAATAGCGATTCCAGACCAATTGCAGTGTTCGACTCTGGTGTTGGCGGACTTACCGTCGCACAGGAGATAATGAGAGCTTTGCCAGGCGAAAGAATTTTATATCTCGGAGATACTGCCCGTTATCCATATGGGCCCCGTTCTCGCGAAGCCGTTTGCAGAATGGCAGACGAATGTGTTGGTCTGCTTGTGTCGCGCGATGTTAAAATGGTAGTTATTGCCTGCAATACCGTGAGTGCGGTCGCGTATGGTTTTCTCAAGGAAAAATACCGTAGTGTCCCAATTGTAGGAGTCATCGATCCCTGTGTTGCCGCAGTTGTCCGTGAGGTAAAGAAGGGACCAATAGCCGTTTTAGGAACAGCCGCTACAATATCATGCCGAATCTACGAAGATAAAATAGCAGCGCTTGCGCCTGATATTACAACACTGTCAAGAGTGTGTCCGCTTCTTGTTCCTCTCGCGGAGGAGGGGATAACTAATGGTCCTATTGCCGACCATGTGCTTGATCTTTATCTCCGCCATTTTAAAAAGAAAGCAATAAAGGCGATAATTCTTGGCTGTACCCATTATCCCTTTTTTCGTGATAAAATCGTTAAGTATTTTAATGGGAAGGTAAAAGTACTCGACTCAGCTACATGGACAGCAGACTCTGTAGCCAAGATGGTTCAGGCTATGCGAATTGCTTCAGGTAAAAAGAGAGTTGATCTGGATATGCACCATTTTATGGTTACCGATTTTCCGGAGAAGTTTAAGAGTACTGGAGAGTTGTTTCTTGGCGCAGAGATTCCACTTGTAGAAAAAATTACTATTCACGAAAAATAAAACTTAGGAGGTTTATAGTGTCAGGACATTCGAAATGGGCTACCATCAAAAGAAAAAAGGGGGCGCTGGACGCCAAAAGAGGTCAGGTATTTACTAAACTCATAAGGGAATTAACGGTTGCCGCCAAAACAGGGGGAGCCGATCCAGATGGAAACCCGCGCCTCAGGCTTGCTATCGATAAAGCAAAAGCGGCCAATATGCCATCCAAAAATATCGATACCGCCATAGCAAAAGGGGCAGGTACAATGGAGGGTGTTTCGTACGAGGAGGTAATGTACGAAGGCTACGCGCCTGGCGGTATTGCCCTTATAGTTGAAGGTTCAACCGATAACAAAAACAGAACGCTCGGTGAAATTAGAAACATACTTGAGAAAAATGGCGGCAATCTTGGAACAAGCGGTTCTGTGGCGTGGATTTTTAAGGCGTGCGGCATGATAACTGTTGAAAAGTCAACTGCAAACGAAGATGAACTAATGGAAATAGCACTCGAAGCTGGAGCGGACGACTTTTCACCGGAAGAGGATGTTTATGAGATCAAGACAGCTTTCGAGAGTTTCGAATCTGTACGACAGGCTTTAATCGCCAAGAGCGTAAAAATAAGCAATGCCGAGCTCACAAAAATTCCGCAAAATACCATTAAGGTTGAGGGGGCACAGGCCGGCAAAGTGCTTCGCCTTGTGGAACTCCTTGAAGATCACGACGATGTGCAGCATGTTTACGCTAATTTTGATATCGACGAGAAGGAGATGGAGTTATTGACAAAATAGTTTTGGCCGGTTTTGATCCGGGAAGCATTATAACTGGATATGGTGTTCTTGTGATTGAGAGGGGAAAGATAAGGGTATTGGAATCCGGCTGTATAAAAACAGGCGAAAAGCTCTCATTAGCCGATAAACTTAAGCAAATATACGACGACGCCTGTTCTGTTATTAATGAATACAATCCGGAAGAGGTAGTAATCGAAAATGCTTTTTACGCAAAAAACATCCGAACTACGCTGGTTCTTGGTCATGTGAGAGGGGCGTTGATGCTTGCGGGAAAGAATTCCAGTTCTCATATTGTCGAATTGACTCCAAGGGAAATAAAAAAATTTGTTACAGGTAATGGAGCTGCAAGCAAAGAGAGTGTGCAGTACATGGTAGGACGCCATTTAAACATACGAACCGAATCCTGCCCACCGGATGCAACTGATGCCGTTGCCGCTGCTCTCGCACACGCCTTATGTATTACAAAAGGGTAATAGGATAGTAAAATGATTGAACGAATAACAGGGGAACTAATAGAAAAGGAAACATCCTTTGCCGTGGTTGACTGCTGCGGCGTTGGTTATGGATTAAATATTAGTCAAATAACAAGCGATTTCCTTCCCGAAGTTGGGGCGAAGGTAAGCCTCTATACCCATCTTGTTGTTAGGGAAGATCTGATGCAACTTTATGGTTTTTCTTCAATTCCAGAAAAGGAGACTTTTCTTCTTCTTATATCAGTTTCCAAAATTGGACCTAAAACTGCATTGGCCGCCCTTTCGGGGATTTCAGTGGCAGCTTTTGTTCGTGCCATTAAGGGGGCAGACATTGCAACTCTTACAAAAATACCAGGCGTTGGCAAGCAAACGGCAGAAAGGCTTGTTGTTGAACTAAAAAAGAAAGTCGAAAAGCTTGGTATAGTTGTATCAGGTGAAGGCGATGAAGGGGGGACGCTTGTTTCTGCTGATATGGGGCAGCCATTTAAAGAAGCTATTCTTGCACTTGAGTCTCTCGGTTACAAGCAGTATAATGCAGAAAAAGCTGTCAGAAAAATTTATGCAGAGCGTGGAGCTGACTTATCGGTGGCAGAAATAATCAAATATGCGTTAAAATTTGTTTAATAATGTAAAGGATATAAATAAAAGGTGAAAGAGCGGATTGTAATGGCCGAAGACTGGGGAGATGAAAAGGATTACGAAACAACCATCCGTCCCCGAATGCTTGATGATTTTATAGGTCAGGATAAAACAAAGGCCAATCTTAAAGTTTTTATTCAGGCGGCGAAGGAGCGTCGTGAAGCACTCGACCATGTTATTCTGCATGGGCCGCCAGGTCTTGGCAAAACAACGCTCGGCAATATAATAGCAAACGAGCTTGGCGTTGGCATAAAAATAACCTCCGGCCCCGCCCTTTCTAAAAAGGGAGAACTTACCGGTATTTTAACCGACCTTGCGGAAGGTGATGTCCTCTTCATCGATGAAATTCATGCGCTCAATAGAACGCTCGAAGAATATCTTTACAGTGCGATGGAGGACTTTAGGCTTGACATTACCATAGAGAGCGGCCCAGGTGCCCGTTCAATCAGGCTCGATTTAAAAAGATTTACTCTTGTTGGTGCAACCACACGGTGGGGGCTGCTTTCTCCGCCGCTCCGTGGGAGATTTGGAATTCAGACTCATCTCGACCATTATAGCGATACAGAACTTGCCTCAATAGTCCGCCGTTCTGCAAAAATACTCGGCGTTGGCATCGAAGAAGGCTCCTCTATTGAAATAGGTAGCCGTTCGCGCGGTACTCCGCGGCTTGCTAACAGGTATCTTCGCAGGGCACGGGATTTTGCGCAGGTTGACGGAAAGACTTTAATTGACATAGATACCGTAAAAAAGACGCTTGAGCGGCTTGATGTGGATGCGATGGGGCTTGACCTCATTGATAAACGAATTCTCGAAAGCCTAATCAATAAATTTGGAGGAGGCCCAGTTGGGCTTAATACGCTCGCAATATCAATAGGCGAGGAGCCCGATTCGCTTGAAGAAGTTTACGAACCATTCCTTATAATGGCAGGTTTTTTGCGAAGAACCGCTCGCGGGAGGGAGGCCACGGAACTTGCTTACAAGCATCTTGGGCTGAACTCGCCCAAAATAGGGCTTTTTGGCGGTAATTGATATATATTCTTGGTGCAAAAAAGAAGGAGATGTAGAGCATGGAGTTTAAAGGGGTATATACGGCGTTACTAACGCCCTTTACAGCAGACAATAAGGTAAGCGTATCAAAAATCAGGGAAATGGTCGAATTCCATATTAAAAATGGAATTGATGGCCTGGTTCCTTGCGGCACAACTGGCGAGTCACCAACACTTTCGTGGGATGAACATAAGCTTGTTGTAAAAACTGTTGTTGAAGCGGCTAAGGGCAGATTGAAGGTAATCGCTGGTGCAGGTTCTAATTGCACCGATGAAGCTATCGAGGCTACAAAGTTTGCCAAAGAGGTTGGCGCGGATGCTGCCCTAATCGTCAGCCCATACTACAATAAGCCTACCCAAGAGGGGCTGTATCGCCATTTCAAGGCCATTGCAGAATCGGTTGATTTACCCATTATGGTGTACAATATTCTCGGACGCACCGGTGTAAATATCGAAACGGCAACTATGGCAAGAATTGCTGCCTTAAAAAATATCAAGTCTATAAAAGAGGCATCGGGAGATATTAACCAGATTTCTTCGGTTATTGCTCAATGTCCATCGCTTAATGTTTTGTCGGGTGACGATTCATTAACATTACCTCTATTGGCAGTTGGTGGTACAGGTATAGTTTCGGTTGTTGGAAACATCATCCCTGCCGAACTTAAAGAGCTTGTTAGCTCCTTCAATAATGGCGCTCATAAAAAAGCGCTTGCTTTGCATCAAAAACTTTTGCCGCTTTGTCGCGCAATGTTTATTGAAACAAATCCAATTCCCATACGGGAGGCTATGAATCTTCTTGGCTGGGATGTTGGCGCGCCCCGTTTACCACTTACACCAATGGCTGATGCCAACAGGGAAAAGCTTGTTGCTGAACTGAAGCGATTTGGTCTCAAGGTTTTGTCATGAACAGCCAAATAATCGACAACGGTATTGCAGTAGCTGGTGCAGCCGGTAGAATGGGTCAGAGAATAATTGCTTTTGTTTCTGACAATAGCAAACTCCGTCTTGGAGCGGCCTATGAGTTTTCTTCACACCCGAAAGTGGGAGAAGATAGCGGACTTACGGCCGGAATATCCTCAAACGGTATCGCAATATCAGATTCATCTCTTGCCGCTTTAGGCTGTAAAGTTTTAATTGACTTTACAACGCCAGACTCAACAGAAAAGAATGTTGCATTCTGTGTCGAAAATGGCATAAATCTGGTTGTTGGTTCAACGGGCTTATCTGAAAAAATCAAGGAAGATATAAAAAAGGCTTCACAAAAAATTGCGGTAGTATTTGCGCCCAATATGGGAGTGGGCATAAATGTTCTTTTGAGTGTGGTGCGCGATATTGCCAAGCGGCTTGGCGACGACTACGATATTGAAATTATTGAAGCTCATCACAATAAAAAAAAGGATTCTCCTTCTGGAACCGCTCTTGGTCTTGCTGAGGCCGTGGCGGAGGGAATAGGTGTCTCACTTTCAGAAGCAGTTGTAAATGGCCGCCATGGATTAGTTGGAGCCCGTCCTAAGCGGGAGATAGGCATACATGCTGTTAGAGGTGGCGATATAATTGGCGAACATACCGTTCTTTTTGCCGGTCCGGGCGAAAAAATTGAAATTTCTCATTCTGTAGTCACCCGTGATGTGTTTGCAAAGGGAGCGGTTAAAGCGGCAGAGTTTCTGCTCGATAAAAGAAATGGGCTGTATGACATGCAGGATGTGCTCAAACTCCGCTGATAATCGCCCTCTTTTTTCGGTAGTAATACCGACCCACAGAAGAATCGATAAGCTAAAGGCCACTGTTGGAGCGTTACAGACTCAAACACTCTCTGCCTCTCAATTTGAAATTATAGTTGTAAACGATGGCAAAGATGAACAAACCTCCCTGTGGCTTAAGGAACAGCAGATAAAATTTATTGACATTAATCACTCCGGTCCGGCGGTCGCACGCAACCGCGGTGCTGCACTTGCTGTTGGCGACTACCTCGCCTTTACCGATGACGATGCTTTGCCTGATAGCGACTGGCTTACTGTTGCTGCTGCATTTGTTCAAAGAGAAAAAGAAGCAATAGCATTTGAGGGCCCTGTTTGTGCATTGGGAGAGAAAGGGCCATTGCGCCATTTTGTAGAGCATCAAGGACAAGGAGGCTTTTTAACATGCAATCTCTTTGTTAAAAGGGATTGTTTTTTGTCTATTAAAGGCTTTAACGAGTCCTTTCCTTTTCCAATGAATGAAGATTATGAACTTGCTGTAAGGCTAAGGGAGAGAGGCGAAATTTTATATATCGAAAAGCTGTTTGTTTATCACCCTGTTTATAGACAGCAATTTACTGATCTTATATGTAAAGCCAGACTTTATGTAAAGCAACGCATTCTATCAGAAAAATTTTTCTATCAACTGCACCCACAACAGTACGGACAATATAAGGCAGCCACTACTTATGAAAAAACACTTTTAAGGCAGGCTCTTTTCTATACGATAGATACGCTTCGTAATACTCCGGCTCTTTACAAGTATCCCAAAGAGACCTTTTGTTGGTGCATGGTTTTAATTCTCAGACAGCTATTTTTCGTATTAATCTTATTGTCAACTTTTGCCCCCCCTTTTTTGCTTTGTAAAAAAAGGGGGGCAAGGGGGGTTAGTGGCTAAAGCTATTGTTACCGGAGGTTCAAGTGGTCTTGGAGTCGCCATTATACGCGACTTATCAGCCCTTGGAATGGATATCGTTGCTATTTCGCGCCGTCAACCGGAATTACACAATAATGTTTGCTGGCTAAAAACAGACCTTTCAAATTTAAAAGAGGTAAATGCACTTTGTTCAACACTCAAGAAAGAGATAGGCAAAATCGATCTCTTGATTAACAATGCGGCTATTTCACCGGCTTCACGAATCATCAATTTAAAAGAGGCAGAATTTGACGAAGTATCAACAGTTAACTTTTTAGCCCCAAGAATGCTAATTCGTGCCCTTTCGAATAATCTTGCTGATGGCGGAACTGTTATAAACATAGTTTCGCGTGTGGCCCTTGAAGGGCGAATAGGTTTAGCGGCATACGGAATCGCCAAAGCAATGCTTTTAGACTATACAACTTTAAATGCTAATCTTTTTGCCGCGCAGGGTACAACCATATTTGCAGTTAATCCAGGATATATGGCAACAGGTATGGCTACAGAAAAAGCAACAGAAATACAAAAAAAAGAGTCACTCTTTGGCACTATTGCCACCGCAGATCGGGCGTCAAAACTTATATTGAAACTGTGGAAACAGAACTTTGTTCATGGCACCTTTATCAATCTTGATAGCCGGATGTACAACAGATGGATGAACTGATAATTTCCGCTATTGGTTGTGCCACCCCTTTTGGTAATACACCCGAAGAGATCACAAACGCACTATATAAACCTGATAGTTTTATAAAAACCCAGCTAAATCCACGAAAAGTTGATTTGGTGGATATAGAATCAATTGATCGTTCCTTTTTATTGCTCGAAACTGCTTTTGAGACAACATTCAAACAGATTGATTTTAAAAAATTTTCTGCTGATAAAACCGCTGTTTTTATATCGTCAAGCAAGGGGGCTATGGCATCGCATGAATTAAGTGGCTGGTCGCCGCTTATTACACCTCCCGACAGGGCAGGATTGCATATTTGCGGAAAATATGGCCTTAAGGGAACTTTATTTTGCATTACCGCGGCATGCGCAACAGGAATTTTTGCCCTCGACGCCGCTATTGGACACATTAAACTTGGTAATGCCAATAATGCCATTGTAGCCGTCACCGAGTCTGCACTTACGCCATTGGTTCTTGCAGGGTTTCGCAATATGGGAGTGCTTTCATCTGCAACAAAACCGGAAGGTTTTATACCAGCAGAAGGAGCCGTTGTATTAACAGTTGAAAAATTATCTGCTGCTACTCTAGATCGATTACGCTATACAAATGTTATTGCAACAAACTGCACAACATCACCTCATCACCCAGTTCGTTTTGACGAAAAGGGCGACGCTATTGCTTCGTGCATCTCTAAATGCATTGCAAAGAGTGGATTAACCAAAAGCGATATCGGCGCAATATGCCTTCATGGAACGGGAACAGAAAATAATGACCGTAGTGAAGCAAAGGCTATTAAAACCGTTTTTGGCGACTACACTGTTCCATGTTTTGGAATAAAAGCAGCCATTGGCCACCTGCTTGGGAGTTCCGCTCTAGTAGAAATAGCCGTTTGCACAGAAGCACTTAAGCGACGGGAAATACCACCAACAGCCTTCTTGTATAGCCGCAAACCGCAGATGCTCAAAAAACCAGCAATACTCTCATTAAATTTTGGTTTTGGCGGCCATATTGGCGCGGTTATACTTTCAGATAAAGCGGACCCAAAATGAGTACATGGATGCGGCATGAACTGGAGTTGTTAAAAAGCAAGAACCGTTTTCGCGAATTGCGACACATTGTTTCCGACAACTCGTCTCAGCCATACATATCCGTAAACGGGAAAAAATGCATCGACTTTTCAAGTAACGATTACCTTGGCCTTCGTAACCATCCGGAAATGGTGGCGGCAGCATCTCAAGCTGCTCTTAAATATGGCAGTGGTGCTGGCAGTTCACGCCTTGTTTCTGGAAACACCTCACTATACGAAGAACTTGAAGCTGAATTAAAGGCATTCAAGGGCGTTCCATCGGTAGTTGTGGCAGCAAGCGGTTATGCTCTAAATGTTTCAATAATTCCAACTCTTGTTAAAGAGGGCGATGCTGTAATATTCGACCGCTTGTCGCATGCCAGCCTTGTAGATGGTATCCGTCTATCCCGAGCCCGCCCATTTGTTTATAGCCATCTCGATATGAATCACCTCGAAAAACTGCTTAAACGGGCTAAAAACTATCGACGCCGATTAATAATAACCGATTCCATCTTCAGTATGGATGGCGACAGAGCGCCTTTACCGGAGATAGCTGCACTTGCCCAAACTTATGGAGCGGAAACCCTTGTCGATGAAGCTCACGCAACTGGTGTATTTGGCAAAGCAGGGAAGGGGCTTGTTGAAGAAACAGGAGTTCAGCAACAGATTGATTATATAATTGGCACTTTCTCAAAGGCATTAGGTTCGCTTGGTGGCTTTTTTGCTTCCCGCCACACAGAGGCAGCCCCCTTTATTGTCAATTTTGCCCGCGGTGTAATTTTTTCAACAGCCCTTCCACCTCCAGTTCTTGCAGCTTCCATAAAAGGAATTGAACTCTGCCGCGTTGCAAATGAACAAAGAGCAAAGCTTTTTTCACTGATGAATCACTTTGATGCTTCGCTATCTCCCATAATTCCCTTTCGCATTGGCGACGACGCAAAATGTATAGAAATATCCGCTTCGCTAATGGAGTCCGGCTTTTTTGTGCCGGCAATAAGGTATCCGGCAGTGGAAAAGGGGAAAGCGATGCTTAGAATTTCTTTGTCGGCCAATCACAGCGAAGAGATGGTGGCAAACTTGATTTCATTATTAGGTTGATTTGTAGATCTTAACCAGATCATTTACAATCATATCCGGCTGAAATTTATCTACTACCCACTCTCTACCTGCCTTACCCATCGCTTTACAGCGTACTGGATCGTTTATGAGTATTTCCATCGAGCTGTATAAATCCTCTGCGCTACCAGCTTTAATACAAAACCCTGTTTTACCATTCTGAATGGAATCGATGCAGCCAGGTGCGTCAGTGGTTATAACGGCTATTTCCATTGCGTACGCTTCCAGGACAACATTCGGAAAACCCTCCCTGAATGAAGGTAATAGGAGCACATCCATCAACGCGTAAAAATCGCGGCTCTCTTTCTGTTCACCTGCGTAACGGATGGTTGTTGTGTTTTTAAGTATGGCATCTGTTTCTGAAGATATCCGGTCGTGGGGTTCATGAATTGGACCTATAATAAGTAGAATTGCATCAGGATGATTAATGGTAAATTTATGCCATACAGAAGCCATGACCTCAACACCTTTATCTTTTACAAGTCGCCCAACAAAACCAAAGACAAATTTATCGGTTTGTATATTCAGCAAATTTCTTAATTCTGAAATTCGCGAGTCGGGAACCATCTCTCGTGAAAATTTTGCAGAATTGACTCCCTGTCCCGAGCCATTGCCCATAATAAAAATCTTACCTTTAGGGCATATACTGTTTTTAGACAGATATTCCCTGTTCGACTCGCTATTGGCAATTACTGTATGTGCAAGAGCGCATGCAATCCATTCTGCTCTATGTAGAATCGTTTTTTTTAAAAATGGTTTGCCGTAGGCGATTAACCCACGAACAGAATAGATTCTAAAAGGAACGCGTGCAAAAAAACCGGCAATTAGCGATAAAAAGGCAGCCTTAGGAGTGCTTGCGTGTAGTATTGATGGATTAATTTTAATAAACAAACGGACAAGCTTTACCAATAGTAACAGATCTCCTAAAAGTGAGAAATTTCGCTTGAATGGCACTTGAATTATTGGTATGCCAAGCTTTATTTCAACCTCGTCCCGCTTTACCCAGCTTCCTTCAGAAGAGACAAGAGTAATTGAAAAATGCTCTTTTTTTAGCTGTGAAATTAATGGCTGGTAAAAGTAAAAAAGAGTTTCCGGAACTGATGTTACCAGAATAATTTTTTTATTATTGGTATTCATGCATTCCATCTATATCTTCTGTTTCCGGCACTATCGCATCGGATTTTTTCTCGGAAACGACTACAAGGTAAATAATCATGAGCGCTGGAATAACCATGCATTTTTGTCGTGTTGTTAACCCATAATTTGTAAACGACATACCCATTACCGTAGAAGCCAAAAGAACAAAAAATACCCAGGTATATTTAAATTCAATAGTTTTATTCCGGCGATAGAGTGCCCAGTTTTTAATGATATAAATAATTGCAAATAGATAAATAAGACTCTCAAAAGCGGCCACAAACTGCATTGGTTTACGAGCCTGCCATATAAACGGCCCTGCTAAAAAGTTAATAAAATATAAAGGCGCGTAGGCTATTGATAGTTTTCTTTCTCCAGTACTTGATCCCCCATAGTTTAGAGAACCTGCCCTGCTTTCAATATTTTGGATGCTTTTATCGTAAACATCGGTTACAACTCCAATTGCGTCATCATCACTTTCTATTTCAACTTCCAAACCTACATAATTAAAAACCCTTTCATAAGAAAGTACAAAGCCAATGGTAACAATTGCAGAAAGTGCTAAGGTTTTGAAGTCGATTTTTACTGATCTAACAATAAGTCCAAAAAAGATAGACATCAAGAGAACAGCGGCAATGTGCGGCCGTACTGAAAATACAATAAGAAAACCTGGTATCATTCGTATTAATCGGCCAGTAATCGAAGGGAAAAGTATATAACCATAAAAAACCAGTAACAGACCCATAAACACTATTGAGTCTTTTCCAAGATTACTTGTCCAAAAGATAAGGTTAGGCAAGAAAAATGGGATGATTAACTTTAATCTTTCTGAAACATATTCGAAACTTAAACATAGCCGAAAAAAGAGAAGTGAACCAATATGGCCACAAAGGCCAAAGGGAACATAAAGCATCAAGTAACTATTTGGAAGTTCAGGAATAAAAAGGGAAAAAAACGATGAAAGATTTTTTATAAATTCTGTCCCTGGCTGTAAAAATCGGCTCCATTCAAAATTCATTTCTCTTGCATGGGCGTAATAACGGGTCGCGTCTGCGGATTTGTCAGAAAAGTAGTAGTAGTAAAAAAAACAGAGCCCCATTCTAAAAAAAAGTCCTGCAAATATTGCTCCATTGTATCGCTTTTCTATACCAAGTATTTGCACTGCAAATATATTGATAATTAACCCAACAAAAATGAAAGCTATTGCAAAAAGAATAAAGTCCAATGCCACTTAATTTTTACCTATGAGCAGTTTATAGTAGTTGGCGGTTTTACTTGCTGTCGCTTTCCATGTAAATCGATTGCTTATCGATTTCATTAGATTACTTGTAGCATTTGCTGCCTCAGGAGAGACTATAATTTTTTCCATCTTGTTGCACAAATCTTGAGGATTGGAAGATTCAAATAGTAGATCACTTGAATCTACCATCATTTCGCGAAACACAGAGGTGTTTGCAGCAAGGCAAGGTACACCAAAACTCCCTGCTTCAAGTAGTGGAATTCCAAACCCCTCGTATAGCGAGGGGAAAACAAATAGTGAAGCATCACGGTATGCGGCGGCTAATTCATTTTCTGAAAGTGTAGCGCTCAAATGAATTCTATCTTTACACTGCGCATCAGCAAGTGCCTTTTCGAATAATAAATCCTGCTCATACTTTTTTCCTACTATTAGAAGATGATGGTGCAGTGTTGAATTTTTCTGCAATAATAGGTTAAATCCATTAACAAGAAGCGCCAGATTCTTGCGCGGCATAATATGGCTCACGGCAAGAATATAGGGATGGGGGAGAGGTGAAACCACTTTTTTGGAATTAATAAAACGGTCGCCGCCCCCAAGATGAATTGCCGTAGAACGATTCTTTACCTCAGGGTAGTGATGCACAAGCCGCTCTCTAGTAAACTCGGAAATTGTTATCAAACCATCCATCCTTTGCAGCGCGCTTTTTTTCATTAACTTTGCATAAATATTCCGCATCGGAGAATTTATAGACGGAAAATCCTCTGCCCTCATGTCGTATATTGTCATAATATTTTTACCGGAACAAAAAAGACCGGGGAAACTGAATGAGTGCAGAAGGTCTATCGCTTCACCTTTCCACCAAGAGTTGATGTTCCTATACCAATAGGTATATAGCGCCCTCTTCCAGCTTGGTGCATTTGGTATGGGCATGCGATAAGTATTCTCTTTACGAAAGAAATCAATAGCCTCGATAGGAGCGTCCTTAGGCAAAAACACCGTAATACGAATATCCGGTTCAATTTTTCGAAGTTGCATATACAAATTACGATAATATGTTCCAACACCCGAAAACTGCTGATATGGATTAATTGCAAATGCTATGTGCATAGGACAAATATAATATGTGCATACTACAGACCTACCGTGGTAATATCGTATCCGGTAATTACCTGGTGGGCAAAAATTTCGGGAGAATATTTTTGCAAAAATTGCGAATAGTTGGGACGCGAATTATTAGCTATTAGAATGTCAAGTAGTTGTTTGATATTATTGAAGTGTTGCTCAATGTTATTGGCAGGGGCACAATAAGTTTTTAATTCATCCGGCAAAGCTTCTAAAAGTCCGGCAGCAGTGCTGCCAACTACAGGCACACCCAAACTAAGAGCTTCAAGCGTAGTTAACGGCAATCCTTCAAATTGTGAAGGTTGAAACATAATGTCTGAAGCTGCAAGTATATCGGAAACATCATTTCTGAAGCCAGTATATATCAGGCGATCTATACCAGCCGACAATGCTTTGGTCTCGGATAATAACGGTCCGTCACCTACAAAAAGGGCGTAAGTATCATGTGTTTCATATAAAATTTTACGCAATACATTCACGGCCATTAACGGATTTTTTGGAGCTGTTGTTCTCCCTACAAAACAGATTACCTTCGCATCTATTGGGATGGAAAACTCTTTTCTGATCCGTTCTTTGGCATCCACCGTAGCTTTGGGTAGTACAATAGCCGAACGAATGACTTTTACTCTCTTGTCTATATCTGTTCTGCTTCCGTAATGAGCTATTTTAACTGCGTTTGAACAAGCCCATATATCGGTAGCGTATTTTAACGCCCAATATTTAAGAAGTTTTTCGTATGCCATCCTGAAAAGGCCGCTGCTTCGATCGTCGTTTGGAGTGTGGTGAAAACAGATTCTCTTTTTTACTCCTTCCATCGATGCAGCCATCAAAGAAGCACCACCGAGATAACTTCTGTGATCGTGAATCACGCTGTATCTGTTTTCGCGAATAAGAGCCCTGAGATTTTTTATATATGAAAAAGGATTATAGCTTAAAGGTATATGAAACACCCTGCAACCAAGTTTCTCAAATTCATTTGTAAGTTCTCCCGTTCCCTTCCGGTAGTTGCAGCATATATCCATCGATATCTTGGAGTGAATTGTCTGCAAACGGAGATTACGAAGCCAGGAGGAAACACCGCCGTATTCAAGCTGGCCTATTACATGTAAAATATCTGCCAAAAATTCTCCTTATTGTCATGATGAAATTTGCGTGTAATTTTTTTTATACTCCAAACCTTTAAGAGTCAGCTGATACTGCTGCAATCGACTATTGGGCTTATTCACCAATGTTGGAGATATAAGCCCTTCCATTATAGCAGGCCTTAAATACCTATCTTCGAAGTTAGCCCTACTCTTTAAGTTAAGAATCTCCTGTAATTCTTTTCGTGTCATTTGATTGTTTATTACACCAATAAGGCGATTAACTTCTGCACTTACTTGCCCTGTGACTTGCCCTGTGACTTGCCCTGTGACTTGCCCTGTGACTTGCCCTGTGACTTGTGGTGGTGTCTTTTGGGTCTTTCGCCAAATCGTGAGTACGAAGAATCCATCTTCCATCCTAAAAGCGGGTGTACGCATATTGAAAGCACGACATCGTTCAATCATTTCGACAGTGCCGGTACCAGCCTTTTCAATATACTTGGTTAAAAATAGCGGTTCGGCAATAAGAGGATTCTTTGGCTGGCTGGCGTGCGCTTTTCGTAAGCTTGCCATTGTTAATGTTGATGGTAGTGTACCAGGGTTCCATATTTCCAATCGATCCGGATAAAGCTGCACCTCTACACTGGCGTTACTGAAATAATCTCTATGGGCAACTGCATTAACTATTCCTTCCGAAACAACTTCTTTCGGGATATCGTATTCTACGGGAGCCTCTGGCCCTAGAGCACGAGTACCAACCGATCTATTAAGTTTCGATAGAACAAAATCCACCGACTGATTAACCAAATCAAATATCGTCCCCTTAAATATCTGATAAGATGGTATTGGTTTCTGCTTTGTTAATGTATGAAAATGCATGCATTTCACTTCGGATGTGATCAAAAATCGTTGCGGGTTTTTACCAAAAAGCAATACCGCTGCATGATTAGGTTTTTCCCCTTCCAGTAAATTAAGATGTGTTAATACACCAATAGCCGGAGTACTTAAAGACAAAGCATAACCGCGCTCACTTTTTGCAAGTGCCAAAAACCACTTAATCTTTTCTGATGAAATATCTTTAAGAGAAACATTTTGTGGTGCAGACGCATCAAAAGGAACTGTTCGTAACAGGCAACGCTCTTCAAGTTCATGAATAAGGCTTGCATAAACTGAACCAATAAGCTCGGGCACACCATCAAATCTGCGACGAACCAACTGAGCCCCGATACTTTTTATAAGAGCAGTCATTTTTGGATGACGGTTACCATCTTTACCTTTTATAAAAATCAATCTTGTTTTTAACAATTTACTTGCTAAATTGTATTCAATATGCGTTGGAGATATCCCTTTTGAATTTTCGTTTCCATACTCATGACCGAATAATCCAAGATAGATATCACTATTCTTGACTTCCTCTAAAAAAACTCTTTCTGCCATCTTCCCTGAAGCTGGTAATTCTTCAAAAAGAACGGGGATAAAGAAACGACGAAGAAGAGGATCGCCATTAATAAACACAGATATGGCTTTCCGTTCTTCGGTAAACTCTTTTTGCGCACTACTTATAAATATTCTTAATGATTTCACATTATTTCCAAGATATGCAACAAAAATTATTCCATCATACTTCAATAATTATTAAAGTATAGTAGAATAATTGGCATCAGTTTACTAATCCAAGGAATTCTTCATAATCCCTTACATAATCCAATTCGTCGTAAGTTGTAGAACTTAAAACCATAGCAAGAGAATTAGTAGAAAAGTTTACCATTTGCCGCCACAAACCGGCAGGAA
>CAZPWS010000062.1:0-18564 GCA_964590225.1 uncultured Fibrobacterota bacterium
GCGGCTTAAAGGAGTAATCGGATACATATCATACACAACATTTGACATTAGCTCAAGGCAATGTCATATTGTTAGATTCTTTCGTATCCTTTTTAGTGCAAAAGCAAAAACAATGACAGATAGGCCGAACGGTAACAATATAACAAGTTTATGTCCACTTTCTCGCGCAATATAACTCCACAGATTTGCCAACCCATTATATGTTTCGCGCTCTCTAAAATCGAGCGTAAGTCCATTGCTATGCGAATATATTTCCTCTTTTCCGCTTAGCTTGTGCTTTAACAGCATTGCCGAAACGGCGAAATGTGGTGCAGTAAGTGAAGATGGGTCTTTTATAAAGTAATGAGTTTGTTGATAAAGCACTAATGAACCCAAAAGCTGAACAGCAATAGATGGAATTACCACAAAAAAAAGCACTGCCTTATAAAAACGCTTTTTCTGCAGTGCCTCAATAAAAGAAAGTATCGGAATATGCAACAGGAGCAACACAGGAACGATTAGTCGAGGCCCCCAACTCCACCCACCATACCATGAGTGCCATTTGGCATGAAAAAATAGGGATACGGTAAAAAGTATCAAAATGACGGCAAATACTGATTTATGTTTTTTAAAAAAAGCAGGCATACCAATTATAGACAGAATAACAATTGGAGAATAGAAGAAAATGGATTTAGATGGAGAGAATAGAAATCCTATTAAACCATTAATGAAGCTGCCCGTAAACTCCTTTGTCTCATCGCCATAGCCAAATTCGAGCAGAGAACCAAACCTTACCTTATTAAGTACCAAAACTGTAAATAAAGCCACAAGAATGGGTACTACTATAAGCAAAATTTGCCTTACATCTTTTTTCTTTAAACAACCATTTTCACTTAAAGCAAATAAAATTAGTACTGGTAGGTATATTACATTGGCAACCTTTAGAAGAAGAAGCCCTGCCAACGAAAATCCAAGCAATAATAGAGAATAGCCATCTTTCCCTTCTTTAAATACTAAGTGCAGAGATAGAATAAGCAAAATAGCAGTTGGAGTTTCTACAAGGACTATCTTGGAATATGGAAGCAAGATGCTGCCCACTGCAAGCAGTAAAGATGAAATAAATGCTACCTTTGGTGCAAATCCAAGCATCAAGGCAAAGATATAAAACACAACAACAAAAAGTGCGGCGAAAACGGTATTTGTAAGTGACGCAAGCCCTCTCATAACTAATTCAGAATCAATCCCTAAAACTGATTCCAGTAAAATAGAAACGACAGCGAGAGGAACAAAAACAAAAGAATAACCAACACCATATTTGCTGTATAATCCACCAGAATACGATTTCACCGGGAACGGTGTCTTTTCAGTTGAATCGATTTGGAAGGAGCCATTACTCACAATTGCGCTCGCAGTTGAAACAGAATAATGCGTATCGGAAGGATAGTGTCCGTTTGGGGCAAAAATTGCAAAGAAAATAAAAAACATCAACCCTATTACAAGTTTTTCGTTTTTGGAAACCACGAGACAAGTATAATAAACAGAAGAGATACTAAACAAAGAAACCATGGCACTGATTATTTGTATATTATCCATATGGAAACAAATCTGCAAAAAGGAATGAAGGCGCCCGACTTCTCACTCAAAAATAGCGAGGGCAAAAGCGTAACACTTGCCAACTTTAAGGGCAAGACACTTGTACTCTATTTTTATCCTAAAGATAATACTCCGGGTTGTACGCAGGAGGCAATTGACTTCTCGGAATTGATAAGAGATTTTGACAAGAATAACATTGCAATTGTCGGTATCAGTCCCGATGATGAAAAATCGCATGCCGGTTTCATAGCAAAGCAAAACCTTAAAGTTGATCTGCTTGCAGATCCAGACCATAAGGCTCTTGAAGCTTATGGAGTGTGGCAGTTAAAAAAGAATTATGGCAAAGAGTATATGGGTGTTGTTAGAACCACCTTCCTGATCGATCCCAAGGGGATAATTGCTGAAATTTGGGATAAAGTAAAGGTTGAAGGCCACGCCCAAACTGTTCTTAAAACAGCTTGCTCTTTATAAGCAATCGATAATTTTTAGAAAATAGACAACTACGAATAACTCTATTCGTTGCTGACTTTTTGCGTTCCGAGTTCAGCTATTCTTTTATTTATAAGGTCAAGAGCATCACTCAAAAAGCGAGCCTGATTCCTTAGCGCCGCAGATTCATCACAAGCAGCGTATCCGGAAAATGCATAAAAGTTTCTGCCCATACCCAGTCCAAAGCCAGGGCGTAATCCCCTCCCCATACGCATACCCCTCCCACTAGCACAATTTGCAAACCCAGGCATAGAAAAGCCGGCACAATAACCCGCACCTCTACCGCTTAAAGTTCCAGCTCCCATTGGCCCTGTTCCATCTCCTCTTGGCATGATACACCTCCTAAATATGTCTGTTTCCCGATATATTTCAATGAAGTAGAATACAAAAATCATGCCACAACGATTTATAAATTATCGTGTTAAAACTCAATGAGTAACCATATTTAAAAGTAGAATCAAAACATTATGGCGCAATGATTAGTTACTTTAGATTGCATTCTTGCAAACATTTATGATAGTTACGCTTTGTAATAAAGAATTATATTTGCATTAACAAAAGCAGAAGAATGAAAAGAATAAATGCAAAACTCTTAATAATAGGTAACGAACTACTGTCGGGCCATACAATTGACACTAACGCCGCACTAACTGAATCCTGAGTGTTTCTGACTCTTTATCTGATTCACAACTTCTTGACTTAAATATATTTGTTGGTATATATACTAACGAATACGGGATATATAATTGTTGTGCTGAAAATTACGGTAAAAATGAAAGATTATTCATAACGGCTATTATTATAAGTAATATAACTGCAACTATTCAGGCATATATGCTCAGTTGTCGCTCGGGTATGGCTACTTTTTCGCGGGCGAATCACTTTTATCGTATTCTGTAGCATATTTACATCCAGTAGCTCATGTGTTTACGAGAATTGACAGATAAGAAAGGGAAATGTTTACCGGTGGCCACCTCAGTTTGGAAAAAAGGATCGCTCCCGCTCCTTACAAGGGCTGGATTTAATGATTCAGAGACTTCTACGCAAAAATGCACTGGAAAACTTTTAAGTTTTCAAAACACTATGTAAAAAGAAGTATATTAAAGCATGGATTTATTGAACAAATCATCTAAAGAAATTAGTGATCTGTGCAAATCTCATGCGGTACAATCACTATACGCGTTCGGTTCAATAGTAAGAGGCGAGATAAAACCTTCAAGCGATATAGATCTTGTGGTATCATTTAAACCTTTCAACTTGCTTGAGTACGCTGACAATTATTTTGACCTAAAATTTAAACTTCAAGAGCTCTTACTTCATCCTATCGATTTACTTGAAGAACAGGCAATTCGAAACACCTTATTCAAATCTTCTATCGAAAAAGAAATGAAACTGGTTTATGGATCATAGAATTAACACATTACTTGCTGACATCGAAAAAGCGATTAAAGAGATCGACACTTTTTTCAATAGCAATGAAATAATTTTTTCACAATTTTGCGAAGACATTAAAACTAAGCGTGCTGTAGAAAGAGACCTAGAAATTATTGGTGAAGCAATCAGTAAAATATTAACGATTGACAAAGCCGTACCTATTTCTGATGCACGCAAAATTGTCGATATGCGAAATAGAATCATACATGGTTACGATACTGTTTCTGATGAGGTTGTTTGGGGCATAATAATCAAATATCTTCCTCGCCTAAAATTAGAAATTGATACTATCCTGAACAACTCTTCTAATGAATTGTCATAATGTGTTCCTGAGCCTTACATCAATTACAACGCTGTTTGACTGATGAGAGCAACAACTTGTAGGAATTTTCTTTTTTACCCATATATAAACCACAAAATCACGACAGACTAACAAAACTGACAAACTAAATCCCAATATAAAGCTTGAACTTGCTCTGAATCTTTATTTCTTCAACTTTACTTGCAATGAGTACATGGAACCCGTGACGGATATCAAGTAAACTGTTAATCTCTTCCTATTTCTCAGCAAGTTTCCGACGATAACCACATTCCGCTTTAGCGGAATACAGGCTTTTATCCCCTTACCAACAAAGATAGCGATGACATGTGGCTATAAAGTTTCTTAAAAGTCGTACGATGCTTCAATTATTCCGTTTGTTCTTACTTTAAGCTGTAGCAAAGAATGACTGCTACTTGAAATAACATGGTTGTATTTGCTTACAGATTGGAGGATCTTTCTGTCTGCAAAAAGTAATGCAGCCATACTCGTAACAACCAGCGGGAGTGTTGGTGCTAGCATAACAATTGATGCTGTGTGCGCTGAAGGATTATCGCTGTATGCTAAGAACATTCCGGGAGGTAATAATAATAATGCTATAACATACGCTGACATTCCGGCACGGTATAGTGATTTTCCGGATCTGTACATGGCAAATGCTTCGGGAACGCTATGGAATCTTTCAAGGATTTGATAATGAGTGAGTACCTGACCTGCTTCAATAATTCCCGACCCGAAAAACCCTCGAAATGTTGTGAGCGGCGGTTTGCTTTTGCCCTGCGCTTCGACTGATTGGGAAGCGGCGTGGGTTTGCAAAGCAAATATTAGCATTAAGTGTGCAATTAAGACCAATAGTTTCATGTTAGATTCTCCCTAAAATGCAAATAAAAATATGACTCATAAACTCATAGGAATTTTGATCTTTTCTCATATAGTAAAGACTAATTTTGCCTCCTCAATATAAAATAACTCACTTGACCACAATTCTACTGTTCTACACAAATATCAATCGTCAACAATACTTCGCCAAGCTCAGCACGAGTTTCAAAATATTCACTCTTTACACCTAAAAATAACCATTTTCCAATCAGCCAGGGCTGAAATAAGTGCCTGTAATAACTCGAGTCAACATTTCGTCACTCTGTCCATTCAATTACCTCGCATGTTTCATGGCCCGGCACGGGTTCGATGAACTCACCGCAAGTGTAGTCCCCAAAATCTTTTGCCTTTAGTGGCTCTTTGAGAAGTGAATGTATTTGGCAATATTGCATGGAGGAGGAACAGTCCTACAAAGTAAGTTGCTGAAAGTAAAATAAGGTGTTTAGGTGGGCGTGAGTTCGAATCTCACCACCCCGATTTTTAAAAAGCCTTCGGAGAAATCTGAGGGCTTCAAGTTTTAACGAATATAACTCAACATTGACCATGATGATTTTTTGCAACTATTTATACAGACAAATGAACAAGCAAGAGCACATCGATTATTGGAAAACAACAAAGATAGTACAGACAATTACGATATCCGCGCTTATTAACCAAGAATTATATTCAAATTGGCTAAAGTCTAAATATGAAAAGAATAAATGCAAAACTCTTAATAATAGGTAACGAACTACTGTCGGGCTATACAATTGACACCAATGCCGCACTTATCGCCTCCTCCCTGTCACGCATAGGCGTGACGGTATCGTCTAAAGTTACCTTACCGGACGATATTGAGACAGTTGCTAGCTATATCAGGAATTCCAGCGCAGACATTACCATTTTGTCCGGTGGACTTGGTCCAACTTCGGACGATTTAACCCGTGAAGCCATTGCAAAAGCTTTTGGAGTCAAACTCGTACTTGACAATAGAGAGGCCAGACGACTAAAACATTTTTTTAGACATAAAATCAAAATAAAAACTGGAATTGCCGAATGTAATTTTGTTCAGGCTATGGTGCCAGAAGGCTTTATTGCAATCAATAACAATGTTGGTACCGCACCAGCACTATTCAAGGCAAAGCCCTTCACCTTTGCGCTTCCCGGAGTCCCAAAAGAACTTGCCTACCTTCTCGACAACGAGGTTATTCCGGCAATCAAAAAAGGGTTCAAATTACCAGCTTTGTACACCGAAGAATTCCGGACAACTGGTATAGGAGAATCCGTTCTATTCGAAAAACTCAAGCCGATAATCACAGAAGGTAATAAACGCAACATAACATTTGCCTCTCTTCCTTCAGTTCAGGGCGTTACCATCCGTTTCAATGGATATCCCAAAGAAATAGTTCAGCATATTTCCTCTAAAGCAAAGGCACTTTGTCAGGAATTCTGCTATGGTAACGGAACAGAAACTCTCGCCGAAGCAATTGGAAAAAAACTGCTAAAGCGCGACGAAACATTGGCAACTGCTGAATCGTGTACGGGAGGTTTGATTGCTTCTAAAATAGTGGCTATCTCTGGAAGTTCCACATGGTTCCGCGGTGCAGTGGTTGCCTACGACAACAATATCAAGCAGAATCTTCTTAATGTAAAAAAGCCAACTCTTTCCAAATACGGAGCAGTGAGTAAAGAAACTGTATGTGAGATGGCTCATGGAGCAAGAGAGGCTCTAAAATGTGATTGGGCAGTAGCGGTGAGTGGAATCGCAGGGCCTGGCGGAGGAACAAAGGAAAAACCAGTCGGGACCGTATGGATAGCTGTCACCGGTAAAAATTGTGAAAAAAGTGCTGCTTTTCTATTCGGTGGCAACAGGGAATCAATCAGAGAAAGAAGCGCTGCCGCAGCGTTATTCATGCTTTACAATTTAATATGATCAACATTACCGGCTCATTGATACTCCCCTGTGACATTACTGACATGCTTACAGTATTATCAAGAATCCCGTTTGAAAATCTGTCAAAAGCGATAAATGTTTCTATTTCCAGTGGAAATATGGAACCCGTTATGGACAACCCACATGAACTACTACTTAAACACAAACTGGATGGAACTGGCGGAACCTGTTTTTCTCTTACATGGTTTTTACTGAATAATTTAAAAAAGGCCGGACACTCAGTATATCCCGTTCTTTGCGACCGTTTTTATGGAAGCAACACTCATTGCTGTGCTATACTTGATCTTTGCAACAACAAATATCTGCTGGATCCTGGCTACCTCGCTTTTAGGCCTATTCTTCTTTCCCCAGAAAAAGAGACCATAATTGAAACAGTTTACAACACAATTGAGATTATTCCATGTGGTAAAAATCGCTATAAACTTTTTACAAAATACCTTAGCGAGCGAAAAGAGCGGTTTACAATAAAAGATGAGGCTGTTTCAGAAATTGAATTTTTAGCCGCATGGAAGGAGACATTTCTGCTTGAATCATTGAGATACCCTGTAATTACTGCTATTTCCGGTGATGCGCACCTCTATTTCCAGAAAGAGCGTCTTTACATTCGTCGCAAAAATGGAAGCGAAAATCATCGAATTGACAAAACGAATCAACCCGAACTATTCAATAAGCTTTTTGGAATAAAACCTGCCGTAACCAAAGCTGCTCTTGAACTATTTAGATAACTATAAGATATTATTGCTCAAGCAAACGGTGGTGCCAATTATGCATTACCGGCTGGAACCCAAGTCTTATTAAATCCTCCTGCATTTCCTTGACAGTTCTGTTGTCAGAGATTTCAAATTGCCCGCTGCCTGAATTTGCAGAGTGACCACCTACGGTAGTCGATACTCCAGCGGACATTTTGGTAGCTCCAAGCCGTAAGAGCGCATTGCGCATCTGTTTCGACTCCCTTGTCGATACTGTAATAGCAATATGAGGCTTATACAGCCTGAATGATATCAAATATTGGACAAAACTTCTGTCATCAACTGGAAATGGGGCCTGATATCCTCCATCAATAGGCCGGATGCGTGGCAATGATATTCCGAGCTCCGCGTAAGGAAACTTCTTCTCTAAGTAATCAAGATGAAGTGCTGAATAAAAACAGTCCACAGTAGCATCCGAGAGTCCCAAGAGTGGGCCAATTGTAACTGCTCTAAACCCAGCTTCAAGCGCCCGTTCTGGTGCGTTCAGGCGAAAATCATAATCTGCCTTGGGGCCTCCATGATGATACTTTGCATAAAGCTTTCGATTATATGTTTCCTGATATATTGTCAACAAATCTGCTCCGGCTTCGACAAGTGCCTTATAGCCGTCGGTCAGGAGTGGATAGATCTCTATTGATATTGAAGAAAAATATTTACGGAGTAACTTTATCGCCGCTACAAGGTACTCGATGTCAGCTTTCGCAGGCGACTCACCTGTAAGAATCAGTATATGCCGCATACCAGTTTCAGCAATAACAGCGGCCTCTTTTTCAATCTCAGTTAATGAAAGATGGTGTCGCCGTGAATGGTTATGGTTTGCTGCAAAGGCGCAATAAACACACCTGTTTTCGCAATAGTCGGACAAATAGGAAGGAGTAAAAAGAAGGATTGTATTTCCGAAATGGTTTCTGGTAAGAGTATCGGCCCTCCGTGCCATTTCCTCAAGAAAAGGAAGCGCTGCCGGCGAAATTAACTTCGCGAAATCCTCTTCTGTTAAAATCTCTTTGCCGATAATCGCGAAAATTTCATTCTCTTTTGCAATAGCAACATATTCGCTAATTTTCTCGCTTGGCCAATGTGCGAGAAGTTCAGTTAATTCCATCAATACTATTCCGCCTTAATCAAGAAATGAGGTCAGTGGTGATGTTGCCCTTGCCGTTACTGAAGTCGATGGCAGTCCGGCTAAATAGGCCATTCTGCCCGCTTGTACCGCCAGCTTGAAAGCGCTAGCCATATCAATTGGATTTTGCGCTGTGGCAATCGCAGTATTGAGTAAAATTGCAGAAACGCCCATTTCCATTGCCTCGGCGGCATGAGAGGGCGCGCCTATCCCAGCATCGACTATCACAGGAATTTTTATCTCTGAAACAAGAATCTTGATCATCTCCCGTGTTGTAAGCCCCTTGTTACTCCCTATTGGCGCCGCAAGTGGCATAACCGATGCGGCGCCTGCATTAACAAGACTTCTGGCGGTAGAAAGATCAGGATTTATGTATGGCATAACAACAAAGCCCTCTTTTGCCAACGCTTCCGTTGCCCGTAATGTTTCGCTATTGTCCGGCAAAAGATAGCGCTGATCCTGAATAACTTCAATTTTAATCCAGTTTCCATAGCCCATTTCCCGCGATAAACGGGCTAGCCGCACAGCCTCGGATGCTGTTCGCGCACCGGAGGTATTTGGAAGCAACACCTTGCCAGTTGGAATATGCGACAGAATATTTTTTCCAGGATTATCGATATCTATTCTCCGCAAAGCAACGGTAATGATATCACATTCAGCCGCCTCCAATACCTGCGGAATTATTGAATCATCACCATATTTACCAGAGCCGGTAATGAGTCTTGAACGGACTCTTACTCCAGCTATTTCGAGTTCATCCATGTATTAAATCAACCTCCACCAACAAATTCAAGAATCTCGATTTTGTCACCATCCCTCACAATTGTCTCCCCAAAAACAGCTCTTTTTATCATTATTTGATTAATTTCTACTACTACCCGTTCTGGATGCAAGCTCAACATATCAAGAATCCCTGAAACAGTAGTATCTACCGGTAGCCGTCTCTCTTTGCCATTTATTGTTAATACTATTTCCATAGGTTCAGCAAAATAACTTATTCCTTGCGTGGCCTGCCAAGTAAACGAAGTGTCAATATGCCGCCAACTACTCCAAAGCCTCCGCCAATTATCCATCCGGAAATTACATCAAGAGGATAATGGACACCAACATATACTCTGGTAAATCCTATTAAAAGCGTAAGAGTAAAGAAATACCACTTTCGTTTAGGCAGAATTACTGAATAGAAAAAGGCAAATGCGGCACTATTAAATGCATGTGATGAGGGAAAGGACAAAGAGCGCAAATTGCCAACAAGAAATCGGCCACCCTCCACCAAACCCCGTGGGTCGCATGGTCGGAATCTTTCAAATAATGGCTTGAGTACTCGCACAGAAAAGAGATCTGAAAGGCCAATTAACAAAATCGAAATGGTCATAACAACCAATGCGAATCGTCCTGCTCTCCTCCAGTAAATAGTTCCAGCAATTAAGAGCGGAACAAGCCAAAAGCTACTTTTGGTCATCTGTGGCATGAGAATATCAAAGGATGTATTTGCAAGACCGTTATTAACTAAAAGGAAAAGCTGCCTGTCTAATATTTTTATCTGCTCAAACATGAAATATTAGCCAGCATTTTTCTTGAGTTTTACCGTCTTTAAACTCTCCCTAATTTCCTGCGTCATTGCATGAAAGAGCCACAAATCATTTATCTCTTTAAGCACTTTTTCTATTTTGCTCATCTCAACGCCTTGAGTTGCGATATATCAACAATATCCTGATCAGAACTACGAAACGATTTCAAGCGAACGATATCAGCTATATCGGCTATTCTCACAACACCATGATTCGACTTTACTTTTCGTGCATTAGCCAAAACATTTTCATGCAAAGTATCGTATCCAACGAGAACATCCAACTGCATTGTTCTTTCACCTATAATTCTTATAAAACGATGAATATTTGCTCCTGACTTCAAAAAAGACCATTGTTGCGCGGTCTCCTCATAAGAAATTTTTAATAGAGCCTCCTTCAATTTATCGAATTGTTTGGGATTAACAACAATATCAATGTCTTTAGTAAATCTTGGTTTAACATAGAAGCCCATGGCTATACCACCAATCACAGCATAAGATATTTTCGCCTTATTCAGCATCTTAGTAATTTTAAAGAATTCTTTGTACAAATCCATCCGGTTAATATAAAAAAACCCGTCCATATTTCTCCAATATGAACGGGCAAAAGATGCAAAAACAAGTTTTTACTAAAGGTTACGAAAGTCTCTTTTCGAGAGCTGCGAGTTCGTCGGCAAGTTCCTTGGGAAGTTTGCTTCCAAAGCGAGCGTAGTGCTCCTTTATTGAAGTGACTTCGTTGAGCCACTCGCTCTTGTCAACAGCAAGCAACTCTCCCATGTCGGTAGCCGAAACCTTCGTACCAGAAACATCTATGGCATCCGCTGTAGGCATGAAACCAATTGGAGTTTCTACAGCCTTTCCCTTACCGCTAACCCGCTCGCAAACCCACTTGAGAACACGGCTATTCTCGCCATAACCAGGCCATAACCACTTACCTTCTTTGGTTTTACGAAACCAGTTGACATAAAAGATTTTAGGGAGCTTGTCTGCGGATGTCTTTGTACCGATATTTATCCAGTGAGCAAAATAATCACCCATATTGTAACCGCAGAATGGCAACATTGCCATCGGGTCGCGTCGAACCACTCCAACAGCGCCAATATTGGCGGCCGTTGTTTCAGAACCAACAATTGAACCCATAAACACACCATGATTCCAGCTTCTTGCTTCATGAACAAGCGGAATAGTGGACGGCCGTCTGCCTCCGAAAAGAATGGCGCTAATAGGAACACCTTTTGGATCTTCCCATTCTTTGGCGACGGACGGGCACTGACTTGCCGGTGTGGTAAAACGGGCGTTTGCGTGAGCAGCAACATCTTTGCCGTTTCTATCCCACTCTTTGCCTTTCCAATCGATAATTTTTCCGGCAGGAGCGTCGTAACCAATTCCCTCCCACCATACATCCTTATCTTCGGTAAGAGCAACATTTGTGTAAATTGTATTCTTTGCAATGGTTTTCATTGCGTTTGGGTTGCTGTCATCAGATGTACCGGGAGCAACGCCAAAGAAACCAGCTTCGGGGTTAATAGCATAAAGTTTTCCATCTGCGCCAAATTTCATCCATGCAATATCATCACCAACTGTTTCAACCTTCCAGCCGGGGATTGTTGGTATAAGCATGGCAAGATTAGTTTTTCCACATGCAGAAGGGAATGCCGCGGCTATATATTTCCGTTCTCCTTCAGGGCTAGTAATTGCGAGAATGAGCATATGTTCTGCCATCCAACCTTCGTCGCGTGCCTGAGCAGAGGCAATGCGGAGCGCAAGACACTTCTTGCCAAGAAGGGCATTGCCGCCATAACCGGAACCATAAGACCAGATAGTTCTCTCTTCGGGAAAGTGGGAGATATATTTCTTTTCTATTGGAGCGCATGGCCATACTTTGTCCACTTCTCCTTCTGCAAGTGGCTTACCTACGGAATGGAGACAGGGAATGAACTCACCTTCACCAAGCGTTTCGAGAACTTTTGTTCCAACGCGAGTCATGATGTGCATATTTATGACAACATACAGGGAGTCGGTAAGCTCTATACCAATTTTGGAAATTGGTGAGCCAATAGGACCCATACTGAACGGAATAACATAAAGGGTGCGACCTTTCATGCAACCAGTGTATAAGCCTCTCATTATGCCCTTAAGTTCGTTTGGATCAATCCAATTGTTTGTTGGACCCGCAGCTTCCTTGTTTTTGGAAGCAATGTATGTTCGGTCTTCGACGCGAGCAACATCAGATGGATCGCTCCTAAAAAGAATTGAACCAGGACGCTTGCTTGGATTAAGTTCCGTTGCAAGACCAAGTTTTTTAAGGAGAGCAACCAATCCATCATATTCACTTTTTGAACCGTCACACCATACAACTGAATCTGGTTGGCAAAGAGCTTTAACTTCATCGACCCATGCAAGAAGCTTTGCATTTTTTGTGGGAGCAGCCATCATTTATCCTCATATTGGTTTAGGTAAAACAAATCTTGCCCATTTTCTTGAAATAGGCAAACCACTAAAGATAAAATGTGGGAATAAAAAATCAAAACAAAAAGTTCAAGGCCGAACGAGCGCCATCAAATTATTTCGGCTGATTTCGTTAAAATTGGCCAATGACAATGCCGCCGTCTGATTAAGCAGAGTTTGCTGCGTTTTTTCCATGATTCCCTGAGCCATATCCAAATCCCTCAGACGAGATTCGGCATCCTGAGTCATTATTGCACTATTTTGATTGTTCGCGTAGGCATGCTCAATTCTATTCATATTGGCACCAATATCTGTCCGCTGGTTTGAAGTTGATGCCAAAGCAGAATCCAATGCAGATATTGCATTTGAAGCATTCTCGGGAGAAAGAATGTCGGTAGCGGCAGTGCCCAAATTGGCCGCCGTAAAGTCCGCCCCTTTTATTGAAAGTTCACTACCGCTATTTGGACCGGCGAGGACAGTACCGCTTCCATTTGCAAGGCCCTGACCATTAGCCACACTTTGCGTATTAAACTGCGCTCCATCGGAAATTCGGGTGAGTTCTTCGTTGAGAGCCTGATACTCACTATTCAAAATTTCACGATCCCTTGTTGTTAGCGTTCCGTTTGAAGCCTGAAGAGCGAGCTCCCTCTGCCTTTGAAGAATGGAGGTTGCCTGATTACCGGTTCCCTCAGCTATGCTTTGCGCCGCCGATGCATAAGAGAGGTTGGTATTTGCCATATCAAAACCCCGAACCTGTGAACGGAGGTTTTCGGATATAGAAAGAGCCGCCGCGTCATCCGATGCCCGATTTATCCTTTGAGCCGTTGAAAGTTTTTCAAGAATTTTCGATAGGTTTATAGAAGAACGCTTTACTGAACCGCTAATTAGTGTGGCTTGCGCGGTATTTATTTGCATAATCACCCCCTCGTTTTAGACTTCCCCTAATAGACTTATCGACATTATAAGCACAAACTTAAAATATTTTTTTTTAATTTTGACCGATTCTATATAAAAAAGTTATTTTCCTAAGTCTTAAAAATTATCCTATAGAAAGGAAAACTACCAAATGGCAAACGGCGTAAATAAAGCAATTCTTGTCGGAAATCTCGGTAAAAATCCAGAACTACGCTACACTTCGTCCGGACAACCTGTTGCCTCCTTTTCTCTCGCTACAAGCGAGTCCTACAAGGACAAAGCTGGTGCCAGACAAACAAGAACTACATGGCACAATATAGTTATGTGGGGTAAATTGGCTGAAGTTGCAAATCAGTACCTGAAAAAAGGGAGCACTGTTTACCTTGAAGGCCGTATCGATAATAGAAGCTATGACGATAAAGATGGTAACAAGAAGTATATATCAGAAGTGGTAATAGATAAAATGGTTATGTTAGGTGGAAGAAACAGTGGTTCTGACGATAGCTCTTCTGCCGATATCGACAATTCATCATATGGAGCAGCAATGCCGCCAAGTGGATCTACCGATTCTGCAGCTGTTCAGACACCTGCACCAGAGGATAACGATTTACCCTTTTAGTAACGCAAAACCAAAGCGGCGAGAGCCGCTTTTTTGTTTATGGAAAGCAAAAATACAACAACTAACAAAATAATGGAGGCATAAAAAATGGCAAAGATGGTACCTTTCGACGGCAATACTGCGGTTGCGCATGTTGCCCACGCTACAAACGAAGTAATCGCCATATACCCTATTACACCGTCGTCGGTTATGGGTGAGGTTGCGGACGAAAAGTCGGCAAAAGGAGAAAAAAACATATGGGGCTCAGTTCCCACCGTAGTTGAAATGCAGTCTGAGGGCGGCGCTTCGGGTGCGGTTCACGGCTCGCTTACAACGGGCGCACTTACAACAACATTTACCGCTTCGCAAGGCCTTCTCCTCATGATCCCGAATATGTACAAGATCGCGGGAGAACTCATACCAACAGTATTTCATGTATCTGCCCGCGCACTCGCTGCTCAGGGACTCTCCATTTTTGGCGACCACTCCGATGTCATGAGCGTTCGTCAGACCGGTTTTGCTCTACTTGCCTCATGCAGCGTTCAGGAATCGATGGATTTTGCACTGATTTCGCAGGCCGCGACGCTTGAATCCCGCGTGCCATTTCTCCATTTCTTTGACGGTTTCCGCACCTCACACGAAATACAGAAAATTTCTGAACTCACTTTTGATGATATGAAGTCCATGATCGATCAGGATCTTGTTCTTGCCCATAGAAAAAGAGGTCTCAATCCTGTAAACCCTGTAATTCGTGGAACAGCTCAAAATCCAGATGTCTATTTTCAGGGCAGAGAAACTGTAAACAACTTTTATGATGTTTGTCCAGCAATAGTTCAGAAACAGATGGATAAATTTGCGAAAATTACAGGCCGTCAATACAAGCTTTTTGATTATGTAGGAGCACCTGATGCTGACCGCGTTGTGGTTATAATGGGCTCGGGCGCAGAAGTAGCTGAAGAAACTGCCAAAGCATTAAACAAAACTGGTGAAAAGATCGGTGTTCTGAAGGTGCGTCTCTATCGACCATTCAGTGTTGAACATTTCGCTAAAGCACTGCCTGCAACAGTAAAGAAAATCACAGTTCTTGATAGAACAAAAGAACCAGGTTCACTCGGCGAACCTCTCTATGAGGATGTCCGTACTGCTCTTGGCGAGGCGATGGCCGCTGGATTAATCAAACTTCCCTCCTACCCCGTAATTGTCGGTGGCCGCTATGGTCTCGGCTCAAAGGAGTTTACTCCTGCCATGATGAAAGGGGTTCTGGACGACCTCAAGAAGTCTGCTCCGAAAAATCATTTTACCATAGGTATCGAGGACGATGTTTCAAAAACAAGCCTTCCTTTCGATGCGCATTATTCAATTGAGAGTGATTCCTGTTACAGGGCTCTATTTTATGGTCTTGGTTCCGACGGTACAGTTGGCGCAAATAAAAACACCATCAAAATCATCTCCGACAACACGCCCAACTATACACAGGGTTACTTTGTTTACGACTCAAAAAAGGCAGGAACAATCACCGTATCGCACTTGCGTTTTGGAAAAGAGCAGATAAGAAGCCCCTATCTCGTTACCAAGGCGAACTTCATTGCCTGCCATAAGTTCACTTTCCTTGAAAAATACGACATGCTCAAAAACGCTGCGGAAAACAGCGTATTCCTGCTCACCTCACCCTATGGAAAAGATGAAGTTTGGGACAAACTGCCTATTGAAGTTCAGAAGCAGGTTATCGATAAAAAGATCAAGTTCTATGTAATTGATGCTATTAAAATAGCGGAATCTCTTGGCCTTGGTGAAAGAATCAACACCATAATGCAGACTGCTTTCTTTTACATTTCAAAAGTTATCGACGAAAAAATTGCCATAGAAGCAATTAAAACAGCGATAAAAAAGACATACGGTCGCAAAGGTGATGATATTGTAAAGATGAATCAGGGAGCTGTTGATCAGGCTGTTTCTGGTTTGCAACTTGTTGCTGTACCAACTTCTGCTACAAGTAAAACCAAAATGCCCGATGTAGTTTCCGCTAATGCCCCTGATTTTGTTAAAAACACTACTGCGAAAATAATTAGGCAGGATGGTGATAATGTCAAGGTTTCTGAAATGCCGCTTGATGGTACATGGCCAACAGCCACTACACAGTACGAAAAACGGAATATTGCAGAAAAAATTCCTGTATGGAATCCTGATACATGTATCCAGTGCAACCAGTGTTCACTCGTTTGTCCACACGCTGCAATTCGGCCTAAGGTTTACGATCCTAAACTCCTCGCCAAGGCCCCGCAAACATTCAAGAGCAAGGATGCGATTGGCAAGGAATTTGCCGGTCTGAAATACACCCTTCAGGTTGCCCCTGAGGATTGTACCGGTTGCGGAACATGCGTTTACAACTGCCCACGCAAGGATAAAGAGGCCATCAAGATGGTTACTCAAGAGCCACTGCGTCACAGTGAAGCCGCAAATTATGAGTTTTTCCTTAACGCGCTTCCCGATCCTGACGCTAAAACTGTTAAAAGAACAACTCTCAAGGGCTCGCAGTTCATTCGTCCGCTCTTCGAATACTCTGGCGCCTGTGCAGGTTGCGGTGAAACAGCCTACATCAAGCTCCTGACACAACTATTCGGTGACAGAACCATAATTGCCAACGCGACAGGATGCTCATCAATCTACGGCGGAAACCTTCCAACAACCCCTTATTGTACTAACGCAAAAGGCGAAGGACCGGCATGGATTAACAGTCTTTTTGAGGACAACGCAGAAGTAGCGCTCGGTATGAGACTCACTGTTGACAAGTTCAGGGACTACGCCATTGAGCTCATGGATAGAGCAATTGCCGACGGCAGCGCCGGCGAACTCGCCGAACTTTTCAACTCAATCAAAACCGGCGATCAGTCAACGCTTGACAACATTGATATCCAGAAAGAGAAGGTTAACACACTGAAGGCCAAGCTCGCTGGCAAAACAGATTCTTTATCGAAGGACCTGCTCTCCGTAGCGGATTACCTTGTTAAAAAATCGGTATGGGCAATTGGCGGTGATGGATGGGCTTACGACATTGGCTACGGTGGTCTTGACCATGTGCTTGCCTCTGGACGAAATGTCAAGGTGCTTGTTCTCGATACCGAAGTTTATTCAAATACTGGCGGTCAGGCTTCAAAATCAACCCCCCGTGGTGCTGTTGCGAAATTTGCCGACGGTGGAAAACCAATGGCAAAGAAAGATCTTGGTCTTATCTCCATGACTTACGGCAATATTTTTGTTGCCCGAGTTGCGATTGGCGCAAACATTAATCAGGTGGTTAAAGCTTTCACCGAAGCAGAAGCATATGACGGACCAGCTATCATTATCGCTTACAGCCATTGTATTGCGCACGGCATCAAGATGAGCGAAGGTCTTGGCGAGCAGAAGCGAGCCGTAGAGTCTGGCCATGCGGTTCTTTACAGGTATAACCCAGATTCGCTAAAAGCCGGCAAGAATCCGCTTCAACTTGATTCGCAGGCGCCATCGCTTTCTATCGCTGAATTTGAGAAGAATGAAACCCGCTTCAAGTCGCTTTTCAAAGCAAAACCGGATATCGCTCAGGCCTTTGTTGAACAGGCACAGATTGACGCCAACCTCCGCTGGGCATATTATAAAGCGCTATCTGAAATCGACTATAGCAAGAAAGAGGGATAAGGAAAGTCTGTTTTAATTGAAACGGACACTGGTTATTGAATATATTGGATTGATTAAATACGGGATGTAGCGCAGTCCGGATTAGCGTACCTGAATGGGGTTCAGGTGGTCGTGAGTTCAAATCTCACCATCCCGATTTTTTAACTACTTATTTAATAAGGGTTTGCCGATAAATCGGTAGACCCTTATTCTTTTATTATCGGTGGGGTGTCAACCCGAGTGTCAACCTTTTGCACTGCACTTTGAATATGCTGCTGGGAAAGTGGAAGATAACGCTCACACAAAGTTCGCATATCAGACCACCCACCTATGTCAGCAACAGTCTTCAAATCCACGCCCGCTTCAAGAAGATTGACCGCAGCAGTTCTCCTAAAATCATGAATAATGAACGGCTTCATCTTAAGACGGCTCCCTATCCTTTGAAGACCCTGTAGCAAGCTCCGACCTTTCAACTGATGGTATTCAGTCCTTCCGTCCGATAACTTTTCCGGTCGATAGAATATCCAGGGTGATTCTTTAGGTATCGACCTGAAATGAGACTTTGCAAGAAAATTGTGTCTGAGCATATAAAAATACCTTTCTTATGTTGATGCCAAACACAAGCTGATTCGTGCTTATGAGGTGACGGCAGCGAGTGTTCATGACAGTCAGGTTATTAACGAATTGATTACCGCTGATGACAATTCCAAGGATGTGTATGCGGATAGTGCATACAGGTCGCAGGAGCAAGAAAAAGTTTTACGCTCTTCCGGTTATCGTAGTCATATCTGTACTCGGGGAAATAGAAAAAAAGAGGTGAGTTTATTTCAGCAGGCTTTGAACAGGCGGCGTTCGCAGATTCGTTCACGAGTAGAGCATGTGTTTGG
>CAZPWS010000063.1:0-2772 GCA_964590225.1 uncultured Fibrobacterota bacterium
TGTTTCAATCCACGCGCCCACGCGGGGCGCGACGTCAGTTCACGCCGCGCAACTCGAAATAATTTGCTGTTTCAATCCACGCGCCCACGCGGGGCGCGACCGCGGATAGGCAGCCCAAAAAGAAATAAATGATTCTGTTTCAATCCACGCGCCCACGCGGGGCGCGACGCAGATACACCGAAATAACTAAAACAGGAGCAATCGTTTCAATCCACGCGCCCACGCGGGGCGCGACAGCCGGATATAAAAACTTTTAAGGAGTACACCATGTTTCAATCCACGCGCCCACGCGGGGCGCGACTTTACTAAAGATGAAGTTATAAAAATGTGCGAAGTTTCAATCCACGCGCCCACGCGGGGCGCGACTTCATTTGCATATTCTACTATTACAAACTTATCAGGTTTCAATCCACGCGCCCACGCGGGGCGCGACCTCCCTTTTTGAGAGAGGATCGGCAACCAAACTGTCGTTTCAATCCACGCGCCCACGCGGGGCGCGACAGTACAATAGATAACTAATTTAAAATCAAAATGATACAGGTGTGTTTTTGCGAACCCCCAAAAACTATGGTAACATTACAGATTACAATTGCATATAGTTATACATATCTCAATGTCAAAGAACAAGTTACAAATATTGCGATCCTCAGTAAGCCAATATGTTCGCTTAGGGTTCGCGATCAATCAAACTATCAACGGCCCCTCCTGATCAATTCCCTCTTTTGCCCCTTCATGTTCAATTCTGCTGTCATAATTATTACCGAGAAAGTAAAATCGCAAACTATCTTCAGCAGGATTTATCTCACTCATAAGCTTGCTTTTTACACTTGTCCACAGTGAGGAATCAACTATCAGCTCAAATACCGAGAATTGTACCCTCTGCCCATAATTTTTGCAAACTTTTGCGACACGCCTTAACCGTCTTCTTCCTTGTGGGGTCTCTGTTTTTACATCATAACTAACAACCACCATCATATCCTATCTCCATATAAAAGGAGGGTAACCGTCAATATCACCTCTAATATATCGGGCAAGTAGCAACGCCTGCACATGAGGAATTAAACCAATCTCAATTTTCTCGTCGATGTACGGATGTGTAAGCTCTTCCCTTTTCCGTTCTTGATATGCTACTAAAATCTTCTTCCTCGTTTCATCGTTCATTACCACAGCACCAGATTCACTTGTTTTGAAGCCTTTAGCATCTATCTGCTGCAAATTAACAAGCGATAACGCAAGCCGGTCCGCCAAAATAGGACGCAATTCTTCCATGATATCAAGAGCAAGACTTGCTCTGCCTGGGCGATCGCGATGCAAAAAACCTACGGCAGGGTCGAGTCCAACCCCCTCCAACGCAGATTCAACATCATGTGAAAGCAGTACATATATAAAAGAAAGCAATGCATTCATATTGTCAAGTGGCGGTTGTCGAGATCGTTCATGGAAAAAAAATTGTTCCTTTTGGTTTGTAATCATGTTGTCAAAGACATTAAAGTATGCAGCAGCAGCATCGCCCTCCAACCCACGCAAGGAATCAAGACTATTATGCTTGTCGATATACTTTATATGGTGAAGCAGGTATTCGGCCGCTTTGCTCACAACATCCATGCCGGGTCTTGAGCAATGATCCCGCAGTGCTCGCATGAGAACAGTACGGGCATTCATCAATTTTCCTGCGGTACACGCTCGTGCAATTTTCAGTGACGCCTCTTCGGAATCTGCTTTGCGATACTGTTCTCTCCGCAATAGAACATTTCCACTAACAGGCCCCTCTACCCGTGCCAGAAAGCGGCCATTTTCAGAAAGAAAACTTATGCCAACATTTTTCTCTCCACAGAAACCCATTAAGAATGGACTACAGCTTACATTTCCAAAGCAGACAATACTACCCAAAGTATGCACAGGTAGCTGCAAGCGCACCTCTCTATCAACTTTAACGGAGACAGTTTCTCCTTCTTTGTGCAAATAGGCCCCCTGTGTAGTAACATAAAGGGTATTTAAAAGTTTTTTCATTGCAAATATTCCTGTGTAAGTTTTGTAGGATTCTCTTTTATATACTTTCGAATATCGTTTAACTCTTTATCATTTTTTACTATTTGTTCATAAAAATTTCTCTGCCATATAAAATTTCGATAACCATTGATATTACACCATCGTTTTACTGAAGACTTGAATTGTCCAATAACAACACCCAGTGATCCCGCGACCGTTTTCTGAAATTGATGAAACTTCAATGGTTCGTTAATCTGCTTCGAAAAATGCAATATGCCATGAATATGATCGGGCATAATTATATATTCATCAACAATGACATGACTAAAATGGTCCGAAATCGAACGCCAGTATGAATCGACAATTTTACCAATCTCTGTCAGCTTTAATAGTTTTGAACTGTTTGTAGCAAGGAATTGCCCTGTTGTTCCTATACAAATTGTTACAAAATATATCCCATCAGAATAATCGTAATTTGTTAATCTTATTGATTTTCTATTGTGAGGCATGTTTCAAATCCATTAAATATACCGCATTGACATTGTTTTCATAGCTGACAACAGTGTGAACCATGGCGTGAACGGCGAAATGATAGTGATGACAATACGGGTAAAATGATAGAGTCAATAAAGATGGAATTGTATATATGGTAGAAATAATTATGGCAATGGCATATTTGGGTAATTGTTGGTAGTGGGTCGCAACCGGATAGGAAGGAATTCGTGACCGGGTGGTGGTAGGGGTTCGTGACCATGTGGTGGTAGGGGTTCGCCATGGCGAACC
>CAZPWS010000063.1:2782-18543 GCA_964590225.1 uncultured Fibrobacterota bacterium
TCCCCTTGGGGGGGTTGGGGTCCCCAAGCCCCACCCCCTACCACCACATGATAAACCACTTCCATAATCCCTACAATAATATTCCATAACATGATTCAAACCATGAGCCGAACCATTTTTCAATACATAAAAAACATCACACATATTTTCCAATCCATGCACAATTTCAGATATCCCCATCAACAACCCTTCATTGTGTCTATCATATCCTCAACATAACGAATGGCTGATTTTTGTTTTCCAACTACATCTGGCATGCACAAATTAGCCAATGAACAATTACGACACTTTTTGTCAAAAACCGCGGACGGAGTTATCTTTCCATCAATCAGACTATGGAGCTTTTCAGCCATCTGAATTGTCTTTTCGCGAAGTTCTTTTGAAAATACAACCTCCTCTCTTCGTCGAGGCTCTCCATAGTACAGAGCACCTTCACAAATTTTTTGCCCGAGCATCTCCTCCAGACATAACGCCTGCGCGCAAAGCTGCACTTTGTCGCAATCGGTAATTTTTGGTTTTCCCCGTTTATATTCAACAGGATAAATCTTCACCTGTTCATTTTTAGTAATAAATTCTACCGCATCGGCGATTCCCGACAAACCCAACCTGCTGCTTCGTAAATGAAGCCCCCTTGCAATCTTTATACCTGCGCGGGTTTCATTACCTTCACCATGAACACGCTCATGTAAAAGTTGGCCTTCAACTGTTAATCTATTTTCTGACCATAGCCGCTCAATGTGAATTAATGCACATTGGCGAGCACAGAAATCAATGTGCTGTAACGCAGAAATAGGGAGCAAATCAGAATTTGCGTAGCCGTTCATTTGTCGCGCGAAATAGCTTTCTTGCTCTTGGCTCCGAGTTTCAGGAAATTCTCTTGCGAAACGACACTCCGTCCGAGTTTTTTTTCTGTCTGTTTGCGCGCACTTCCGGCAACATTGCCACCCCGTTTGGCGACATTCTTGTTCTTCTCGAATGTTTCCGGCTGTTCCTGCTCGGAAATTTCTGTTGTAACCCGCTCACCCAACATTGTAAATATGAGTTCCAAATCTGTCATGTGATCGCGAAGATTCTGGTTTTTTTTGGTAAGACCTTTGAAATCCTTGTGTTCAGCAGGAGTAAGATCAAATGTGGCTTTTGCTATTTCAGATGCGAGAATTGAAAACTCCGTTTCTCCATGAATACCGCGTTCTTTCCATTCATCAGTAAGATTTTGTCTGATGGCAATACCACGAAGACGCTTGTCAATCCAGGCTTTGGGGTAGCCCTTCTTTTCGTATAGTTCCTTCATCCGTTCCTGAGCTATTTCAGGATTTTCAATCTCCTGCACCCGCTCGTAACCAACCTTGGCAAGCCAGCGTTTAAAAGGTTCAGCTTTGGGAGAAGGGATGGACTGAATTATTCGCAAGGTTCCTTCTATGTTGGCACAGTCAGTTTTGTATAATTTGCCATCAGCCGCTGGTAGTTTCAGGTCGTGACAATTTGTCACGACCTCACTTCCCTCTTCAATTAGTCGTTGTTTTAGCTTACGCCAATACGCGCCAGGATCTATACTTTCTGTTAGAACCGCGCAAACATCTACAACCGAGAAAAACCATTCGTTGTTGTGCATCAATTTTCGGATAGTTTTGCCCTGGAAGATGGTTAAGTTGTTTTGAGTGACTGATTTTTCTTTCATTTTATGTCCTTGTAATGAATGCTAAGCAAAGGGGGGGGGTACAAATTGTATCCCCCCTTTTTTATTGCTTTACTTAATCTCTTTCAAAATTTCGATACCATCAAATTCCGCATTATTAAGCTTAACGGAAAGATCTGAAAAGTTGCGCGCTGGCTCTAAAATGGCTGTTTGACCGTTATTTACCAGTTTCTTTTTCATATCTGTAAGCCTTTTTATAAATTCATCGTTTATAATCTGATAATTCTGTAATTAGGGATGATTGATGATTGAATGGTGCAATTTGCCGCATGTGGTGGGCTTATCGTATTTAATGCATTTAATATGTTTGACATGTTTAAGATATTTAGCATGTGTATTATTTTCGCCGTATCATATTAAGATTTGTATCGCACGGTAGGGGTTCGCCATGGCGAACCCCTACCCGATGAAACACATTGTTGCATTTTGTTGTGCGCTATGGAAATTTTAATTTGGTCAAAAGGGTGGGGACAAAATGTCCCCACCCTTTTTATACTGATAGCAACGCTACTCCCCATCAATTTCTTCACATCTTAAATCAGGTAATTTTTCACATTTAATGTCATAGTCATTAATACTCTTTGGTTCTTCGACCCCAGCTTTAAGTTTAACACTTAAAAGACGGTGTACTTTAGCAGAAGAATACTGACCATTAGGGCTATTATGTTCAAACCAATAAACTTTGTGGACTTCCATACTACCTTCCGGGCGCGCAGAAGACGCATCATTCACAAATAAAGTTCTCAGGGCTTCTTTGATTGCATTGGCATCTTCATTGGAAAACCCAGTTTTTGTCGCCAGTTGAGGATTCATGCTTCCATAGAAAATATATACCCCATGTTCTACGCGATGTTTCATACCCATAGTGTCAGAACCTTTTTTATCCTTTTCACCTGTTTCCCCGCTTACGCTCTTTGTAATCTGAATACTGGATGAACGGTCGAGAACAGGAATTATTGAAAAGGCCGGATGAACTGAAACTGGGCCACGCACGGGGATAGACACACCTGCGCTGTCTTCTTCAACTTCTTCCTTTTTCTTTTTTTTGCCCTTGAATGCAAAAACCTGTCCGAAAGCACGCACATCTAACCAAGCATCGCATGCGGCTTTCTGATATTTCTTTTTGTCATTCGAGTCAACACCTTTGAGTACGGCATCCGCTCGATCATGTAAGCTTGCGTGTTCATCCATACGATTATCATCTGATTGAACGAAAATTGGTTTTCCCATATGCATCAAACGATTACGAATCTTGCGTTTTATTGCAACATCTGAAATCTCACCAAAACCTTCATAGGTGGTGCGTGGGCGATTTCCATTGAGTGGATCACCATTAGGGTTAGCATGATTGACGGTTAGAATCACTGCAAAATCAATTTTTTTTGAAAGAGTTTCCATAGTAAGGTATCCTTTGTGTTGAAATGGATGAATTATTATGTATTTGAATTGTCGTTTGCATCAAGTCCAGATTTGTCCTTTTTTTCCCACATTTTCTGCCGCTGGCAATAATAACCAAGCAAATACTCGCCTGTCAGCGGCTTATTACTGATAAATTCTTCTGGAGATATGAACAGGTCTTTGACTTGTTCTAATAAGCGTTTATAATAGGACGCTTTGTCGCCTTGACGAACAAAATAAGGTGTGAGCGATTCGTGTATCTGTTTCCATGTGCTTGAGGGGCGCTGGGAAAACTGCTGCATGTAACGAGTAGCATTGGTTGGACGTTTTTTCTCAGCTTCCGAAAGCGTGCGTTCCTCCATCACATCAGCAATAGCAAGAAGCCTTCCATAGAGATAATCTCGCGTAGTTCTGGTTTCATCGAGAGACATATTAAAATTCTCCTTTCTTTCATTGTGTTTTCGAAATAATGAACAGGCAATGCTCAGGGTTTTCTCCCATTCCCACTTTTCCAAGCCAATCCTGTTGGATGCCCGCCGGACAACGGACTCGACCAAATCGCGAGGAATGGGCTGGCCCTCCACAATACAGGGAAGCAAGCGTTTAATCGTGGCCTTTTTCAGTTTATCATCCAAACGGCTACCGTAAGCAGTTTCGGCAATGTCGGCAGGAGCGGGTGCGCCGTCAAATGGAATGTGGCGTTTTTTCTTTCTTCCTTTCTCATCTCGCACTTCAATAGCATGGTAAGTATGCCGCCAGAAACTAGTCTTATGCCATTGTTCAATTCGCTCAAGGAACTCGGAGCCTTTTAGAGTACGATAATAGACGATAGATAACCGCGCTGTTGCTTCTGTAGCCGTATCAACTGCGATTATGACTACATCACCTCTTTCGCCAATTTCCTGACGATAGCCCGCAATTTTCTTCTTCAAACGCTCGCCAACATCATGAGCAGTGTCGACAGTATTGTTATATTCAGTAGGTGCTTCCCCGTCCAGAGCATCAATTGGGTCGTCTGTAGGCTGGAGTATTTTTATACCCGAAGTTGCCCAAGCGACAACTGCCAAATCCCCAGCATGATAGCCCTGCCTGCTTATTAGCCAAGCAAGTGCGTAATGAGCTTTCTGGGATGTTACCATCCCAACTCCACAAGCCTGAGAGTCGTCAATAAAGCGACCTCGAAAAGTAAAACCAACCGTGTCGTTAGCTGAAATAATCTTGGCATTATCACCCTCGCGGCGAATGTACTTTGAGTGGTTGTCTGTGAGAAGCATCTTCTGTCCAGTTACCATACACAGACCTGCGCTTGTCCGACTATTTAAGTAATAATTACTCCAACTCTCCCACAGCGTCTTATCAAGCCACGCCGTGGATTCGCGCTCTTCGGGAGACTCAATTATCCATCGGACAAGGGCTTTATCTTGAGAACCAACGACTGAAAAAATGTCTTTGATATTTTTGCTTCGCTCTGCGTTCTCTTTGCTTTGTAGTTTCCCATTGCTGTCTATCAATAAGATTTTCTGAGCTACCAAGTCTCGCATCAGACTTTTCTTTTGAACATACGCAAGAACTGCGTGAGCTTTGGAGTGGCCATATTCTGACTGACACCATTTCGTTAGCAAATCAACAAAATTTCGATATGGTTCAGTTGTATCTTTGGTGAAACCAGAAGTGACTTCTCCACCATAAGCATCAAAATCGCCTGCCAAATACTGAAGTGAATCAGAAAATGGATGGCAGGCAGGTTTTTTCCCTGATCGTCCAGCAGAACTTTCTGTGGCGGGAATAATAGTGGTTGAATCATTTTTGGTAACAATTTGAGCTCGACGAAAATTGCCATTTCCGTCTATCACCACTTCAATGTGCGTTTGAGCAGTAATATGGCAAATAGGAAGTAAAGGACGGGAAGCATCTGGCGAATAGCCAATCATGCTCTGACAATTCTCATAGGTCCTGTACAAGCTTTGAATCCAGTTCATTTTGCACCCTCCTCTTCACAGGCTTCCAACAAGCTTTCTTCTTGCAATCCTACTGTTTCAGGTGGATTAGCTTTCATTGAACGAACGAATTTGCGAATTTTACAATCTTTCGGGTGAATAAACTGAATCACCCCTTTATCCATTTTAGGTTCTGAAAACCGCGCCCAAAACTCATCTGGCTTGTTCTCATCGGGGTAATCAAAGCCATGAAACATTAGCCCGAAGGACATTTCACCGGGATAACTATCGTAAAAACCATCACCACTCCCAAACAAACACGGTTCAACATATCCCTGACATTCGCGCGTACCAAGAAAAACATCCCTTCTGCCACCGCGTTCTATCATGCGTTTTGCGACACAGTGATGCTTTTGTTCATTGCGGTCATGTGCCAAGTCGGGACGGTTTTCATTCCATTCGAAACGCGCCTGCACCTGATACTCTACATCGGCAAGATAGGTGTAGATGGACAAATCGTTATTACTGCCATTATACTTAATGGGTTTTACACCACGCGGTTGAGTGCGAATAGGCTTCATCACCCGAACTTTGTCTATAACCCAAATGATAGTCGGTTTCCAATACACCGAACTCAATATCCCTTTCAGTGCCTCGTATGTAGGAACCTGATAGGAATATTTTTCACCGCCGATGCGGGTCAGAGGATCTGTGAATAACGCATACCTGCCCCACACCTTGAATGTTACACTATTTTGATATTTCATCAAGACCTCCCTTATACTATGAGTAGACCCATACCTCTGTCCGGCTTATCGCTCCAGCCAAATTCATCGCTGTAATACGGTTTGTCGAGATAGTATATACCCGATCCTTCCTGTACTTCATGGATGGCTCCTCTTTCGAACATTTTTTTGAACTCATTATCGAACATGTTTACAGAATATCGTTGCGCTTTTTTTAGTAATCCATTTTGCTTTTCTATCTCATGTGCACTGCACAACTTTATGATGATTCTCCGTCCCTTTCCGATAGGAATAATTACGCCACGAGTAAATGAATCTATCACGCAGAATTCTCCGTTGGCAGTTCGAAACGACTGTCTCAAAAGAATATCGGGATCAACGCTGTAATGGGTCTCTTTGAAGGCGTTTGTTGAGAGTTTATTCATCGAAAGTAGGTTGAACAAATTATCATTACGCCCAACTGACGAATTCGCATCCACTGGATAATCCATCTCATTGATGCGCGATTGATAGTAGAAATTGTAATAAGCTGCGATAGCATCCAATCCAATTCTGTCATCCTCAAAGATTTGAGGATTATTCTTGAAATCATCAAGAACCCGTTGAGTATGCCCACGCCCAATGCGGATATCATTTAATTTATCAATGTTTTCTTCCTGAGGATTAAGAATCCACACATCGCCAAGTCCTTCGCGTGTCCCATGTCGATTACAGCGTCCTGCAGACTGTGCAATGGAATCCAGTCCCGCCAATGCACGAATGACCGCTCCAAAATCGATATCCACGCCTGCTTCAATAAGCTGCGTACTAACACAAATAACAGGTTCTTTCGCTTTCAATTTGCGTTTGATTTGCCTCTCTAAAACTGCCATACGGTGCGCGGGACACATATTTGTACTCAAATGATAGGTCGCTACTCCTAATTTCCGCCCTTTTATTTCCTCGTACAATGCCTTTGCCGAAGCGCGAGTATTGACCACAAGCAAAACGCTACCCTTTTCTTGCAAGGCGTGCTCTGTCAAATCAACAATTTCAGCATTCGTCAAACCGCCTGGCTTGCGCCTATCATGAACTTCAACACGTTTCAATCGACGGAATAGTTCCACTTCGTTTCGTATAATGTGGTTTTCCTCCGGAATGTTCAACTCTCGATAAGGGTTGCCCGTGTTATTGAGTGGTGGCTGGGTTGCCGTGCAAAGAACAACAGTTGCACCGCATGCATGAGTCAGGAAGCGAAGTGCCGTGGTGAACATATGCGTAATTTTAATGGGAACAGTCTGCACTTCGTCAAAAATTAGGATCGAGTTAGCCAGTTGGTGCATTCGGCGCGCGTCGCGAGTACCAGAGCCGAACAATGCTTCCAAAATCTGAACTTGCGTAGTAAAAACAATCGGAGCGTCCCAGTTTTCTGCCAACAAATTGTGACGATGACTGGTGTCATCTGGTGGCACAAAGTTGGAATGATGCTCGAGGACAACTTTTCCTGACTCGTCCTCTCTTTCTAATATTTTTCGTACTTTATCGGCGTTCTGATCTATGATAGTGATATAAGGTACAATATAGAAGATCCTCTCTATTTTCTTATTGCCCTTTGTGTGTGCCCGTGCGTGATGCAGGGCAAAACGCAAACTTGCCTCCGTTTTGCCGCCTCCAGTTGGAACCGTCAACTGATAGATACCTTTAGGCTTTTCTGCCGCGCCCAAACAAGCTTGTGCCACCCGTGTACGCAGTCGATTGACTTCAAGCGCTTGTCCCTGTTCCATTTTCTCTGTTTTTTTTGCATACTCAACATACCTCGTCTCCAAGCGCTCAAGGAGGGTGTTCCAAGAAATGTATTTGCCATAATTCCTTATAGTTTCATTGCCAAGATTTTCGAAATCTGCAGTATTCAAGCGGTCGGCTTCCAATAAACAACTAAGTAGAAAGCGTGCAAGCAAACCACGCTTAAACCACCTTACTTCCTTTGAGTCGTTAGATTCTACCATTTCTTTGGTCACAAATTGATGAAATTGCGTTTCAATCGACTTGGTGAGAATTTCGTTCAACTTTTTTTCAATGTCGATCAATTTACTTCTGGCTTCTTTAAGATGCGTAATTGCATCCTCTTTGGTTATCCGCCGCTCGAATTCATTGAAGCCGTCTGGTTTAAGGCAATCTATCAGCCCAGAATGATGAGAAGCAATTGCTATCGCTAAAAACTGTGCCAAAAGTTGGCCTTCCTGTCCTCGACATACAAGTTTCTCGTATGCCAATTGCGCACCCGCAGTAGAGTGATCAACTTCTCCTCGTTTTGCATCAACAAATCCATCTGCATCTGGACTAATCAAACCAAGTTTAGATCGCAAATATCCCTGAAATCGATCACTGGCTTTGCCAAAATCATGTATTAAGCCTATGATTTTGCCAATCTCTGACAATCCAATTTTTGCAGTGAACTGTGCCGTCCAGTCAGAGGTCTCAATTAAATGAGAAAGCAAAGGCTGCTCTTTGCCATCTTTGCGTCTATGAGCTATTAAAGGTTCCATATACATGACTTCTCGAGCTTATATTTCAACTTTAGATTAACATGATCTGCAAATATATCCATTTTACCTTTTGTCCAATACCATTGTTCAGTTGACGATTCAACATTACTGATATACAAAATGAAACAATTTATTGTCAATATATAATTATAACAATCAAGCTATTTTTATTTTATTGATCCAACTAAGAAAGGATCATTTGCATTTGAAATTTATTTTAATGCAAAGTTCGTATTTATATTTTGTATTCCAAAACAACCAAGTGAAAAGCAATAGCACTACTGAAAAAGCGTATAGAGCCTTGACAATTACGGAGTATAAACTAAGAACCTATCCTGAAATGGCTTTGTCTCGCGCAACATTTTCACCATCCCAAATTCGAACAGCTGTCCATGGCATATCGGGCTGGGTCCAGAAATCATCTTTCGGCGAAAGCCCTAACGGCAGAAAGCCGCAGAGACTCAAATACAAGCTTCCGGTAGAAATATATTCTTCGCCGAGCATTGGCTGGTGTCCGCATAATCCAATCTGGAGCCATCCCTCTTTATCAAATGTTTCCGGTGCACATAGCGTCTTATTTAATACGGCTGTTAACGCGCAACGGACAGATGAAGGGGGCATGACAGAAGGTAATATTTTTTTATACGCAACCAGCGCGAGCGCATGAAAGGCGCCAAAACGGTATGTAATAGACCGACCAAACGGAGGATAGCTTCCATCCCTTGCAATCAACCTTTCCTGAATTGCCGCATACCGAACGATTCGGTTTATGATGCGGTCCCGAAACTCGCTCCATCTATCATTCTGTAGTTGCGTTACTGCGAGAATGTCATACATCATGGGTTGTATAACAAAGCTGTTGTAGTAATCCCAATGAAAGCTTGGCCCATCGCCATACGCGCCATCCCCTTTGTACCATTGCTCATGTTGTCGTATGGCATAGTCAATGCGCATACTGTCATAAGCTTCGCCCGTTTTCATAAGAAAGGCTTCTATCATTGCAGAAAACAATAGCCAATTATTAAACAAAGGGGTGATGGTTCTTGTAGTTTTCATGCATAAAATGACATTTCTTTGGGTTTCACCATCTAATTTGAGCCAGACGCTATCCCACGCGCGGAGCAGTCCCTGTGCCATAAAAGCAGCATCTACTAATGGCTGGATACTAACGCTAAAATTCATGAAATCGGGTGAATCCGGATGAGTGGCGTTATGAATGGAGCGAATAACATCCGAAACCATTTTTTGCTGAAGCTCTTTTTCCCTGCCCTCTAATCCATGCAGATTGAGCCATGGTCCGACACCGGCCATAGAACGCCCCAAGGCTTCAAGGTGTGTTTGGCGTGCTATTTCTTCCAAGTTACCGTTATATACTTTTAGTGGAAATTTATTTTTGAATGTTTGATTGGCAATATTGGAAAAAACAGGGGCTGCGATTTTATGCAGGGTTTCTACCCATAGCATTCTGGTTTTAATGTTTACTTTTTTAATTAGAGTGAACCCTTTTTGAAATCATGATATTTATAATAGAAAGTGCGATTATTGCAATGTTTCCAATGCCCAGAATTCCAGATTCAGATAAAAGCAATGATATTCTTCTACCCCAGAGATCAAACCAATTGAATCCAAATAGTATAAAGGCAACGACAGTAAGCCAATGAAATAGTGTCCATGACTTTTGTTGAAGACGAATAGTTAACATTACAATCAGTGGCAGCGAAAACAGAAAGTGTTCGGTATCGGTAACCGTAACATTCGGTATTAGTGCAACAAGCAAAAAGGCAGATAGAGGATAAAAAGAATCGCTTTGAATACCTAACAGTTGGCGCTTTTGGAAATATAGCAAAAGAGAAACCAGCGTTCCTACGGACAACAAAGTTAATATAGTTGTAGCACTTGGTATGGTATTGGGAACAAATTTAAAAATCCAATAGTGGATTGTATTTGGGGTTGATATTAGACAGTCAACCGAATTATGGTTAACCATAGTTGATATCCACTCTTTAAACAGGGAAGCGTATCTCTCAAAGCCATAGTAAGCAATTGGCAGAAACATCGCCAGCAAGAAAAATATAAAACCCATAACAAGAGTTATTATTCCTCCGGAAAAAAGAAGCATCGGAGTGAATATCAAAAAATGTGGTTTGATTAGGATCATGATTGAAAGTATCAAGCCCGAAAAAACAGTTTTTTTATTTATAAAAAACTCAACATGAAGCATTGTCAGAAAAAGAAGCAGCAAATTAACATTGCCCAAGTGCAATTCACGGTGGATAGCCGATAAAAGGACTAAAAGGCTAACAAATAAAACTGAAGTTTTGCGAGTCGGGTCAACATTAAAACCCAAGAATGGTGCCAGCCGAAGTATCAGGTTATACGCTTTTTGAAAAGTCATATATACCAGTACAGAAACAATTGTGAAATAGATGGTCGCAGCTGCAAAAAATGGTAATAAAGCAAATGGAACAAATAAAAAAGCGGCAGCGGGAGAGTATTTAAATATTCCACTTGGCAAGCCAAAGGATTGATTGTAAAAACTTTCATTATTTAGAACTTTTGCGGCAGCAGAGTAATAGACTTCGAAGTCATGCAACATGAAACGATGATTGTGAATCTGAATGAAATAAAACAACGGGAAAAACAGGCAACAAAAAATAAGGAGTCTATCCTTTTTGATCTGTTCAAAAGTCATTGTAGGGTTTCAAGATAATCACACATTTTTTAAAAAACAAATAAAAAATTAACTATGAGCGATTGTCAGGCAGGGAATAATTTTTATTGCGTAGATATCTGGAAAGAATGGCTGCAATAGCAATAAATACAGGAAGCGTCAGGACTGTGCGCACCAAAGTAAATTTTAACCCAAGGAACGCTGTTTCAAAGGTCATCATAGGGAGCTTCATGGTAGCGAAGGAGCCGAGATATATAAAAACATTTCGCATGCTTCCTCCCTTTTTCCACAAAAGGTGCGCAACGGGAAAAGCTCCATATAGCGGCCCCGCCTGAAACATTGCAAATAAAATAACCCAACCAATCCCCTTTATTCCGGAATCCTTGCCAATATGTTTTTCAAAAAAAGAGGCGGGAATCCATACATCAATCAAAGCAACCAGAACAAACATCATTGGCAATATGGTTACCATCTCGAAAAGAAACGAACGAAAGTTGACTATTGCTCTTGCGCCTTCTACCTTTCCCGAATGCCAAGAAATAACCAATACGCAAAAGATCAATACAGCTACTGCATATTTTATTATTTTCGTTTTTTTTGAGCCATTCATGTCAAAATCACTCCTATGAGTAAACCAATAATAATTGCCCCGATCAAACTTAGCGCATTTCTTAGAAGCGCCACCTTGCATCCAAAGTATTTTTGTTCAACCGGAAGCGTTATTATTCCTACCATTATAAGCGTTGTTATAAATACAGCAAGGATATCGAGAGTTACACCATTTTTCTGGAGAATGGAGGCAAGTGGAAATGCAACAAAGCCAGGAATCATCGCGATAGAACCTATTGATGCGGCAAGAGCGTATCCGGCAGCGCCCGACTCCCTGCCAAGAACTGCTGCAATAGTCTGAGCTGGAACCACTCCAAGTAAAGTTGCAGCAAGTAATAGGACAATCAAGATATCCGGCAAGATAGCAAGAAGCATCTTTCCGCCTTTAACAAGTGCTTTAACGGTTTTTTGTTTGTCGGCAATAAACGACAACAATAGAGCTACGGCAGTAACAACTATGAGCAACAACTAATTTCTCCACATTTGTTGAATAATATGATATAAATTAGCCGCTATTGGCAATCACTGATATTAAAACTTTAGCACATTTGCTGCAACATTATTGTACAAAGCGCTGCCAAATTCAGTAACACTTTTACCTGCCCGCTGAGCATCGACAGCCACTTTATCAAACGGTATGAATCCTGCGAACATAAAGCCCCTTGATTCAGCATAGAAGCGAATATTTTCGGCTTTCTCTCTATTTATATCCCATTTATTAACGCAAACTGCGGCGGGAACAGAAAGTTGCTCTGTCAACTCTGCGATTCTCTTAAAATCATGCTCCCCTGATATGGTTGGTTCGGTAACAATCAGAGCCAAATCGGCGGCGGTTAGTGAAGCGATAACCGGACAGCCTATACCCGGTGAGCCATCAACGATTATAAATTCAGCGTTATTTTCTGCGGCAATTTGTTTAGCTTCCTTGCGGAGCAGCGTTACAAGTCTCCCCGAATTTTCCGAGGCAATTCCAAGTCTGGCATGAACAAATGGTCCAAATCTTGTTTTCGATACATACCACTCTCCGCAAACCTGTTCGGGGAAATCAATCGCTTTAGCCGGACAAAAACGGACACACACTCCACATCCCTCACATGAAATATGATTGACAATATAAGCCCTTTTATCCCCCTGCTTAACCGCACCAAACCTGCAATTGCTGACACAGAGCCCGCAAGAGATGCAGTCCGACTCGCGGATCACTGCCTTTTTGCCGCTCTTGAATTCCGATCTTTTAAGAATTTCCGGCTTGAGAATGAGATGCAGATCGGCTGCGTCAACATCGCAATCGACGGTGACACAGCGTCCATTATTTGATTTATAGGCATAATCAGCCAGTGCTGCCGATATTGTTGTTTTACCTGTACCGCCTTTGCCACTTATAACAACTATCTCTTTCATATACGCCTTTTAATCTCCGCCCAAATTTTGGCAAAAACTGAAACATATTCCGTTGACTGCTCAATAAAGAGTGCGCCTGATGAAGTAAGTTCGGCTATTTTTCTGTCATTGGCGATTTCCGCAATAATTGACACCCCTTTCGATTCACAAAAATCACGGGCATCTGAAATCCCACTATCAGATCGGTTTACAACAACTGCATGTGGCAATCCAATCACATTGACCATATCAAGAGCAAGCCCAAGATCATTAAGACCAAAGGGAGTTGGTTCCGTTACAAGCAGAACAAAATCAGCATTCTTTATTGATGAGATCACCGGGCATGATGTTCCTGGTGGAGAGTCGATTATGTAAATGGTCTCATCTGGTTTTACATACGAAAGAACCTGCCTTATAAGTGGGGGGCTCATTGCTCTTCCGACATCGAGCCGCCCATGAGCGAATCCGATCGACTGGGATTGACCTGTTTCAACAACTCCTATCCGCTTTTCTCTTTCAGAAATTGCTTTCTCTGGACATACAAGTGTACACCCTCCGCAGCCGTGGCAAAGATCATCAATAACTATCACCTCTTTACCTATCCGTACAAGCGCCTTAAACTCACACGAGCGAACACATGCACCACAGGCGCTACACTTTGATGTATCAATAAAAGGGATCTTTATCGAACAATCAATAGCCTTGCTGATTTGCGGCCTTAAAAACAGGTGTCCATTTGGCTCCTCTACATCACAATCAAGATAGCAAACGCCACCAACGCTGTCGCTATTCATGCCAAGATACCATGCCAAGTTTACAGAGATAGTGGTTTTACCGGTACCGCCTTTTCCACTTGCAACAGCAATTTTCATGACGATTTAATGGTCACACACATTTTGACCTGTTACGAGAGAACCATTAAGCCAAGATTCTACAACAGTTTGCGGATCCAGACTATCGGCACCAACAATGACTTCAATGCCAAACTGGGTAAAAAACTGCTGCGCTCGCATCCCCATTCCACCGGCGATTATGGCATTAACTTTTTGTTCATTAAGCCATTTTGGAATAACGCCTGGTTCATGAGGAGGGGGAACTGCTTCTGACTTTTGAATAATTTTCCGTCCATCTTTATCAACTTCAAAAATTGTAAATTTCTGACAATGACCAAAATGCATACAAAGCTTTTCATTTGCGGTTGGAATAGCAACTCTCATAAACATTTCTCCATATAAGTTTTACCAATGTCCTTCTACATCAGCATTTTTTGTCTCTCGCAATAATCCCTTATTATACCGTTCTATACAATCAGCAACAGAGCCGTCTGCGGCAAGAAATATCTGCACCCCCCCTTTTATTAGCATCGCGAAAGCTTTGGGCCCGACATGCGAAGTTATCAATACTTTTGCGCCAGAGTTTACAACTAAGGATGCTGTTTGGATGCCAGCGCCTTGGGGTAGATTTAGATTTTGCTCATTAGGTAACGAAGCGAATTTGCCTGTCAATGTATCATAAAGTATAATCCACGCAGCCCGCCCAAATCTTGTATCAAGCAGAGCATTTTCGCTATTACTATTTGCCGTTACTGCAATATTCATATAGTGCCTCCTCTGTTATGTTTGCCCCTCGCGCCGCGTTTTCCGTGACGACAGCAGCGGCCCGGAAAACAAAATCGGCTCTGCGACTCAAGCGTTCCCCCATTGTAAGCCGCAATTACAAATTCAATTTCACCCCTGATTCCAGAAATCAACCCTATTCCGTTATCTGTCAATAAAACTTCCGCCAAACAGGAAATAGCTCCACATATCACAATATCCACACTGTTTTTCTTTATTTTATCAACCTTTTCCATTAATGATAACCCCGAACACTTTACCGACTCAACAGAACCAGTTTCGGTAAAAGTCATCAGATTTTCCGCAGAATCAAACAATGGAGAAACAATTCCATTCCAGACCGTAATTGCTACTTTTTTTGTCATACTCACAGTCTATTACGCAACAATTAGGCCAAACGAATTTTACCCTGTTTTGGAGAAATTTAAACAGATTTTATAATTTAGAACGACAAACAGTAACAGCCATGCAATAATTGATTGCACACAAGCAATGGCATGCAACCTTAATCCATTTCTTGTAATACCACTATTCCTATTAATATCTTGCTTATTATGTGTGGTATAGTTGGATATATCGGCAAACAAGAGGCCGCTTCAATCCTATTGAAGGGGCTTCAAAGGCTTGAATACCGTGGATACGATTCCGCCGGTATTGCGATACTCAGTAATGGTGATATAAAAACTGAAAAAAGAAGGGGTTCTGTTGCCGCCTTGCAGCACCATGTCAACAAATTACAACTGCAAGGAAACTTGGGCATTGGCCACACGCGATGGGCTACCCATGGCCGTCCTAATAATGCCAATGCGCATCCTCATATGTCAAATGGCAGTATTTTTTCTATTGTACATAACGGTATTATTGAAAACTATTCTGAACTAAAAAGGGACCTTATAAAAAAAGGTTACAAATTCAGGAGTGAAACAGACACTGAAACAGTTGTTAATTTGATTGAAAGCATCTACCTTAAGGAACGAAACGGAGCTGAATCAGCCATAAAAAATGCCCTTGAGAAAATTATCGGAGCGTACGGAATTGCGGTGCTGTGTAAACATGAGCCAGACAAAATAATTGTAGCAAAATGCGGGAGTCCCCTTGTAATAGGTATTGGCAAAGGCGAATCATTTGTAGCTTCCGATGCAACCCCCATTGTAGAATACACAAAAAATGTAATTTACCTGAA
>CAZPWS010000064.1:0-18402 GCA_964590225.1 uncultured Fibrobacterota bacterium
GACTCGCTCTGTTTAGTCGTGAAATACTGTTGAGAACTTATGACTGTTGAGATATTCTGATGTTAATGGAATTTTCGTTAGCGGCAGTAGCTCTTCAGCAATTACTATACATGGAAACAGTGTGATTGGCGCTAACAAAAACGGTATTCGAACAAGCTGCAACAACACCCTAATTGACAGTAACACAATATCGGATATTGCTTTATTGTCCCGTTTAACGGCAAGCGGCCTTGGAGACGAATGCTGTTCCGGACTTGGAATTGAAGCCAATGGTAACGACCTAATTATTTCACGAAATGCAATTGATAATATAGGCTACATAGGAATACGAAATAACGGTAGTGCCCTAATTGAATACAACCACATCTCCAATTGCTGCCTTTCAAAAGATGACGGTGCCGGCATATACACGGGCTGGCAAAGCGATACTTTTGCGACGGGCTCTGCGGGTACATTAATCCGACGAAACATAGTACTCGCAACACAATGCGCCAACAACGGAACCCCTCATCCTGCTTACTTTCCGGGGCAGGGAATTTACATTGACGATTACGGCCATGATATTACAATTGATGAAAATACCGTAACAGGTTGCGTTGATAGGGGGATCTTTCTTCATAACACACGGCGCATTACAACACAGAATAACACACTTGTAAATAACCTTCGCCATCAGGTGGCATACGGCGAAAATCCATATCCAAACAAGTACATACAAATGGCGGACAATATTTTTACTGGAAACAGACTCATCTCCTTTTCTGCATCGCAGTGCCTCTTCACAGCAACAAGCGCCTTTCCTGAAGAATCCAATTTTGGCCAATGGGATTTAAACCTCTACTGGAACCCATTTACCAAAACAGTATTTACCTATCGTAACAATATTTACACATTACCGGAATGGCAATCATATTCTGGCAATGATCTTGGCAGCACTATTGCTGGTGGAAGCACGCCGATTTTTTGGCATCCATGGATTATCAAAGATACAGTTGGGGCGAATCTGATAAAAAATGGCACATTCAGTACTGGAAATATATCTGGATGGAGTGTTTGGCCCTCAACAAGCACAATTTCATGCGATACAATCGCCTCACTTGATGGCGGCACATTGCGTGCATTTACTCCGTACGATGGAACAAATCAGCCACTAATTATATCTAACACCTTTGCAGTAAAAAAAGATCACCACTATTTGCTTAAATTCAGTTCAGTTGCATCGAAAAGGGGGCAACTAACCCCTGTTCTGAGGCAAAGTTATTCACCGTGGCTATCAAGGGCGGCGACACAAAAGATAGCAATTGGCCAACAAAGAGAGGATACAGAAATACTGTTTACCGCAACCGCAAATGACTCCCCATGTCGAATTGATTTTAATCCCGGACACGAAGATTCGCTTTTCTGGATAGACAATATATCACTGCATGAAGTCAATTCAGACACATTTCCTGTACAGGAAAGAGTTTTTCTCTTTTTAAACCCTTCATTCAAAGACTCAACTATCTACCCCCCAGCTGGGTCAAAAGCGCTGGATGGTACAACAGCGCCATACTCACTTCAGCTTGCACCCTTCACTTCATTTATCTGCTACCTCGATCCATCTACAGAAAACGAAGGTCATTCTCCACATGCTATTGGTGAAATCCTCACCACCTATCCAAACCCATTTAATCCTTCGGTTTTTATAAAAGTTAATGAAATCATTAATCAGAACTTTTCTCTTAAGGTTTTCAATTTACAAGGTAAAATGGTTGTTGATCTAACCCCTTTGGCGAAAAATGGAACCGTTGAGTGGAAAGCAGATAAAATGCCATCTGGAATATATTGCATAAAATATTCATCACCTACCAATAGTATTACTCATAAAGTTACACTGTTGAAATAATCTCAATTTGTGATTATATATGGAGAAAAATGGAATGGTCCATAAAAATAAAACCTGCAAAGTACTCCTGCTAACCATATTGGTTTACCTTTTTGTCGGGTGCGCTTCAACATCAGACACACCTAAAAAAACAAGAGGAAAACTGAGTGAAGCGATGGAGAAGTCAAGAGAAGCCAATGCAGAAGAACGGCAAGTAAGCGACACAAAAATTGAATATGATCATAAAGAACCATATCCTCTAAGGAAGCGATATCACAAAGATGAAAACAGATTTAATCAGCATTTGGGCGACAAGGATTATGGTATTCGAATTAATAATTCACTTATATATTCCAAAGATATCAACGGTGAAATAGGCAGTTCTTTTGTAATCGCATCGCATACTGCCCCTAAAAGAAGATTAAGTCTTGATCTTGGTTTTAGCTATAGTCCGATGAACCTTGAAAGTAAGTTGTCAAAGTCAATTGACGGCTATCTTGAAGGACATATTGGCTTGCAACGACGCATATATTCAACCCCAGACCACACACTAATGGGTCTTTTTATGCTTTTTGGAGCAGATGTTCGCTTTATTGCTTGGACATACAAAAATCCTATTAAGACCGCTGTCTATGATGAATTCGGAAATTTTATAAGTGACGAATTAATAAACTCAGATGGATTAAACGGGTTATCATTCCACTTGGGTGCTGGCTGGTCTTTTATTCAATCGAAACACATTAAACTATCCGCAGAGCTTTGTTTGCTTGGTGCAATCTATGGTTTTGAAACATGGGAAAATTTCGAAAACGATGTTTTCCCCACCTCGGCTCAGGTTCGTCTTGTACTCGAAGCTGTACTTACAAGCAATAATTAACCGGAATAATTTTCTTCTGGCCATGGCCGATTATTTTTTAATTGAGTTTTCTTGGTCCAAATTGGATAGATAATTTTTTGGTATTCTTCGTAAAAACAGTAGCTGATAAAAATAGAATTTCCAGCTAAAGGGAATATGTCCGAGATATTTAATGCCGGTAGTTTTTATAAATTCCTCACTGTTTGCATAAATATAGCTTGATATGGACGGCAGTGTTTTTTCGTTACTTGTTAAATAATAGGTTAAATACTCCGAATATTTTGATCTTATTTTTATGGCATAATAGCCGTCGATTTTACTCGTTTCAAAAGTTTTTACAATTGGAAGCAGAATCCATTTATAGACAATATTCCCACCAGCAATTTCGACAGAATACATTTTTACAAATGGATATACAATGACAAAAGATACGCACAGAACAACAATAAAAGTGAAAGAGTAAAAAGCATATATATTTACAGAAGGATCTTGAATAAATTCTCTCAAATAAAAACGAACAAGAAATATGTCAAACACGAAAAACATTGCATAAAAAATAAATAGTAGCAGATTAAAGGTAGTTTTATTGTACTCGTTGATTTTGTTGGCATAAGCAAAACCATTAAAAGAGTCTTGTTTTTTATCCGCTACTATATTGCCGGTTCTCTTTTTCTCCTTAAATGCTTTCAATCTTTCCTCAATCGACGCTGGTTGCGCATTGCGTCGCTTTTTTCTTACTAGATACCATAGGCGTACAAATAAAACAAATATAAGCAGGCTTCCAATAACAAGCAGGACCCAGAGATAGCCTGTTCTTCGTAAATGGTGAATAAATGTCGTTCCTGTAGGATCGTAGGTAAGAAGAAGCTCAGGTTCCGCAGGATTAACATAAAACGGCTGCAATGGGAGATCTTTTTTATTGATATATCCATTATGTATATCCCACAATGTATTCGATGTGTAAATTAAAGCATCGGCAGCATAATATCCCGACACATACTCGACACTGTCGATCTGGTATTTAAAATTTACAACCACAAAGCGGAGATCTTTAACAGCCCGTATAAAATTAGATATGTTGTCCAAATCTGTGTCGTCCAAGTCACGATACTCTATTTTTGAATTATTAATCTCTCCCATTACTTTTATTGGATTTTCCCTAACCGTAGAAAAAAATTGATATTCGTCATATGTACTCATCACTGCACTTGGAACAATCAAAATCGTCCCAACTACCAACAGTAAAAGAACTAATCCGGCTAATGCAACACCAATTACATTTATTATCCTACGATGTAGTCCTGTTGCCATTATGTCCCCTTTAAGCCTTTTTTTGTTCCACAATCCGAGTTATATTTGTTTACGGTAAATATAGCGTATTAAACTGATTGGAACTTAAAATATGAGAAGTCAATATCTCAAAATACTCTTGATGTTTTTTTTATTAACCGTTACGCACGCATCCACCAATTATAACCATATAGACAAATATGCTCGTAATACACCAGATGAAGCAGCGGTTTCAATAGAAGCACTTGCTGAATATTTAATTAAACCCGCCAAAAATGATTTTGAGAAAGCACGAGCCATATATATGTGGATTGTGTTTAATATAAAGTATGATTATGACGCGTTGCGAAAAAGGGTATATGAAGGGGAAAAAATTGGCATAAACAGGTATCAGGCAGAACTGGTTCTTAAAGAGCGAATGGCTGTTTGCGGAGGCTATTCTAAACTCTTTGTCGCTTTGACACAGCAGGCAGGATTTGAATCGGAAGTCGTAAGCGGCTGGGTTAAGGATATAGATGCGGCATTTGGCCCAAATGTTTATGGCTCTGGAACTAATCACGCATGGACAACAATAAAAATTGAACGGAAGTGGTATCTTGTTGAGCCTACATGGGGTACAGGATATGGAAATGGTAGAAATCCAACAAATAAAGTCCACTATTTTGATCAGAAAATGATTGATTATTGTTTTTTGGTTCCACCAGGCAGATTAATTTATACGCATTATCCAAATAATCCCAAGCATCAACTACTTACCAAACCTATAAGCAGAAAAGAATTTGACGAAGCACCATATCTTTTCCCTGGTTTTTTTATTAACGGACTTAAAATGGTTACTCCAAAAAATTTTCATTCTTACACCAATAAAAAAACAAGTATTGTGCTTGAAGGAAAGATATGGGACGAACAACTATACTGTTCTATTTATAAAAACTCTCTATACGGCAACAACATGAAAGCAAACAAGGGAAAAACTTTACGATTCAGGAAGACACGAAAAAAGAATGTTCTAATATCTGTAATTAATTTCGATGAGGCCGGTGAGTACATAGTTTTAGTTACCGCTACCAGTAAAATGGGGTTTTTTAATAACTCTGGCATATGTGCTTTATACAGATTCACCGTACAGAACAATTAATAAAAAATCGACCGTATCAAATCATGAACATAATGCGATTTCTTCCCTTGCTATCTCAACCCATCGAGACAATCGCATAGGCTCTTTTTGCACAGTATGAAGATCCTTAAGTATAATTTCTAAATTCAACTTTCCCGCAACAGCCAGGGTACTACGCAAATCAGAGCGAATAATTTCTTCATTAAACGAAACACCTACAAGCGCAGGATTTGGTTTACGGGAAAAGATATAATCCCTCCCTATTATTTCAGCGCATTTCTCCTGATTAGCCCAAGGGGAAACCGATATCCTCCGCAAGCGAGGGATTTTCAGAATATAGTTTAGCCTGTTTTCAACCGGCTCACAGCAGCCATAGGAATTTAAACCAAACTTTTCCATTAGTGGCATCTGATATGGTAATACAAACTCGGCAAACATCTCCGGCGACACACTTACAGTTTCCTGCGACTCGGCAAAACCCCATCGATCACGCAAAAGCACCGATTCATTTTCTTTTCGCTCGCGACCGGGCAATTCATTTGTGTAGCCCAATCCACCCGAACCTATATATGCTGCGTTATTATTGTCAGAAAGGAACCCCTCTTTTTCAAACCATTCAATGTAATGAAGCTGCTCATCTCTTAAAAATGCCATCAAACGGTGAAGCCCCTCGGGATTATCATACATATACAGCATAAATTCTTCAAGTCCGACAAGCTTAATGGCCGTGGCGCTCAACCCACAGGTCCACCAATATGCTCCCCCAACCTTTAAATCAACGCTTAAAATGTCGCCAAATGTATCTATAGCAATTTCAAGCTTGCGTAGTGTAAAATCCCTATCAACCTCAGGTTTTCTGAAGCGTAATTTATCAAGATCTTTCCCAAGATTTTTAAGCGGTGCTTCCCAATGAATACTGCCCCGATTATCACCTTGTGATGTCTTAATATCAACACCGTAATTTCCTTCTCTGAACGACCAATTTACTCCAAAAGATGAACCAAAAACATGGTCATCCTTTATCACCTCCCGATGTAACAGAGAACGCCTAAGCCCCTGCTCCCATTCCCGTGCTACTGGATGGATGCATTTGAGTGTTTCTGGTGGTACCAGTTCTATCCAAGAGCCTTCCGGCCATACCAGTATAAGAGGCCGCTTTCCATGCAATGAGTTATGTGCATACCAGAGGGATTTAACCTCATTATTACGATCGATACTTTCTGAATTTTTTACTTTCATTGCTAAATCACGCAATAGTTTTCGCTCTTCGATAGAAATATCTAAGTCCGACATATTCATGAATCCCATCATCAGAAGTCCCCCATTTATAGAACTGTATATTTATTTTCACTGAACTTACTTTGTAAAATATTTTGGATAAAACAAAATTGCTTCCACTTTTTTATAATGCAAAAACAATGAAACCTGCTGCCACATAGTTTTATCTTTCAAGCATGGCAAAATTATTCTCCTTTATTCGCAAAAGAGATACGATACTTGACAAGTTACCGCAATTACAGATGATTGCACACATGAGAACAAAGGATGCACGGAAACTACCAACCCACCTCGACAATGGAATCGAAATATGTTGCGCTATTCGTGGTGAATATTCCTGGAATATCGAGGGTAAACCCACAACAATCAGGAATAATGAAATATCAATAACTCTTCCTTGGCAGTGTCATAGCGGCTACGAAAACATCATAAACAAAGGCGAGTTGGCATTTATAATCATTCAACCGAAGCAGATTAACCGCAGCGGACAACTTACACTTGGAAAATGGAGCCGTCTGCCGTCTAATTTTCAAAACAGTCTCGGTAAGATGTTAGTCCTCCTTGAAAAGAACAACATAGGTTGTATCGATGGAATTTCAGAATGTATTGACTCCATTGGTGCAGAGCTATCTGTCCAAAGAGAATGTTTTGTAGAACGAATTCACGCAATCATTGACGATTTACTTCTTCGTATAGGGCGCCACTTGAATTCTCCCTGCTCCAAAGAATATGGCGTAACTGCCGGAGTGCGAATGGTTTATAATCTGATTCAAAAAGACCTAACCCATAAATGGTCAATGCCAGAAATGGAATCAATTGCAAAATGCAAATCATCCACTTTAATTAGCCATTTCAAAAAACTTACTGGGATGCCCCCTCACCAGTATATCATAAGTAAGCGCATAAAATTAGCAAAAGATAGACTCCGCTATAGTAGGCACGACCATCTTACAAAAATTGCTCATGAACTGGAATTTGGCTCATCTCAACATTTTTCAGATGTTTTCAAAAAATGGACGGGCAATACTCCTTCAGCCTACCGCAAGAAGTTCGCCAAAGTCTAAGTCATTACAATATGCTACGCTCTAAATATCCTGTCCAATTCATTCGCCTCCATCCGTATTACTATGTGGAAACAAATTTAAAAAAAGGGGGGCGGATGTCTATTTTTATGTTAACTGTATCGTTTTTGATCACTACTGCACGCATAGTTTCTGCCGAAGCAGCCAATCCGTCAGTAAGTGATACAAACAGTTCGGGTGATTATACAATTATAGTTACCGCCACAAGAAGAGAAGCATTACTAAAAAATACTCCAGGGATATCTTATGTAATTGATAAGGAAAAAATTCAGGAAACAAACGCGCAAACAGTTTCAGATTTGTTTCGTTTTATTCCTGGTCTCGATTTAGCTGCAGGGACAGGTGTTGGCACTCCATCAAAGCAAACCGTATCAATGAACGGCACTCCGAGCTTTCACAACATTGTGCTTGTTGATGGTAAAAGGCTTTTATCCGCCCACTTTCATACGGGAACAGACTTGAATCTTGTACCGGCAGCAAACATCGCCCGAATAGAGGTTGTAAAAGACGCAAGCAGTGCCCTTTATGGAAGCGATGCATTGGGAGGAGTAATTAATGTAATTACAAAAAAGGGAACCGCCGCTCCTGAAATTGTCGTGGGGGGTGGATTTGGAAGCGAGGATCGCGCCTCGCTCAATGTATCATCGACAGGTACTATTGGAGGCAAAACTTCACACAGCATATATACCGGATACGAAACTACAAACGGAATTCCCATAGCCACTGCAAATTCCAGATCAGGGCAATTGGGTTATAAGCGTGTTGTTGTCATGAATAGCTTTGACCACAATTTGCATAACCGTGGTAATCTCGGCTTTGCTCTGCACTATGTTGGAGACAACGATATGAAGATGAGAGGAGTTGGGAATTACGACTCTTGGCTTTTTACGCCAAGCCTACACATGAGCTACGATATTACCAAAAAACTTTCGGTATCGGCTCTTGCCTACTATACACAGTGGCGTGCAGATGCGAGTAACGAAAAGAATGCAGTATCGTCACCATCATTATTTATGACATATTCCGCCATTCCAAAAAATGTAATAACGGGCGGAGTTGAATACGCGTGGGAAAGTTTTGCACGAGATGGCGTTAATCCGAGCGAACAATCTCTGTCGTCAGTATTTATTCAGGATGAATTCATAGCATTTAACGAATTGAGGATTCTTGGAGCCGCAAGAGTTGACTATGTGGATAACAGCGAAAATAGCAGTAAAAATGTTGGGCCAGTAGTGTCACCAAAATTATCGGCACTTTACAGACCAAATAATTTTATTGGAGTAAGGGCTGGAATAGGTAGGGGATTTAGAGCACCAAGCATACAGGATTTAAAAGAAAGCCGTTATCACCCTGCCGGAGGTGGTATCTGGCGTTATGGCAATGCCAACTTAAAACCGGAATACTCTACAAATATCAATACAGGAGTTGAGTTAACATTTCATAAAGATTTAACAATAGCGGCTAACGGCTATATGTATTTCCTTGCAGACATGATAGCGCTTGTAAGCGGTTGCAGAGATACTACTTATCAAACAAGAGATGTCCCGGTTATTGAAAGGATGAACATAAGGAACTTCACAATAAAAAGTGCGGAGCTTCTTGTAAGCTACAGAATGAAAATATTGTCAGTTGAAGCCGGCGGAAGCGCTACCTTACAGGAAGATCGTGATCATAACGGGGCGGATTTTCTTGCAAATCCAGGCAGTAATGCATACATAAAAACAGTTGGAAATATTGAATTGTCTGAATACACAACTGTTAAACCATATGTTGGTCTTAATTCAACCTTTGGCCGAAAATCACCAAGTGGAAGAGAGCTCGCTGACTATCAAAATCTATCAGCAGGAATAACCATTACTCTGGCTAACAAGTATGATATTTATATTAATGCCGTGAATATTCTTGAGCAGGAAATGGAAGTGTATGAAGATGCGCTATATACAATTGATGGGAAGCTGCGCATTGATGGCGGCTTCAGGATACAAATAAAGTAAAGGGGACGATATGTCAAAATCAGTAATAAAGATAGTAGTAATATTTTATGTATCTCTTTTTTTAAGTTGCACCAGGCAAAATAGTGCGAAAGAGCCCATTCTCTGTTATGTCGGCGGAACGATGCGTCCAGCTATGGAGGAAATTGTTAAAAATTATGAAACTAGGAGCGGCCGCAAAATTCTTATAGATTATTCGGGAAGCGGTGAATTGATAGTTAAAATAAAACAGACGCGTAAAGGCGATCTTTTTGTCGCGCACGATCCTTTTCATATTCAAACAATAAAGGAGGGTATTGGAAGCGGTGGATGGTCTGTTGCGAGTGTAAAACCGGTAATTGTAGTGCAAAAAGGAAATCCTAAAAATATCCGTTCTCTTAAAGATTTAGGCGCGCAAGGAATAAAGCTTGTTCTTACCCACTCGGTTTATTCCACAATGGGATGGCTATATCCTCGCCTTGCCGATAAGGCGGGGATATCAAATGAGCTTTTTGCCAACAAGGTTTCAGAAACCAAAGGAGGGGGCGAAGCTGCTAACGCAGTAGCAATGAAAACAGCCGACGCGGCGATTGTTTGGGATGCAGTTGCCGCTCTTAGAAGCGAAAAAATCGACATTATCCCAATCGATAAGGAATATGAACTTATTAGCGGTATTGACGCTATGACTTCTGCTACTTTCGGTAAAATGGATATGGGACATATTAAGGTTACCATAACGCTTCTGAAATACTCCAAAGACGCAAAAGCTGCCACAGATTTTGCCAATTTCGTGGCCGGTCCGGAAGCTGCAAAAATCTGGGATAAGCATGGTTTTGGTCCTGCATTTCCTCCATTACCTTTTGTAAAAAATGGAAAGTCCACACTCGATGGTTCTCTTTTTGTTTACTGTGCAGCCGGAATGAGAGACCCAATTAATAAGCTGGCAAAATCATTCGAAAGAGAATCAGGTGTCAAGCCTGAGATTACATATGACGGTTCGAACAAACTATTAGGCCAGATAAAACTAAGCCGCAAAGGAGATTTATATATCGCAGGTGATGCGGACTATATTGAAATGGCCGCAAAAGAGAACCTGATTGGCAGCAAAAGGAATATTCTATGTTACTTTGAGCCTGTCATAATGGTTAAAAAAGGGAATCCTAAGGGCGTTAGTACCCTTCATGATCTTCTTGTCGAAGGTATAAAAATTGGTCAGGGAGATGAAAAGGTTGCTGCAGTGGGGCGCTTAATGGCGACGATACTGGAAAAAAATGGGGTAAACAAAAAAATGTGGAACAGTAATGTTGTTCTAAGTACTCCAACAGTCAACGAACTGGGGGTTGCCGTAAAACTGGGAACCATTGATGCCACTGTTGTATGGCGCTCCATTGCCGATGATTATCCCGACGATGCCGATATAGTGCCGATCCCACTTAACAAGAATGTGATCCCTTCAGTAGAAGGAGCAGAGCTTATTTACTCCAAAAACAGCGATGCCGCGAAAGCCTTTCTTGACTACATCGTTTCCGAGCGTGGCCGTTTTGTGTTAATTAACGACGGATATCAGGTAGATACTCCTTAATATGTTTCGAGGCATAACGATATCTATTTTAGTGGCGCTATGTTTGAGCATCGTTTTGTTATTGGCTGCTGATGTAGCATATCTGAGCTTTGGCTCATTCTTAGAAGCCATTGAATCGGAGGAAATACGATACGCTTTTATTTTAAGTATAATAACTTCTATAACAACTACAGCCTTGGCAGTTGTTATTTCAGTTCCTGCTGCTTACGCACTGAGTAGATACCGCTTTCCAGGACGCACAGCATTTGATGTGATAATTGACTTACCAATAGTTGTTCCTATTCTTGTAATTGGGGTTAGTATTCTTGTTTTTTTCCGGATGGGATCAGATCTTGTGGAATCATCAAATATTCTCCTTCGTATTGCCGGTACAATAGTAGGCATAATAGCAGACTTTTTTGTTTATCAAAAGGCAGGAATTGTTTTGGCTCAATTTTATTGCGCTGTTTCTTTCAGCCTTCGTACCATAAAAGCTGCATTCGACAGCATTGATCCGCGCACAGAACAGGTTGCCCTTACTCTCGGCTGCAGCAGGGCGCAGGCATTCTGGAGAATTAGTCTGCCTCTTGCACGACATGGAATAGCTGCAGGCGCAGTTCTCGCGTGGGCAAGAGCGTTTGGAATTTTCGGTTCAATAGCGGTTGTTGCTGGAGCCGTAAGAAAAAAGACGGAAGTATTGCCAACATCCATTTTTCTTGAAATATCCATAGGACGGATTGATACGGCTCTTTCCGTGTCAATATTAATGCTCGCTGTTGCCATTATAATTCTATTGACTATGAGGCTGCTTACTGGCGGAAATATATTCGGCACAGGGAGCCGACAATGATTAGGGCGGATTCTCTAAAGCTATCAATTGATAACTTTAGATTAAACGCTTCCTTGGAAGTTGGAGAACATGAATATTTTGTTCTTCTTGGAATGACTGGTTCCGGTAAGACTCTTTTTCTAGAATCGATTTGCGGTCTCCGTAAAACAGATGGGGGATGCATTCAAATCAACAACCAAGATGTTAGCAACCTTGAACCTAAGGACAGACAAATTGGCTATGTTCCGCAGGATGGAGCACTTTTTGAACATTTGACAGTGGAAGGTAATATCGGCTTTTCACTCAAGGTAAGAGGATATGCGACAAAGGAAATAAATAACAGTGTCCATGCTATTTCGGAAAAAATAGGAATATCACATCTATTAGGCCGTAAAATCAAGGGATTGTCTGGTGGTGAAAAGCAGAGAGTTGCCCTTTCGCGGGCGCTTGTATCAAAGCCTACCGTACTAATACTTGACGAACCAGTCAGTGCGCTTGACGAATATACCAGAGAAGCTGTGTGCAGAGAGCTTAAACAAATACAACGGGATTATGGCATCTCAGTAATCCATGTTTGCCACTCTTTCGAGGAAGCAAAGCTGGTAAGCGATCGCATTGGCATTATGCATGAAGGTTCGATAATACAATCGGGAACGGCACATGAACTCATGCATAGCCCTATAAGTGAAACCGTGGCAAAAATATTGCGACTTGGAAATATCTTTACCGCAATTTCTAAGGGAAATGGCGAACTATTTGTTAATGGAACGCTTTTGAAGTCGTTTTATTTACAATCAGGTGATGTCCATTTTCTTGTCCATCCATGGGCAATTTCTTTCAGCGCTCAAAAGGAAACCACAGGAAACAGAGTTAATACCGTAAGTGGACCGCTAATTGAAATCGTTTCTGACGGCTATGTATCAAAAATAATAGTAGGCGGGCCACTCCCCCTTTCGGGATATATTACAAATGAACAATTAGAAAAAAGTGGGCTTACTCTTGGCGACACGGTCTATTCATCATTTCACGAAACAGCTATTTGCATTTTTAAATAAAAAAATTGTCCGCTTCCTCCGAATCAATCCGTATTTATCATTGTACAAGGCATATCTATCAAGGTCTTAATCAAGTGAAGGAGTAATTTTCTATGTCCACTGCACAAATTATGGTTTTCGTTCTGCTTTTCTTCTTCCAACTTTCCTCTCCCAAAGCATATACAAACGCAGATTCCTTAAGCGAATCAGAATTTGAGGTTACTGTGGTTGGTAAAAGGTTAAGAGATGTCGTTACAAGTCCTCGTCTCGAATCTCCCGGGCTTACAGCATCAATTTCTACGGTAAATGATAGTGATATCCAAAAGCAGGGCGCTAAAACTTTAGTTCAGGCTCTAAACTATGTCCCCGGTTCATTCACAGAAACAAGAGGGCGTACGGTTAAGCAGTTTGTATCTTTTCGTGGACAGAAATATCCGTATCCAACATACGCAATCGAAGGTGCATGGCAAAATGAGTTTCACGAACTGCCGTATTTCTTTTCAGCAGGAGATATCGAAAAAATAGAAATTAATCGTTCTAGTGCTGCCCTATTATCGAGCCTAACTAGCCTTGCTGGCGTTATCGATGTAACATTGAAAAAGTTTGATAAACCAACTACTCAATTTGATGTTGAGTATGGTTCATTTGAGAGTTATTACGCACACATACTTCATGGCGCAAAAAAAGAAACAGAATTAATTGGTCCTGTAAGATATTCTGTCGGGGTAACAACAAACAATACAAAAGGACCTGAAGGTTTAAACGCTGAAGAAAACCTGAGTAACATTTACGGATATCTCGGATTTGAACCAACTAAAAAGCTAACTGTTGATTTACGGGTATTTCACATTCAAGGTAAGAGAGATGTTGCCGCTTATGAGTATCCTACAACAACTGATTGGACAAAGCCTATCGCTGTCGTTAGACCAAACTCAAGTATTGACCCATTTCGTGCTACTTTTTTCAATTTAAAATCATTTTATAAATTCAGTGATAAAGCCTCTGTTGAAGTAATAGGGTATTATACTGACAGAAAATCTGAATTCAATAACATTAAATACTACACAGTGGGCGATTCCCTGAAATCATGGAATAGAACAACACGAGTTTTTGTTAATATCGATTCCCTGATGGCTATACTGCCCAGTACTTTCGATCAGGATTGGGAATGGGGATTTAATATAACGCAGACTTTTTCTCCTATTAAAAATAACATATTGCGAGTAGGAGCTCTCTACAATCATTGGACAGCACCAAATGGCAAGCGCTATTACACCGGAGTCCGCTGCGAAAACGAGACATGGTCCGGCGTTATTGTTGACGAACACCGTTTTGGTAAACTAAGTCTCGATGCCGGACTGCGTTTAGCGAGAACAAATCAAATAGATTATACACTGAAAAAAGATGCCTATGACAATAACATTGAACCAAATATTCTTAATAGAATAACACCATTAAAAAATCAATGGGATCCAGCAGTTATCAATGCAAATATGGGAGCAGCATATAATATAACGGAAAATATTGGCGTTTACGCAAATGGTGCTTATGGACAAATTGCTCCACGGACAGGAATGGTTGATACAACTTATCAAATACCCAAAACTGAAGAAAGGCTAAAAATTGATCTTGGTATTTCAGTTGAAAAATATGAGTTAGGTAAAATTATCATAACAGGTTTCCACACAAGTAGAATAAATGCTTTGTTGATGAGTGCTAGGTTTGATACAATGCCGGACGGGCAAATATATTCACTATATCGAAATCGTAATTTGTCTGTAAATGGTTTGGAATTTTCTGCCCAATCGAGACAGGTCTTCAATACGGCCTCTTTTTTCGCAAACGCCATGATAAAATCTGGCGATTATGATTCCCTTGAGAATACTCCCGATAAAATTGTGGCGGGAGGTATCTCTTTGGTCCGATGCAATTTTGAATTGAACTTGGCTTCAAAGTTTGTCGGCCACTTCGAAAACAAACGGTTTTCTCCGGATGGAAATGTCCACTCTCTCGGCGATTTTGTGGTACTGGACGCAAATATTTCCTATAATCTGAACACTTCAACAAAAATTATACTCCGTGCCGAAAATATAGGCGACAAACGATATTCAACTGCAATAGGCTATCCCGACTTCGGTAGAAAAGTATCAATCGGAATTTCAGGAAATATCTAATATGCGGCTTATTCTTGTTGTAAAACAGTCTGTTTATAAGTGGCCACTAACGGTGCTGCTGTTTCTCGCACTTCTTTCGTCTGTAACGCTTTATGTCTATACATCAAACACATCAAAATACGCCAACAGATCGATGCAGCTAATTGTAAAGAAAATGGGGCATAATCTTCTTTTCCTTCCAAAAGATGCGGAGCCATCGGACGCGTACTGGAGCACAGGAAAAGAAAGACTCTTTGACGAAAAGCATGCATCAATTCTTGCTTCCAGACAGGAAATGGCCTCCCGATATTTTGTTTCTGTAATTCAACAAAGAAGGATAATTGAGGGGAAAGAGCTAATTCTAACCGGCATAAAACCGGTACCACGAAAAGACGAAACTGCTGAAAAAGGGAATATGATAAAACCTTTATTAGACGGATTCGCCCGTATTGGTTTTACCGCATCAGAAAAGATCTGCAAAGGAGAAGCTGATAAAATAATAATTGATAATAGAGAATTCGTAATTGAATCAGTACTGCCCGAGAAGGGCGACCAAGACGACTATCGCATTTATATTGACCTTAGTGTTGCTCAAAAACTTATAGGGGTCGAGGGTAAAATCCACTATATACTTGGCTTTTTATGTCAACATGCACGCAATGTCAACAAGACTTTAGAATTAGAAAAAATCAAACTTGAGCAAACCTTGCCCAACATTCGTCTTATTGTCCGACAGGACCTTTTACAGGGCAGATATCTCGCAAGAATGACCACACATGAAACTCTATATCATCTTCTTCTCATAGCTGGATCTGTAACGCTACTCATAATTATCATTAGTGGTCTGCAAGAAATTACCGAACGAAAGAGGGAGGCTGGTATTCTTACAGCCATGGGAGCAGGTATGGGATATCTCGCATCGCTATACTTTATTAAAATTGCCATTTTAGCATTTTTTGCATCAATAACGGGTTTTACTATCGGCTCAAAACTTGCGGTTGCATGGTCATCGTCTTATCTTGTAACACAAACAATCCAAATAACGACTCAATGGCAGCAGCTACCAGAAATTGTCGCCAAGACAGTTGCAATAGCACTAGTCGCACAATGCATCCCATTAATTAAGCTAATAAAAGAGGACCCAAGCGCAATTCTTGTGGAGGAATAATGATAAGACTCTCGACGAAAGACTGCTCAAAGCTTTACAAGCATAATGGCAACATTGTAAAAGCTGCTAACAATATTAATGCTGAATTTCGTGAAGGAGAGTTGACTGTTATCTTTGGAGGAAGTGGAAGCGGTAAGAGCACGCTGCTACTTATGCTTGGAGGTCTTATGCAACCTTCGACAGGGACAGTCGAATATAATGGAGATTCTATTTACGATTGGAATAGTAAGCAGATACGAAAATATCGTAACCGAAATATTGGTTTTATTTTTCAGAAATTCTTCCTTATTCCCTACTTATCAATAAAGGAAAATATAGTATTGCCCTTTTATATAGACACAGACTCTATGATAAAATCTGACATACTGTTAAAGTTAGCCGATAAGTTAGGGTTAAAAGATAAAATGGATAGAAGGCCAAATGAACTTAGTGTCGGCGAGCAACAGAGAGCCACTCTTATGCGTGCCTTCGCTTGTAACCCCAAGATTATTCTTGCAGATGAACCTACTGGAAATCTCGATCCAACAAATACAACCATTGTGGCAGATGCTCTTAGAACGGAAGCTTCTGCAGGAAAAATAGTCGTAATGGTTACACACAACCATTCTTTCGACAAAATTGCTGACAAGATAATTACTCTCAACAATGGAAATCTGCAATAGCAGTTGCATTGAATACATAAAGTACAGAATTTAAGTATATTACACAGAAAGTAATTTTAACAATCTTGGGGTATGTATTTATGGGGAAAAAGAAGATAATAGCTTTTGGTGCGCATCTTGATGATATAGAGGTTAGATGCGGAGGCACGGTTGCTAAGTATGCCGCTGAGGGGTGGGATGTGGTATATGTGGTGGTAATAGACGCGGTATATGTCAAAGATGGATACCGCCCACCAAATGGTACATACATGGAGCTAACACACAGCGACATACTTAAAATTCGTACGGATGAAATAACCAAATCTGCTAAAATTCTCGGGCTTCCCACCCCTATTTTTTTGCACTACAAGCCTTCGTACTATTGGACAAACAAGGATAAAACTTCTCTCAGACCACACTTTACTAACACAGATGCTGACAATGCAATAATTGCAGGCATGAAAAGCTACGGCGATAAACCATTTATACTTGAAGCGGCTCATACTCCCGAATGCGTTAAGGAAATAGAAAACTTCATTCTGGCACAAAATGCTGAAATTGTTCTTACGCAGGCGCCGTACGATAACCACCTTGAGCACTATTCAACTGCCAATCTCGCTTTCACTGCATGTCGCAATTTAAAGAGCAAGGGACATCAGATACGCCTGTACTCATGGGAGCCAGGTGGAGCAGGGACGATGATTCGAATTACTCCAGATGTCATAATAGACATAACAAACTATTTTGATAAAAAAATGGAAGCAGTAAAACAGTTTCCGTCACAAATGGACGAAGGTCTTTTTGAAAAACAATGCTTACAGTCTGGAGCAACATGGGGTGCAAAGATTGGCGCAAAGTATGGAGAACCATTTGTCGAACTTTCTATTGACTTAAAAATTGTTAATGGTCATGCGGAGAGGGATGACGGCGAACGGTTAAACCAGAAAAAAATACGGACTTCATTTTAACAGTAATTAAGCTTATATTTATCGTATGAAAAAATCGGAGTTATCTGTTCTTGGCAAAACAATTCCATATCCGCAAAATCCCTCTGATGCCCATCTTGAAGCCATTCCGTTCATTAGTCATAAAAGCGAAAATGTTACGGTAACGCTCGAATCTGACGAGTTCACCTCCCTTTGCCCAGTAACAGGCCAGCCCGATTTCGGCAGAATAAAAATTGAGTTTATTCCGGGTAAATTTATTGTCGAAAGTAAAAGTCTTAAGCTTTACCTTTTTAGTTTTAGAAACATCGGCATTTTTCAGGAAAAACTTATTTTAAAAATACATAACGATCTCAAGAAAGCGATCAAGCCAAATTATATCAAGGTCACCGGCTATTTTAAGCCGCGCGGGGGCATATCAATAACACCTGTGGTTGAATCGTTCTGCGTTAAGAAGTCCTGATAACAAAATTGACAAGCCGATCCGGCACCGAAACAACCCTGACAATATCGCTTCCATCAAGAATGGCAGTAACAGATGAATTAGAGCGCACAACCTCCTCCTGACTTCGCCGGTTTCGACATTGACTAAAAGATAAACGCTGTTTTTTGCCA
>CAZPWS010000065.1:0-17827 GCA_964590225.1 uncultured Fibrobacterota bacterium
GATGACTCGCTCTGTTTAGTCGTGAAATACTGTTGAGAACTTATGACTGTTGAGTGTATTAATATTTTAAAATTGTATTTAAAAATGGGGGGCTAATGGAGAACTACAGACGAATTTACGGTTTCTTCCTATTTGTGGCGCTTATTCAGATCTTCTGTTTGGCGCAGGATTTTAGCGTGCCAATACACGACAGTACTGCGGAATGGGAAGTCACATGGGTTGGAGCAAGCAAGATGATAGGCCATCTCGGTGGCAACGCTAGAGAAGCGGGCTATAATGTAATACCGATGTGCGCCGGTGGTACATCTGGAGCTATTGGACACGGATACATTAATGGTGCTGGTGGCAAATATTATTTCGGCTGGTACGATTTTGATACAAAAAGGGCACATGCTGTAGCCGGGAGCGGACGAGGGTGTCTTGATGGTCCTTTTGGTAGAGCGCGATTTGGAGGGTGGGGATATAACTTCACACCAATAAGTGCTCGCTCAACCGATGGAAGATATCTCTTTTTTGGCGACGAATGGTCGGGTGTCCGTTATCTACGAGTACTCGATTTTCAGGAGCAGGAGGTAAAAACACTTGTTTCTGGCGTGTCGTCCTCCAATACCCCTGGTCTTGCTTATGGAAGCGATGGAAATGTCTATATGCTCACGACAAAGTCTATCGGTAGTTCTACCGCCGGTTTTAAAACCCCATGTAGTTTATTTGTTTACACATCGGATGGCACCATAGTGAGAAAAATGATGCTGGACACTCTCGTTGGAAAAATGGCTGGAATTACTCGCCTTCTTCCGATGGCACTTGATGAAGTTCATAACAGGCTATATTGTGGTCAACCTATCACCGGCTGGCATGTTTATTATTGGGATTTGGCTGATGGCTCCTTTCATGGTGTTGTTCCTACATCCGATTCTCTCCGGTCAAGAAATGCTCCTGGTCCATACGAAGGTATGAACTTTTATGGCGAAGCAGGAGTGCTATCCTTTGGCCCGGACGATCCGGACAAAAGGTTCTTGTATTATACTCATGTTGATACAAAGCAACTACACAGAATAGATCTTCAGGAAAGAATGATTGCTGCAATGAGGCTAACAACTGGAGGCGATGGTAAAAAGACTGTTAAATTCGTGTATTCAAATCATACAGATGTCAATGTGTATGTTGCATTCATGTGGGTAGGTAATGGACATAACTTTACTTCTGGAATGCATTCTCCTCATATGCAGTATCTTTATACGAGAATAAAATAAAAAGGGGCATTTACAATGAGAACAGCAATATCCATAATTCTTGTTTCCTTTGCGTTGTTTGGCGAAATGTTGCCTGAGTTTTTGCTTCCTGTTCACAGCGCGCAGGATTCCTATACTCCATCCGTTGCTTATGGAGAGGGGGTTTTCTTGGTGTGTTGGCAGAGCGGCAGGATTGATGAAGGTGATTTAAGACTTGGCCCGCGGTATCGCAGCAGCATAGTTGGTTGTAGAGTAGATACCAATGGTAATGTGCTTGATAGTGAACCGTTTGTTGTATCCTCAGACGATGATTTGAGAGAGTCACCTATGGTTGTTTATGCCGGAACGCACTTTGTTGTCGTTTGGCATGATTTCCGAAACGGGACAGATTGGGACATATATGCCGCACGCATATCCCGTAGTGGTACAATACTTGATCCCGATGGAATTCTTGTTTCCGGTGGAGCTCATAATCAGGCGATGCCGCAGGCTGCCTATGATGGCACCAACACAAACATTGCGTGGATTGATGCGCGGTCTAATGCCAAGTATGAGGTGTATATGGCAAGGCTCTCTTCCGAAGGGGTTGTGCTTGACCCAGATGGTATTATTGCAGCGACAGGTGTTTCGCATTATACCTGTCCGGTAATTGCTCCTGCTGCCGATGGAAAAGTTTTTCTTTTCTCTGTTGGAACGAGTTCAACATTTAGTGAGGGATATCAGTACGCTGTTTCCCCCACAGTTGGCAACTTTTTTTTGAATGGCAGCAAGATAACACCAGCAGCTTATTCGCTACTTCATACCGATACCCCTGAGCAATATCCGCTTGGTCTTACTGTTCCGATAGCCATTGCCTCTGCTGGAGCTAATGGCTTTCTTGTAGCATGGCAAAATGAGACAAATACAGGTGGTCGTGGAAATTCAATGGTCCCAAGTAATGGCGCTATCTTTAATGCATCTGGTGAAAGGGTGCATGAATTATATCTTGGACTTTATAAAAGCGACTTGTACAGAATCATGCGCCCATCAGTTTCGTGGGATGGTAATGGTTTTATGCTTGTATGGGATGAGTCTAACCCAACTGTCAATAAGGGGCCTGTATATGAAAAGGTCTGCTTTGCAAAAATAGGTATAAGCGGAGATACTGTTATTCCACCCACCTTAGTTGCAGGGGTGTCTAACGCTCCAGCGACTGCGGCTTCAGTTGCATCAGATACAACTATACGGACAAGCCTTATTGTTTACGAAAAGCAGCCAAGTAGTGGAACCGTTCCAATTACTGTAGGATGCAGGATTTTCAAGAGTGGTGTCACTTTGAGTGAATCTTGCGTAGCTGACAATGATAATTTTGTTCTAAGCGCTATCCCTAATCCTTTTAATCCTGTTGTTCGTATATTGATTAACCGCTATTCAGTCGATAAAATTATCGAATTAAAGGTCCATGATTTGCAGGGGAGGCTTGTAGCTAATCTCTCATCAGATGTGCAAAAAAATGGTAACAAGGCTTCGCTTCTGTGGAATGCATCTAAGGTTCCATCGGGACTCTACATTGTTAGTGTAAAAAATGGTAATGCTTCTATAAGGAAAACTATACAGCTAATTAAGTGAGGATTAAAATCGTGGGTAATAAAAATACTTCTTTTGTATTCATCCTTCTTTTATCTGTGGGTTTATTCTGTGAAGTTGTATTTACGAAAGCGCCAAAGGATTTTCAGCTTTATCCTCGCGGAGACAATGACTCCGCAATAGTTGAGATATCTGGCTTTGTTACTGGTTCAAGTAATGATTCCATGCAATATCAACTCCTCGGAAATGGTGTTGTTAAGAGCAGAGCGGTTGAGGTGTTGAATTTCTCCAATGATACTGCTCGCTTCTCACATACATTTGCGATACATGCGGAACTCACAGAGTATCGCTTGGTTGTAAAGCTTGATACTATGAGTGTATTCACAGCAGATAGCGTGGTTTGCGGCGACGCCTTTCTGATAGACGGTCAGTCGAATGCGGTTACCCAGCATATGGATAGCAAACGACCATCGTCGCAATGGGTTCGCTCGTTTGGAAAATTCCTGAATAAAGCAAAGGCAGACTCGGTCTGGTATGCAGATACGGCTTGGGGGGTTGCGCACGATGTGTGGAATAGCACTAATATTCCTGCCGGAGCCATCTATATAGGCACGGTAGCATTGACTATAGGAATAAATATAGCGCATTCATGCAGCATCCCAGTATGTTTTCTTAATGGTGCTGTTGGGGGTTCCTCTTTAAGTTCGCATGCTCCAAAGGCCACCAATATTTACGATTCCACAACTTATTTCGGACGGCTGTTGCGACAAGCGGACAGATGTGGAATTCGAACAGGTGTAAAAGGAATCTTCTGGTGGCAGGGCGAGTTCGAAAGCAGTCTTATCGATGAAACAAACACCTGGGTAACACCCGAGAAGCACTATATGACACCGTTTACAACAATGTATTCGGCATGGAAAGATTATTACCCTGCGCTGCAACATGTTTATGTTTTTCAGACACGAGGCGGCAAGGGAGGAGCAAGATACAGGGAGGCGCATAGACGGTTACAGGGGATTTTCCCTGATTTGACCACAATATCAACAACATGTCTTATGGCATATGACCCACCACACTATTTTAATGATGGATATTTACAGGCTGCGTCATGGGTTATTCCGCAGATAAAGAGGGATTTGTACGGGCTTTCTGATACGGTTGGTATTCGTTCTCCAAATATAAAGAAAGCCTATTTTTCGAATCCTGTACGGACTGAGATTACGCTTGAGTTTGACGAAGCTGCAATTTGGCCGTCAAGTGATACCGTGGTCTCCGATATCGTATTCTCTATGAAGAACAATATTTTTCTCGACACTATAAGCTACACAGGGGCCGATTCTGCACACCCATTTCTATGTGTCGATTCCGGCTATTCTATTCTTTCAGAAAAGAAGATAGTCCTTGTTCTATCTGAATCAATTCCATCGGTTCAAGCTCCCAAATATATTTCAATGAGCTATATGTACACTGGAACCCAATCTTCCGGAGAGAATACCGAAGATTGGGTTGGTCCATTTATTAAAAGCCCAACTGGAGTTGGTGCGCTAACTTTTTGGCGCTTCCCCGTTGCTGATAGTGCTATGCATACGGATGGGGAGGTGAGAGCTGCAACTAATAAAAAATTGCCATTGGCGTTGACCGTAAGCCCAAACCCATTCAATGGCAGCAATAAAGTGATTGGGTTCAAGATAACAGGCAACGCTAATAATAACGAACCATTTTTACTTTCAGTTTATGATATTAAAGGAAAATTGATCAAAATAGTATATAATGGCCATTTAAACGGTGTCCACTTTCTTGAGTGGGACGGTTGTGATAATAGGGGTATATCTGTACCTCCGTCCGTTTATACAGTTGTTGCCCAAACTGGCAAAGTTAGTGTTGCTAAGAGGGCAGTAGTAGTAAAATAACTGCTTGTAACTCCTTTAATTTCATTGTGATAAAAAACCTGAACTAAATTATCAAGTTTTTCTTTGCTATTACCGATATCAAACCTGTGTCTTACGAAAAATGATAAGGAGCGCAGGCGACATGGAAGTCAGGAAGAGCAGATTTGAAAATTGCACACAGGAGGAAAAGAGGCGTTATCTTTCTCACCTCAAGCAACGGGTAAAATCAGGTTACCTGGACTCGGAAAAAGTTTTGGCCGCAATTGCGGAGAAACTTGTTGGAAGTTTTGACGAAGAGCTTGCCAAATATTAGTCACCACTGCCTATAATCTAAGTGTTCCTTCCATGCGCCATTCGAGCGTATGTAGCTTTCCCATGCTCCGCTTTTCTTTCTCCCAAAATAGAGATGTGTTAAAGATGACATATTTGGTTGTAATGGTTCCTTCAAGGGAAGAGAACAGCCTTTCCGAACTTCGGTATCCTTTGCACCATTCGCCGCCACCTGTTAATGATATTGAGAAGAGTTCTTTAGGGTAAAAATCGCAACGGATTTCTGGCTTAATTCCAACTGTTTCACTGTTCTCAATTGTTTCACCAATTGGGGATGCTCTGTCGGTATCCCATACAAGGGTAGATGCAAGCTTTCCATCGAAAAGACCATTACCCTTTTGCCAAATAATGGATCCCTCCCTAATTACTCTATTCGTGAAATAATAGGAGTTTCGCAAAGAGTCCCTGTTTGGCACAAAGAACGCCATAGTGTCAATATCTGCTCCAGAGTCAATAGAGGTGTTTTGCATAAAAACTGAAAGCAGTGTTTTTATCTCTATCTGACCTAAAACGGTGTTATATCCAAGTACTGAAAGCGAAGCACATGACCTCTCTTTTTCATTTTGCTTCATGAGCGGGGCCCGCTCGCCCTCTTTGCTTCTGTTGATAGAAAGCTCTGTTGTAACGGTTGAATTTCTGCCTGCTGAAAATATTAATGCGTCAGAAAGCCCTTTTTCACCACTCCATTCATTTCGCACGGATTCGACTTGTCTGTCCGATAGTATAAGGCGCATGCTATTTTTAATTCTTTTAAAAGAAACATTGCATGAACCATTATGGGAAATATCAACAAAAGAAACGGAGGAGACAGAATCACCTCTATTTCGGTGGATTAGTGGAGAATAATCGACGGTTAATTTTTCTGATGGATAAAATTTTATATCCGTGCGGCAGAGAAGTGTTTTCCACGCTGAATCAGCAAAGATTCCACGGGCATTAGAAGTTATTTTTGAGTTTTCTGTAAATACAAAATTCATATTTCCGTCAATTGTAGCTAATGGTTTTAGGTTGGTGTCGATATCGATGACTCCCGATAAATTTAGATCACCTATCTTGGTTCGTCCATCCATGTAGCTCTGCATTGAGTATTTTTTTAAAGAGGCATCGGAAGATAGTCTAATGTAGCCATTGAATAGTTCCCCCCATTTACCCCCGCTTTTAATAAAAAGAGGAATTCGCTCCTCTTGTTGTAATCGTTTGCCATAATACTCGATGCCGACAGAGTGCGAAATATTTTTTCCATTGTAGGCTGCATCGCAGTGGGTAAATATTGATTCGTCGTTATCCATTCTTTCATAATTTCCCCATAAAGAAATTGCAGATCTGTTTCCGCTCTTTATAGAAAGTTTCGCTGTACCCTCCTCGCGGACAACAAGAAGCGAATCAATGTTTTCGCATCTTCTTTCCCACTCTCCATTAGCATTAAAACTGCCTGCTAAGAAGTATGCTGTAGCCTTATATCTGTTTGTGATGTCTCCATAGAATTTATTCCCGCTGCTTTCAATGGATGAATCCGAAGCTTCTGCTTCAGCAACTATGTTTAATCCATTTAATGGCCTTATAGTCAATGCATTAGATAAGGCTTTTTTAACTGGCGCTGCCCCTTTTCCTTTTTCTGCAATAATGTCTGATTCTAAACTTATTAAAGAGTCGTAGCCGGTCCTGAAAGATAAATGCCCTCCATTTAAGTTGTTACCGTCAAGGTAGCTTGCAGATATGGAAAATAGCTCATTATATCTGTAATAGAAATTGCCGATCCCAAATGGCCTCTCATCGCCATCTGCCTCATAAAATACGCGCAGTTTCCCCCTTTCTCTCATTCCTTCTATTCTTCGCGTGGACCAATATCTTGCAGTAAATTTCAGGCAACCTCTCTCTGCGTCAATAATGTAATCTCGTCCCATTATAAGTGGCTGACCATCCATTTCGGCTAAAAAGGTCTCTTTTTTAATGTGTTCTGTTGACAACAAGACTATACTGCCGCTCTCTATCCAGAATATTTCTTTTCTTTTTTGTGTCATTGTTCTGCTGTAAATTATGCTTCCGCCCAAGCTTGGCTCGGAATATTTTAAAAGCACGCCATCTATAGTCCTATTAGTAAAAGAGTTGTTAAAGCTCAATGTGTCTGAAGAATTGCTAAAATAGCCTGCCCGCGCGGACCAACTCTCTTTTTTTATGGAAAAGTCTATTGCAGGGGGAGCGTTGGTACTGCTCTCCTGATTGATTTTACCCATAAAGTCGATGTTGTTTTCGAGTTTGCCCTCGATCGCAACCTTCAAGGCATCGTTTCGTCCAAAGCTGTTGAGTGATGGTTCCCGCAAATCAAGTTTTTGTTCAAGCAGGACGCTTTTTTCAACATTGGTTCGAATCTGATATCCTTCACCCTCGCTCTCAAGCGCATTCAGGGAAAAGGCAAAATATAACCATATCGCGAGGATTAGTCTGTGAGGCGTGTTCCCCATCGCTCTCCCTGCTTGTCAAACACACAGCGGTACTCGCACACGGTTTTGTCTGCGCGGGAAACAAGGATTATTCGACCGCCGCTTGTGATATGGCCGGCATCGAATATCCTTGATAACGGGAGCAAACACAGAAGTTCCATCCTTGTGTTGAACAGGAGAGCTTTGTTTTCGGTAAATAAAATTATGCCCCATTCGGTAGGCAGTATAAATATTCCGCGCGATAGTTCTTCGTGAACAGTTTCTGAAATAAGCGAACCTCCGCGGCTCATACACAGGATTGATTTTCTTGATTTTTCCAGAACATATAGACGGTTTAACGAAATGATTGCATGCATCGGAGCAGAAAGAGGCATCCCCGATACGCTTTCGAGTCGTGACAAGGTTTCAAGTTTTCTGTTAACCAGTAATACTCTGCCATTTTGTGGGTCGCAGATAAGAATATTTCTTCCGTCGGCAATTTCTACTCGTACATTACCGCCGAGGGCTTTGCCATCATACAAAGATGCGCTTTTTTCTACACCAGTACGATTTACGAATATACTGACAGAACGGTCGAGCTGTGAATATACGATAAATACCCCTTGGTCGATTTCGCGGACGCAGGAAGGACGCTCAACGCCAGGAATTACAAGTGGTTGAGCATGCAAAAAGCGGCTCGTTAATACCGCTATTCGGTTGTTGTCTGGATCGGCAATATAAAAACGACCAAAACTGCTGGAAAAGGAATGTGATGGTGAGATGTCCACCGGAGATCTAAATTCACCCGCTTCAATACCGGATCCTCCAGCAATAGCTACTTCTTCTAATGAAATTTGATACATTACTAGTGGAACTGATCGTGATTTTATACCAAAATAGAGAATGGTGTCGTAAGTATTTTGTGGCAAAGAGAAATAGTCGCTCACACGGTTTCCAAAAGCATCGAAAACAAGCGCAGTTGCAGCTTTAGAGCCATTGCCAATTGTAAATTTGTATGGGAACAGATTGGGATCGCGTCTTTGCACAGGAGTGCAGTTGTGCAGCATAAGTAGCGAGTACATTAAAAGAATAGTCCCATAGTTTAGTGCGTTTAATCTACCTTGCCGGTGGGGTTGGGGGATCGGGAATATACGAGAGAGCGTCACCGCTTTCTTGGTTATTCGCAAAATAATAGAGGCCAGCCGCAGCACCCACAGTCGCAAATGTGAGAAAGGCATAAACCTTTCTTCTGCTTTTTCTGTTTGCAAGTTTGTCTGTGCTAACCTTTTCAACTTCTCTCCTCACTTCTGGAAGTTTTTTGTCAGTAAAACCGGCTAAATTATACAGGCCGTCGTGATTAGCTGATAGCTCCACTCCGAGATGCTTTACTCTGTTGACACCGTTGAATCTCAACAAAAGCGATGATATTTGCGTGGCTTTTCGGCTGCTATTTAATCCTTCTGCTCCGTAAGCAATTTCAACATTATTAAATATACATTCTCCGTCACCTTCTATAACTTCAATACCACCCCAATCCATTTCGCTCGCTCCTCCACCGCCAAACCGTGAGTCGTTTATTGATGTAAAAATTATTGGTGAAGCATATGTGCCATTTGCAGTTATTGTACCATAGCATGTAAAAGAGCAAAAGCCATCGAATCGCAATATGCTTCCGGCTCTGATTTCTAAGCTTTTGTCGGCAGGAATATTAATATCGTTTTTGATATCTATTATACCTGGCCCAATAATTCCGGAAACGGTTTCGTCTATGGAGAACGATATTGTTACTAATAAAATTAATAGTATCATTGGGGAACAAATTAAATAATCATTATGCAGGAATACAATACAATTTTGACCTTGGTGGAGCTAATTGCGTATTTTCGATAGTGAGATTGATTATGAAAATAACTGTTGTTACTCCTGTATTTAATGACTGGGATTCTTTTTCCGTTTTGCACAAGGATCTTTGTCGTTCATTGGCTGGCCACAGTCTCTCATTTGTTGTGGTGAATGATGGCTCTACAATTCTCCCAACCGCCCCTCTTCCTTGTGATGTTGTAGTCATAAATCTAACGCGGAATATGGGCCACCAGAAGGCAATTGCAATTGGTCTTTCTTACACCGTGACAAATATTCCTGATGTTGATAATGTTATTGTGCTTGATTCAGACGGTGAAGATGCTGCTGGAGCTGCTGTTGATCTTATTGGCAAGAGTATTGAAACGGGGACAATTATCTTTGCTTCAAGAGGGCGGCGTTATGAGGGGCTACTATTTAAGGCTGGCTATATTGTTTATAGATTAATCTTTCGCCTGTTTACTGGAGGTGGGATTCGCTTTGGTAATTACTCCTGCATACCGCGATCAGTTTTATTAGCAGTTACAAGTATGCCAGAAATATGGTACAACTATCCTGGAGCTGTTGCTGCTTCCAGATTGCCGTATGGAGAATTGAAAGTTGACAGAGCAAAGCGCTATTTTGGTAAATCTAAAATGGACTTCATGAGCCTGATTTTGCACGGATTTGGGGCCATTGCCATACAGCTTGACAGAATTGCTGTAAGAGCCATGATTGTTGCCGCTCTTGGCGCTCTGCTCTCTATATCTGGTATTATTGCTGTATTGTGCATGAAGTTTATCGTAAATATGGCAACTCCTGGTTGGGCTACAAGTGCAATAGGTGGATTAACGGTTATAATGCTTCAGTTTATGGCAATTGCGGCGTTGGCGTTTTTCTTTGCTATATCGCATAAAAATCAGAGAGGGGTTATACCTGCTGTTGATTGGAAATTATTTGTGAGGGAAATATCACAATCAAAAAAATAATGGTTTTAACCATCCTATTATATTGCGTACTTATTGCGGCTGGTGAATTTCCAGCTAAGAAAGGGCCGATTAACGACTACGCAAATATTATCAGCGCATCAACAAAAGAGAAGCTTTCCGCCATTGCTGTAGAGATTGAGCAAAAAAGCGGTTTCGCCTTGGTTATTGCTACTGTTAATCCAGATGAAGATGTTGATATTGAAGATTATGCAAACAGATTATATGAGAATTGGGGGGTTGGAAAAAAAGATAAAAATGAGGGTGCCCTTTTGCTTTTTTTACCTGCACAGCGCAGAGTACGAATAGAAGTTGGCTACGGCGCAGAGGAATTTTTAACCGATGCTGTTACTTCGCAAATTATCAACGAAAGGATAATTCCGGCAGTCAGGGCAAATGGGCTCGAAGAGGGTGTGTTAAGTGGAACTCTTGCAATCGCATCAATAGTTGTACAACATTATGATATAAGTCTATCGGGTCCGATTGTTCAGCGCAACTATGGCAATAGCAGGGAGGGAGAGACTCTGCCTTTACCGGCCATTATAGTCATGTTGATCCTCCTTGCAATAGCAGTATCAACAAGAACAGGACGGAGTATATTGCTTGGAATGCTGCTTAGCCGCGCAATGGGCGGCGGTGGCAGAATAGGCAGCAGCGGTTTTGGTGGCCGAATAGGCAGCGGCGGCTTTGGTGGTGGTTTCGGCGGTTTCGGTGGCGGTCGATCCGGCGGGGGCGGAGCAAGCGGCCGCTGGTAACAATTCTTGCATTAGAAATTTTTCTAATGCAAAGATTGGGTTTATCGAACGAGCATAATTTGTTTTACAATAAACTTATCTCCTTTTGTAAGTTTTATGAGATATACGCCGCTTGATTGTTTGGATGCATTCCAGATTATTTCTGAGGATCCGGCCCTCTCTAATTTATCTGCTGAGGAAAAATCAGCGATTTTCACCCCCCTTATATCATAGATAGATAGTTCGTTCGCAGTAGCAATGCCCCCAACAAGCCTAATGGTGACTATTGGATTAAACGGATTAGGATAAGCTTCAATTCTAATCGCTTCCATAGCAATATTTAATGCGGAAACGCCCGTACCTGAGTATATGGTATCGCTTATAAATGCTGGAGCAGGCAGTCCTTCTGAATTGTATAAATTCCCGTCTGGAACCGGATGTGTCGCATAGCGTATAAAAAATGGTGGCGAGAATCGGGAAACATCAAGAATAACTTTCGTTGAATCGTCGCTTATTCTTGCGGATACAGGGTGAACCGAATCACCAATCTTTTCAATTTCAAAACCATTCAGTGTTGTCATGGTGTCGAACGGTTTCAATCCACCGGCAAGATGGTTGAACTCAACTGTTACTTCGCCGCTACTGTAAGAAGCGCTCTTGTAAAGAGGACCGGACCATTCTATCTCTTCGTTATACGCTAACGCTCTTGCTGCAAGAACAACTCTATCGACAATAGGCCGAAAGTAGGTGTCACCAATTTGTGTGCACGGGTGAAGCGTTCCAGGCTTAGGGTTATAAACATACAAGCCGGATGTTAAGTCATAGGAGACTGCGACAGCACAATTATCCAATTCCATCACTCGTCTGTGAGCGTCCCGGACATATCCAACTGCGGATTTGTTAGTTGCAGAATAGTAATAACTTTCACCCAGTGCTTGCATTTGCATTACTATAAAGGGAAAATCACCCTGTCCCCAGTTTCTTCGCCACGCGCTAACCATTCTATTTAGGTATCGTTTGTGTTCGTCCCATGTGTATGGAGTACAATTGTTTTCTCCCTGCCACCAGATAACTCCTTTAATCCTGAAAGGCATAAGTGGCGCAATACAGGTGTCGTATCGGCCCCCGAACTCGTAAATTTTTGGAATATCCTGTGGCAAGACTTCGCTTTTGGGAGTCCACTCTTGTACCGATGTTCCGCCATCGGCGGCATAAATCAGACCTATAGGAACACGCACATGGTTCCACAATAATCCCCCAAAATTTAGTCCGAAATTTGAAAAAGAGCCCTTTGCACGCCAAATATTGTTGTCCGCAAACATGTAAATATAGCATCCCGTATAGAACCGAATATGTTCACTTTCCGGTTTGTTGATAAAAGATGCGGGAGAATAATCACGAACAAGCGCTGCGTTGGATTGTCCGGAAACAACCCATACATCGCCGACATAGACTGAATCTATGAGAGTGTCAATATTATCACCGCTAATTATCAACTGAAAAGGTCCGCCAGCATCACCAGTTGGAATATCTCCTCTCCATTTGCCACTATCCACTGAAACCGAAACCGAAACTGTACAACCCCTAAAAATCAATTTAAGCTTTTCATGCGCGTCATCTATTCCCCATACCGGTACAGTATCGTTTCTTTGTAAAACCATCCCGTTGGAGAAAATAGTCGGCATGGATAATAATGCGTATGGAACAGAACAAAAAGTCACAGTAATAATCAAAGCAAGAAAGGTTTTCATGTTTTACCCCGCTTATCTGACCAACATTATTGACTTTGTAATGGTTTTCCCGTCCAAGCTTAAACGGACTATATATACTCCGCTTGAGTTTTGTGAAGCGTCCCACACTACACCTTTTGACCGAGCCTGATTTAAATTGTCTATCGAGGAAAAATCAGCAACTTTTGCTCCTCTTATGTTGTAAACAGCAAACTCGCCTACGCTGTTTATTTGTCCAATAAAGCTAATCCTGATTGATGGATTAAATGGATTAGGATATGCCGATATGGTAGGGAGTGATTGTTCGATTTTCCCCGCTTCAGCGGATGTAGGTGGTGGTGGTGGTATTAATGAATCGGCAGGACGGACAATTACAAAATAGTTGTTAAAGGCTGAAATTCCATTGTTCCCACCCAATACAATTTTTCCGGCAGGAAATGAGCGCTCATAAAGGCTAAATGTGTGTTGTGCCTTTGAACTGGAATCCTTGATATTGTCACCGTTATCGGTGAAATTACTACTGATCCATAATGGAAGTCGTCCCGTATCTCGCTGTGCATCATGATACGCTATATATACAACAACCGGTTTGTTTGCGATGAATGATACTACCGAGTCGCCGGTGCGTGTCCGGTCATTTTTGTCGCTTCTCATGTAAGGCAACCCCCAATATTTTTGTGGGCAGATATTGATTTTTACAGGGGACCATGGCGATGGTTCAAGAAAAGGATATTTGCCAGGATACATAACATCCCACGAGTAATTAGATGGAGAAACCTCAGTAAGTTGTAAAGGGAAAGTATATGTAAAATGGGCTTCTGTACCTGGAGGAACTGGGTTCGCATCGTTTGAAATATCTGTAACGCCCGCAACAGAAATAGTGTATTCTCCGGCAACTGTTAGCCCTGAAGCAGATAACAAAACTGTTCTATTATCGCTTAGCAAGCGAGCTGTTGATACGGATACACCACCTGAAATACTGTAATGTGTAACATTTTCGGCACTTTCTTTATCAAGAGGTTCGCTGAACACAATTGTAATAATGAGGCTGTCGTTTATGGCCCAGCAGCGTTCAATGGATGGAGCGGTTTTGTCTTCATGAGGAATAGGATCAAAAGAGCGAGCGTATGCGATCATAAGTTTTCGCAAACTGTCTCGGGATACAAACTGTTCTGCATAGCCGTAAGAAGGCTGTTCTTCTGGCCAATCTGTTCTGTAAACCCTAAAAAAGCGGGGTGCGTATTGGTCGGCAAAATAAAGGTCTCCGTTCGGGGCAACGGTCGTATTGCCATTATGATAGCTAAATGATGGGGGACCATCCTCCGATATTGCCGGCATATTTTGAGGGCAGTTCCAACCTGGTCTTCCTACTGATCCTGCGCTTCCCCCGCAAACAGTTGTTACAAATCCGTCCTTATATCTTCTAATTCCAGAGTTGTCCCAGCCACCATTATATACCGCTCCCGATCTGGGGCACTGTACAGCGGCAAATGTCGATTTTGTACCGATTGTGTTGGCATCGGCTGGACCATCCCAGCAGGCAGTAGAAGGAATCCACGGAGTGGCACTCTGGTAATGAATGGTTATCTTTCCGCTCACAATGTTAAGACTAAAGCCCCTCATGCTTGTTCCGGGGGCGCTGTTGTTCTGTGCGCTGCCACCCTGACAAACATATATTTCATTATTATAACCCATAAAGGAACCGCCATGTTCTGAAATGTCGGGCGGTTGTGAATCAATCATAGCGACATTAAAAAGGGTCTGTCCCGTTATTATGTCAACAGCGTGAGAGAGGTCTAACATACAGGAAGAACCCAAGGGGGCGAGGGGGCTTACAGAGCCACGCCATACGGAAGCACCCCCTATAGTACTTACTATAAACCGTCCATCATTGGATATCAGATTCCGTCGCCCTCTGTTTACTGCTCCAGGCGCCACAATGTTGGTGGCTGTGGTAGTTTTAACGACAAAAATTGGGTCGCTGCCGGCTACGGGACTTAGGGAACCACCTGACGGGGCTGTAATTTCATTCATGAGACCATTAAATGACAAAAAGGAGGGGAGAAGATAAAGTTTGCCGTCGTTGTTGTCTTTATAAACGGAGAGCTTTTCGATATATCTAAGCTTTTTATCCTGTGCAAAAAATATTCTGCCAGTAACGGGGTCGATTACCGGATAATTGCCCATTGTTGACTGAATGTCAAGTCTCGAAGTACTACCAAGGCCATCGACTGCCCCTTTTTCATACAGGCTTCCAATCACTGTGTATTTCCCGCTTTTTACATCCAAGTGGACAAAGCCTTTCGGGAAAGCTGCATATAGGTCGGTTACGGTATCGGAAGCGATGGGCGCATAGCAATAAACTGCTGGAGTATTTCCCCAAAAACCTGATGTGCTCGCAATTCGTATTGGAACGCTTATTTCGTAAGGGAGATATCCAACAACATCCCAATTCCATGCTCCGTTAGACAGTATATGGGGACCATATTGGGCTGTTTCTCTCCACGGTTCACCATTCTTTGTTTGGTACCATATTTCCCTGTCACGCAACTTTTTTGGATATTGGCGTGAGCTGTCCGGCCAATTTTCAACTGTCCAAACTGTACCGCTCGTTAAAGTATCTGATACTGTCGGGTAGGTGGTGTAACCACCAATTAAAACAGCTAAAAATAGTGGTAAGCTTGCTGATAAAACTGTCCATTTGCTCATGTTAACCCCCCTTTAAATATTACTTCCATGTATTGTAAATATACGGAGAAAATCCACAGGTCGTTATAAAAATCCTGTTTTTTCAACATGAAACATTTTACAATTTATAGTAAAATCCTGATGTTTATTGTAAAATTCTAATTGTAGGCCTATTTGAAATCGTCTTCGGCTTCTTTTCTCGAATGGTAGATAGGTAAAAGTTTATCAAGATCGGCTATTTCCAGAACTCCTCTGATATCGGGGGAATTACAAACCACCGCAAGCTTACCCCGTTTTGAATATAGCAGACGATGGAAGTTAACAATGATACCCACCCCCATGCTATCGAGCATATCTACGCTGGATATGTCGAGCATTACCAACAGCTCTGTCTTAAGGAGAGCATCAAAAGAGCGCCGTATTTCAATTATATTCTTTGCTGTCATCGAACCTTTTAGTACGAGATAGGAGAATCTTTTGCTTTTTTCTGTTGTAATTGAAAAGTCTGTTGTCATTTAGCATATGGATATAATAAAAAAAGAGCCACCAAATCCATACCCCATTGTAACGGCGAATGGTGAAACGCTCTATGTACCCATAAAAAGGTCGAGTAGAGCGCGGCATATCTCCATAAAGGTTTCGCGGAGTGAAGGCGTTTATCTTGTGCTGCCGTTTGGCTGCTCGTTCCAACGCGCCGTTGACTTTATTGAAGAAAAACGGGCTTGGATAATAAAAAATAGGGTAATAGAGCGAAGTCTGGAGCCTCCAACAGAAATTTGTTTGCCGTTAATAAATGAGGTGTGGCCAGTAACTTTTGTTGTTGATAAAATAATTAGGGGTGCAATACTCACTATCCGTGAAAAGGAATTGTTCATTACTGATTCTGGTGCGGGTGATAAATTTTGGATAAGGACCATAGAGAAATGGTTAAAACGAAAGGCGACCGTAATTTTAATTGAACGGCTAAGTAATGAAGCATCGAAGCTAAAATTATTTCCCAAAAAAGTTATCATCAACTATCCGAAATCGATGTGGGGGAGTTGTTCGTACAACGGAACAATCAGCCTTAACGCGAAGTTGCTCCTTTTCCCCGACCACCTTGTGCATTATGTAATTGTCCACGAATTGTGTCATCTTCGCCATCACAACCATAGCAGTAAATTCTGGGAGATGGTTGGCGGCATTGTAGGGGATTACAGAAAATTGGTAAGAGAGGTGAAAGAGATTCAGCAAAAACTTCCGTGGTGGATTGCATAATTGAAAAGGAACTTACTATCTTTTCCCCCGTGCACAAAATAATTCTATGTTTTTTGCTTTTTATTGTCGCCATGTCACACAGTTCCGTGTTTGTTATTCCAATAGATAAAGAAATTGAGCCTGGCCTTGCAGCTTTTGTTAAAAGGGCGGTAAAGGAGGCGGAAGGTAAAAATCCTAAGGCAATTATTTTTGAGATAAATACTTTTGGTGGAGCTGTTGAATCTGCGCTCGAAATAGTCGAAACAATTTCGGCGGTTAAGATTCATACAATAGCATATGTAAAAGAGAAAGCTATCTCTGCCGGTGCTCTTATTGCGCTCTCCTGTAACGATATTGTTATGGAGGAAAACACGACAATAGGCGATGTTGCGCCAATAATGGTGAGTCAGAGCGGGCCGATAATGATGGGCGAAAAGTTTCAGTCCCCACTTCGGGCTAAATTTCGTTCTCTCGCGCAAAAGAATAATTATCCAATAAAGTTAAGCGAAAGTTTTGTAAGCACAGAGAAAGAAATTGTTGAAGTTTGGTATAAAGATTCGTCCAAGGTGCTGTTAACGGGAGTAGAGTACGGCGATTTATCTGAGTCTGATAAAAAACTAATTGTTAGAAAGAAGACCGTTGTGCCGAAGGGTGAATTGCTGACCTTGAGCGCATCTGAAGCTCTTGAACTCGGGTTTTCCAGAAAAACAGTGGCAAATTATAGCGAAGCTCTCAAAAACTGGAAATATAACAGCGAGGAATTGGTCAGACTTGAAAAGCGTCGTTCAGAGAACTTGCTCATTCTGTTCAACAAAATTGCCCCTTTCCTCCTTATGATAGGTCTGTTTGGAATCTATATGGAAATAAAGACACCTGGGTTTGGAATTTTTGGAATTATTGGCATTGCTGCTTTTCTTCTTTTTTTTGGGACAAAGCATGTAGTTGGTCTTGCCGACAACATCGAAATAGTTCTTTTCTTTGTAGGAGTGGCACTACTTGCTGTGGAAATATTTGTTGTTCCAGGTTTTGGCATTTTTGGAGTGGCCGGTCTCTCTCTTATTCTAATATCGGCATTACTTGCAATGCAGTCTTTCACCCTGCCTCGTATGCCGTGGGAGAAACTCGCTTTCAGAAAAAATCTGTTAGTAGTGGGGGCGATATTTGCCGCAAGTGTGCC
>CAZPWS010000066.1:0-17802 GCA_964590225.1 uncultured Fibrobacterota bacterium
AGCAGTTCAAATAACTACTGAAAGAACCATAAAAAAAGGTGAGGAATGTGGGTTTTAGGTATATTTATACCAGTTTTTTGAGATACACTGCTGCTGGCGTTACTAAAATATCATTTGTCGTTTTAAAAGGGCGGCTGAGTTCCTGGACAATCTGAATTGCTTCAACATCTGGAAATCTTGCCTTGAGATATTCGAGACCACGGTGAATTTTTGTAGCCGTTAATTTTGCACTCGATAAACTGTACAGGTCTAATACCATGATCTTGAGTTCTTCCCCTCTTTTGTCGAAGAGCCCCTTGACTATATTACGCCATCTTCTGTTCTTGTGGATTTCGTCAAGAATAAGAATCCCTGCTCCGGCAGGCCACTCACCACGATTAATAATTTGCCTGTCCTGCGGGTAGTCCCAATTTAAATACTGTATTGCATCTTTGGGACGAATTAAGAGAGCCGCAAGTTTTTTCGCGAGAGTCGTTTTACCACACTGTCTTGGACCTGTAATAAACACCATCTTTTTATCAAGATCATGCTTGATAATGGGCTCCAGATAGCGATTAAAATACTAATCCACAGCCAGCTTGCCAAATGTTTCTATATGCTTAACAAATAGATCTCTGTTTTCGGCGATACAGTGCTTCCATCTTGTTAAAACAAATCCGGTCGCGCCAGATTCAAGCAGGTCATTTTTCATTTCTTTTACCTGCTCCAATTTATCGCCCGGAGCTCCCCACAATTCAAAACCGGCATGCCGAATTCTTTTTATATGGGTCGAGGGGGACCTCACATAATCCCACAATATCTGCACAATATCCTTTGGTATTGTCCGTTCGGCAAACATCGACTTTTCTTGATGAATCTGTGCCGTTGGCCACTCACACGCAGAATCATTCCATATAACCGTTCGCAAGCCACGCTTGGTTAATCCGGCGTGAAGCGTATTTATTGCTGTAACATACTGGGTATAGCTGCGGGTATGGTCTTCATCCATGCCAATATGGAAAAATTTTTCAGGCTTTAATTCCGAAATCAGTTCATCAATAACCTCAAAGGCAATTTCCCAATACTTATCCGTGTCAAAAAGCGAGTCGTGAGGGCGGAACCAATCGTTGTGGCAATGTCTATGGCTCCGGGAAAAATTAATTTTTGGTATAACATCGATATTCTTTGACCGGGCGAAATCAGCAAGCTGTTTTACATCTTGCATTTTAACGGTGTAGTGCCTTTTTAATTCGGGATGTGAGGAGTATTCTACCCCATCTTCGCAATCAATTATAAGGGTATTCATCTTTTCTTTTGCCATTGCATTTACAATGTCCAAACCAACTTTAATCTCAAACGGTTTTTCCTGCTCTTTAAGTTCACACCAGCGTGGATCATAATGGGAAACATGGATAAGATAGGCCCGTGTAGAAAACGGCATGGTTAAACCTCCTAAAACTTATATTTTACCACATGAATTCAACAAATAACAAGATAATTGAAAAAGAGATGTTATTGTCTGGAAATGAGGCGATAGCACGAGGGGCATGGGAAGCTGGAATATTGGTGGCGGCAGCCTATCCTGGAACGCCCTCCACCGAAATACTTGAGAATATTGCTACCTATTCAGACATTGATGCCCAATGGTCGGTTAACGAAAAGGTCGCATATGAGGTAGCGTACGGCGCTTCAATGGCAGGGGTTCGTAGCCTTTACGCGAGTAAACATGTAGGTCTTAATGTTGCCATGGATCCCCTTATGACCTCTGTTTACATGGGTGTTAATAGCGGCTTTATTGCAATTGTTGCGGATGATCCAGGTCTTCATTCCTCACAAAATGAACAAGACACCCGATGGGTAGGGCCATATGGACGCATACCTGTTGTAGAACCCTGTTCTCCGAGTGAAGCATATCGCTTTATAAAAGAATCGTACAACCTTTCTGAAAAGTTTGACACACCTGTTTTATTCAGGATCACTACCCGTGTTGCCCACGCAAAAGAGGTAGTAAGGGTGGGTGAACGGCTAACAATGGAGCCAAAGCCGCTTGCAATTGACATTCAAAAGTTTGTCATGGTTCCTAAATTTGCCGCAGCGAGACACGCCATAGTAGAAAAAAATTTAGCATCCCTCGCAAAATTCGCAGAAAACTCAAAGCTGAACTCTATCGAAAAGGGAAAAGGTAAAATTGGCTTTATTTCATCGGGAGTTTCATATTTGTATGTAAAGGAGTCTTTTCCCGATGCTCCAATTCTAAAGCTCGGACTCTCCTACCCGCTGCCCGTAAAAAAAATTACCTCCTTTGCAAAAAGTGTAAAAGAACTCTACTTAATTGAAGAGCTTGATCCCTTTCTTGAAACATCTTTAAAGGCTCTTGGAATAAGATTTAAAACACGACATGAAAGTTTCCGGCTTGGTGAACTCCGTCCGGAATACATTCCGCAAATAGTTGCCGGAAAAAAGAAAAACGATCCCCCGCTTCCTGCCCGCAAACCCTCTCTTTGCGCAGGTTGTCCACACCACTTTGTTTTTCATGTATTGAAAAAGTTCTCTGTATTCATTTCGGGAGATATTGGCTGCTATACGCTTGGGGCGCTCCCCCCCTATCTCTCTGTTCACTCATGTATTTGCATGGGAGGAGGAATCACAATTGCTGAGGGACTAAAAAGAGGCAATGCCGCCGGTAAAAAGATTGTTGGTGTAGTTGGAGACTCTACATTTGTCCACTCCGGCATTACAGGGTTAATTAATGCCGCTTACAACAGATCGAAAGGTGTTTTGCTTGTTCTTGACAACTCAATAACAGCGATGACTGGTGGACAGGAAAATCCCGCTTCTGGCTTTACATTGAAGGGAGAACCTACTTTTTCCGTTAATCTTGCCACTCTATGTAAAGAGTGTGGCGCGGATACGGTTGATGTTATTGATCCTACAAACCACAAGGGCTTTGAAGAGCTGCTTGCAAAGCGGCTTGATGAAGATAGGTTATCGGTAATAATTGCTAAAAGTCCCTGTAAGCTAATAAAGAGGTAGAATGAAAAACGAGACAACAAATATTCTTTTCTGCGGTATTGGCGGGCAGGGGGTCTTAAAGGCATCTGAAATTGCCGCTCATGCTGCAATGCTTGCAGGGTATCATGTAAAAAAGAGCGAGGTGCATGGAATGTCGCAACGGGGTGGTTCTGTCGATTCGCACCTTCGCTTTGGTACAAAGGTATATTCTCCGCTTATAGCGCCAGGTAAAGCGCACTATCTTGTTCCCTTTGCTGCTGAGGAAGGGATTCCGATGGTGAAATTTCTTGCAAAAAGTGGCATAAACCTTACCAATCAGCTTGCAATTGCGCAGGAAAATGTACAAGACAGGAAGTTTATTAATACCTACATGCTTGGCATTCTTGCTTCATATCTAACAATACCTGTTGAGTCATGGTTTGCTAGCTTATCGACCGTTTTGCCCCGATTACACGATGAAAATAGAGAGGTCTTTATTAAGGGAAGAGAATTTGGGGAAAACAACCATGATTTTTAATGAAAAAATGGAAACTCTTCCGCGCGAAGATATGAAAAATATCCAGTCTGAAAGACTTAACAAACTTGTTAAATATGTCTCCGAAAATTCTCCTGTATATAACAAAAAGCTTGCAGAGTACGGAATAACGCCAAATGATATACGGACAGTTGAGGATCTGCACCGGCTTCCATTTACAACAAAAGAAGACATGCGGGATAACTACCCATTTTCCCTTTTTTCTCGTGACATTAAAGAAATTCGCGAAATTCATGTCTCGAGCGGAACTACCGGCAACCCTACTGTTGTTGGCTACACAAAAAACGACCTTGAACTGTGGAGCGAAGTGGTTGCCCGATCGATAGCCTGCGCTGGCGGAAAGCCTGGAGACATGGTCCAAATCGCCTATGGCTACGGTCTATTCACAGGCGGTCTGGGTCTCCACTATGGTTCGCTTAAACTTGGACTCACTATTCTTCCAATGTCGTCTGGCCAAACGGCACGGCAGCTCAAGCTAATGACCGACTTTAAACCACGCATACTTTGCTGTACACCAAGCTATTGCTTATATATGCTTGACGAAGCGCGAGAAACAGGTCTTGATCCAAAAAAGAGCAGTTGGGAGATAGGTATTTTTGGAGCTGAACCGTGGAGCGATAATATGCGCGCAGAGATCGAGAAGTCATGGAATATGCTCGCTACAGATATTTATGGTCTTTCAGAAATTACGGGTCCCGGTGTATCTCAGGAATGCCAACACAAGAACGGAATGCACATTTGGCACGACCTCTTTTTGCCCGAAGTAATCGATTCGGAAACAGGTAAGCCGCTTCCTGATGGAGAGTTTGGAGAACTTGTTTTTACAACACTCACCAAGGAGGGTATCCCTCTAATTCGTTATAGAACCCGTGACATAGTTAAACTTGATTACTCCATATGTGCCTGCGGAAGAACAGCACCAAGAATGAGCAAGGTCCGCGGCAGAACAGACGACATGATAATAGTCCGTGGAATCAATGTTTTTCCTTCACAGATTGAACATGTTCTGCTCCAGATTGAAGGTGTTCAGCCCCATTACCAGCTAATTGTTGACCGCACCGGCGGTGGCCTTGACGACCTTGAAGTTGTAGTAGAGGTTGAGGAAAAAATCTTTTCTGACGAGATGAAGGTTATGGAGGGCTTAAAGAACTCCATCAAGCGAAAGATAGAATCGGTTCTTGGTGTCTCTGCCAAGGTAAAGCTGGTTGAACCAAAAACCATACAAAGAAGCGAAGGCAAGGCAAAACGGGTGATCGACAAGCGAAAAATGTAAAGAGGAGCTATTAATATGAAAATCAGACAACTTTCTATCTTTCTTGAAAACAAGAAGGGGCGGCTATTTGAGGTATCGGATATTCTCGCTAAGAATGGCATAAATATAAGAGCTCTTAATATTGCAGAAACAGATGACTTTGGCGTATTGCGGCTTGTCGTTGACCACCCAGATAACGCGCTTGACCTATTAAAGAGCAGCGGTTTTGTTGCCAACACAACCGACATTGTAGCTGTCGAAATTGACGATAAACCAGGCGGCCTTTCCATAGTACTCAAGACGCTTGCACAAGCAGATATCAATGTTGAATATATGTATGGCTTTGTAGAGAAACGGTCGAATAATGCGATTATGGTTTTCCGTTTCGAATCGCCCGAAAACGCTATTAAGGTTCTAAAAGGCGCAAATATTGTAATAATAAACGAATCTGATATCAGGGATTTATAATCACAGTGGTTGATTCGTTGCGATACACAATCCAGCAGGCGTTCAAAACTCCGTTTTATAAAAAACTTTTTGGTAAAATTGGACTTACCACACCAGACGAGATCAGACACATCGAGGACTTTAGGAAAATTCCATTTACAACAAAGGATGATTTGCGCAATTGGTATCCCGATGGATTTCTTGCAGTTGATAAAAGTGATGTGGTCCGCCTTCATGCGAGTTCCGGTACCACCGGCATGCCCACAGTAATCTATCATACAAAAAAAGATATTGATAATTGGACAGCACTCTGCTGCCGTTCGCTTATGGGTATCGGAGCATCAAAACATGACATTTTTCAAAACATGATGTCGTACGGGCTTTTTACAGGCGGTTTGGGGCTCCATTATGGAGCGGAATCGCTTGGCATGCTTGTAATTCCATCAGGGCCTGGTAATACAAAACGGCAAATCCAGCTTATAAAAGATTTTCATACAACGGTAGTGCATGCAACCCCGAGCTATCTCCTCCACTTGGCAGAAGAGGCAGAGAGAGAGGGCATCGAACCTACAGAACTATCAATAAGAAAGGCAATCGTCGGCGCAGAACCGCATTCTGAGAAAATCAGGATGAAAATAGAGGCTCTTTATGGCGCTGAAGCCTATAACTCATACGGCATGAGCGAAATGAATGGGCCAGGTGTGGCCTTTGAGTGTACAATCAAGAATGGCATGCACATCTGGGAGGATAGCTACCATGTGGAGACCATCAATCCCGAAACAGGAAACCTCCTTGCAGATGGAGAAGAGGGAGAGCTGGTTCTTACAACTCTCAAAAGAGAGGCAACTCCGCTTGTCCGCTACAGAACAAGAGATCTCACAAGAATTATCCCTGAACCATGTCCATGTGGCCTCATTCACAGGAGGATAAACAGGATAAAAGGGCGTTCGGACGATATGCTCATAATAAATGGCGTGAACCTCTTTCCAATGCAGATAGAAACTATTCTAATGCATTATCCCGAAACAGGGGGTAATTACCAGATCGAGATTGAGAAAAAAGAGTCGCTTGACAAAATAAAGGTGAAGGTTGAATGTTCCTCTTCATCATTGCTGGCTTCGGATCGTAATTTGTTGCAAAAAAAGATTCATGATGATATTAAATCCGCATGCATTGTAAACGCACAAATCGAAATAATGGATTCCGGCACACTGCCTGTTTCTTCGACAGGAAAAGCTGTGCGGGTTGTTGACTTAAGAAAAGATAGACAATGCTGATGTTATGATAAATCAAATCTTGACTTTGAATTATCATAAACATATCTTATCTTAAGATATGATAAAGCGTTACGCGTATGATAGATGTATAGAATTGCTAAAATCCTTCCCGATTTTAACAATTACCGGGCCCAGGCAGTCGGGTAAAACTACCCTTTCCAAGCAATTGTTCCCACATAAACCATATTTCAACCTTGAGGAAATAGACATTCGGCAGTTTGCAACAGACGATCCGAGAGGTTTTTTGCGGAATATGCCGGATGGTGGAATTATTGATGAAATACAGCGGGTGCCAGAACTGACTTCATATTTGCAGAGTGTAGTTGACAATTCGAATCTAAACGGTCAGTTTATTCTAACAGGAAGTCAGAATCTGGAAGTAACTAAAACAGTAAATCAATCTTTGGCGGGACGCTCGATAGGTGTAAAATTGCTTCCTTTCCATTTGCAGGAACTGATCGAATCGGGTTATAACTCAGATAATGTCGACGATCAGATCTTTAAGGGTTTTTATCCTAGGCTTTATTCCGGCTCCAACAGTCAGACAGTGCCATTTTATATGAGCTATTACGAAAACTATGTTGAGAGAGATATTCGAGGGTTGATGCAGATTGAAAATATGATACTTTTTGACAAATTCGTAAGACTTATAGCTGCGCGGACAGGGCAGCTTCTTAATCTTTCTGCCATAGCCAATGATACAGGATTATCTCAGCCGACTATTAAACATTGGGTTTCAGCATTGGAGGCTGGATTTATAATATTCAGATTGGCTCCCTATTTTCCGAACATATCAAAAAGATTGATTAAAACGCCTAAAGTTTACTTTTATGATACCGGACTTCTCTGCTTTCTTTTAGGTATAACAGAACCGGTTCATCTGGTCAACCATCCGCTTAGAGGGGCAATTTTTGAAAACATGGTTGTAGCTGACATTCTTAAACAGAGGCACCATTCCGTATTGCCGTCAAACTTATATTTTTATAGAGACCACTCAGGTATTGAAGTTGACCTGTTGATGGATAATGGTGGACAGGTAACACCAATAGAAATAAAATCGTCAGCAACATGGAATAAGGATTTCCAAAAAGGGATTAAAGCATTAGGCAATATCATTGACAATACAAAAAAGCCCGGATATGTTGTTTATAACGGTATTGATATACCTATGGATGATTATGAAGTTATCTCCTGGAAGAATTGTAATAAAATAAGATGAAAAAGTGTACGGGTTATTGACTTGCGAAAAGAATAGTTGTAACCATTCATGATAAATAGTAGATTCGTAGCATATATGAATCTGTCGAAGTATCTCCTTTGTATTTTCCTGTCGTTTTCGCTCCTTATCACTTTTGTGCACGACGAAGAGAGGACTACGATTTTTGGCGCCGACAAAGCCACTATAAGTGAACAAACGCAAGCAGTTAACAATAGTCAAATTACTTTTTCTCAACGATACATAGAGCGGTTGCCTGCTGTGCATCCAGCAAGTGCTAAGCACGACACTTCTTGTTGTGGTATTTATATTTCTTACTCTGTAAAACACGCATCGGTCTGTATAGCGAGTAAAACTGTCGTGCAGAACATGATTTCATCAACAATTCTGCTCATTTAGTAGCCACTTTAAATTTTTTCTCAAACTTATTTAACAATACAAAACTTTACCAGCCATTTTTGTCTGTGTGAAGTGAAAATAATGTGAGGTGGTAATTATGCATGTTGACAGTAATAAAACATACATTGGCGAAATAAAAAATTCGATCAAAAATGAAATCTCAGCATTCCAAAGAATGGGGAATGTTTTACACTTGAGCCAAAGGGCCATAATAATGAAATGTGATAAGGAAGAATTTATTTCTTCCGTATTGGAGAATTGCTTCTCGGTCATTCAATCTATTGCTCCGGCATGGTTTGCAAAGAAAATGGCAGACTATCGCCGCAAAGAGTTTCCGCGGACTATCCCCAACTGCCTTGACAAACAGTTAGTTATGAACATGGCACTTAAGACTGGACTTCTACATGGCCCTTGGTACACTACCTGTGGATTATTCAAAAACATGTATTGTTCTAAACCTGATACGGTTGATAAATTTGAAGCAGTTTTACAAAAAGATCGGGGCTGCCCACAATACAAACAATTCATTTCGGAGTTATCCGATAAAATACTTAGTGATATGCCAATGGTACTTCTTGCCGATGGAGAAAGCCTTCGACAATATATGATACATGATATAATGGCGTATATTATAGCGAATAACGGCATTAGAATTGGTGCGCTGCTTTGGATTATTGTAATAGGCCCCGATTATGTCAACATCAAAGAGTTGCCTAACAAAGAAGATATTCCAACTATTGTTCTTTAAGGAGAATGATTTTTATGATAATTCTGTTTTTGCTTATTGGATTAACACTGCTCTACTTTGGTGCTGAGTGGTTGGTCAAGGGAAGCTCACGGATAGCGTTAAGGAGCGGGGTTTCGTCCCTTGTTGTGGGTTTGACGGTGGTTGCGTTTGGAACAAGCGCGCCGGAGCTTGTTGTTAGTCTTAAAGCTGCTAGTGCAGGTTTATACGATATATCGCTTGGCAATGTTATTGGTTCAAATATTTTCAATATTGCAGTAATACTCGGCATATCTGCCATAATTCAGCCAATGAAGGTGAATCTCAAAGTATTAAAAATTGATATGCCAGTGGTTCTTGCTGTAACGGCTGTTTTCATCTTTTTTTTACGCGACAACTCAATTAGCCGCATTGAAGGACTACTGCTTTTTGCTGGTATTATTTTTTATACTGTAAACACTGTTTCTATGGGGAAAAAAGAGGGTTTGCTGCTTGCGAAGGCGGCTTCAGATAAAGTGGGGAGTTGTTGTAAAGACAGTGTTTTACCGGATATCCTCTTTACAGTCGCCGGACTTGCCTTGCTAGTTGGCGGTTCACACTTTTTCGTGAAAGGTGCCATTGAACTTGCAAAGGTTTTTAATGTTTCCGACGCCATAATTGGCCTTACAATTGTGGCGGCAGGGACAAGCCTACCCGAACTTGCAACATCCATTGTTGCCGCCATAAAAAAGGAGGAGGATATAGCCATAGGAAATATTATTGGATCCAACATATTTAACATTCTTGCAATTATTGGAATTACCAGTTCTCTTGTTCCCTTAAAGTCATCAGGTATTGGAATGGTTGATCTTGTATTTATGGCAGGAACAGCCGTATTTCTACTACCTCTTATGCGCACTGGATTCAAGCTTAGCAGGATTGAAGGCGGCATTTTACTCGCGACCTATGGCGGTTATTTGTGGTATTTATGGCCGTAGAACATTTTATAAAACATAAACTGGAAATATTGACTTTGTTAATATTTTCAAGTATATTTTACTCGACTTTAAAAAAGGGTTTTGTACTTGTTTGTACTGCTCTGCCTTCTATTAAGCTCCGCACATATTAATATCTCTTCGCTTTATGGTGAATCTGCCGGATGTAATTCTATTCCTATTGCGGCAATGGATAATAGTATTGAGCACAGTGATAGCATTGTTCAATGTGAGCACTACCTTTTGGAATTTGCGCTCTCTGAGTATTCGAGCGTAGAAGAGTCGTCTATAAGACGGTTCCAGAATAAGGGGCCTCGCAATAAACATCCTTTTAGTGTTTTTGTTTACCAGTTAGAATCAAATAGTTTTTCAATTTCGGATGAGGCCACCTGCAACCATTTACTTAGCCTTTTCCACCGAATGGCACCACTTCTCATATAGCCCTCGACCTCTCTTAAATTAACACCAATTTTCCGTAACGCATATATGTTTTGACCGTGTATGCGTTGCTTCTGTTAACTTGTTGTTCGGAAGGGCAATTTATGACTATAGGCATTAAGATTTCTAATCGTTCTCAGGAATATGAATGGTGCAATAAGTGGATGCATCCACCTAAACCCATTAGAATCAGCGAAACTGTTACCGTGGCTATCAAGAATATGGTTGCACAAAGAACGGTTGTACTGCCCGTTGTTGACAATACCGGTATATACAGGGGGATTGTAAGAGCATCTGGCATAATGACAGTGGGGGCGCTTCCGAGGGTAATGTTTATATCCAACATTGATGAAGTGCCTGATTTAATGCGCGAGTATGAATATTTCTTGCGCACTTCTTCTGATATTATGGTTGGCGACATCATGGAGGAAAACGATACAATAATAGTGTCAGATGGTATGAGCTGTTCACAACTATTCTATCTCTTTACAAAACATGGCCATGAGCATCTTTTTGTACTTAACAAGAAATGTAATATTGTAGGTGTGGTAACCATATATGATATGCTAAAATTAACAGATGAAAAATAACGGGGGCAGGGTAATTATTCTTGGAACAAATTTTTTGGCAGGAATAGGCCTGCTCTCCTTTGTTGGCCATTATATTGACAACAAGACCGGGCATGATTACCTGTATACACTGACAGGGGCGATTGTCGGTTTTATATGGGCGATGTACGAAACCTGGAAATTTCTCTTTATCAAGTCTTCTGATGAGGCAAAAAAGGGTGATGAAAATTAATGTTGTAAATGTGCTGGTTCTTTCTCTGGCGGTGGTTGTGCTGCTGGTCTCGCTTTTTTATCCCGAAGGAGGCGACCATCATGTCGCTTTTTCAACCGGCTGGCTCTTTTCACTTATACTCTTTCTGCCTGTTACGCTATTGCTCCGTAAAGCAACGCTGCCGCTTTTTATGGTGGTTACCTCATTGAGAATGGTAGTTTTAATCGCCATTTTATTTATTGTAAGCAAATTTATGGATAAATGGCTCTTTCCCTTCGCGGTGGCAATACTTTCCACCTTTCCATTTTTTCTTGTGTTTGAAGTGCGAACTATTTTTACAAGTTTGGCGGGAAACAAGGCGTGAAGAAAATATTATTATTGTTATACATCCTGTTGATGGCTCAGGCGATATCGCCCGAAACCGATACCGCCGGTGAACAGTTCGACAACAAATTTGTAGAGCACCATCTTTCCAATTCAGGAATATGGCACCCATTCCCGTTCATGGATGTCCCGTTTGGTAAAACTCTTTTTACAATAGGCAACATAGAGATCAAGCTCTCCCTGCATCTATTGATGATGTTTATAGCCTTTACTGTTCTTGTGGTTTCTATGGTCTTTTTTCTAAAAAAGGATGCCACAAAACCCCCAAGGGGATTTCATAATCTTGTAGAGATGCTCATTGTATTTGTTCGTGATGAATTATGCGTGCCCCAGATGGGCAGGAAGGAGGCCGACCGGTTTTTGCCCTTTTCCCTGACACTCTTTTTCTATATTCTTACCCTTAACATTCTCGGACTATTCCCGATTTTCGCTCCGGCTACATCAAATGTCAATATTACTGCCGGGCTTGCGACAATTACACTTGCAGTGATGGTCGTTAGCGGACTTAAAAGGCACGGTCCCGTCGGTTTTATAAAGCTTTTTATGCCCCCGGGAGTTCCAAAGGTACTGTATGTTGTGCTTCTGCCGCTTGAATTATTTGGCCTCTTTACAAAACCACTCGCTCTTACGATGCGTCTATTCGGCAACATGCTTGGTGGTCATGTAGCAATAAGCGCCGTTCTCTCTCTCATTGTTACTTTCGGTTATTTTGGTCTGCCAGCCCTTGGGATGGGGCTTCTGCTTGACTTAATAGATGTTCTCGCGGTTTTTTTACAGGCAATGATTTTTACAATGTTGTCGGCCGTATATATCGGATCGATGTTAAACGCTCACCATTAACGACTGGAGTTTTGTATTATGAACACAGGTCTTGCTATTATTGGAATGGGTATTGTTTGTATTGCAGCGGGAGTCGGAATAGGAATAATAGGTTCCTCCGCAACTACCGCCGTTGCGAGACAACCGGAGGCAAAGGGGAGCATCATGCAGTTCATGATTCTTTCCGCGGCCCTGATTGAAGGGTTATGCTGGTTCGCAATCATTCTTGCATTTATTCTGGCAAAATGAACGACACAATTACTGCTACAACCGCTCATACCTCGCGTGCGGAACGGGGGCAGATAGAAGGTGGGGGGTCAAATCCTCTCCTCCGGATGGATACAGGTCTTGTAATATGGACCTGGGTAATTTTTGTTGCCCTGTTGCTGATCCTGAAGAAATTTGCATGGCGTCCAGTAATGAAGATGCTTGACGAAAGGGAATGGCGGATAAAAAACTCCTTTGACGATATCGAAAAAGCGAAAAAGCGGCTTGCGGATGCGGAGATTGCCGCCTCCAAGATCCTCGCGGAAGCTGAAGAGAAGGGAATTGACATCATAAACCGGTCAAGAGAATCGGCCCAGACACTCGCTATGGATATTAACAGGAAGGCATTGGAAGATTCCGAGAGGATTATTGAAGTTGGTCGCTCAATGATCAATTCTGAGTCCGAAAAGGCGACTATTCTGTTAAGGCGCGAAGCCGCTTCCATGGCAATTACAGCGGCTGAAAGGATAATAAGAGAGAGGCTTGATTCCCAAAAGGACAGAGAATTGACCGAAGCCTATATTAACGAAATTGTGAGCCGAAAATGATTACTGGAAGAGTTGCTGTCCGTTATGCCAGGGCCCTTGTCAAATTTGCCGAAGAGCGGGATGTTGTTGACAAGGTTGTTTATGATTTCGACTATATAAGGACAGTTGGAAGAAGAAGTGTAGAGTTTGTAGATATGCTTAAGAACAGGAGTCTTACCTTCGGCAGGAGAACGCAGATAATCGATTCTATTTTCAAGGATAAAATAAACGACCACTCTTACAGGTTTATCATGTTTCTCAATGACAGGGGGAGATTGAATCTTCTAATTGATATTGTAGATAACTTTCTCAGGATTATTGCCGAGAAAAGGGGGCTCCTTGAGGGTGAACTCGTTTCAAGCCGTGAGTTTGATCCGATATTTGTAAATCAGCTTACAAAAAAGCTCTCGGATAGTTATGGCAAAAAGGTGATGTTGAATCTATTGGTTGACAATAGGCTTATTGGCGGTTTCAGGTTGAAGCTTGGCGACAAAGTTTATGATTATTCAGTTGCCGGCCAGTTGAAATTTTTAGAACAAGAACTTTCGGAAAGGTTTCTATGAATGTAAGTCTAAAACCCGAAGAAGTATCAAACATCCTTAAAAGGCAGCTTTCGGAATTCGATACCTGCTGCCGTGAATATGAGGTAGGAACCGTGCTGCAAATAGGCGACGGCATTGTCCGTGCCTTTGGCCTCTCCGGTGTAATGTCCGGTGAAATGGTCGAGTTCGAGGATGGCACCATGGGGGCGACAATCAATCTTGAAGAAGATAATGTCGGAATAACCCTCTTTGGTGAAGGTACCGCGATAAAGGAAGGAATGCAGGTCAGGAGAACAGGCAAGATTGCCGAGGTTCCGGTAGGCGATCAATTGCTGGGAAGGGTAATCGATCCCCTTGGCAATGTGCTTGATGACGGGCCGGAGATAACGGGCGCCACAAAACGGCAAATTGAGCTTAATGCCCCGGGAATTATCGACAGGGAGGATGTGTGTGAGCCTCTTGAAACAGGCATAAAGGCAATTGACGCGATGACTCCAATCGGACGGGGACAGAGGCAGCTTATCATTGGCGACAGAAAAACAGGGAAAACAGCAATTGCCATTGACGCAATAATAAACCAGAAGGGTAAGGGGGTAAGTTGCTTTTATGTAGCCATAGGGCAAAAGCAGTCTTCCGTGGTCCAGGTTGTAGAGAAACTCAAGGAACACGATGCAATGGCCTATACAACTGTAATATGCGCAACAGCATCCATGCCGGCAGCCTTGCAATATATTGCGCCATACTGTGGTGTAACAATGGCGGAATATTACAGGGACAGCGGAAGGCATGCCTTGATAATCTACGATGACCTTACAAAGCAGGCTCAAGCTTACAGGCAAATCTCCCTTCTTCTCCGTCGTCCGCCAGGACGGGAAGCCTACCCGGGAGATGTTTTTTATCTGCATTCCCGTCTTCTCGAGAGAGCGGCCAAAATGAGTACGGCAAATGGTGGTGGTTCGCTGACAGCGCTTCCAATAATAGAAACACAGGCGGGCGATGTATCTGCCTACATACCTACCAATGTCATCTCCATTACAGACGGACAGATTTTTCTGGATACAGAGCTGTTTAATGCCGGGCAGAGGCCTGCGATGAATGTCGGCATCTCTGTATCGAGAGTGGGTGGCAGTGCCCAAATCAAGGCCATGAAACAGATAGCAGGCCCTTTGCGTATTGAACTTGCTCAGTTCAGGGAGCTTGCGGCTTTTTCACAATTCGCGTCGGACCTCGACCCTTCCACCAGAAAGCAGCTTGCTCGTGGAGAGCGACTACTTAAGCTACTTGTGCAAAATCAATATCAGCCTTATAAGTCAAGTCGTCAGGTTCTTTCAATCTTTTCGGCTACAAATGGGTTTGTTGACAATATTCCTGTTGCTGATGTTTATAGATATGAAAAAGAGATGCTTGAATACATAGAAATATACAGGTCTGACCTTGTTACACGACTTGAATCTGCCCAGGCGATAAACGATGAATTGAAAAAGCTTCTTATTGATGCAATGACAGAATTCGGTAAACGGTTCAAAACAGTGGTAAAAGCATAAAAATGGCAAGTATCAAGGAACTGAACAGGAAGATTTTATCGTTGAAATCCATGCGCAAGATTACGCGAGCGATGAAGATGATATCTGCCACCAAGCTGCGAAGATATCAGGGAAGGCTTTCGGAGTCGACTCTTTACAAGAGTGCGCTTACCGAAATGTTGTCGATTTTTTCAGGTAGTACTGTGGCGGACGAAAATGCGCTTTTCCGTAAAGCAGTATCGCCTGTTTTACCAGATGCTTCATCGGTGCTGATACTTACAACAGCAGACAGGGGGTTGTGCGGCAGTTTTAACGGCTCGATTGTCCGCCGTGCGAGTGAGATAATCTCGGACATGAACGGGGCGGCATTAAATCCTGTTGTGTTGCCAATTGGCAAGAAGGGTGTTGATGCGGTAAGAGAGAAGGGATGGACGCTCTGTCCGGACAAAACTATTGTGACAAAGTCCTTGTTTGATTTTGCGGAAGCAAAAAGACTCTCGTCGGCATTGCTAAGCGCTTTCTTTGAGGATAAATATCGCAGTGTTGATATTGTATATACAGAATTCAGGTCGGCTATTTCACAGGTTATTGTTACCGAAAGACTGTTGCCAATACCGCTGCCTACAAAAGAGAAGAGCACAAAGGACGATATTATTATTGAGCCGGACGAGGAGCTTATTCTTGCTGAGTTGGCAAAAAGGGTTGTCAGCTTCAGATTGTACTATGCCGTACTCCATTCTTCTACCGCGGAGCACGGGGCGAGAATGACAGCTATGGATAGTGCCACCCGCAACTCGGAGGATTTGATAAACGAAACGACTATAAAGCGCAATAAATTAAGGCAGGCAATGATAACGAGGGAATTGGTCGAGATTGTGAGCGGTGCAGAATCATTAAAAGGTTAGTTTTGTTTAAGGAGAAAATATGGCCGATTTGGTTGTTAATGGAAAAATCAAGCAGATTACAGGTGCCGTTGTTGATGTGGAGTTTCCGGAGCGTGAAATACCTTCCATAAAGACCGCGCTTAAGGTAACCAATAAATCAATTAATTCCGATGAGTGGAATCTTACTCTTGAAGTTAGTCAGCAGCTTGGTGAAGGCGTGGTCAGGACAATTGCAATGGCCTCGACAGATGGCCTTTCACGCGGACTTCCTGTAATGAACACCAATAATCCTATTACTGTTCCGGTAGGACAGGGAGTTCTTGGACGGATAATAAATGTAACAGGTGATCCTGTTGACAATAAGGGTATAATAAATTCCGAATACAAATATCCCATCCATCGATTGGCTCCATCATTCAAGGATCAGAGCAGCAAGATCGAAATCCTTGAAACTGGCATAAAGGTCATTGATCTTCTTGCTCCATATATCAAGGGAGGGAAGATAGGCCTGTTTGGCGGCGCTGGCGTGGGTAAAACTGTGATTATCATGGAATTGATCCATAATATCGCGAAGGAACATGGTGGCTATTCCGTTTTTGGTGGTGTTGGTGAAAGGACCAGGGAGGGAACGGCTCTTTACAAAGAGATGCAGGATTCCGGCGTTATAAGTAAAACGGCCCTTGTTTACGGACAGATGAACGAACCACCAGGCGCCCGTGCCCGTGTAGCACTGACAGCGCTTACACTTGCAGAATATTTCAGGGACGATGAGGGGCAGGATGTTCTTCTGTTTATTGACAATATCTTCAGATTTACCCAGGCAGGTTCGGAGGTGTCGGCCCTTCTTGGAAGAATTCCAAGTGCTGTCGGTTATCAGCCTACCCTCGCTGGTGAAATGGGAGAGTTGCAGGAACGAATCACCTCAACAACAAAGGGGTCAATTACCTCTGTTCAGGCAATTTATGTTCCGGCAGACGATTATACCGATCCGGCGCCGGCCACCGCGTTTGCCCACCTTGACGCAACAACAAACCTTGAGCGGTCACTTGTAGAAATAGGCATTTATCCGGCAGTCGACCCTTTGAGTTCGACCTCGCGGGCTGTTACACCTGAAATTGTAGGCGAAGAGCACTACCGTGTGGCTCGTGGTGTGCAGGAGATACTGCAAAAATACAAGGATTTGCAGGATATTATTGCTATATTGGGAATGGACGAGTTGTCGACCGAAGACAAAAAAACTGTCGAGAGAGCGAGAAAAATCCAGAGACTTCTTTCCCAGCCATTCTTTGTTGCAGAACAGTTTACTAACCTTACCGGTCGCTATGTACCACTCAAGGACACAATCCGCTCCTTTGCCGAAATGCTGGATGGCAAATATGACGACCTTCCTGAGCAATCGTTTTACATGATAGGGGCTGTGGAAGAGGCGCGAGAAAGGGCAAAGCTAATTTAAATATGAATACCTTGCGTGTGGAGATTATGTCTCCAAGGGCGGAATCGATAATGCTTGATGCCAGTTCTGTAATTGCGCCAGGGCTGGACGGCTTTTTTGGTGTACTGCCCAATCACGCCCCACTTCTTGCCGGGCTTGGCCGTGGGCAGATTAAAATCAATAAAACGGACAAAAAGGAATTTTTGCAAAGCGTTGACGGTGGGTTTCTTGAAGTAAAGCACAACCATGTTATTATTCTGGTAGGTTAGATGCTTTTTCAATCTCTTCTGTGGAATCGCCATTTTAATTTAGTTACCCACTTAATTATACTATATATAACTCGACAGTCATAAGTTATTTCATGCTGCTTCTTTCTGAAAATCGCTTTCCG
>CAZPWS010000067.1:0-10000 GCA_964590225.1 uncultured Fibrobacterota bacterium
GTTTCTTGGGTGGCTAGTTACCCCTCGAGCCATATACTACTGTCTGAATTGCAGAGTACAAAAATTTACCATCCTTATAGATGACCAGTTCACCACCCTTTCTTAGTGATGCTGTTACAACTTTTTTTTCTGTGTTTACAAGATCCCAGTGCAATGAAGAGTCATTGAACCCGAGTGATTGCTTTAACGCAGAAGTCAGTTTCGAAATATTTCCACTGTATGCATCGGTGTAGGCTGAGCCGACAGCAATATGGCAATTCCCGTTAACTCCGCCAAAGTTTTCGTCATATAAGGTTTCAGCCATAAATTTCCCAATTCTCGAAAACCTTTTGTCCGTGAGAGAAAACTCTCCTATCTTCCCCGCGGCTTTATCTGAAGCCAGCATCTCTTTAACAAATTTATCACCCTTTTTAGCGCTCGATGAGACGAGTACCCCTTTTTTAAACTCCATACGCACCGATTCTATATAGTTGCCGCTCCTATAAGATGGTAGATTTGCAAAATAAACACCATCTGTACCACGCCAGTCAGGTGAGGTAAAAATTTCGAAACTTGGAATATTGTGCCCAGAGCATCCAAGCCAGCGTCTCTTATCACCAAGGGAAATTGTAAGATCGCACGAGTCGGATTTCACATTTAGTTTCAAGATATCAAGAGCGTTAAGCCACTCCTTTACAGCAGAAGATTTTTTATATATGCTTTCCCACGATCCAACTGGACTTGGTTTATCAAGAAAACAAGCCTTAATTATCTCGTTCTCGTACTGCTCGATAGTTAGTCCGGCGGAATTTGCCAAAGCAACCGTAGGCATTAGGCACAATGTCCAGCCAAAAGCCCCCTGTTCCTCTCTTCTCCACAGAATATCCCTGTAAGGTTTACGAGCAACCATAGCTTTAGATATTGCTTTAGGATTAACTGCGGACAGATGAGTGAGCGACTCGGGAGCAGCTATAAATATTGACCCTGATAGTGACTCGTTAAATTCTTTTGTACCTTTCGGAACGAACTCAAGCTGCGAAGATGCAGCATGCATATAAAACGATTTTTCCATCATAGAACTATCAAGTGCTCTTGCAACAGGATTATAACCAGCTTGTACGAGCTTTTTAAAAATTGCTTCTGCAAGGCGAAGACCTGGTAATTCGTATGCTACCCGTACAACATCTCCTTTCTTGAAGTTCCTTTTTCTTGCCTTCTTCATTGCCCAAACCATAACATTAGCATATGCCGCAATTTTGTTATCGTCCATCAAACTTCTCCTCTCTTTATCGCCTTAGTGAACATACTAACCCATTCTCAAGTCTTACAAATACATATGAATCGTTGGCCGTCAGAGCAGCAACTCTCCCAGGCAAGCGAACGGTAGAATGCGTAGCCCCATCTATTAATCGGCGAAATACAACAAGATCGTCACCTGCTGTTACAACAAATTGCCCTATTGACACAACAAACTCAGGGAGTTGTCCTCGTATAGAGCTTACAGTCCATATTATACGCCCATCGCTACCATTCTGTAAAACTACCCTTCCATCGGCAAGAATGGCTGCAAATCCATTTCGTGTCGCAGCAAGCCCTATTGCCTGTGCGCCAAATTCATTTCTCCAGATATTGGTACCATTTTGTACACTCCAGCCCTCAATGGCACCGCCAGATGTCGCCAAGGAAAATATCATCTCATTATTAAGCTGCGAAGATAGGGCAAGAAATGGATCTCGTGAGCGCGTCAGATAAATAAATCTTCCGTTGTTGAACCCGTTGATTGTACCATTGAGACCAATGCCAACAATCCAACTGCCAAAGCTGTTTACAAAAATCCCCTTATTGCCAACAAGCATTCTTGACATAAATTTACCTTTATCTGAATCAACAACATAAATTCCGTTCTCCCATGTCCCAATCCAAACAATACCTCCTTCCGAAAAAAACGATGTGACCCCACCTTGGAGAGGAAACTTCCATCCCACTGTTCCAGATTTTCTCGTTAAAGAATAGATTGCAGATTCTGTCTGAGCAATCAGCCCATTGTATCCGTTTTGTTCCACCCGTATTACCTGCTGACCACGCAAGAATTTAGCATCAACATAATCTTCACCACGCATCGTACCAAAGTGGCGTATATAACCTTTGCAAGGCACAGCAATTATACCATCTATAACTTTCATGGGAGAAAATTTTGTTGCATTTGGTTCAAAACCACACCACTCTGCCCCGATAAATTCCCTTATTTTATCAAGCGCACCGCTTGAACTAAGATATTTTACTTCAGCGAATGCGAGAGTTCCACTCCAATTAGCCAAAGCAGCCAGAGTATCTCCAGAATACTGTATCAGAAAAGCATTCTTAACAGCCGCAACTGAATTCCCAGGCTCCAATTCTAGTAGAATATCCTGATACTGTTTAGAAGCAAGCTCTATCATGCCATTTTCAGAAAGATGGCTTGCTTTATCGAGAGCCGCAGCTACCCTTGCATCAACAGGCAATCGCATCTCAGAATTAAGAATAAATAATCCACTTTTTTCTGTGGAAATTACCAGCTTAGTGCCAACCCTTAACACAAGATCAATTTCATCGTCACCCAGACCATACTGCCATAAATTTTTACCCTTAAAGTCATAAGCACGAACCACTCCTCTGTGGTCAATAAAGACGGCAAGTCCTTCAAACGATATATAAAACTTACCTGCATCATTAAGAGAAACGGCCGAGACTTCCTTGCCGCTCGCAATGTCTATGGTTAAAAGCCTGCCACCACTATCGTAAATAACCAGATTAGAATTCGATGTTTGGTCACAAACCTCGATGCCATCAGAAACAGTCTTTCTCCAATTTTCTTTTCCATCTTGTAACGATATAGAGTACACTATTCTTTTCCCTGATACAATTAAACGACTAGCAGCTATAAATGAAGCAATAACTTGTTGTGTTAACATGCTCCACATTATTTCACCATTATCTTTTGAATAACAATAATGGTTCCTGTTATTCTCCAGTAGCACAACACCACCTGCACCTGTTGCAGCTATTCTTGTATCGCGGGAAGCAATAACCTGCGTTGACCAAACAAGCTCACCACCAAGCAGCGAATAGCGGCTTAACTTACCATTCAAGGCCAACACATACACAGCAGAACCATCGTTATCAATAGCAATATCAGCTATGGGGGAATAAAAACGGATTCTCCATTTAGGCATACCTGCAACTGCATCAATTATGGCAAGTTGATTACCAGCCTCAATAAAGCAAATGTATTTACCGTTCGATAGAGGTTTTAATCTTCCAATGGTATGCCTATGAATCCAGAGAACCTGTCCATCCATTCCTACACGAGCCATTTCTCCAGTGATTGCCGTAATAACAAAACCATCATTGCCAACAGGTGATATAAATTGTGGCCGGAATGGCAACCTGATTCTGCCCATAAGCAAATTACCATCATTGCGCAATAACTGCTTTTCTTGTAATACCCTCTGCTTATAATGCTGGCGTGGCAATAGAGAATATTCATAAGACCGCTTTGCAGCTTCATATAGTTTCTTATCTATTGCTTTAATAGACATAATCTTTTTAAAAACTTCTTTTGCCTCTTCGTAGTCTTTCTTGTTGTGTAAAAGAATTAATCCGGCCTCCATAAGCGAATCCGCAGCAGATAAGCGCATCATATCAATAGGATATATAAAAATTGCAAATACAAAAATTGTGGCAATAACTGGCACTTCTACATTTCTCCAGGACAAAACTTGTACCCTACTCCTCGAATACTCTTTATTATTAATGCATTCTTATTTGAAGTATCAAGCTTCTGCCGTAAACGAACCATAAAATTATCAACGGTTCTCGTTGTCGGGAAGACATCATACCCCCATATTGCATTTAGCAAAGAATCGCGGGAAACAACTTCATCATAATGCTCGGCAAGATACTTCATAATATCAAACTCTTTACCAGGGAGATCGACTACTGTGCCATTAATCTTGACCTCTCTTTTTTTTATGTCAATTTCTAATCCACCAACTTTAATGCGACCAAGATTATCGGCTGAATCGTTCAGTCGCCTGAACATTGCTTTAATCTTCGCAACAAGTTCCATAAGGCTAAATGGTTTTACCATATAGTCGTCTGCCCCTGCGTGGAGACCGGTTACCCTATCCAGCTCCTCTTTTTTTGCAGTTAACATGATTATAAATCCACGATATCCCTTAGACCGAACATTTTTGCATACACTAACTCCATCCTGACCAGGCATCATAACATCCAAAAGCACCAAATCCGGCTTCTCATGAAGTATTACGACTTCACCATCAGTACCATTGCTTGCACTTATTACATTATATCCTTCAGTTGAAAGACTGTCACAGAGACCAATCCGTATGGCTTCTTCGTCTTCAATAACAGCGATTATCCGTTTATTCATACTATCGCCTCCACAAGCTTACCTTGCTTCTCTATCTCTTCAGTAGGAAGGTGAATAACTACCAATAACCCTCCACCATCAGCGTTCGAAGCTGAAATCTTTCCACCATGCTGTCGCACAATTCTACTCACTATCGCAAGTCCAAGACCCGTGCCAGAAACCGCGCCTGAGCGCCATCCTAATCCCCTATAAAACTCATCGAATATTCTATTTTCTTCACCATCTGCTATGCCACAACCTTTATCGCGTAAGGTAAAAACTACGCTGTTACCCTCTTTATGCACACGAATCCCTATATATGGCCTGCCTTCAGAATATTTTACTGAATTGTCTATAAGATTTATAACTACCTGCAACATCAGTCTTCTGTCACCTTTGACAACAGCTGGTGTTTGACATCTTTCCCTATCAACATCCGCATCCTTCATATCAAGCAGAGGTGCCATTCCTGTCAGAGCTTCATCAACTATTGCGTCAAGATTGAATGGCGCAGCATCAATAAGAGAGGGCATATCATCCACTTTTGAAAAATCAAGAATTGTGTTAATCAGTCTCTGTAAGCGCTCACTTTCTCGATTTATTATTTCATAATACTCTTGCCTTTTTTTATCGTCAGTAACTTTACCTGATTTTAGCATTTCAGCAAGCATATGAATCGAGGTTAGGGGGGTTTTAAGCTCATGTGAAACAGCTGCAATAAAACCAGATCTCTCATCTGCAGCTTCACTTTCCTTTCTTGCGGAAAGGTAAAGAGAAAAAGCCCCAACACCAACAGACAAAACAAGCAACAAGAAAAAAACATTGTAAAACAAACGATACTTTTTTAGCAATTCTCTTATAGCGTCTGGTTTTGCTTCTATAAGCCCCAGTGAAAGCATGGGTAGAGAAGGCGCAAACTGCGTTCTTACCCCCATTTTTTCCGTAGAAAGGGAATCTATATTTTGTGAAGCAAGCACGAGGCCATCGGGACCAGCAATTATGATTCCCGCATTTTCAGGGATCCATCCATACGAGCGAACCATTTCCATTAAGCTTGAAATAGAAATTTTATTAACAATCTTTCCACCAGACTCTAAAGCTTTCACATAAAAAAGCGAACCATTCCCATAAAAAAAACCCCCATCAGGGATCCGACCTCTGTTAGAAAAATCCTCAAGATCATGAATCATCGATATTTCGACTAATTTGGAATGCAATATTGTGGCAATTGAATCGTAAAGTTTTTTGGTTCCAAGACTTTGAAATATCGTTAAAATAAAACTGCCATAATACAGAGCCTCTTCATAATAAACTTGGGGTGTGTCAGATATTATTGCTCCATAAATAAAATTCAAGGCGTCAAACATAAAAAGCGTATCATTGAGACTAACGGCCTTATCGTAGAGTAGCATTCCTGCAATAACAACCCTACTATTGTGAAGATGTCGTTTATTTTTTTGTCCAAGCAAATATCTCGTCGCGATGTTAACAGCATCTTTTCTTCCAGTAGCTACCTTAAGTGTACTTGCAAATGAATCAAGTTCGCTTCCAGGAGCGCTATAAACTTCAGGCGGTAGCTCTTTTCTTCGCGTCAATCTGAGGGGATGCAAAATCCGCCCCTTTCCGCCCAAAAGATAGGTGGATTCTATCATAGTATGCGATACAAGATCTGAAGCTGAATAATCCCTAATTATTGTATCAACATGATTAGTTAGTGTTGTTAACGACAACTCAATTTTTTCCGCAATAGACGAGGCCGCAAGATGGTATTGTTCCCGTATTCTGTGTTCAAATGCATATCGTTCGTTTGCTATTGCCCGAAATCCAAATATACTGATAACAAAACAAGGAACAACAACGCCAATCAAAAACAGCCAGAACAGCCGTCCTCTCCGAAGCTTTTTAGCGTCAAAAAGAAAAATGTTTTTGGCACTCTTTTTCATAAGCGAAATGGTATTAGAAAAAGTAGGCTGGCATATATAATGTTACTTTTCCCTTTTGACATAGGGGAGATAGAAGCATGAAAAGCCAGTGCATCGTAAACATTAATATCCGCTCCAACAAAAGGTAGGAGAGTTGAAGAGGCAAACGGCCTATCTGCAACAAATTCTTCAATCCCACTCGTTAACGAATCCAATGGAACCACTTTTGACACTACTCCGCGTTGAAACCGTACACCGGCTGATAATCCCGGTGCTATCAACCACCTTGGATTACAAAATACATAGCGAAAAGAAAGATGGCGCATAACGGCTATTTCCGGATACTTTCCGATCGAGTTAAGATGTGTCTTGCCATATCCGAACTCGGATACTATACTACCGATTACTTTCGCGGAATGACCGAAGTTATATCTCAATGAAAAGAGTATTGATCGGACACTAAAGTCAGTACCATCATATAAAAAACCATCACCACCACGGGAATGAATTCCTTCCGAGATGGAATATCCCATCCCGGCACTTCCCCACCGGACTGGGGCATTAAAGAGAAGGTTTTGTCTGCGGGCATCTTTATTTACCTCTCGCTTTACCTCGGATATAATTGTACTATCCGCACCTATATGCGATCTCACCCGTGGACGCATCTTGCTAACAACAGGAGTAACTCTAAAACTGGGATTATAATCCGTTCCCGTGTTAAGTTTAAGCGAATCAAACAAAAACACTTTACCGCCAAACTCAATACTGTCAACAAAATTTTTCTCGATGGCAATTGGCCGCAAGTACATGTTAACAAATATCTTTACAATAAACTCAGACTTGCCAATTATATCGCCTTCAAGAACGGTCCCATTGGTAAGAAAAATTTTATCGGCGTGCGCACCAGCTACCGACAAAAAAAGCATAATTACAAATTTTAACACTCAAAGAAAATACTTTATTTTTAGAATTGAATCGTTATTGTTAAATGTGTATCTTTCATCCGTACAAAAGAACTGGCCCGGATAGCTCAGGTGGATAGAGCGATTCTTTCCTAAAGAATAGGCCACAGGTTCGAGTCCTGTTCCGGGTAGTTTTATCTTAACATTTTTCTATAAAATCTCGAATGGTAAAATATGCAGATCACATTGCCTTGATGACGCACCTACAAGGCAATGAAATTCACCTGGCTCAACCACTCTAATTCCATCTGTATTGACAATAGAGCAGGAAGACAACGGAATCCTTATTTCTGCAGTTTTAGTCTCGCCAGGGCAAAGTTCTACTCTGGCAAATCCTTTAAGCTCTTTATCCGGCCATGTGGCGGATGTTACAACATCATGGATATAAACCTGAACTATTTCAATGCCTGCATATGTTCCATTATTGGTGATATCTGCAAAGATTTTAAGACTCTCGCCATTCACCACATCTGACAACTTAAAATGCGATTTTTCGAGTCGCATACTGGAATACTGGTAGTTATTATATGAAAGTCCATATCCAAAACTATAGAGCGGTTCTTGTGTGAGATCGGCGTAGGTGTGGCCGTGTTGACCTCTTACTGTGTTATAGAAAACAGGCTGCTGCCCGACATGCCTGGGTACGCTTACTGTCAATTTTCCTGAAGGAGATATATCGCCAAGTATAATTTCTGCGCATGCTTCGCCACCAAGCATGCCCGGATTAAACAGCTCAAGCACAGCATCAGCATTAACAACGGCCGCAGGCAATACAGCAGGTTTGCTATGAACAAGCACCACCACCATTGGTACGCCCGTTGCCCTGACTGCTTCCAGCAGAGCAATCTGTCCCCCTTGAAGCTCCAGCGTAGCAGTCGAAAACCATTCTCCAACAAGTCCCTTTTTATCGCCTATCACTACAATCGCGATATCAGCTCGCTTGGCCGCCGCAACCGCAAGTGAGATTTCATCAAGATTGTTCTCCGTTATTCCGCAGCCTCGTGCATAAATAACTTCACCACTAAATTTCTTTTTGAGTCCATCAAGTATTGTAACTACAGCCTCCTTCGGCTGTTCTCCTTTGCATGCCTGACCACTGCCAAGGGACCAATCACCGAGCTGCGCAAGATGGTCATCAGCATTGGGACCTATTACAGCAATTTTTTTGACAGCATCTTTTGAGAGTGGGAGACACCTTTTATTCGACAACAGTACCGCACTCTCTCGTGCAAGAGTGAGAGCAACTTTTCGATGATTTTCACAACCAGCTACTTTTTTAATTTCGTTAAAATCGGGAAGCCTTGGATTTTCAAAAAGTCCGAGCCTAAATTTAAGCGCCAGAATGCGCTTTACACTTTCATCCACAAGAGACTCGGACAACATACCGCTTCTAACTGCCGAAATAGCTCCTTCAAAAAAATGTGGTGTTGACATCATCATATCATTTCCGGCAGAAACAGCGAGTGCTGCTGCTTCGGCATAGCTTTTACAAATTTTTTGATTTTCAACCATATGGCCGACATTGTTCCAGTCAGTGACGAGAATGCCCTCAAAGCCCCACTCCTCTTTAAGAACATCACGCAAAAGCCATCTATTTGCTGTTGAAGGTAGGCCATCAATTGACTGATATCCGGTCATGAATGATGAACAGCCATTCTCTGCAGCAATCTGGAAAGGCGGCAGGAAAAAGGCGCGAAGCTTGCGTCGCGATAGTTCTGCTTCGGAAGCATCTCGTCCCCCAAGTGTCTCTGAATAGCCCGCATAATGTTTGGCACATGCCATTACAGAATCTGGATTAGATAAATCGTCTCCCTGATATCCAGCAATCATTGCGGCGGCAAATTTCCCTATTAGATATGGATCTTCCCCAAAAGTCTCACCAACTCTACCCCAGCGAAGGTCCCTTGTTATGCAAAGAACAGGAGAAAATGTCCACGCAATTCCGGCATGACGCATTTCCTTCGCGGTTATTGTTGCCATTTCCTTAATAGCATTCTCATTCCACGAACAGGCTACAGCCATTTGGGTAGGGAAAATTGTAGAACCTTGCCAAAAAGAAAAACCGTGGATACAATCATTCGCGAGAAGAATAGGGATACCCAGTCGCGTTTTCAAGGAGCGATTAATAATTTCAGGGATATCTATCCAGTCACATTGAAGAAATGAACCAATGTTCCATAACTCAAGCTTATCCTTGTGCGTCTTACCATCAAGCTGCATCATTTGACCAATTTTTTCTTCAAGAGTCATTCGTTGCAGTAGGTCATCCACTCTCCTGCTTATTGGCTCATTTTTTTTCTTGTAAATCAGATCCGTTTCCATTGCACCATTCCTTTCTGTCGCTGAATATTATAAATTCTATAACAAGATGATTCAATTTATAAATTCGGGATATTGTTCACACGATTTTAATATGGCTCTTGATGAATATCTGCTTTCACACGGAAAAGGGCTTTTTTTACGAATTTATGGATGGTCGTCACCTACAATATCGATCGGTTATGGACAAAAGGTATCGAGTGAGATTTTTATTGATAAAACAGCTGCAAATAAAATTGAAGTTGTTCGCCGACTAACAGGTGGAAGGGCAGTACTGCACGACATGGAAGTTACTTATTCGGTAGTTGCAGATATTGGCGGAATCTTTGGCTATAGCCTCAACGAAACATACAGTGTGATTGCCGATGGTTTGAAGCAGATGTTAGATATTATTGGAGTTAATGTAG
>CAZPWS010000068.1:0-14655 GCA_964590225.1 uncultured Fibrobacterota bacterium
ACCGGTAGCAGGTGAAGTAAAAGAGATGGTTGGTGCAGTAACATCATATGTTACATTCGTGTTAGATACTGCCGTTGCAGCATTTCCGGCCAAATCAGTTCCATTAAAAGCAACAGTATAGACCGCACCATTTACAAGCGTAGGATTATCGGCCAAGGTAATATCAGTTTTTACCCCTGCTGTTATTTCCGGTCCAACAAGAACCTTTACATGCGGTGAACCAGCATCCGCGCTTCCGGCAGTACGCGTCCAGCGGATTGTACCTGTTCCAGCGGCAAGCAGCTCATTCAGCGTATATGAAACTTTTGTATGATTAACAAAGGCGTTGGTCGCTGGAGCAGTTGAAGCAAATGACGGTAAAGTAAAGTCGTAAATAACATTTGTCACAGTTACCGGAACAGCAGGATTGCCGGCAAGGTCACTTCCTTCAAATGTCACCGTATAAATTGCTCCATCAACAAGAGTTGGCGCATTAGTCAGCGTGTAGTTGGTTCGAACTGTTGTTCCTCTTTCGCCAGCAGTTAATGTTGCAACATGAGGTGCTGCTGGGTCTGCTGCACCACCTGTATGAGTCCATGTGATGGTAGCCGAACCGAATGTTTCAGATAAAGTATATGAAACCTGCGTATTTCTCCTATACGAGTCGTTGGTGGGTGCGGTAAAAGATATTGTGGGAGCGGTTATATCGTAAGTTACATTTGTGATCAAATCGTAATTTCTGACATTTCCAGCTAAATCGGTACCGCTATATCGTAAATCGTATCTCGCACCATCAACCAGAGATGGGTTGTTGGTTAAAGTAAAGTCGTCGTGTGCTCCAGCATCCATTTCTACACCAACAAGATTTTTGGTATGAGGGGAAAGCGGATCGGCTGTACCCAAATCCCTTGTCCATCTTATGTAGCCTGATGCAAGTTGCTCGTCAAGTGTATAAGAAATTCTTGTATGATTAACATACGCACTTGCTACCGGAGATATACTGCTGAATGTTGGCAAGGTATTATCAAAAGTAACATTGGTAACCTCAACAGGCACAGCGTCATTTCCTGCTCTATCCTTTCCTTCAAGTCGGATAGTGTAAATGGCACCGCTAACTGGAGCGATCCCGGTTAGTGTGACAGTTCTTGTGCCATTGTTCAAATTTCCACCAGTAATTGCGGCAGTTTGCGGAGATGCAATATCTTCTACTCCTCCAGTACGAGTCCAAACAACATTGGCCGAACTGAAAATTTCGGAGAAAGTATAACGGATCTGCAGATTATTACGGTACGAATCAGTAGTTGGCCAGACAATGGTAGCAGTTGGCACAATGTCATCATATCTAATCGTAATATTTTCCACAAATTCTGCTGGGTCGCCCGCGGAATTCTGATAGGTTATTCTCACGGTATATCTCGCGGTATTCGCCAACCTGTCATTTGGTTCGCTGCTTACAGAGGCAATCGATGGATGATTTGAAAGATTCGTGCCATCCAAAGTTGCCGTGTGGGTTCCGTTTGACTCAAAATCAGAATTAAATGTAATGACATGTGGGCTATTCGCATCACCACCATCTGCTGTTCTTAAAAGCCTCATTTGAACACTTCCAGGCAGTGCATCTTGAGGAAGGGTAAACTCAATTTCAAAAGAAGGGCCAATATAGGTACTTGCAGCAGGAAGAGTTAGAACAGGCGGAGTGGTCTGCGCAAATATTTGCGTCGAAAACACAAATAAAACAGCAAAAAGAAGCAAAAAGTATCTCTCTCTACTCATTCGGTTGAATCCCCTGTACTGTTTTATAAATGTCACAGTTTCCATCTTTTACTTCTAATAATACTACTATATAGTCGTAAATTTCTGTGATTTTTATCACTTTTAGTCCCTTTTTCATGAATTAATCGAAATTAAATACTATTAAGTGTGATAAATTATTCCTTAAATAGGGAATAATATTCCTTTTATGATTTTTACAAATTTTACGATTATTACACCCCACAACACATAACTCTTTAATTTTCATGCAGTTAAATATCTCCCAAAAATTTAATCTAAATTTTAATCATTTTATTAACTTAAGAATTAAGCGAATAGCGTGCCAAAGTATGAGGCAAAATTCATCAGGAACTTTTTTCCCGAAAGAGACTAAAATTTTATACGCTTTAATTACTACTGTAACTTTCTGGTAAACCAATGAATTATCAATAGTTGCACTATAAAAAAGCAGTAAAAAAATTAAGGCATAAAGATTGCATGGCCTATCTTATGGAGAAAAATAAAAGATGGGTATAAAAGAGATATTAATCACTGTAGCCGCCATACTGCTCTCCTTTCCTCTTGTTCTTGGGATAGCAATGAAAGCTACTGGTTACATGAACATATCCTTGGGTTGGAAGGATAAATCTGAAGAAAAAGTTGAAAATGTTGCAACAATCAAATGGGATAAAAAGCAAAATGAAATGATGGAATTGCATACAAAATCATTACAAGCAATAGAGGCACAAAGAAGAGAGGTGGAGAATAAAGAAGCGGAAATCAGAGAAAATGAAGAGAGGCTTCGTGCACTTAGGCAGGAAGTGGACAATCGCAACCGCGACCTACAAAAAACAAAGGAACAAATAGAAGCCCTCGTTAAACAGAGCAGCGAAATGGAGGAGCGACGAATTAAGCAGCTCGCCGGCGTTTATGCTTCTATGCGCGCGGAGGAAGCCGCACCAATTCTCTACACCCTTAAAGATGAAATGATAGTCCGTATAATGGAAAAAATATCCGACAACCGCCAAAAAGCTAAGCTAATGGCAGCGTTTGGAAATTTAAACAAGGAGAGGGCGGGAGAATTAAGCCGTCGCATGGGTGATACCCCAAAAAGCAATAAGAGCAGCACCACCAACAAGGGAAAAAACTCATGAAACAGATTAATATGCTAATGGACAAAGTATGGGAAGAAGTTCCTGTGGCAAACAAAACAAATAGGCACACAGCAAAAGAAGCAGCAAAAGAAGCAACAAAAGAGGCAGCGCCTGTAGGTAATAAAGACAATGCCTTTGCCAGTACGCTTCAAAAAGCGGAAAAAACAATCCGTGAAGAACAGCCCAAAAACGGAGCGGTCGTAAAACAATCAGGGAAAATAGACAATGCCGAGAAACCAGAAGCAAATACCATTAATCCTGAAACAACCACCGATCCTGTGAAATCGCTCATAGCAGAGAAAGTCGAGACTATCAAAGCTATACTGAAAGAATTGGGCATTGAAGTTAACGAAGAAGTAATTACAGATAAAGATTTCCTAAGGCAGGCAATAAAAATTCTCGACCACTTTCTTCATCCAATTCACGATAACAGCACTACAAAAATCAAGATATCTGTGCAGGAATTGATAACTGTTGATATAGTCAAGCTGCCAGAACAAAAAGCGCCTGCCATAAACACAGATATGAGCACAGAAAACAGCGAACCTCAGGAAGACAGCGAAATAACGGCGTTAATTCAGGGACTCCTTAATGAACTAATCGCCTTGTCACTTATTGTAAACGCTGATAACGCCAAGAATACAAACGCATCCCCAATAGAAAAAGAACCGCTTCTACTTGATATAGAACAAAAAAAGGATGAGTCACCCTCTGTTGAAATAACGCCTTCGCTAATGCAAGAAACCGATGCCACAGAAAATACTGTCGAGATTAAAAAACCAGCCGAGGAAATAGCGCAAACTATAATTACTGCACAAGCTGCACCAAAAGAGTTCAAACAAGCCAAGGAAATTAATACCAACAATACCAAAACAGAGACGAAAACTGAAACCAAAGAGGCCATAGACAATAAGTCAAGTACGCTATTCGAGAATAACAAGACTAAAGTCTCCGATGATGCTGAAGCTTATGAGATGCAGCAAAATCAGCAAAAAGAAGAAGGCGAAAGCAACAATACCGAATATTCAAAAGAAAAGATTACAAAAGAGCTCCAGCTACCCGAAAAAGCAGCTGAGCCGGCGCCGGCCATAACAAAAGCGCTGAGCGAGCTTAAAGAGTCACTATCTAATATTGTCAATCATTCGGAAAACCACTCGCAGTTGACGCAAGCCACAAAAGTGGAACAGATTGAAATACAGAGAAACGAATCGGGACACAACGGGCTTTCCCGTCCCTATTCAGACAAGTCAGTAATCCAGCAGATTACCACCAGATTCCAGATGGTAGCAGCTCAGAGCGGCACTGAGGTGCGCATTCAACTTAAACCGGAACATCTTGGCACTGTAAAAATAAGCCTCGAAATTACGCAGGATACTGTCTTTGCAAAATTACAAGTTGATAGCGAGCGGGTTAAGCATATAGTCGAGACAAATATTGCGCAATTAAAAGATGCTTTACAGGAGCAGGGTCTTAAGATGGACAAATGCGAAGTTTCTGTAAATAATGGAAATGATGAGTTCTTTAAAAGAGAACTTTCGGAACAAGGCAGACGAATTCGCGGCAGAATACGACAGAATATTGATTCATCGAGCGAAGCAGGCGTTGACACAGAAAATGGTTCTGCAACGGACACTGCAAAACAGCTTGGATACAGCACCATTCACTTTGTGGCATAAATGAGTATCAAGGAGTAAATATGTCATTAACATCAACAACAAGCTCAACTGATACGGTGTATTCAGGCAAGGACTTTATTGAGTCTTTAAGTAAAAAGTCCGAACCAGAAAAACTGTCGGCAGGACTTAGCTCAAATGGTATTTCATCTCTTGATTCCGACAAGCTTACTGCGTCCCGAAAAAATAATACCCTCTTTGATACCACAAAAAATCAGCTCGGCAAAGATGACTTTTTACTTTTATTAACAACTCAGCTCAAATTTCAGGATCCACTGGATCCGGTCTCTAACGAAGATTATATCGCACAACTTGCCCAGTTTACTTCCCTTGAGAATATGACTAACATGAACACAAGCATAAGCGAAATGAACGACAGCTTCCATAAGAGCCTTACAATACAGCAGGAAACGGCTAAAGCATTGCAGCTTGCAACCGAATCTATTGACACAAACATAAAAAACCAGAACGCCGCACAGCTCTCCATGAATAACGCCCTTATTGCCGGACTTATCGGGAAAGATGTACGAGTTGAAGTTGATAAAATTGCTATGCAGTACGAAAATGGTGTTATGCCGCCTAAACGGCTCTTTTTCCATACCGACACCCCCGCGGATTCTGTCACCATCTCAATCAAGGACGCCAAGGGAAATACCGTAAGGACCATGCCGGCATCAACACTTGATGGAGCAACACAGTACGACTGGGAGCCTTACGGTGAACACTCAATTGTTTGGGACGGACGCGATAATTCAGGAAACTCTGTTCTGCCAGGCACATACAGTGTTGAAATTAGCGCTTCGCTCTCAGGCTCAAAAGTTGCTGCAAACATTTTTGAGCAAGGAACAGTTGGTGGTGTTGATTTTTCTGATAGCGGAATTCAGGTCCAGATTAAGAGCAAGGATTGGGATAACGAAGGAAAATTTTATGCCACAAGCATCCCGATATATATGATTAAGTCCGTAAGAGAACACTCAGAAATTTAACTTAACAGAAATAAAAAAAGGAGGATTCCATGATCCGTTCACTTTACTCAGCCATAAGCGGTCTCCGGAACCACCAGGTCCGCCTTGATGTGATCGGTAACAATATTGCGAATGTCAACACAACCGGCTTTAAGTCCGGACGCGTTACATTTGAGGAATCCATGGCCCAACTACTTAAGGGGTCATCTCGTCCGCCCGGATTTCAGGGAGGCACTAACCCTATTCAGGTTGGCCTTGGCATGTCTGTCGGAAGTATCGATACCATTATAACACAGGGTAACCTTGAATCGACCGGACAAATAACAGATCTTGCTATTGAGGGTTCATGCTATTTCGTTGTAAGCAACGGAAGCGGAAATTTCTATACCAGAAATGGTGCTTTCCAGTTTGACTCAACTGGTAGAATGGTTCTTCCAACAAATGGCTTTGTTATTCAGGGAAAAATGGCATCCGAAGATGGCACATTCCCTGTTGGAACAGCCATTGGCGACATAACTATACCTTTTACATCACAATCACCTGCCAAAGAATCAACTTTTGTGAAATATCAGGGTAACCTGAATGCAGATAGCGAAGCGCTTGGTACAATTGTCTATACACAATCCTTTTATCACAGAATTGACGAATTTAACACATTGCCGCTTGGTGCAGCAAACGACAACAACTATGGAGCCACTGGAGCCCACTCCGCAGCAGGCGTCGCATTTGCAGATATAATAACAAACGCTAATGTGCTTAGTTCTACCCCGCTAACAGGACTCCATAACGATAAAGGCCAAAGCCTCCAAATTAAAACTGGAGATATTCTCAAGGTAACCGCCACCATCAATGATGGGCTAAACGATGAAACCATTACGGCCAACTTTGAAGTAATTAACGATCCGGCTCAGGCTGGAATAGTAGGCGGTTCTACAACCGATTACCGCGTTAATAACATCCAGCAACTACTTTTGTCAATGGAGCATTTTCTTACAGGAGACGCTTGGCGTAGCGGTGCTGGTTCCAATGCCGCCGATGCCCGTGTCGCAATTATGCCCGATGGACAGATCAGAGTGTCTAATGGAGCCGCAAGCCTTTCGTCAATACGCAATCTTACGGTTAGAAGCGATCGGCCAATTTCTACAACTTATGTAAATAGCGCTTTTTCTTTTCAGTCGGATATCGCCATTGGAAGCTATTCTGACACCACCGGCAGGCTTCTCCGTCCTGCATTATCAACCGATAACCTTTTTAATCCAATGGTTTACGACAATGCTGGGGTAGGCACAGCTTCGCCAGTAGCTCAGATCTTTACGGCAAATGGTCAACTGATTGATTTAGAACAGGGCGACAGACTCCAGATTTCTGCACTTATTGGCGATACATCCAAGAACGCTTCCTCTCTTCAAACGGATGTGGGAGTCAATCTTGGAACAAGTACTACAATGCAGCAGGTTCTTACATATATCCAGGATACCTTAAGCCTTCCCGAAAGAGATGGCACTATTGCAAATAATCTCTCTGTTTCTCTTAACGCAGTAGGAACTGACGACGACCTTATTCCTGAGGGTGCAATTGTAGTTAGAGGACAGCCAGAAACTGCCTTTGCCATTAATAATATGTCGGCGCTTGCTACAAATGCAAGCCCCAACACCCCTTCGCCCTCCGCCTTCAACAGCAATATGGTGGTGACGCAGTTACAGGCCGCAAGAGATACCGGTGTTGTTGATACCTCAATAGAAGTTTACGACGACTCCGGTGCAGCGCATACTCTCACAATCCGCTTTACCCACACCGGACAAAAGCAGCCGGCTGTATGGAACTGGGAAATCAACACAAATAGAGGAGAAGAAATTCTGCAAGGCAGAACCGGTGAAATCACTTTTGGTCCTGATGGCTCACCATCAAGCTTTGTATTTGATGATGGCGGTGTATCAACCGTGCTTATTAACCCACAGAACGGCGCAAAGAATATAGAGCTTAGCTTAGACTGGGGAGCACCTGGCAGTTTTCTTGGAATAACACAGTTCGCCTCTCCATCAACGATAGCCGCTGTTCAGCAGGATGGTTATACAAGCGGCAGGTTAGAGGAGATAGCGATTGATGAATTTGGTGTAATACAAGGCGCATTTAGTAATGGAATAACCAAGGCTTTGGCACAAATACTTACCGCTGATTTCAGAAACCCAGGCGGCTTGCTTAAAAAAGGCGACTCTGTATATCAGGAATCGAGTAATTCTGGAAACGCTGTTCTTGGTATTCCAGGAATATCAAGCCAGGGTAAAATTAAACCAGGCGCGCTTGAACTCTCAAATGTGGAACTTGCTACGGAATTTACAAACATGATTACTACTCAGAGAGGGTATCAGGCTAACGCAAGGGTAATAACAACAAGCGACAATATGATGCAGGAATTGGTAAACCTTGTAAGATAATGGTAATTTAAGATAAGGTTCTATTAGGAAATGATAAAGCTAACTAAGCTCAATGGACAAATAGAAGTGGTAAACGCTGAGCTTATAGAAAGCGCCGAAGCCACTCCGGACACCATCGTGCGGCTCACAACAGGCCGCAAGTTGGTTGTTAAGGATAGCATAGACGATTTCATTGCAAAGGTAGTTAGCTATAAAAAAAGTGTAGCGGCCAAGATATCGGTTGTGGAACGGACGCAATCCACAGGGGAATAACATATGAGTGATATACTTTCTCAGGAAGAAGTTGACGCTCTACTCTCCGCAGTTTCTGCAGGAGATATGGGTTCATCTTCGGATTCCCGCAGTTCTGCGCCAACTGCAACTGCAAGTGATGTTGTTCAGAACGATGACCGGCCCGTCCAAATTTACGATTTTAGGCGCCCCGACCGCGTCAGCAAAGATCAGATGCGTACCCTTCAGAATCTTCATGAGGGGTACGCCCGTCTTTTTTCAACAACAATGACTTCATACCTTCGTACTCTTGTTGAAATTGAACTTGTCTCTGTCGATCAATTGACATATTCAGAGTTCATTATGTCCATAAGCAATCCAAGCTGTATTTATGTTTTTCAAATGGAACCGCTTGAAGGCAATGCAATCTTTGAAATCAACCCCTCTCTTGTCTTTTACATGGTTGACCGTCTCTTTGGGGGGCAGGGAAAAACACTCGAACAGAACCGTGAGCTCACATCAATCGAAGAGAGCGTTATGATGAAAATAACGGAACGGGCACTTTCTGATCTCAAAGATGTATGGGAACATGTGGGTATATTTAATCCTAAAATCGCCAATTACGAGACAAATCCGCAATTTGTACAGGTAGCACCGCCAAGTGAAACGGTAATCCTTGTCTCCCTCGAAGTGCGCATGAGTAATGGATCAGGCCTTCTTTCACTCTGCTTTCCTTTTATGGTACTTGAAGGAATTATTGGAAAACTTTCAGGCGAATCGTGGATGAAAGCCCAGCGCAGCAGCACAAGAGAAACAGAAAAAATAGTTAAGAAAGAAATAGAGACGAGAAATGTGAGTGTATCGGCAGAAATTGGCAGCCTCACTCTTTCAGTCAGAGATCTTTTGCAATTGCGGCGCGGTGATGTGCTCTTAACAGACAGACCATCAGAAAGCAGGCTTGGAATAAAACTAAATGGCCAATTAAAAATGGAAGGCAAACCAGGACTTATCGGCAGAAGAAAGGCCATTCAGGTAACTGGTTTCATAAATAAGGAGGAAATGTCATATGAGCAGTGATTTATTATCCCAGGATGATATTGACGCTCTAATACAAAACGAAGGGGGCTCCCCCTCTTCTTCAAATGCGATCAATACAGACTTACTCCGAAAACCAGTAAGTGTAATAAGCGAACAGATGTCAACGGTGCTTTTAACTGTACTCGGCAAAGACATTTCTGTATCAATAAGCCGTATAGTTCCTACAGATGCCGGCCAGCTTAATTCACTCTTTGGAACCGATTCGCTTATGTTAAAAGCCGATCTTTTCCAGAAACTATCTGGGGCGTTCTATTTCGCTTACAAAAAGGCCGATGTCGCCACCCTTGCCGATCTAATGATGATGGGCGATGGAAGCGCCTCATACGAGGAGGATCATAAGGATGCAATTGTTGAACTCACCAATCAGATTCTTGGTGCAGTAACAAGCGCCTTTGGAACCAATTTTGACATTCAAATAAGCGTTGCGACTCCCACTATTGAGGAATTTACGCCTGAGGCAGCTGGACTTAATCCATCCGCTTCGGTATTGGCTGAATGTATCATGAAAATTGAAGATGTAAAAGAGCTTACCTTTGCGATAATACTACCTAATTCCACGGCAGCAGAGATGACAGAAATTGTAAAAGGCAAAGGTGGAGGCGCTGCTTCTTCCCCAATGGGTGGTGGAAACCAGACAGGAAACGAATCCTTTGATTTTGCCGATCTTGGCGGAGACTCCACTATGCAGCTTCAGAATTTCGCTCAACCTTCCGGTAATCTTGCCACAGACCGGTCAACTATTTTTTCGTCAACAAACAATCCTCAGCTTGACATGCTTCTTGATGTTACTTTGCAAGTGAGCATTGAACTCGGCAGGACGGACATGTCAATAAAAAAGATCCTCGAATTGGGACCGGGATCAATTATTGAATTAAACAGAATGGCCGGCGAGCCGGTAGATCTCCTTGTCAACGATAAAGTTATAGCCAAGGGAGAAGTTGTGGTCGTTGACGAGAATTTTGGCATTAGAATTGTAAAGCTCGTAAGCCCAGAGGAGAGGTTAAAAAACTTACGGTAACTCTTTTTCCACATGAAATAGGGTATCGATGCCGGTAAGCCTGAACACCTCGTCTATCAGATCGTTCGCATTGTGGACAGAGAAGGGTACATTCTGTTGTGCACAAAGCTTATGTGCACGAACAAAAGCCCCAGCATTTACAGAATCAATATAGGTTGCCTTCTTTAAATCAACTACGCAGCGTGTTATTTTTCCGTTAACGGCTAAGTCTATCTGATCAACAAACTGTGATGCATGATGCGGCTCAATCAGCGCACCACAAACATAAAAGACAGCAACGCGCCCCTCTTCTTTATCTTCTCTGTGAATACTAAAATCCATCATCTCTCTCGCAATACCGCACTCTTCCCTACCGGAAGCTTCATGGAGGTTATTGGCAAGAATAAAATCATATTCGCTTCTATAAATTTTCATATGGTTATCAAGCTTTACACCGGACAAAACAGCACGAACCCTGTCCGGCACAGCAACAAGAGACATTGAAATTTTTATTTCAATCAATGACTTATATATTTCCACCATCTTGTTTATTATAGCGCTATATATGTTGGTAACTTTTTCCATACTTAGTGCTACATGTCGAATCCCTTGCGCATATATTTCGTGTTGTTTAAGCGACGACAATATCTTTATATCAACATCAGATTCGCCGCACATCCGTATAATAAGAGATGCTCCGATTTTTTTCTCATAGTTTTCCCGTATCATTCACCCTCCCATTTTTGTGCAACAGCTTCAAGGACGAATAGGAAATATCCATTTTAAGCCATGCAAACAGGCCCACAACTACAACAGCTGCCCAACCGATTAAATGGTACGAAACAGCAACCGCTGCTGCCTTGTCACCAGATAAACCAAGTAGAAGCAACCCAGATTGAATGGCTAATTCAAGCGTGCCAGCATAACCTGGAGCCGATGGTAATGAAACACCAATGGCAACAATCCCCGAAGTAAAAAGAGAGCCAAGTAAATTGGACTGTGAATCAATTGCCATAATGAGTATATAAATAGTAAATCCGTAGCAGAAAACTGTGACTAATGTTAATAACATGACCTTAAAGAATTTTGTTGGAGAAGCGAGCCAAGCAATCGATTCGCTAACCATTTTTTCTATAAATTCCATCACGCTAACTGCAATTTTCCATCTACCGAATGGTCTTTTTTTAAGCAAGTAGATAACATACGCTGGCCTAATGACAATTATTAATAAGAAAGACAGTCCGAATAGAAGGCCGAGAGAAACGGCTGTTAATACTGGCTTTAAGGGCACCACCCCGAGAAGCGAAATTCCGGCCGAAAAAAAACCGAGCATATATGCCGGTATAATAAGTAGCAGCGCATACCCAAGAGAATCAAGAACCCTTTCTGCAAACAACGAACCTATGGAGAGAGTAAGCGGATAACCATGCTTTCTATAAACAAGAAAAACCCTCGCGACCTCTCCCATGCGAAAAGGGAGTATGTTGTTGAACATGAATGAGACACAAATTATAGAGTATAAACTCCTTACCGTGACCCCATCTTTATTGCCAAGCATAATTTGAAGTCTTAAAGCCCTTAAAAAAAGCGCAAAGAGTGAGAGACCTGCTGCAGCAGCTATTGCAAAAAAACTAAGCCTGCCAACCATACCAGCTGCTGATCTAAAATCGCCCACCGAAATGTAAAACAGATAAATCGAAAAAACCGTTATTAAAAGCCCAATAACTATCCTTACAAAAGGACGCCCCATCAATACCTGTAATGCTCTGCTTTATACGGGCCATTCAAAGGAACTCCGATATATTCAGCCTGATCCTTTGTAAGTTTTGTAAGTTTCGCATTTATCTTGCTTAAGTGGAGCCGCGCAACCTCTTCGTCAAGAGCTTTTGGCAGGCGATAAACTCCAATATCATATTGCTTTGTCCACAACTCAATCTGGGCTACTGTCTGGTTTGAAAACGAGTTAGACATCACAAAAGAGGGATGCCCCATTGCGCAGCCAAGATTTACAAGCCTTCCCTCGGCAAGAATATATATTGACCTATCCTTACCAATGTAGTATCTGTCAACCTGTGGCTTTATATTTATCTTCTTAACGCCTTTTGCTTTTTCAAGCTTTCCAACCTGAATTTCGTTGTCAAAGTGACCAATATTGCAAACAATTGCCTGATCCTTCATTTTAAGCATATGGTCAACAGTAATAACATCACGGTTGCCTGTGGTTGTAACATAAATATCGGCCCATCCAAGAGTATCCTCAACAGTCATAACCTCAAAGCCGTCCATTGCTGCCTGAAGGGCGCAAATCGGATCTATTTCTGTAACTACAACAGTACAGCGAGCACCGGCAAGTGACTGGGCAGACCCCTTGCCCACATCGCCATAGCCACAAACCACCGCCTTTTTGCCTGCAAGCATTACATCAGTCGCCCTTCTAATGCCATCAACCAGAGACTCTCTACAGCCATAAACATTATCGAATTTCGACTTTGTAACAGAATCGTTAACATTTATTGCAGGGAATAGAAGCTCTTTTTTATCGAACATCTGATAAAGACGCTTCACGCCTGTTGTTGTCTCTTCCGAAACACCGCGAATTTTTTTAGCTAACTTTGAAAAAAAGGAAGAATCTTTTTTTAGAGCGCGGGCTATTACCGAATGGAGAAGATCAAATTCAGTGTTTCCTGTCTTTTTTGACAATATTGACGGATTTTTCTCCGCCGCAACCCCCTCATGAACCATCAGCGTTGAATCGCCGCCATCATCAACAATAAGATCGGGGCCTTTTCCATCAGGAAAAGTTAACGCCCGTAGTGTGTAATCCCAGTATTCTTCAAGCGACTCCCCTTTATACGCAAAAACGGGTATTCCAGCTTTAGCAATTGCAGCAGCGGCATGATCCTGTGTAGAAAAAATATTGCAGGAACACCAGCGCACAGAAGCGCCAAGCTCATGCAGCGTTTCGATTAAAACTGCAGTCTGGATGGTCATATGAAGAGAGCCCATAATCCTCGCTCCCTTCAATGGTTTCTTTTTTGCATACTTCTCTCTGATGGCCATTAATCCCACCATCTCTTTTTCTGCAATGTCTATCTCTTTTCGTCCCCATTCGGCAAGGGATAAATCCTTAACTACATAATCCTTGTTTGCCATGTTTTTTACTCACACCTCTTAAGTTCTTTTTTTATTGCGTCAATTTTGTCAGTTTTTTCCCATGTAAATTGCGAACGACCAAAATGACCGTATGCCGCAGTGTCAACATATTTTACATCTGTTTTAAGTCTCAGATGTTTTATTAAATCGGCAGGTTTAAGAGGAAAAAGCTTGCGGACAATTTCAACAAGACCGCTGTCACTCACCTTGCCTGTTCCAAAAGTATTTACAAGTACAGAGACGGGAGCAGCTACACCAATTGCATAAGCAAGCTGTACCTCGCATCTCTTAGCCGCGCCAGCAGCTACAAGATTTTTTGCCACATATCTCGCCATATATGCTGCGCTTCTATCGACCTTACTCGGATCTTTTCCCGAAAAAGCCCCGCCGCCATGCCTTCCCATACCGCCGTAAGTATCAACTATGATCTTTCTGCCGGTAAGCCCGCAATCGCCATGCGGTCCACCTACTACAAAGCGGCCTGTTGGATTTATATAGTACTTTGTATTTTTATCGACATATTTTCCACACACCGGTTTAATCAGTTTTGCAAGAATATCTTTACAGATAGTCTCATGTTTAACTTCAGGCGAATGTTGAGTTGATATCACTACAGTGTCAACCCGTACCGGTTTGCCATCAGTATATTCTACCGATACCTGAGATTTGGAATCGGGACGAAGATACTTGAGCTTCCCACTTTTCCGTAATTTCGAAAGTTCAAATACAAGCTTATGAGAAAGTTCAATGGGTAGCGGCATGAGAGATGGGGTTTCGTCGCAGGCATAACCGAACATCATCCCCTGATCACCTGCCCCCTGTTCCTTAAAAAGTCCTTTTCCCGCCGTTACCCCCTGTGAGATATCGGGAGATTGCTTATCAAGCGTTACCATTACGGCGCATCCCTCTGCGTCAAAACCCATTCCGCCGCCAGTGTAGCCAATATTTGTAATCGTCTTGCGAACAACCGCAGGAATATCAACAATGGCTTTCGATGTAACCTCTCCCGCAACAACAACCATGCCGGTAGTCACAAGGGTTTCGCAAGCTACACGGGAATCGGGATCCTGCGAAAGCATGGCGTCAAGAACAGCATCGGAAATCTGGTCGGCAACTTTATCTGGATGCCCTTCCGAAACAGATTCGGATGTAAATAAAACTTTTTCCATTTAAACATACTCCTTTCTCAACAGTCATAAGTTCTCAACAGTATTTCACGACTAAACAGAGCGAGTCATC
>CAZPWS010000069.1:0-13726 GCA_964590225.1 uncultured Fibrobacterota bacterium
AGCAGTTCAAATAACTACTGAAAGAACCATAAAAAAAGGTGAGGAATGTGGGTTCAAACCTAAAGAGGTCGTTAATTACAGTAAGGGGAATAGATCGTCCGATCTTGCAAATTGTATAAAAGGCAATTTCGCCGGCAAGCATCATAGAACCGTAAATAAAGAACCGGAATGCCGCACGCCGTATCGCCTTAAAGGTAAAAGAGCTGCGGCCTTTTGTACTGAAGAGGGAGTGGAAGAAGCCAATAAATTTCCATAAGAAAACAAGAATCGCAGCCTTTTCAATCTTTATGCCTGTTTTTTCAACCTCTCCCAGAACAAATGATCTCTGTTTTCTTGCTGCTGCATGAAATTTTACAAAATCTGACGCCTCAAATGCTGCAAGCTTACTAATTCCCCCATTGTCGCGCCAAACTAAGGCATTGTTTTTCCATTCATATGGATCGTAGGCGAGTGTTCGGTCCTCTGGTGTAGGAGCGAAGCTAAACAGCCCATTCGAGATCATGCTCTTCCAATTATTGCAACGGGCCTCAAGCGAACCTTCATAACGAAAAGCATCGCTAAATCTATCCGCCACTCTGCTCCACTCATTACCACCAAGAAGTGAATAAATTCTTTCTGAAACAACCATGCATTTAGCGTGGTTATCTATGTTGTTAATTTCTTTTTGTCTGTAATAATCGAAGTAGCTCCAAGTACAGTAGGGAGTATCGGGCAGATACAAAAGCTCGCCATGACCAATACATGGCACCATAGATTCCATGATCCTGTGCCAAAGTTTGCCGAGAGCCTTTTGAATTCCGCCTTTTTCCGAAATATCAACCGATTCCGTGTCGTTCTCCGGGCCAAGCAGGCCAGAGAAACCTTCATGCGAATATGTGTCCGCAAAAGAGTGCAGGGCAATACCTGCTCCTTGAAGCCCTTCCTCCTTGTCCATGTTGCTTAAAGCAAAAGAAACAGTGTCCTCCGCAAGTTTACAACCGGCTCGTGTAACAAACGCTCTGCGTGGAAACTTATCCTCACTTAATAAACCGGGAAGAAAGTGAAATGAAAGGTGAATTTTTTTTTGAACATCAAGAGTGAGGTTGGCAAAACTTAAGGATTTATGTGCGGTTAGGACTGGATTGAATGATTCCCCATTCTTAAAAGTTATTGTTCTGCCATCATCAGCATCATCGGTGTATTGGGAGGCATAGGCTATAGTTTTTGCCTTATCGGCAGCAACGCCAGCACATCTCGCTAAAGCGTAAATTGCGTAGAAATGAAAATCGGTCTGCATGGGTATCCTTTCAGATATTGTATATTTATCCTATGTCAAATATAATGAAATATCTATTGATTTAAATATGGATATTTACCGGAAGACCAGAGCATGGATGCTCGATAACCATGAAGCTGAAATCGATAGGGATATCTGGTTTCAGGAGGAGGCGAGGGCCGAACGGCTCGCGAATGCCGTAAGGCTTGTTTATTCACTAATCTGGTTTACAGTTACATACTTTTCGCACGGAAGCCAGCCAACAAGCGCTAATATCGCCAATATCGGTCTTGGTGCGTTTTGGTCAATTTTTGCCCTTCTTTGGCACATCATTCTAAAAAGATGCTCTTATCGCCCGTTTATGAAGTATGCATCAGTTACATTCGACACCTGTCTCATAACGGCTATGCTCTATATCTATTCTTTCGATATGGGATATGCAACCTCGCTTAAATCCATTACCTTTATGACTCTCTTTTTCGTGCTAATACTTACAACGCTCCGTTTCGATATTAAATTGTCAATATATGCAACCGGACTTTCAATTTTTTTGTATGGAGCTGTGCTTCTTATGGCAATTCAAGACGGCATAGAATGGGGCAATATGCTGGACGAGTTTACTACTGCCAAGGTAAACCAGATACAGCAGGGTTACAGGTTCGCTTATCTTTTTTCTCTAGGTGTTTTAATGGTTGTTCTTGTGAGAAATATTCATCGTCTTGTTAAGCTAAGGGAAAGCGAGGCCAGAAAGAGATTATGGGAGCAGATTCAACGGGAAAAAACGCAGTCGCTTTTCGAAAGGTACTTTTCAGAAAAAATAGCACGATATTTAACAAATAACCCCCCTGATCTTGGCGGTAAGTCGCAAAAAGTCACTATACTTGTATGTGACATAAGAGGATTTACAACTTTAAGTGAGCGAATCGGTCCATCTGAATCAGTCCGCCTTTTAAACTCTCTTTTTGAACGACTTGTTTCAGTTGTGTTCAAACATTCCGGTACTCTTGATAAATTTCTTGGTGATGGAATGCTCGTTGTTTTTGGCATACCACACGCATTGCCGGACGATTCTCTTCGGGCGGTACGGGCAGCGCTTGAGATGGCCCGTGCTGTAAAAGAAACCGGTGCGCAATATAATCTGGAAATGGGCTTTGCGCTTAATACGGGTGAAGTAATCTTTGGAAATATCGGTTCAAGCCAAAGAATGGAGTTTACCGTGATTGGCGACACAGTAAACACTGCCGCGCGGATAGAGTCACTCAACAGAGGTTCCGGCACACGAATACTTATCTCTGAATCAACATACAAAGAAATTTCGTCAAAGGTTTCTGTTAAGGAGCTTTCCGATGAAGTCATCAGGGGAAAAAGCGGCACTGTGCGTCTTTACGAAATTATGGAACCTGTTTAGACAATTTTCTTGAAATGAACAGGAAAACAAGTGTAAAGATTGAGCTCCATTGTCATTCAAATCTGAGTGATGGTAGCCTTTCTCCCGAAGATATTGCCGTACAGCTTGCGATTCACGGAATAGCATATGCTTCGCTTACAGATCACAATACAATTGCAGGATTAAAGCGGTTTCGTTATGCTGCGGAAAAGCATGGAATAACGGTAATAACCGGCATAGAATTATCAACCAAATTCGAAAACAGAGAGCTTCACCTCCTTTCCTATGGGTTTAGCGCTGATTCAATAGAGCTTGACAAACTAATTGGTAAAATGGCTGCTGTTAAAGAAAACGAAGAGTTTCGTTATGTTCCAGACGCAGAAAGTGCCATAGCTCTTTTGCATGAGGCTGGTGGACTGGTTGTGCTTGCGCATCCTTCTGTTACAGAACCGGATCATGATAAATTAGTAATGCTTCTAACAAAATTAAAAAAAATAGGTCTTGACGGAATTGAGTCAATTTATTCGCCGTTGCCAATTGAGGAGCATAATCGGCTCATTGACATCGCTCGTGATTTTGATTTGGTTTCAACGGGTGGTAGCGATAGCCATTTTAACAATATGTCTTCACCGCCACCAGGGATAACCATTTCAACTTCACAGTGGAAATCCATACGGAATGCTATTCTCGACATAAACAGGCGTATTACGGTTAAGCGGGGCATGGAAAAAGTAAAGCCGCGGGATAAAAAAGGGCAGATTGGTGTGATAAAGTATTTCTTATACAGAATAGCACTGCCGGCAATTTTGTCGCTTGCCCTTTTTGTCGCGCTGCTTTTTTGGGTGATATTGCCTACTTTTGAGAACGCACTCATGGATCGAAAAAGGGAAATGATCAAGGAACTCACTAAAGCAGCCAGTGGAGTGCTTCAAGAGGCTTATAATGAAGTGATTGATGGCAGAGCGTCGTTGCTTGATGCACAAAGAAAAGCTCTTGATGCCATATCAGTAATGCGGTACGGTAAAGAAGAAAAGGATTATTTTTGGGTTCAGGATCTTTCTCCTGCAATGCTTATGCATCCGTACAGGAAAGAGCTAAATGGAACCGACCTCTCACAGTTCAGGGACACCCGTGGAATCCTCATCTTCAATATGTTTGCAGCTTTGGCCAAAACAAAGAGGGAGGGATATGTTAATTATGTATGGCAGTGGAAAGATAACAAAAGAAGAATGGAACCCAAGGAGTCCTATATTCGTTTATTTGAACCATGGGGCTGGGTAATAGGTACAGGTGTTTATATTTACGATATTAAAGAAGAAATTGAAAGAATAGAACGCAACATGGTTCGCGCCTCACTTGCAATATCTATTGCCGTAATACTTCTTATTCTTTATCTGTTGCAGCAAAACCTTAAACTGGAAAACGATAGAATAATCGCCGAAAGGCGATACAGGGAATCATCAGAAAGATATAAAATACTTGTTGAAGCAGCGTCAGAAGGGGCGCTTATGGCGGTAAAAGGACGGTGCCGATATGCAAACCCCGTTCTTCTTGATATGCTTGGATATATACAAAATGATATTGAACTTTTAACAACGGACGATATTTTTGCTGACGACCCATACTCTGCTTTGCAGAAAGATATAGCAGGAGTAGTCAAGCTTAAAACACGCAGTGGTGCGACAGTAGAATGTCGGGCAACCGTTAAGGAGGTAGAAACCGGAAACTCAGAAAAGGGAATAATAGTTCTTCTTCGTCCACTGCGGTCCGAGACGGGTCATGACAGCGTTGATGTGCTTGGATGCGACTCAATTACCGTATTCCTTGCAGACATCAGCAATGGATTAACTGAAACAGATGTTGTTGATTCAGTTACCCGTTCAAGATCGGCTCTTTTGTCAATGGTGTCGTCCCACATATATTCGCCTACAATTGCCGCAGCCGTCTCGAAAATAGTGGATGCCGCTACCACCCGTTTTATTGAACTTGCGATTCAAGAAATGGGTCAGCCTCCATGCACTTTCGCTTTTGTTGCTCTTGGTAGTCAGGGGCGAGAGGAACAATCTCTTTTTACCGATCAGGATAATTGTCTTATTATTGATGATCAGAATAATGGCACGCAAGGTGAGCACTATGCAGCATATTTTTTACAGCTGGCCCAAAAGGTTTGTTCAAATCTTGCTCAATGTGGTTTTAAAGAGTGTCTTGGCGGTATTATGGCAAATAAGGCGAAATGGAATCAGCCACTTGCTGTATGGAAGGGCTACTTTTCCGACTGGATAAATAGAGCTGAGCCACAGGAGCTTCTAGAGTTTTCGCTGTTTTTTGATTTTAGGACTGTTTACGGCGAAAATAGTCTTGGAAATATGTTGAGGCAACATGTCTTTACCGCAGCAAAGAATTCTCCCCGTTTCTATTCAGTTAGCGCAATAAGTGCCCTTGATTTTAAACCGCCAATTGCCATTATTGGGACTTTTCAGGGTGAAATTGACATAAAACAGGCAATGATGCCTATTGTTGCGTATGCTCGCCTCTATTCTCTTGCCCATGAAATATGGGAAACAAACACAGTAAAGAGGATAGAAGAACTTGTAAAAAAAGGGATTCTGCTAGCTTCAAGGGGTAGTGAAATTAATCGAATATATGAAATAATGCTTTCATTGCGTTTTGTTAATCAGGTTCAACTGATTCAAAAAAGGGTTGAAATAGACAACTTAATCGAATTGTCATCGCTTGGAAGGGTTGATGAAGCCATCCTAAAAATCTGTTTTAAAGAAATAACGCAGCTTCAAAACGATATAAAAAGAGATTTTATCGGCGGTGGAGAAGGTGTTGCTTAAAGTTTTCTAATAAGTTGCCGATATCTATCATCAATAGGGGATTCCAGGGATGGAGACCGATCTCCAGGGAGGGAGGCACCCTTTTTATTTAACAAGGGATATCTTTTTCCTTAGGGGCTTTCCGTTAACTTCTGAACGGATAATATATAATCCAGCAGAAGTGCCTTTTTCCGGAATCCACTCAAAAAACCCATCCGAATCGGTTAGTACGCTGTTTAGAACTGCTCTACCAGTAACTGAAAAAATCGATATCTTTGCTCTTTTTTTAATGCCCAATATTCTAATTCTTACTATGGGATTAAAAGGGTTTGGTACTGCTGAAATGGCATCCGCAAAATCCAAAATGCTGTTGTCGGTGTTGAAATATTGTTCCAACGCTGTACCGTTATCTTTGGCCGTGAATGATGGATCAGGTAGCAAGAAGCCATGGTCTATCTCATTATTTACCCGCTCTTTTGTCATTTTGTCATAGATTTCGATTTCTTGTAACTCAAGACTGTTTCTGTTATTATAAAAAGAAAGTTTTATCAATTGAGCGCTGTCTGGCGTGTCAAAAGCGTAGCTGAATTTATAGGAGGTAAGATTCATATTTTTTAGCCGGTAATAAGCTGACATATCAAATGTATTGGGTAGGAAATAGTTTGTAATCGGTTCCCAAACCTGTCTTTGATAAAAGGTGCCTCTATATTGCCAGTTGTCTGCGTCATATTTTTTTGCAAAGATAGAGCAGGAGTCCAGATAGTCATCTGTTCCTGATGTCAATACCTGCATAACTCTCACTCCGCCAACTTCCGTTATTCTGCCAAGATTTATTACTACTGAGGGGTTGCTGCCGGTATCCCACAAAACTGAAGCTGAACTGTTTCCAGCGCTATTGTCGGTTAGTGGTCTCGTATCTACTGTATCAACAGCGGCGTACGAAGAACAATTAATGGCAATGTTTTTGCCAAAAGTGTAATAATACTTTGGTGCTTCGTATGCAGCCCCAACATCTATGCCATCATTATAGCCTAATGGAGTCGCGCTTAGTCCGTGATACGAAATTGAAATTGAATCAGTTGTAGGGTTACGAACTCCCCCCGTATTTATAAGCCACTCTTCACCGTTAGTGGTTACGGTATTTTTGTGGGAACGAAATACAGGTTGCACAGTTGTTTGTCCGGTTCGTTCTATTTCGGTCCAGTGATAGCTAACATCAATCGGCTCCATTTCAGCCTGTTCAGTAGTTAGCTTTATTCTGTTGCTTCCGAGAGTCAGCTTTGGAAGTGTTCGTGGATTAACAATTGTATATGTGGTAACGGACAGCTCATTTAATCCGCAATTATCCGTTGAGAGTCCGTTAGTTGCTATAACAAATTTAAGATAATAGGAAACTCTTGTTCTCGCGAGATATGTAGGGAGACCAGTAATAGCAGGCAGATCGCTGTTGCGACCGTAAGCAAGTGCCACTTCATTTTCTCCAGTAGTAGTATCCTTAAAAATTCTGTACCAGCGGAGGCTGTCTGCCGAGAAGTATATTTCAAAAACAGTTGACGGATTACTTCTTACGATTTTAGCAGTGAGTTCAGCGTGGGAAATAATGTTTGCAGCATCAACTCTGTAAATGAATAGGGCAGTATCAATTGTATTTGTGGGACGAATATTTGGTGATGACTGGGATTGAGCTAAATTTACCGTTGAAACAGCTTTTAAAAAGGCAGGAGACACGAGATCCGGCTTAAACGACCAGACCCCATTTGACATGATATTCAAACCAAGAATAGGTGTAGTGTTGGGATTTGTGATGCCCGAGGGTGTTTCAGAAATATAGTACTTAATATTTGGTGCTATTTGCTTCCATCGCCTGGTGTACCTTTCGAAAGGCTTAATGTGTAGCCGATATGTATAGGAATCAGAATAGGCATCTGCAAGAAGAGTTGTTCGTGTAGCCTGAATCCTTTCATATTCACGGGTGTTTATTAAAATGTCATATACCCCTTTACCCTGATAAATGCTGATATTGCCTGTTTTTGTTGGATCGAGGCGGCTTGCGCTTGTGACATCAGACATCATCTTACGCATATCGTAACGGTTGTTTATTACTTCCTGACAACTAAGTATTTTTCCACTGGTTGTATCTTTGTAGTAGAATCCGAAGGCGGCATCAAAATTATGCCATTCGCCATCCCAGTACAGATCACACACGGTGTGCCCAACAATATCGTATTCCCGAGCCTCCTTGCCGAGGCTTTGCCAAAGAAGCGCAGGTATGCTGTTTGTCGATACGCAAAAGGTGTTGCCGTAGTTGTTGGCGAGTTTCACTGAGTTGTAAATGATTTTGGGATAAGAGTAAGGCACCGCTGCCGACATCGAAAAACTGTCTCTCGCCGAAGGAACCTGGTGGCGCATGGCAGAAACCCACTTTGTTATTGCAATTGCCTTTTGCTCATCTGAAGTTAAAGAGTTGGTTATGCTAAATGCGGCACTCTCGATAGTTGTCCAGTCTGGAGTATTGTCAGAAAGAAGACGAATGTCTTTAAGTGCGCTTACTGCCATAGCAAGCAACAGTATGAATAAAGCAAATAAACGAAGTGCTATTTTCATCCAGACGCCTCTTAGTTATCGGGAAAGGAGAATTTTCTTTGTTACAATTTTATTGTTGTAGTTCAATTGTGCCAAATAAACGCCACATGGCAAGTTTCGCGCCGCACTGTTCCATACAACTCTGTGGTATTGCGCCGGCTCTACCGAACCATCCAGCAAAGTAGCAATTAATTGGCCGTTTGGAAACCAAATTGTCAGTCGTGCAACCGCATTTGTTTTCGCTTCTGCAAAAAAACCAAACCGGATAACCGAAGCAAAGGGGTTGGGTGATGCATTTATCAAGGTTTCTGATAAGTGTGCAGTTGGCACTACTTCAGCCGAGGTGGTTGAACACATTGGGCATGGAATGTTGATATTAAACTTGTAAACGGATGAAAAGCTTCCCTTTACCGAGAAGATTATGTCTCCGTTCTTGTCAATGCCATTGCTTCCCGTAAAAGAGCTTGTGGGTATGGAGCTGAATACTGTCTTCTGGTTGGTTGTTAGATTCCACGCGATAAGTTTGCGTTGATAGTCCGGCGCGTAAAAGAGGGTATTTATATCCCATCGAAGCGCTATGGCGCATACTTCGTGGTTTGTCGAGTCCATACTCAACGGACCCAAATTGTCAATTTGGTTAATTTCGGGAATATAGCGGAATAGATGGTATGTACCATGATTAACAAGGTAAACGGTGTCCCCCGACCATGATTTTACAAGACAGGAAATCTGGTTTGTTTCAGACAACCCGATTCCCCTTGCCTTTTTTGTGCTATCAACAGGATTGTATGTCATGAAGTATGAATTTCTCGGATAATACAATCTGCCACTGTTGTCGGCAAACATATAGCGTGAAACACCACCGCCATAGGAACCTGATGACATTATAAAGTGGCTTAGGCCGGTAGTTATATCATGGCCGTATATATCCCCATCGGGGTAGCCAACGAGATATACGAGGTTTTGCGGTATAGCAATGGCAATATCCATAATCCCTTGATGAGGTATCCCCACACTTTGAATGCTTTCATCTTTCATTTCTCCGGTAATGGGGTTGTAGCTATAGACATGACCCCCTCTGAAACCGGAGTAATCGAGTCCTTCAGATTCGGAATGGGATGCAAAAAAGAGTCGTCCGTCCGGGTGTTCTTCTATTTTTGTATGAATTTTCCCTGGAACATCATCCGCAAGCCAGTTTGAGGCGGCAATTGACGCCGCTTGAACGGTGCCTACAAGTTTCAACGAATCAGTATCAGCGTTGTATTTGAAAAGGGCGGCGTTTCCATATTTGCCGGCTGCTACATATACATTCCCGTATCTGTCCCTGCCTATACCGTCAAATTTAGCGTGATATCCGTCACTTAATGTGAAAACTTTGTAGTTTTGGCTGTAACATACTGTTATTATGAGTAGAAGTAGTAAAGTTTGTTTAATCATACATCGAAAAGATATATTATTTAAGGGCTTAAAGAGAACCTAAAATCACAAATAAACGAGGAGTTTATGGTATGAAATTCTATCTAAAACAGATCCAATTACTTGTAGCGATTACAACTATATTTTTGTCTTCGAGTATTGTTTCCGGCAGGACAGGTTCATTACTGCTAACGCATGTCCATAAAACATGGGAAGGTGGGAAGCTGTTTCTATACGATATGGCAACTGGTGCGACAGACACTCTTACAAGAGAGACAACATACGGTGCCTGTTTTTCGCCAGATGCTAAAAAGGTCGCATACACATTATCCGGCAAAACAAGCCGGATCAGGATTATTGATCTTTTCACTCGTCAGATTGACTCGATCGGTATTCCTATTTCAAATTCAACACTGACATGGGCAAATGATGGCTGTATATATCACAAAAACGGTTGGACAAGGCATGTTTTTAAAACAAATGTTACAACCGGCGTAGTTGACACCGCTTATACACTCAATATGACCTATTCGCCAGTATCTAACGATACTCAAAATTGCGGCATCTTCACTGGTTACACCTCAATGGATGGCAAGAAAGGGTGTTATACAGTTGATAGTGACCAAATAGGCAATAGGGCAGTAAGTATGGATTATGAGACTGGGGTCGAAATAACAATTAACGATGGTGGCGACAGGCGGCTTTCATGTCAGGGAACAATTTCCTGCGATGGGAAATATGTTGCAAGCGCTAACTATAATCATACCCTTGGTTTTGTTAAGCTTCATAACAACAATGGTAATGCTTATAGAACTATCGCTAGTTTCCAGTTTTGGATGTCAAATTTTTCCAACGATTCACCTGATGAGATGATTTTCAGGAGCAATCACGATTCGGGTACATACTACTATAATGTGTCAACTATGGCAACGGAAAGGATATGCAGGGGACCCGTTGCATGGGCATACCACGCAAAGGGGTGGGTAATGGATACTTTAGTGCCAAATCCTCCAACGGCGCTTAGTGCTGTCTTGACAGAAAAGTCTGTTGCCTTGACATGGATACCGCCAGTTGCCAATTCAGCAACAGTGACAAGATATATTGTTGAAAGGAATGGCGTCAGGGTTGCAATAGTATCGGATCCGTCTTACCTGGATCTTGATGTTACAGAGAACAGCGACTATAGTTATTCTGTTTATGCTGCGACTAATGGTGTCGGTGTTTCGTTACCGGCTACGCAGTTGTTTCGTACAGCCGTTGATAATACCCCTCCGGCAATAGCGGCCGCTTTCTGTTTTGGCACCAATATGGAGATACTATTCACCGAACCAGTTGATTCCTTGACAGCAGCCAATAAGCTTAACTATCAACTTGGTGGAGGTATTACAATACAGACTGCTACAAGGCCCTCACCTAAGTTAGTCCATCTTGTTTTGGCAAGTGCCGTATCGTCCTTGACGGATACCATGGTAAGGGTAAGTGGTGTAAAAGATAAGTCGCAAGGGGAAAATGTTGCTACTGCCGCTTCAGCCCCGATAACTCTTGTCTCCTCCCTTTGGGTTTCCACAGGCAGAACCCCCAGATGGGCATGTATCGACAGCGGCTCTCTTTACTGGTACGACGACACCCCTCCAGAGGCTCGATTTCTTTCACGACCGCCGCTATATCACAGCTTTCCCTATTTCCAAACATCGTGGAGAGATGGTACGGCTGATTCTACGGCTGATTACATGAGCTTCACAATTAGCAGAACGACAGACATACTTATCATAGGAAATCCGCCTCTTTGGGCGCAGGATGTATCGCAGTGGACAAATACAGGCACTAAGATTGACGCTCACTCTGTTTATAGTAAAACTTTCAATGCCGGAACCGTAACATTAAAAGGATCGGGACTTGGCAATTATAAAACATTCGTTGTTGGTTTCAGAGATCCCTCTTTGCGGCCGGTCGCAGCCGAGTCGGGAACTGTAGCAACATTATCGCCTTCTCGGCAGGCGGCCACTGTTTATCCAGTGCCCTTCTCTCAAGCTACCAGGATTAGCTATTTTCTCGATCGCAATTCCCATGTTTCCATTGCTGTGTATGATGCTAAGGGACAGATTGTAAAGGAGCTGTTTGACGGCTTAATAGCGAAAGGGCATCATACAAACATCTGGACAGGTTTAAACAGCAAGGGCGAAGTTGTCCCAAATGGTGTTTACATCTCAAAGGTGGTTATTGGCGGTAAAGAGGTTTCGTCCAAAAGAATGGTTTTTGTCAGATAGCTTTTTAGCAAGCTGTGTCAACAGATAAAACGGATCCGAATGAGGAAGCGGCCTTAATAGAAGAGAGCAAGGCACGGGGGTTCAAAGAAGGTGCTTCCTGGAGTTTCATGGATGGGTTCGGTCTCCGCTATGTAACCCCTTTTGCCGTTGCTGTTGGAGCAAGCAATAAACAAATCGGTTATCTCACTTCACTTTCTTCGTTTTTGGGAGCTCTTGCTCAGCTTATTACGCTACGGGCAATGACAAGTTGGTCACGAAAAAAAATTACCCTTTTATGCGTATTTGCTCAAGCCTCAACATGGTTTCTGCTTATAGCTGCTGGAGCGGCATACTTTCTTTTTAATGTCACGGGGTGGCTTATTCCCTCAATGACTGTATTAGTTTACACTGGGATAATAATTTTCGGTGCTATGGGGCATCCGCCGTGGGCCTCATGGATGAAGGATCTCGTAAAAACAGATATTGGCCTTTATTTCGGCAAACGGGCGCGCATTGTTGGCACAGTTTCTATGGCGGGAATGTTAGCCGCAGGATTTATTCTTGATTTCTTTAAAAGGCGCGAGCTTTTTTTCGGATTTTTAATAATCTTTTCTATTGCCGCCTTAGGAAGATTTTTTTCTGCCTATTTTCTTAAGCAGCAGTATGAGCCGCCGTTTAAATATGATAAAGGCTCCTACTTCTCTCTTTGGCAATTCATACAGAAGATGGCCCACAATAATTTTGGCCGATTCACCATAATGCTGTCGCTTATTACGATGGCTACCCAGATAGCAAGTCCGTTTTTTGCAGTATATATGTTGAGGAATCTTGGCTTTTCTTATATTCAGTTTACAGTGGTCAATCTCACGCAGACTATCGCAACACTTCTAATGATGCCGATATGGGGACGAGTGATTGATCGATTTGGGAGCGTTAGGATATTGAGGCTTTTAAGCCCATTTGTTTCCATTGTTCCCGTTATGTGGGTTATGACAACCTTTGTGTCTAAAGATTCGAAAAGCATAGCCTGTATTTATCTTGCAATAGTGCAATTTATTTCGGGGGCAGCCTGGGCAGGTTTTGATCTCGCGGCAGGAAATTTTATTTACGATGCGGTTACACGACAGAGAATGGCGCTCTGCGTCTCATATTACCATATTCTGATAGGTGCAGGAACATTGCTCGGAGCAACGCTTGGTGGCCTCTTGTTGTCGTTTAGTCGCGTCTTTTTTGGACTCCAGCCTATCTTTTTTGTATTTATCCTTTCCGCCACGGCACGGTATGTTTCACTTGCCGCGTTTAATAAAAGGATTAAAGAAGTTCGTCCTGTCGAAGAATTCAGTGTCGAAAAACTTGGATGGGTTCAAGCGCATGGCGTAGCTTTTTTTAGGTATGTGTCAAATTTCACAACTGATATTATTCGTCGTCCATTTCAATAACATTGGGAGGTTTCAAAATGTTAATTCATTCCGTCTATTTTTGGCTTAAAGAAGACTTGTCGGAAAGCGATAAACGCTTGTTTGTCTCTGAGCTTAACAAGCTCTCCGTAATTAATGGGGTTCTCGCTATTTTTATTGGCGTACCTGCTGATACCAATCGGCCAGTAGTTGAGAAATCTTACACTTTTGCTCTAATACTGCATTTTGATGACAACGCAGCGCAGGAAGCATATCAGGTTGATCCTATACATAAGTCTTTTGTTGAAAAAAATAGGCATTTCTGGAATAAAATTATCGTTTTTGATTCGGTTTGCTGATTTTGGCCTTGGTAAGGTTTTCTCATATATCTGGCATAGTGTTGATAAAAATAGAAATGCGTTGATGAGAAGTGTTTGTATTGGCGAATAATTTATTCTCAGCCAGCACTGTCGTAACTTTAGAATAGACGAATTTGACTTTAACTTGTGCAATTACAACGAGTTAGACTGTCTTTGCCGCGCTTGACCTCTTTTTGTACTTTACTGGCAAGACTCTGTAATCGTCAAAGATATCCGCAAAAGCGTCTATCTTTTCGATACAGA
>CAZPWS010000070.1:0-13641 GCA_964590225.1 uncultured Fibrobacterota bacterium
CGGCTTAAAGGAGTAATCGGATACGTATCATACACAACATTTGACATTAGCTCTTTTTAATCCTATAGCCTGATGTTGTGCTTGATGATCACACCGCAATTAGTGAATAGTAGAAAAATTGTTTTACAGATGACTGACATGATATATTGCTATTACTAACAAATACAGAAGCTGAGCTTTATTAATAGAGGTAAATATGCCACATACTCCACAATGGATTAATGAATCACTTATTGTTGTTATAGCAGCAACTGCTATTTCAATTTTATTGTACGGATTACTTATGGTTCTTGCCAAATATATTATCCCCGACAGAATTCTTTCGCCAAAGATAGTACGCCTAATTGTGAAAAGCATCAGACTTCCCCTTGTTTCTTTTGTTGTTCTAATGGGGCTTCGGACATCTGTTCCCGCAATGAATCTTTCGACAAAACTTGAGAGTCTTATATATCAGTTGATTAGTATTCTAATTATAGCAACAACAGGTTGGGTGGCAATCAGAATTGCCGGAATGTGCCGACAACTTGTAACCGAATACTTTGATGTTAATACAAGCGACAATTTGAGAGCGCGAAAGATTCATACACAAATCAGGGTTACAGAGCAGATAGTGGTTGCCGTTATTTTTGTGATATCTCTTTCGTCAATACTCATGACATTTGACAAAGTAAGGCTAATGGGAATGAGTCTTCTTGCATCTGCCGGTGTTATAGGAATTATTCTGGGTTTCGCAGCCCAAAAAAGCATATCGACACTATTTGCAGGGATACAAATTGCCCTCACTCAACCAATCAGGGTTGATGATGTTGTTGTTGTTGAAGGCGAATGGGGAAGAATTGAAGAAATAACACTTACATATGTTGTTGTAAAAATTTGGGATTTGCGACGACTTATACTTCCTATCACATGGTTTCTTGAACAACCATTTCAAAACTGGACGCGCGTGTCAGCCGATATCCTTGGTACGGTTTTTATTTATGCAGATTATACTGTGCCGGTTGAGGCAATAAGAAAAGAGCTAAGAAAAATTTGCGAAACAAGTCCTTTGTGGGATAAAAATGTGTGTGGCATACAAGTTACCGATTCAAAAACAAACACAATAGAAATCAGGGCTCTTGTAAGTTCTCACAATTCTTCCGATGCATGGGACTTGCGTTGTCTGGTTCGTGAAAAACTAATTGAGTTTTTGCAGAAAAACTATCCTGACTCTCTGCCAAAAACAAGAATTGAGATGAATACGCCATACAGAGCATAATAGGTCAAGGCCGGAATCATTTCTTCAGAACCATTATTAGCCCGCCCATGTTAAAATAGGCTCTGCCCGGATAGCGGGAAACAAGCTGAGCCTTGACATCATCAGGAAAATGGTCGAGTAACACGATACCGTTGAATATTTCCATTGTAAAGCCAGCAACAGTGACAAAATTATAATAGTCTTCAACAAAAAAACGGTTGATATTAGGCGCATTATAAATATAATAGACCATTTCTTCTGCTGTGGGCCGATCAGTTTTACCACAGAGATAATTAAACATTTCAGAAGCGGACATAAGCAGATGCCCCCAGTTTGGCACCGGTGAGTTTTCAAAATTATAAAAACGGCCGGAGCGATCCGTAATGTCTGGCAGATGGTGGCCGTTCCAGCATGGCCAAATCGGTGAAAAGAGTGAAAAAAGCCTACCACCAGGTTTTAGCGCATGATACATCTTTGTAAGCGCCGCCGGCAGCTTGTGAATATGCTCAAATGCAGCCAATGAAAAAACAAGATCGAACCTGTTGTATAAAGATTCGGGTAGGTTACAAATGTCATCATAGAAAAAGTTGTATTTCTGAAGTTCTTCTGTATCAGTAAATTTCCGCTTGCGGACTGTTTCAGTTCCGATAACAGTTCCGGTATGTGTGATACCTCCTGTATCCGAGAGTGCAGTGCCGTAATCGGGTGTTTCTACCGCGGTCCAGCTCTTTGCTCGTAAATAATCAAATACAAAACCCGATGGAAGGCTGCCGCCAACTTCAAGCACTTCCTTATCAGTAAATCCTACATGTTGCTGACACAATACAGACTGATTAACATGATACGAAAGATTAAATTTTTGACGACACTCTTCTATTTGTTCGTTAGTCAATAATTGTTCCATAATGTAATCTCGCTTTCATAACTTAAGGTTACGATTCCTATTATATATTGAGTTCAACGAAGAATACAAGAAAGATTGAAACATGAGCCAACAGACTGATCCTAAAGATTTGCGTGAAAGGGAGCTGTGGAATGTCCTCTCTATTTATCAAACCTTAACCATAATCAATTTACGAATAGATAGCGCGCCAGCTATCTCAAGTACAAGAGCACTTAAAAGCAGCAGCTGGCCAACAGTTGTGCTATAAAGAGGACGAATCATATTTGGATCGAGTAGATAAATTATTCCACCCATTATTATTGGCAGCAGTGCAATAATTAACCCTTGCATTTTTCCCTGTGCAGTTAAAGCCTTTACCCGCCCTTCAACAACCCGCCGTTCGATTATTCCTTTAGCGAAAGAGTCGAGTGTGGTTGACAGCGAACCCCCTGTTTCCTGGGCGATGGATATGGATGTACAAAAAACAAGGTACTCGGGCGAGCTTATGCGCTGTGCCATTTTGTTTAAAGCCTTTATAAGAGGGAGCCCAAGGTCAGTTTCGCGGAGTGCATGAGCCATCTCCAAAGAAAAGGGGGGACCGCATCTTATAGCAGCCTCCTGAATAGCCTCCTTAAGCCCCGAGCCCGCCTTAACAGCGTCAGCCATCCTTTGCGCTACTTCAGGCAATTGCTTGTTAAGCAACAGAAGCCGTTTTCGCTTTTTCTGTTTTTCTGTTAGCGTTGGTAAAAGAAATACAAGAAGGGCTCCAATTAGGGCAAAAAAGAAACTTTCAAATATTATACCAAATAAGATAGCAGTAAGAATTGAAATTGATACTGTTTTATAAAACTGTAACTTGATGTTTTTATGTGCCTCAAAGAGATGCTGTGCTTTTAAAAAGCTTTTTGATGTCCACTTGTCGCGATAATTTTGAAACGCGTTAACTATTAGGGGAGAAATGTGGTATATAGAAAACGATAAACCAGTTGCAGTTAATAAAAGTGCGACATATTTCATCTACCAATTTAGACCTGCGTCGCTATAAAAATATCCCTGTCATAATCATATTTGAATAGCTCACGAATCTTTACCCACTCGCCATCCATACCAAGCACTTCGGTAACTGAGGTTATTTTTCGCCTTCCATCCGGCAAGCGGGACTGCTGAACAATAAGGTGAACCGAAAAGGCTATCTGTTCCCTTATTGCCCGAACGGGGAGATCGATACCTGAAAGCAGTACCATTATTTCGAGCCTGCGAATCATGTCGAGAGGTGTATTAGCGTGGCCTGTTGTAAGCGAACCGTCATGTCCCGTATTCATAGCCTGAAGCATATCAAGAGCTTCCCCACCCCTGCACTCCCCCACAACGATGCGGTCGGGACGCATGCGAAGGGCATTCTTTACAAGATCCCTGATTGTCACTGCCCCCTTACCTTCAATGTTTGGTGGGCGGGATTCAAGCCTCACAACATGCTCACCAGGGAGAGTAAGTTCCGCAGCATCTTCTATTGTAACTATTCTTTCGTTTGCAGGAATAAAAGAGGCAATGATATTTAGCAAAGTGGTTTTTCCAGAGCCCGTTCCCCCTGAAATGACAATATTCCTTTTAGCCTCCACTGCACTTTTCAGATAGGCTATTATCTGCTCATCCGCACTATTAAACCGTATCAGATCCTCCGGTGTAAGCTTTTTCGAAGAAAATTTCCGGATAGTGATAATCGGTCCATCAAGAGCTAATGGCGGAATTACTGCATTTACTCTTGAGCCATCCTTAAGGCGTGCATCAACAACCGGCGAACCGTCATCAATGCGCCGCCCCAAAGGAAGAACTATCCTCTCAATTACATCACGGACATGTCTTTCAGAAGCGAATGATGCCTTTTCACGCGTAAGCTTCCCATTCCTTTCGGCAAAAATAGAGTCTGGTCCATTTACCATAATTTCAGAAACGGTTTTATCGGCAAGCAACGGCTCCAACGGGCCAAGTCCGAGCATATCCGCAACAATAGTATCAACAAGAGAAGCGCCATCAGCACCAAATTCGGCACGAAGCACTGCCTCTGCCGCCTCCCGGGTCTTGACTCCCAACGACTCCTTGTCGAGGGCCACAAGCCCAACTCTGTCGGCATTCAGACGAGCAACAATTTCCTCATGAAGTTTACGCCGTTTTTCTGTATCGAGCTCCAGTTGCACCGAAATAATCTTTTCGGCAAAAAGTAAACCAACATTGCCTATGCGGAATTTTGTATCAGGCTTAACAATGGTAACTTCAATCTTTTCGCCATTGACAAAAATTCCATTTGTGCTGTTTAAATCTCTTATTTCAAGTTCATTACCTTTAAGTGTTAACTTTGCATGTTCCGCGGAAACGGTAGGATCAGCTAGTATTATTTGGCAGGAAAGAGAGCGGCCGGCAAGCTGCTCACCATTTACAAGGGTATAGGAGCGTTTGACATCCGGTTTTCCGTTATCTTCCAGTACTGCCAAAACCACCAGCACCCCTCTTTGTTTCGGACAGACAGGATGCTTCTTTGATTGTCCAGCCTGCATCCTCCTGCTTGCGTATAATCATCTGTGCTATTTTAACGCCTTGTGCTATCTCAACGGGAACACCGGCTTTGTGCTGAGTAAGAATAACAATTATTTCCCCGCGATACCCGTTATCGACAATTCCACCATGAACAGCCCATCCCGCCTTACCCATCGAAGATCGGTTTGCAATCTCTGCCCAATATCCTTCCGGCAGTTCAATAGCTATACCTGTACCCACTTTTAGCATATTGTCGGCAAGCGGCGTTACCGAGTTTGCAAAAAGATCCCATCCAATGTCACTACCGGCCCGCTCAGGCAGAATAGCGTCACTATTCAGCTTTTTTACACAAATTTCCATAATAACCTTATTTATCGAATTTCTTTCTGATATTCTTGAATTGCTCGTGAATTTCTAAAAAAACATCAACCAAGTCCGGGTCGAAATGTTCACCTCTTTCTGCTGCGATAATGTCGCAGGCAGCCTCATGTGAAAATGCCCGCTTATAACAGCGTTTGGAAACAAGCGCATCGTAAACATCGGCAAGCGCCACAATACGAGCAGACAATGGTATCTGCTCACCTTTTAATGCCTTTCCTACCCCTTCCTCAACAAGCATTATGTCATCTTTAAAAATATTTGGATATCCCTTTCCATTCCATTTCTGATGGTGGTGGTAGGCTATCTCTTTCCCAAGAGAAAAGAATGTCCGGAAATTAAGTTTTCGCTCCAGTTCTCCAATAACATTTCCACCAAGTATTGTATGCATCTTCATGATTTCGAACTCGCGATCAGTTAGCTTGCCCTCTTTCAGCAGAATTTCATCTTTAATTCCCACCTTGCCGATATCATGAAGCGGGGCAGAAATAAAAATCTCTTCGACATATGCCGGCGAAATATATTTTTCATACTTCTTTTTTGTAGAAAGATGCTCCGCAAGTAGCTTGCTATAATGGGCCATACGGTTGACATGGTCACCGGTATCGGGATCCCTCGCTTCGGCAATCCTTGTAAACCCAAGAACAGAAACATTCTGTGTCTCCTTAACTTGATTGATTCCCTCAGATATCTTAACGCTCAAATTCCTGCTTGTTATTACAAATGCCCTTTTGGCAAGTGTCAGTAAAACAAACGGTGGAACAAAATTCAGGATGCATACAGCAGCAGACATTACAGGATGAATGTTTAAAAACGAGACGAGAGCGGCAAAATAATTTTTACCAACAAGAGAAAATGTAAGAAAAAAAGACAAATGGATTATTAGAACAACAACGATAGAGCCGAAAATAGGCTTTTTAATCAAGGGGTTGAAAATGCGGTCGATGCGGCTCGGCATTTTATATTTTTTCTATTTATTTTCCCTAAAATCAAGACTCTGACAGTGTCTTGAAAAAGGCATCTTCCGAAGGATACACAGGTATTATTTTTTCGATACAGAGAATTCGGAGCACTTCCATTATGAAGGGGGGCGGTTCAAATATTACAAGCTTTCCTTTACTATCGGCAATTTTTTTCTGCCATGAAATCATTAGGCTTACCGCCGAACTGTTAAGAAATGTTGTATTTCCAAGATTAAGGGCTATTTTAGTTTCGCCCTTTTTTATCAATTGGAGGATATTCTCTTTAAGCTCATTAAAATTATCCACCTCATTGATATCACCATCTATATCAAGCACAACATAGGGCTCTCGCCGCCTTATGTGTAGTTCCATACTATTCCTCCGATTTCTAAGAATTACAAGTCCCCTAAGTGCCCTGTTAAATATAATAAAATCATGCACTTTAAAAAGTGTAACTACACTTAGGCGGCAATAGTGATTTTTTCGCTCTCGAACAGTTTTTCAATATTGTAATTAAAATCAGGATTCAACCTTTTCAATTCCACAGCCATTAGTCGAAGCATATGTTTGTCCCCGTTATTAAAGCTCTTTTTCCACGACGAGAGGGTCGCGAGAAAATTATCCATCAACTCGACATATACTTTGGAGCTTACACCTGACTTTTGAATTATGTTCTTATAAACGAAATGAAACCACTCGCCATCAGTAAATTTTTCTTCGAAATGGAAGTAGTGCTCTTTCACATGGTATAGCAAATTAAGATATATTGTAAAATTTTCAGCTACTTTGTCAAGTGTTGGGGCAATATTGGTTTCTTTTTTGCCACATTTTCTTCCATAAGACGCTGCCTGATAAAAGTAGCTCTTACAGCGGGATATATACGCATCTTCCCCGAGGCTGAACCATTTGTTTATGCGGCTCTTTTTCTTTTCTACGCCGTTCATTATTGCGATATTAAACATAATCAGCTCTGCATTTTCCTTATAGAGATTATAGCGGGCACGCATATCAAATGTCTTTTCAAGTTCAAACACCAGTTCCGATTCAAGAAGCGGCTTTATCTGTTTTTTATTATCTGCATATAAACCGCTTGAAAACTTCTGGAGCATTCCGGCAAGATAAATATTAACATCTTCGTCAAGCTTAATGGTGTTTGAGAGTAAACCCGTTTCAAGTCGCGCAGTTATTACAGCGTTGAGAAAATAGCTTAGCAAACTTGTTGAATTATAAGGTTTTATAAGATTGTTTGGCATAATAACCTCCAGATTAAGCGATTAACCATTCTAATATATCGGTTTCTCCGAGAACTTTCTTAAGATTTAATTTGCGGTCTTTACAGGGTTTATTTGCGGTCTGTTTTGTGCAGAAGTTTACCAAATTTAAAGCAAGACAGACACCTCGTCAAGAGAATATTGTTTTACAAACCATGAAATAGTATCTTAATTCTATCATTAATTTTTTAGGAGGAAAATGTTATGGCTTGTGTATCAAAAGAACAACTTATCAAACTGCAAAAAACACTCAAGACCGACCATGCGATAGGAAAAAAATTTGGCGTATCGAGACAAGCAATACACCAGCTTCGGGTTAGATATGGCATTAAAGCCACTATTGCCAAAAACAAAGAACGAGATTTGGAAATAGTAACTGGTTATAAAAAGGGGAAATCCCTACAAGCATTGTCAAAAGAATTTGATTTATCAATTCCTCATATTTGTAAGATAATAAAGACAAAAGGTGCTCTCAGAAAAAAAAGACTGTAGAAGTTTTCAACTGAGATAAGATTAGGAAAGCAGCCTAAAATAATAAGTTCCTGCAACCTCTTGATTACAGGGACTTTATGTTAAGCGGGAAACGAGATTCGAACTCGCGACGTTCACCTTGGGAAGGTGTTTTTATCAATTTACCATCAATTGTCAATACTGTTCGTTTGTTATCATAATTATCCATTTATGAATGACTTACATGATAATATTGAGTCTGTTTTGAACCCTAATTCTTCAGTTGATAACTGTTTTTATTGACAGTTTAAGTAGTATTTTATAGTGAACCTGACTTGAGCAGTGGAGGATTATATGGTTCACCTATTGGGTGAAGATAAATTTCAGTTTGAAACGCTGGGGTCTCGGATAAATGTTTGTCGCTCTGACACCGATTTAACCTCTAATAATGTTCTATCAAGGAATTTCTTCAGATAGCCTCATCTCTGACGCGGAGCGGTCGCGAGACGACACTAAAAATGTCTGTTACGGATAAGATGTGGGGTCGATTACGAGAGGGCTACCAGAGGCAATTATTCTGGATTGAGTCAACTGCAACACAGTTAAAATTAAATATTGATAATATTGCACTGCCAAAGATAGCATTATCTCAAATGGCCAGCTCACCGTAGTAAAAAATGGATTTCAACTGAGGAATTTAGGATTCAATGTGTTTACTACTGTTCCCTTCGCAACGCTCAAAACTTGTCCGGTTCGTTCAATACTCAAATGCCGTTCAAAACGATACTCCAAAATCATGCGTACCTGACGCATCGGTTTCCTCCTACGACTCATTTTCCACCTCCTTTTCCCTAAAACAGGGTAGTTTAAAGGCAGAAAAATACTGTTATTTGTTAGCTTGAATGAATCGATGGAAACCGGTCAAATTAAATGGGATTTGTCGGTCAATTTGGGTGGGATCGGGCAGGGCTTAACAGAGTCTATATGGGTTCACAGGATGGATACTTAGATTCAACAACACAACAGATTCAGAAATATTGAATATTCTAGTTTTCCACTCTCATCAGACCTTCGATATATATGACCATCATTACCACCAATCCAGATAAGTGTGTTATAGCCAGAACGAAAAACCGAATTCTCTATCCTGCGTTAATGGTGTCCCCAAAAACATTAACTTGTCCCGATTGGCCTCCAAATAATAATCGTATTCTTTTCTGATAAAATTAACCATAACGAATAAAGAAGCCCTTTTGTTAACTTGCCAACTAAACCCTAAACGAGCAGATGCGTGCATAGAGGACACATAAGAGGTTTCGTCAACACATATTGGAGCAACATCTTCATAATGGAACGATTTTACATATTTGCGAAAAGAATGTCTTATGGCGATTCCAAGCAGGATTTCTCTATTATCCAATCTTATCAAGGAATAATCATAACTTAATGTGATAGGGTGCTTTTCAAAAACATGTAAATATTGATCTTGGACATGATCAATTGTCGATGTATCTAACAACAGTTTATCATACTTTGCTATTTCGCTCTCAAAAAAAGTATCCGGCGATGGAGAATAAACTGGATATGCTACATGTAAATTATGTTTAAAATGTTTTAGATTGACGCCTAATGCAATTCCTGAATTATCTTGAAAATATGAAAATAAAGTCATTCCCACTGTTTTTTTATTATAAAATTGTGTTCCTACTTTTCTCCATTTCTTATCTATCCTCTCCGCTAACAATTTATTGTGAAATTTATTAACAGGAACCGAGAGCAAACGATTTAGTAGCAATACTGTAGCTCCTAAAGGAAGAGCCATAACATCAATAGGTTCCCCTCCCCGACCACTATATGCCCTCCATCCAATTGTCATCCATGCCACTCCCATAACATCAATACCCAGTTGAGACAAACCGATCAAATATTGCTCGTTATGCATTGATGGATAACATGGCAGTATAAGAGTATACGCTTTAACCTGATCATCCGTAGAGAAAGGTGTAGGATTATAAACATATCCTAAAAATTCTGTTTCAGAATATAAATGAGTCAAAATCACTAAAACTATCGAAAATACTTTATTCGTCATTTTTCTATGGGTGATAATTAATTGTTGTTGATTTCCTTACTCTATTAAAATAATATTCTAAAAAATCAATTTAAAGGATGAACATCTCTCAGAGTGGTTTAAAACTGCTTTAAAGGAGTCTTTAGTCAGAGATCCTTTCGAGGCTTGTTTAGATGCTGAACTGCTTTATAATGCTCTTAAAGCAAGGTGTAAGGGCATTGAGGATAGGAATGTTGGTATTGATTGCTTCAATGTGCAAGAACTTTATTCTCAATTTTATACTTAAGCCCGAGTTTTTCTGCAACACGCTTTCCATGTACATGCATTCTTCTGGCCTTTTCCAAGTTTAATCATTATTGCCTTCGCAGGTTAACAATTCCGCATGTTTAGTGTTAATTCGACTTAAGCGTGTATGATATTTTGAGCAGAATGTTTTATTCCAAATTCTTTTGCAAGATTTATCCCACGCTCTTGAAAGTATTTAACCTGCTCAATTGGTGCCATATCTTTTATTTTATCAGCTATCTTTTCACGCCACTGCCAGACCTCTTCAACAGCTTTACTATGAGTTATCATACGTCTTCCTCCTCGTTCCTGATGATATATGATTCAGGAGTCTTTATGTCAACAATTACATCATAACCAACATTCAAGTTGACGCTATTGAACTTGTCGATCTTTATTTCATTTACAAGATGATCGAAATTAAAACTTATAATATGACGAACCCCATTAACTGTTGCTATTGCTACATGCCCCAAGTCCACTAGGATTTTGGGTTTATCACTTTTAATAATCGCGGCAGCCCTATATTGATCAACTAAAGCCCTAGCTTCAGTATTGAAGTCCAACATAATAGGCTGTAACTCTGATATTTGTTTTCGCAATTGTTCACGGAGAACCTGATTGCTGGCCTGTGCAATTTCATCAAGAACTAATTCTGATACAAAAATCTCATACACACCTGTTTTAATGGTGTTGAAAAATTCTTGTGTGGCTCTTTTCCAGTCTGGTCTATCTGTATGCATTATCTGATTCCAGACAGAAGTTTCAATATACAGCTTCTTCTTCATACCTTAAAGATACCCCCTTTCAGTTCAAAAGGCAAGACAGACACATAGTCAACGGGAATATTGTTTTACAAACCATGAAATAGTATCTTAGTTATATTAACTTTTTAGGAGGAAAATGTTATGGCTTGTGTATCAAAAGAACAACTTATCAAACTGCAAAAAACACTCAAGACCGACCATGCGATAGGAAAAAAATTTGGCGTATCGAGACAAGCAATACACCAGCTTCGGGTTAGATATGGCATTAAAGCCACTATTGCCAAAAACAAAGAACGAGATTTGGAAATAGTAACTGGTTATAAAAAGGGGAAATCCCTACAAGCATTGTCAAAAGAATTTGATTTATCAATTCCTCATATTTGTAAGATAATAAAGGGAAAAGGTGCTCTCAGAAAAAAAAGACGGTAGAAGTTTTCAACTGAGATTATGATGCCTTGAGAACAGAAGTGATAAACCCAAAAGCCAAGCTAAAAAAAGAAGGCAGTGAAGTGGTTAGTGCCACTACCCAGTTGAAATTTCTTGCTCCTGACGGTAAGAAGCGTTTAGCGGATATGCTTGATTACAGCGGTATCATTGCATTAGGAAAGACCTTTCCAGGACCATAAGCCAACCGTAGCAGAAACTGGATGCAACCCCATTTGCTCAGAAGAAAGTGGCTTTAGTTCTTTTTGGTTTAACTCTCCATTCAGCCACGCTTTTTCAAGTGCTTCAGGTAAAATAACTGGCATTCGGTCATGAATTGAAGCCATTAAGCTATTGGCAGTTATAGTGATTATCGTGAACGAGTTTATCACTTCACCAGTTCCTTTATTTGTCCACGAATCCCAAAGTCCAGCAAAAAAGATTGTATTGTGCTGGGTCAACATCAACACCAAGCCTATCAGCTATTTTATCTTTAGAGCAGGCACAACAGAATCTTCCACACATTGCATTATACCTTTATGGTTAAAATATCATCCCACTGTGTTGTATAATTCGGAGAAAGCTTTTCTTGTCGCAACTTCCATTCACGGTCAAAACCCTGTGAGGCGATGCGAACTTTATCTCGTCCCATTATTCCGTTTACTTTATCCATAGCTTTCATTAGTGCTTGTTGCCTGGGATGATCTACTTTAGAAAACATATCAATCTGTGTTTCGTTTGATGAGATAATACCGCTAACCATAACGCCAGCTTTTTTGTATTTGTATCCCTCTCTGAAAATATTATGCAATCCATCAAGAGCGTATTTAATGAGTTCATTACTACTGTTTGAAGCTTCGGGAAGTGTTAGAGTTTTGTAAGGAAAGTATTGTGCCTCATTCTCTTTAAAACGGTTTGTTTCAAGGAATACTGAGATAATATTGGCAGCGGAAGATTGTTTACGCAGTTTTTCAGCACACCTTGCAGCAAATGTAGCAACAGCTTCAGAAATAGGTTCAATAGCATCCTGTGAACTTCCAAAGGAGCGGGCATTGCAAATATTCTGTTTCTTAGGTGGATGTTCTTCAAGTGTGTAGCAGGGAATACCACGAAGTTCATGTACAATTCGCAAGCCTACAATAGATAGGTGTTTTTGAATCCATCCGTCATCTATTTCTCGAAGCTGAAGAGCTGTTTTAATCCCTCTTTGCTTTAGAAATACACTGTATCTTCTACCTATTCCCCAAATGTCAGAGATGTCAAATGTACTTAATTCTCTTTTTATGTCAGTCTCATTGTCGAGAATGCAAATTCCTTTGTCAGGAAATTTCTTTTTGGCAATTCGGTTAGCCGCTTTAGCCAGAGTTTTTGTTGGTGCTATACCAATAGAGACAGGTATTCCAGTCCATCGGAAAACCCTTTGGTGTACTTCTTCGGCATATTTTTCTAATGTGTTTGTTCTTATCCCAGATAGTCCGAGAAAGGCTTCGTCAATGGAATAAACCTCAATTGCAGGAGCGTATTCAGCAAGGGTAGTCATTACTCTTTCGGATAAATCACCGTAGAGAGCATAGTTGGAAGAGAAAACAGCAACGCCATGTTTCTTTAATAGTGGTTCAATTTTGAAAGCTGGACCGCCCATTTCTATACCAAGTAATTTTGCCTCGTTAGAACGAGCGATTATGCAACCGTCGTTATTTGATAGAACTACTACTGGTCTATTGCGAACCTTTGGATTAAAGACCCGTTCACAAGAAGCGTAGAAGTTGTTACAATCGACGAGTGCAAACATGCTTAAGCCTTATGAATCACATATGAGACTATACCCCAAACTTCAAACTCAGAACCATCTGTTACTTCCAATGGTTTGAAAGCTGGATTCTCTGGTTGCAGGAAGAGTCTTTTTCCACTTTTTTTAAGTCTTTTGACTGTAAATTCGCCATTTATGAGGCAGACAGCAACACTATTATTTGTTGGCTCAAGAGAACGATCTACAACTAGTAAGTCACCATCTTGAATACCTGCTTTTATCATAGAGGAGCCTGTTACTCGAACAAAGAAAGTGGCAGCTGGATGTTTTATTATGTGTTTAGCGATATCCAGTTTCATTTCCAGATAGTCTTCCGCAGGAGATGGAAAGCCAGCCGACACTTTGCCGCTTACAAGGGGTAGTGCAATATTGGTTGTAAAATCAGCGGAAAAGAATTCCAAGCAACCTTTTTTATTTATGGTTTTAAGTTTTGGCATGCAGAAAATATAATCCATCTTCAAGCTATCTCACAGAACTCGATTTTTATCATATTATTTCGTAAAGCAGCCAAAAAACAAAGAGTCCCCGTAACCTCTTGATTACAGGGACTTTATGTTAAGCGGGAAACGAGATTC
>CAZPWS010000071.1:0-13386 GCA_964590225.1 uncultured Fibrobacterota bacterium
GCGGCTTAAAGGAGTAATCGGATACATATCATACACAACATTTGACATTAGCTCATTACTAGGCTCATTAAAGTGGGGTTTACTAAAATAGCAATATCAACTATAACAATTGCTGAATTGGAATATGGAGTTTCCAATAGTCAGCGTCCATTTGAAGCTCAAACCGCACTTTTGGAATTCTTGATGCCTTTTGAAACGTTGGATTTTAATTCTAGTGCAGCATCATGTTATGGGAAAATCAGAAAAGAATTAAAAGACAAGCGCACACCGGTGGGTGATATGGATATGTTAATAGCTTCCGTAGCTATGGCCAATGAACTGATACTTGTAACAAATAATGAAAGAGAATTTAAAAGAATTTCCGGACCTAAAATTGAAAACTGGAAGAATTAGAACAAAGACTGCGCGCCGAAGAAAAGAAGGAAGAGCGGTTAAAGCACATCGCACAACATGACGCATGCCGGGCGGCGAAAACGCCGCCGCAAATTGCCGCTTTGATGCCTCCGTCATCGTCCACTTGCTTCACTCGGGCAGTGTAATGTCGGCAACGCGGCAACTTCGGCATGCACGGACCGTTATGTGATTTGCTTTTCTGTTTTTACCACAAAAGCTATTTTGGCGTAATGTTTTTTGCGTTCAAACCAGTATGATTCGAATAACCATGATTTTTCCATACATCTTCGCTCAGAAAACAAAGCTACTTTTTAAACTTTTATATCTTTCTATCCAATAAAAAACCAGCGCGTCTAATTTACAAGACGCATATATTGCCAATTTCTCGTGTTTTAAGACAAAGGCAAACGCTAAATGCAAGACCGCCGTCCTGGCGGTCTAAAACCGGACGAATTATCCCAGCTTGTTCAATAGGAGGCGCCAAAGGTATCTGAAAGATTGGCGTATAAGGGCGCAAGCAGCCTTGAATGATTCAGAAGGTCTGTTTTCGCAATTGTCCCGGCGACAAACCTTCAATATCACGGAATACACGAAAAAAAGTAGCTTGCCCTGCAAAACCAACATCAAAACCGATATCGGTTATACTTTTATCGCTATTAAGAAGGAGCTCTTTTGCTTTCTCAACTCTTTTTCTATTGACAAGGGACTGGAAATCAACGCCACCAGCTCTCATTACGGACTGGTAGCGAACCTTACTCATTTTAAGCTTCTGGCGCAGCTGGGTAACTGAAAGGTCGTATTTATAGTTCTCGTTAATGAATAGTTTTATTCTATCAAGATCGGCTTCAATATCTTTTTTCATTACTGCGCGCTTGCCACCGCCCCGCTTAATCAATACAACAAGTATTACTGAAATTAATGCGGCAATAAAAACAACTGTCAAATGTCTCTTTGTATTAACTCTGCAGTTTCCTTTGCCAACTCTCTCATGCAGCACAAAACAAATTCTCTTGGTAGCAATAATTGCGTCATTACTATCGAATAGATACGCAGCTATCTGCCACATTCCAGGATTAGCCTCTTTCAATAATCGAAATCGCATCCGTATAGTCGATGACACTGAATCAATAACAACATTTTTTGAAAATGACGCTGTATAGAGTCCGGCAGAATCTAGATGGAGCCTGCTTGATTCAAATGAACCATCTCTCTGTTTTTCGAACAACTGATACTTTCCGCCCAATAAACTGAGGTTGATTATGTAGTTTGATTTTTTGTTGAACGCACCACCCTTATTGGATGGTGTTCTTTGAGTAAAGGAAGTATCATAAATATTAACTACAAGATAACCCAATAAATCAAAACGAGAAATAGAATCCAACCCTATGCAAATATCGTAATAACTATCGACGAATATTGTGTCTAGACGCTCGCTATTGCGAACGGAAGCAATATATAGTTCACGGAAGTCCGGCCCACTACTACCATCTTGACAAACACGAATGGGAGCAGAAAGGGATACGGCGCTTTTATTGCCAAAATTGTTTTCTCTTCTGGCAGTAGCATAATAGGTCCCTGCCGGAAGTCTTGTGGAAATTTTTCTTGTTGTCCAGAATAGTGCTTCCACATCACGAAACGAAAAGAGAGGGAAGAGTGAAGCGTTATTCCACAATTTGACAAACTACAACTTATCATTGGCTTTTCCGGTATTACGAATTGTCGGACATCTGAAAAGGCAAAATTGGATGCCGCCATTTTCCAGTTTGTATGGGATTGAATGTCTGTGCTGCCGGAAAGTTCAATAAATATGGATGATTAAAAGAAATTCTGCCACACTCTTGCCCATCAAGAAAAAGGGTGATTTCAACGGAGTCTTTATCATATAGTCGAACATTTGTTTCGGGTGCATGGCAACAAATGCATAAGAAAAAATGCAATCATCCATGCAAGAGCCGGCGACCCATCCCACTTTCCCTTCCCTACTCGTCCCGTATTTATCTTAAAACTCAATGAACGGGACTCGCAAGGAAGGGAAAGTTGGGTGGGTAACCTGTTTTATGTATTTTGTATTTTGTCAATTCCTGGTTTTGGGCCTACATTTGTTGCCATGCACCCATTTGTTTCAGCACAGTAGCTTTTTCTGTATTCATCTGTTATTTTTTCCTTTCGTGCATAAACCATATGTAGAATTTCACTTCTTAAAAATCTCTTCCCCATTTGATGCGATTACTTTGCTATACCAGTAAGCCGATTGCTTGAGAGTCCTCTTCTGGGTTGCATAGTCAACATACACCATACCAAACCTTTTTTGATAACCTGAGCGCCATTCAAAATTATCCAGAAGTGACCAGTGAAAATATCCTTTAATTGGCACGCCATCCTGTCCTGCCTTGGCAAAAGCTTTAAGATATTTTTTTATAAAATCAATTCGCTGTACATCTTTTACATCGCCTTCTTCGCTAATCCAATCTGGGCTTGCCAATCCGTTTTCAGTAATATAAACCGGAAGTTTATAGCGATCGTAATAAAATTTCGGGCCCCAGTAAAGCGATTCCGGAACCACTGGAATACCGACATCTGGATAACCAATAGCTTTTTCAATCTCAAAAGGTTTCCCGTTGGCCCCCTTTTTAATGTAATTCCCCGTATAAATATTTGTTGCAAAAAAATCTAAGGGCTGATAAATTGTTGGCAAATCTTTTTCCCAGCCGATTGGCATATCCTCGGCAAATAGTTTTATTCCATCCTCCGGGTATTGTCCCAAATGCACGGGATCGTCCCACCAGCCAATTTGCCACGCGCCTTTTTGGGTTGTGGCAAACATATTTTCTCTGGCAGCTTCGATATCTTCAACAGATAGTGTCGCGGGAATACTAATGGTTCCGGTTGGAGCCCAGCCAATCAGCGGCTTTTTTTTGGCGTTAGCCCTGATAGTTTGAACAGCTTTACCATGTGCAATAAGCGCATTATGGCCAGCCAATAACATCTCTGCGGTTGGAAGCGGTATTGCCGGCGCCTGATTTAAGCCTGTATAAGCAGCAATAAAACATTGAATTTCGTTATGCGTAAGCCAATGGGTGACACGGTCGGATAGCTTGTTAACAATGATACTGGTGTACTCCGCAAAATGGTCGGTTGTCTCCCGATTAAGCCAGCCACCTTTGTAAAAAAGATCCAAAGGAAGATCCCAATGGTAAAGAGTAAGCCATGGTTCAATATTGTGCTTAAGCAACTCGTCAACAAGTGCATCGTAGAAATCGAATCCGCGCTGGTTAATTCGGCCAACGCCTTCGGGTAATACTCTCGACCATGCCACAGAAAAACGATATGCCTGCAAACCCATTTGCGCCATAATTGATACATCTTCTTTGTATCGATGGTAATGGTCTGTTGCCATATATCCATTGTGTTTATGCATAATACCATCATTTTTCCGGCACAGCATATCCCATACGCAAGCTTTACGGCCATCCTCAAATGCTGCCCCTTCAATTTGGTAAGCCGCAGTTGCAGCACCCCATACAAAGTCTTTTGGAAAATTCATTTGGTTTTCTCCGTTTTTTAGATTCCGTTAGGTAAATAAATTATTATTGCCTGTTATTTAACTAATGACTATACTAATCGTAATGAATAAATGCAAATAATAAAATGATTTGCCCTCCAAATAAACTTATAATAATTCCAGCTCATAATGAAGAGGAGAGCCTGCCCTCATTGATTCGTCGGCTTAAACAATATGCCATAGGGTTTGATATCTTAATTGTCGATGATGGCTCACAAGACAAGACGCGAGAAATAGCTAAAACCGAGGGTTTTGTTGTCCTTTCACACCCTGTTAAGCTGGGCTATGGTGCCGCCATTCAAACAGGCTTTCGATATGCGGTAAATCTTGGATATAAAACTGCCGTTATTATGGATGCTGATGGCCAGCATCGTCCGGAAGATATAGCCTCTCTTCACGAGCGGTTTAATGAAACTGGCGCAGATCTGTTAATTGGATCCCGATTAGCCAAGGGCAGACCTCCTGATTTTCCAATTAGTAAACTACTTGTTATGCGTTTGTTCTCGTTAATCATTCTCTTGGCTACCCGAGTGCGGATTGCAGATTGTACATCCGGTTTCTGGGTATTAAGCCGTAAATGTTTCACAATATTATCTAAAAACTGCCCTCAAAATCATCCCGACGCCGAAACACTGCTTTGCCTGATGCTGGATGGTATGCAAATCGATGAATTTCCTGTTACTTTCGACTCAAGGCGGTTTGGTCGTTCTATGTTTACTCTGTCAACAACTATTTATTATCCTTTTTACATGTTTTTGGAATTATCATCATTGCTATTAACTTCTATACTTAAACTGTTCATCAAGAGGAGAAAACTCGCATGAATATTGATCCCAAAGGCAAGGCATTAATTCTACTTTTTCTTGCTGCTTTAATAATTCTGCTGCTGAATTTATTTCGCAAAAAAAGTCTTAGGGCAGAATACTTTTTCTGGTGGCTTTTTGGAATAATAATTGCAGGATTTCTTGTTACCGCAGATACTGTGGTCTCAAGACTTACAAGTTTAGTGGGTGCTAATCTGGAAATCTCATTCTTAATTCTATGTTCCCTTTTTTTTATCACCTGCTCATTGGTCCTAATTACTATGCGGCTCTCGCGCGTTCAGGAACAAATGAAGGAATTAGTTCAGAATATAGCCTTATCCGATTCGGATAAGCCGCGAGAAAATGAATGAATAAAAAACTGTTTGGTCCTGGCAATTTAATTGGCCTGACTTTATTGACAATTGGAATCTTTGCCATACAACAGGGATTAACAGAAAAATTGGTAAATATAGAGTTGTATTATTTTGCTCCAGTATTCCTGGTATTGAGTATTATAGCTCTTTTTGTTCTTGAATGGTTAAATAAGCGTTTTAATTTGGATATACCTATGGGAAAGATTTGGCTTTTACTTATCCCGTGGGGCATACCAGCCCTTGCTTGGCTGCCATTGGAACTTCCACAGTCGTTTAATCATTATATCGCGCGGCTGCGAACTTTTTCTAATTTGGCAATCTGTTTATGGATCCTTGGTTTTTTTCTCTTTTATCGTACATGGTACAAAGAAAAAAACTTTTCGACTCGGGCAAATTTTTTGAGAATTTTCTTGTTTTATTTATTGGTGTTTGCAGTTTTAGGCGGATTATCGATGCAGTGGTACCGCTCTGGCGATGAGCCACTATACATCATGAATACTCAAAGCTTGGTAAAAGATAAAGATTTTGACTTAGCTAATAATTGCGATGCCAGTTATCTGAATATTTATACGGACCACTTAGGATTGACAAACGATTTTTCAGATGAACGAAATCTACTTTTTTACGCAAAAGTTTTTTTTCACTCTGGTACATTTAGTAAAGTCAATGGCCAATGGAAACTTTATTCTGCCGGTGGGATTGGTTTACCGCTGCTTTTGGCTCCGGGATACCTCATCGCCGGTAAGGCTGGCATGGTAGCAGTTGTATCGTTATTAGCCATACTAACCCTCTTGATGGTATATGGCCTATTGGTGGAACGGGGCACTAATCACGCGCAAGCGTTTGCGTTAACAACAGGTGTTGGGTTGCTTTCCCCGTTTGTCTTTTATGCATCACATTTTTATCCGGAAATCCCTGCTGCATTTATTCTTGTCCTTATGGTTAAATTTCGACAACCTGTTCCATGGTTTGGTGAAATACTATTGGGCGCTGCTGCTGGTTATCTTGCGTGGCTATCAACTCGTATGCTTCCACTACTCCTGGGATGCGCCGTAATCCGTATTTGGGTAAATAGGACAGAGCTTCGTACACTTCTTTTATTTATCACTTTTACGGTTATTGTTACTGCCGGTAGCATTGCCTACAACCTGCATATTCACGGAAGCTTTGTTAACAATGGCATGGGCATAGTGGGGGCAGAAGCTGCTCTCTATAATTTTTATCCTGCGGAGGCTCCTACTACGAAAATTGGCCTCCTTGCTACTTTTATTGCACACTTTCTTGATTCAGATTTTGGCCTTATTCCGTTTTATCCATTTCTTACTCTATATCTTGTTGTCCTGATTGCTAATTGGCGAAGCGGACAGATTCAGACTTGGCTGTTTTTTTTGTTTTTTGGATATACAACTATAATATCATTTGTTCCATGGTTTGGTACATATTGCTTTCCGGCGCGATATCTAACCCCTTTAATGCCTCTTTTTGCTCTTAGTAAACCTCGTTTTGGCAAGGCCGCCCGTTGGTTAGCAGTAATCGGGGCGTTGTGGGTCATTATTGGAAATGTTTATCCATCGTTAATTTTTCAGCCGACTTTCTACACAAAATTTGGATTGCCCTTTCCGCGACTGTCAAATACAAACTTAACCGGAACAGATATTGGATTGACAATTTTTTGGATGGCGATTTTGATATTTAGCATTTTGAAAACTTTTAAGATATGTAGAACAAGGAACAATGATTTATAGTATAATAAAATCAATTCGGCCAACTCACTGGCTAAAACGCTGATGGTTTCGTTGATTATCTAGCGATCAATTAAGAGCTGTGTGCCCTATCCAGTTATGGGCAACGAAACTTTCAAGCATTCAAGCCTCTGGACTTTTTAGCAGAAGTGACACAACACACCGAATAACAGTAGAAAAGGCGAATGAACTTGCGGAGATAAACAGGTTGCTTGATATGAAGATTTTGGAGACGATATGCCGAATTACGATGTGGTGAGTTTACCGCACCATGGTGTTTACGAAACAGTAGAATGGACTGAATGACGAAAAGTTTACTTTGGTTCTGTGGTAGTATTTGTCAAAATAATTGTTTTTGAGGGAATTGGCATGATATATTGATGTAAACTGGCGATACAGAGATCAGAGATACGGAAATTGAGCCAAGGTTGGGAAATTTGTCGAGGCAGGGGATCTTCTCCTATAAGTTACTAATGAAAAAATACTTCTTGCTTTTTTTAATTATACTAGCAAGCTGTTTATGCAGCCAAACCGGTCTCGTAAAGCAATATAACAACAGGGTTAATCAAAATTTTTTCATTCGAATGATACTCGACTCAAAATTCCGTTACTATAACCTAAGCCACACTCAAAAAATGATTACGCTTATCAATCTCAATTGTCTTGAGGATAAGCAAACATATGATTTGATTTTAGGTTACAATTCAATAATAGCTTATAAAAAACCTGATTCTTATTTAGAATTTCTGGATTCAATCCGCTTTTCTAACGCTCATAAAAAAAAATGTTTTTATATAGCCGCATGGATTGCTGGGATACAAAATATCGACAGCATATATCATGCCCACGAAATAGATCGTGCAAACAAGTTATTCGTGCGTAATACTAATGGATGGAGAAAAATAGTAGATAATATCAGATTTTTCGCTGGCAGCTATATAGAAGACCCATTTTCTGAATATTCCACCAATCCAGACATACTTTGGGGTAAATATTTTGCTACGGAAGATCCCAAATACATAAGTGGTAAGATTCAAGATCTTTACAGTAAACAATATGATCATGGAAGCCAAAAACTTTCCCAACTACTTGATCACGCTAAAACGCTATCGTACTTATATCTTGCTTCTATTTACGATACTGTAATCAATGAAGTTTTTAAAAGAGAAATCAGCATATTACGGGAAAGTACCACTAAAAGATATCGAATACTAAATATCCCAAATGAACAGGAGTCAAATGGATTGAACATTGCTGTGATTTCTCTTACCACCCAGACATTTGATTCTCTCCGAGCCATAAAAGCTGATACAATAATATATCATAAAGTCTCAATATTGAGAGTCGGAGAAGAGATAAAACTATTGGCATTCGTAAAAAATTTCTCACTTAACAAGGAGAGAATTTATGACATAACGGCAGATTTCAGAGTTATAAACTCTCGGCAAAAAATCATAGCTGAAGGTAAAAAAGTTTTTTCATCACTTGGAACACTAACGGATACAAGCCAATATTTGCTTTTAACACCAGTACTGCCATTTGGATATGGAGACAACTTTTACACTGGCAAGCAAACACTTATTATAAATCTTAAAGATAACAATACGGGGCAGAAAGTATCTGACACTTCATACATTGTAATTATTAAAAATCGGGATCGCGAAGCATTACAGTGTAACGAAGAACGAAAAATATTTGATGGCACAGATAGCCTTAAAATTAAGTGTACCTGTTATTGGAATGGGAATAAAAAAAGAATTATAGCATCTCTAAATGGAAGGCTTCATGGTGAACAGATATTATTAAGTAAAATGGGGCTACCCAAAAAAACTAGAGTATTCAAAGATGGAGAACTCCTAACCGAAATAAAATACAATCGTAACGGCATCGCCGCTAAAGTCAAGAATTTTGCAAACGGAACACGATGCGGACCATCAATTTCCTACTATAAAAATGGTCTGCCACGCGAGCTCATCACATATAACGCTATCGGTAAAAAAGCAGGATTGGTACAAAAATGGTATCCAAATGGCATAACAAAAGACAGCTCTTTCTACGAAGATGATAAACAAAAGACATTTCAAGCATGGTATCCAAGCGGCCTACTTCGCAATTATGTTGAGATGAAAGATGGCTATATAAATTACAGCGCTTCATTTAACCCTGAGGGTCTTTTATTGTGTTATGTGAATCAAGGATATGGCGAGGCTTGTGTGTACAATGACTACAACGAGGTAATTGCAGTATTAAGAGTAGAGCTCAAAAATATGTACAACATAATTATGAAGTAACTCATAGGAATTTTCTTTTTTCCACTGTGACCATAGTCAAATGAATATTAAACCTATGAAGGTGACCAACTTGATGTGTTAGTTACATTGATTGAAGCATACGAAACACAACAACATCCCATTTCCCCACCTGGCCCAATTAAAGCCATTAAAATTCCGAATGGACCGGCCAGAATTACAACCTGAGGTGGATCCACTTAAATGTCAGAAGTGCGGCGGTGATATGAAGGTGGTCGGATTTATAGATTCAGAAGCAACCGCTTACCTCGACGGGGCAGCCTCGGTTGTCACGGGTTTTGCTAAAGACCAACACCCACCACCCGTCCTAAGCAACGCCGTAGAATGCACTGCACACAATAGCCGCAGGCTACAATCCTGCCAAATATCAGAACGGCAACCTTTGCTCCGCAATTGTGCGTAATACCCCAACAGCGAAAAGGCAAAAAAGAGGCGACCCATCCTCACGCCCCTTCCCTATACGTCCAGCCGGCATATTAAACCTTCTATACTGGACTATAGGGAAGGGGGAAAATTCTTTTCATTTAGTCCCCTCCCTAATAGCGAAGCGATTAGGGAGGGGAACAAGGGGTGGGTCACCGTAAAAGCAAGTTTTATCGTGGGAAAATCTATGAAAATGGTCGAAAAGTTATGATGAATAATTTGGAGAAAAGTATGATATTAAAGAAGTAAATCACAACGGCCGAACGCTTAGGAATCGATGCGTGAGGCACAAAGACGCAAGGTGTGCGGGGCGGACGATTCATCAAGTATAATTGTTAATGAACTTTATCTGGGTCTGGTAGGATTGGTGGATATAGCTTGACTAAGTTCTTAACTCTGATATCTAATGAATCCTTTATGGACGGCGGTATTTTTTTTCATAAGTTGCCGCTTCCCAACCCACATCTAAATATCCTGTAATAATTCGCTTTTCATCTATCGGTAGATGTTCAATTGTACTTTCAACAATTTTCGAATTGTAATAATAAAGAACCCCTAATGCGTATGGCAAAGTCTCATCCGCTGAGTTCTGGAGACAAATGAGCATTTTCATAAACTTCACGGCTAAAGTGGAATCGGAATTCTTCGCTATATATTCTACACAAAACGGAAGCGCCACCGATAGCGTGTCTTCTTGATATTGCTCAACTTTTTTCCTTAAAGCTTGATATTTCTTCATTGAATGTCCTGAAACCGATTTTTTAAAATCCTTATTAAGAGTTATCATCCTTTTCAATAATTGCTGATATCGTGTTGAGAGAGAATCAACTAAAACACCGTTAGAATCAACAGCCTCAAACAACAAAGAGCAACTAATCAACAACATAATTTTGAGCTTACTACTGTCCATATTGCACCACCAAATAAAAATGTCTTCTTTTTGAAAAATAATTATTGAATTGATTCCACAATTGTCGAGTTGGGCCAACTATACCTAAACAACCAGCATTCCCTGGCGGCCCACCATCAGGATGAATTCTATGTAATGTTCTATCTGTCTGAAAGATAGGATCCAAATGTACGCTCCATCCTAAGTGGCATAGATCTTCTATTGCCAGATAAAGCAGGGTATGAAGATCCATCAAAATAAAATGTTGAACCATCAAAAGTTGCTAAAACAGGTGTATTGTCATTACTTAACCCAACAGTACCTTCTCTTATTCCTAATCCACTACTTGGGGGTAACGCAAAATCCGACATGTATTCATAACCACATCCGTTGTAACCCGATGTGGTTCCACAGGTAACATGAGTGATCTCAGACATGATTTCTATTATTGTCAACATTATCCCCCGACACGAGTTTTTTGCCACCCAACTGCCCAAAAAGGCAGCTATGCACCTAAAGTTTTACCCTGAGCCTGCCGAAGGGAAAAATAGATGATTCGCATATCTAAATGCAAAGCAGATTTAGATACATGTCAAGAAACATCTTGAAACCATATATGAAATGCAGCGATATACTATATTTGTTCGTATGAAAAAGAAGCTTTATGTCGAAACTTCAGTTTGGAACCAGTTGGAGCACAACGACCGACCAGATTGGAAAGATGCCGCAGAACGCTTTATCGCCGCCCTTAAAGCAGGCATATATGATGCTTACATTTCCTCAATTGTTCTGGATGAAATAGCCGCCACGCCTGATGAAGCAATACGACTGAAACTATTGAAACATATCTCCGCAGTGGATCCAATTAGGCTGACATTTGACACAGAGGCCATTGTATTAACAAAGAGATACATGGATTCCGACCTAATCAAAAGCAAAGCACCACGCGTTTACAACGATTGCAGTCATGTTGCCATTGCCACAGTGAATGGTATCAAACATGTGGTCAGCTTTAACTGCAAGCATCTGGTGAATGACCGTAGAATTGACGGATTTAATGCCATCAATCTGCAGGAAGGCTATGACCACACGATTGACATCACTACACCAGAAAAGTTTACAATCGAACCAATGGAGTAATCTTATGCGATACGGAAAAGCTGTTGAAGAAGTTTGGGAGTGGCGAGATGCGCTGGCAAAAGAGCTGGAAGCCATTCCTGATGAAAAGCGTGGTGATTTCCTCAACAATAAGGCCGACGATGTCTGTAAAAAGTATGGTTTAAATTTCCGAACTATTCCTCGTGAAGTCACACACGCTTAAGTCATGGTAAAAACGCACACTGTAAGAATCCTTATCGAGCATACGAAAGGGTAGTATGCCTCCCAAATCAAGTTAAAGGCTCCCTTACCTTAACGGGCATAGACTTTGTGTCGAAAAGACCGATAATCTTTGACGACAACAAAGTCTTGTCCAGCTCTGCTGGGTGAAGACAAGGAAAGGGCGGGCTTGGGGGGAAAACGCCTCAGCAAAGCTCGGCGCATCGCCTGCTGCAAGGGGGCGGCAGCAAGCCCAAGGAAGTGCCGTGTCTTGTAAATTATCTTTTCTATCTAATCCAAAGCTTCCTTTCTTACTTTCCAATAGTCTTTAAGTCTTGACTGCATTCAACATCCGAATATATATCGGAATAGGTGATCTTAACGACTTTATCATTTTTAAACTCTATTTGCCATGTTTTGGTTTCTGCAAAAGTACCTTCTTGACAGTTCAGAATTTTCCCCTGCATCGAACCAATATCACCGTCTTGCCACATTGAATACAAATACAAAAGCTCTACATTTGAATACGCTTTCAATTCTGCAGATGTAAGTATTTGACTTGTTGTATGTTTTGTATTTTTTTCTATTATTTCACTCGGGTTACCTAAAACAGATGTTACCTGCATAGAAGAAAATCCAAGTTTTAGCCCATTAGCGAATTCGAGAGAATCAACAAAATCGATTTCTTTTTTGTTGTTAGACTTAAACTTGTCGTTCTTCTCGGAAACTTCCACACCTGTTATCCAATTCCATGCTCCCATTGGACCAGTACGAAGTGTCACCGTCTTTGAAGTTCCAAATAGAGTCTTCTGTGCTGCTTTGAATGGTGAAGTAACAGACTTAATTGGAGTGCCATACTTTACCATCTTTATACTCAGTTTATTTGGTATTGACTCCACAAAACGGCAACTATCTAAAGGTTCTGTCGCTACATTGAAAAAACAAGATAGAAGCAAAAAAACTTGATATTTTATTTTAACGTACATAAAGTATCCCTCCTCCTGCTTGAACAATTCTTTTTCTCATTTCATAACTATGAATGATACAACCCTCAGATGCTGTATAATTGCGAGCACTATTATCACCATGGATAAAAAAACCACCAGGGCGTCCGGCCATATTGTTACCATAAGAGGGTGTAAGTGGAATAGCCAACCGTCCTATATTATCACTTTGAATCCCATATCCTCCGACAATCCATGTTCCAGTAGGAATATGCCCCACATCAGCGACATGCTGCATTTCTGAATTATTTAAACCTGCACCTACACCCGAATAACCAGTTGAACTTGTAATGTTACCTGTATTTCTATCAAAAATATTGAATTCCCCAGAGCCTTGATAATAACTCATTATTGTATTGTGGTCTTTTAACCCAACGGTACCTTCTTTTATTCCCAATCCACTACTTACCTGTATTTCACTACTTGCGGCCTCTTCAACCGCTTCTTGTTCGAGAGTTACTTCCTTAGGCAATTTTGAAGCAAAATAAGCAACCACCTCCGCAGACCCAATCCTCGATAAATTCATGGATGACATTGTGGGAGCCACGCGTTTTATCGTTGAAGTACTCT
>CAZPWS010000072.1:0-11701 GCA_964590225.1 uncultured Fibrobacterota bacterium
GATAACTTAACTACCCGTACCGAAAAGATTGCCTTAAAAGTGTTAGAAAAATATGATTCAAAAGAAACTGCGCCATATTAACCGGATGACCCTGCCGTTTCTTGATACTTAACCAATCAAAGAATTCAATCATAGAACCACTTGCTGAACCTATCTGTAATTGGCCATGTACATGGGCAGGAGAAAAGGCGACAGGAACACCTAAACCAAATAGATTCAACGCCAGTTCTCTTGCCTGTGGCAATGTCTCTTCAGTAAGTACGGAATTGACATGAACCCATATTTTCATGCTTGACATAAGTTCTAGTTGCGGTCGTAGAAGCATTAGCGCTTTTCGGGTGACGTTGTTTGGTTCTATACAGTCAATGGAGAGCTGCAAACGATTGATTCCACCGGCAATCAAGTCGGCAGCCAACTTCTTATTGAGCATAAAACCATTCGTTGTAAGACCAGCACTAATCTTCAATTCTCTCGCCATAGTTATAAATCTCAGCAGATCTGGGTGCAACAATGGCTCACCACCAATAAATTCAATATGTTTCACACCAAGCATGGAGCAGTGCTGTATCCATTTAGTAACGGTGGTATATGGTACATGAATCCCACCGTTCTTGTGTTCTGAACAATATCCGCACTGTAGATTGCATCGTTCGGTTATCTGCAACTGAGCCCAAATAGGTTTGGAATTGAAGGCTCTGGTTATCATACCTGAATGAATCAGAGCATGGCCCCATTTAAAAGCCTGAGCGAAACCGTTTCTTGAATTGAAAAATGAATTTGACATTGTAGTTGGTTTTTTAGGAAATAAATTGTTGCAACATTTGGCATGCTTTATCATCGGGATACTGTGTCGGTGGATGTTTCATAAAATATGCTGAAGGGGCGGAGAGAACACCACCGATACCTCTATTTTTAGCCAGCTTGCAACATCTTACTGCATCTATAACCACACCAGCAGAATTCGGGGAATCCTCAACAGAAAGTCGAAGCTCTAAATTCATTGGTATATCACCAAATAATTTTCCTTCCATTCGAATGAAACAGACTTTGTTGTCTTTTTGCCAGGGAACGAAATCACTAGGTCCAACATGAATATTTTCTGAATCCATTTTTTTTGTTAGAGCGGATTGAACGGCCTCTGTTTTTGATTCTTTCTTTGAAGCTAATCTTGACCTGTTGAGCATGTTAAGGAAATCTGTGTTACCACCAGTATTTAACTGATAAGTTCTTTCAAGTTTTACGCCACGTTTCATGAAGAGGTCGGTTAAGACTCTATGTGTAATGGTTGCACCGAGCTGGGCTTTTATGTCGTCACCAATAATGGGTATGTTTTTTTGTTTGAACTTTTCGGCCCAATCTGGATTGCTTGCTATAAAAACTGGAATGTTATTAATCAATGCCACATTGGCATCAAGAGCACAGGAGGCATAAAATTGAGCCGCCTTTTCGGAACCAACAGGAAGATAAATGAGTAGCATGTCAGCTTTGCTCGTTTTAAGCACACTTGTTACCTGCTCCTGGGTAGCTTCCTGTGCGTCACTTAAAACGAATCTGTATTTAGGGTCATAATCTGTCATGTGTTGAGAAAAGCCATCAAATATAGCGCCCATTTTAACTTTAATACCTGTTAATGGCATGTCTTTACTAAATATCGCAGTGTTATTCGGTAAAGAAAAAATAGCTTCATTAACATCTTTACCGACCTTCCGTTCATCAATATCAAAAGCAGCAACAATTTCAATATCATAGGGCTTGTATCCACCAATATCCCAATGCATAAGACCTGTGGAAGTTTCTGCTGTTTTTGTCTTGTAGTATTGAATGCCTTGAAGTAAAGAGCTGGCGCAGTTACCAATGCCAACAATTGCAATCTTAATCTTTTCCATTTGAGTTCTTCCTTTTTTTAATTGGTTTTATGTTGTTTGTTTATCGGCGTTTGCCAACACCCATAATATGCGCTGTAGTACCGTTATTATGTTACCGCAAGTCACAACAACTATACTGGCAAAGATAATCTTGGGGGAGCAGGTGAGAATTGCCAATCCGAGGATCACGCCTCTTGTGGTTCTCTGTACCAGTCCGATTTTGCAGGATAAACCTAACCCTTCGGCTCTAGCTCGCACGTAGCTTACCATCAATGAAGAGGTAATAACGGCTATTATCCAGAGGACGACACTCATTCCAAATGCGTTGTTGACATTGAAGTAAAACAAATACCCGACGGCCAGCATGATTTCCGTTATTCTGTCCAAGGTTGAATCGAGAAACGCTCCGAAGGTTGAACATTTGCCTAAGCGCCTTGCAATCGTACCGTCCAGTGCATCAAAAACTGCTCCTACAGCAAAGACCGTGAAAGCGATCCCTGGTCTGTTTACTGCAAGAAGCACCGCTGCAACCACCATCATGATGGCTCCGACAATTGTAATCAGATTCGGTGACACCTCATATCGGATAAAGGGATAGCAAAACATATTTATAGCCGTCTGCAACCACCTGTTGAATGTTTTTTTTATCATTTTAGTACTCCGATCTTAGACCAAACTGGATAATGGTCTGCAATAATCGTGTTAAGAACTTTTGATTCAAGTGGATAGCATTGATTTGAGCAAAAAATGTAATCAATTCGTGTTAAAGGAAGGCCAACTCTGAATGTTGGCTTCCCCAATATATGACAAGCGAGATAGGTATCCTGAAAATGGTCTCTTAATGGGCGAATTATCTTTGATGATGGTGTTGCATTAAGATCTCCTCCAAAAATTACAGGGCCTTGAAGATTTTCAATGTAATGTGTTACAAACTCACACTCTTTTATTTGCTCTTGTAAAAGATAGTGTCCCCAGCTAAGTTGTTCAGATAAGGATTTGTTTTTAGGGCGTCCTGCTATAAACCTGATTGAAATAAAATTAATTTCCTTTCCATTTACATTAATGACTGCGTGCAAAAATGTGCTTTTAGGATAAATACCTCGATTCTCTACATCATTAGGTCCACTTAACGAGGTTAGTCGAGTAGGAAGCTCAATCTCGGAACAAGAAATAATTGGGAAACGTGAAAAGAGAGCTGGCCCAAACCTTCGACATTGTCGAAAATCATAAGGCGCTATTTTCTTCTTAACATATACAGTTTCTGAATCATTAAGATCATTTTCTGATAAAAACGCTACGTCGGGTCTTATTGCGAGTAAGGAATCAAATACTTTCTCAATACCTTGTGCATAGTATTGAACATTTTGAGCTAAAACTGTAACAGTATCTAGAGCCTTTTCTGTAGGAACTCTTAAGCGTTTATGTGAAACATCACCTGTAATACAAAGGCTAACTATTGAAAGTATAGAAACAAAATTTATTATAGAATTGAATTTTAATAGGAATGATAGAAATGAAACTGATAATAAAATTGCTGTCGGGTAAATAGGTGGTAAACAATCAATGCCAAATAGAAAATGGTTCTTTGATAAAAAACCAAGGCGATCTGCCCAATGCATGATTAGCACTAGTAGCATAACTCCTATGATTGCCAAACATAAAGAGTAAAGCAGTTTTCGAAGTAGTGATTTGTTATTCTTCATTGTTCTAGTCGTCCACTGTTAACATCCTTGCTTGATGTCTCCTATGGAAATATTCCAAAGGGATGGATGACTGCTTACGATTCAGACAACGTACCACGGGCACGGGGAACCTCTTGATACCATCAACCATCATGCGTTCTCATGTCCCAAAACGCGCTTCTTGATATGCTTTGTCGTTACAAATGATATTCTGTCGACGAGACTATACAGAACTGGAATTACAAAGAGGGTAAGAAACATCGAACTTGTAAGTCCAAATGCAACGACAGTACCCATGGGTGCGCTCATCTCCGAACCTTGAGACCGGCTCAGCGCCATCGGTAGCATACCGAATATTGTCGTCAACGAGGTGACCAAAATCGGCCGTAAGCGCAATGAAGCTCCCTTGATTATTGCCTGATGTTTCTCTATTCCTTCGTCACGTCGTAATTGATTAATGAAGTCAATCATCACGATGCCGTTATTCACCGCAACACCGGCCAGCAGAATAAAACCCATAAACGCAGGAACGGAAACAGAAAAACCGAAAACGGCAAGGCCAAGAACTACCCCGATAAGCTGGAATGGTATGGCGAACATGATTACCATAGGATGTGCCAGTGATTCGAACTGCGCCGCCATTATCATATAAATAAGGATCATTGCTATGATAAGCGCGAGCAGCAAGTCTCTCATCGATTCGCGCATCGTCTTATAAGTTCCACCGTATTCAATGAAGTATCCCGACTCAAGCGGCAAATCTTTGAGCTTGGTCTTGATTTCTTCAACTGCTCCTCCGACATCCCGTCCTGTCACATTCGCGGTCACACTGACTTTGCGAACGCGATTTTCACGCGCAATACGAATGGGGCCGGTCGCATTCTTGATGTTTGCCACATTGTCTACCGGGGTTGTAAAACCAAGTCGCGATACAATAGGAATATTACGGATATTATCGATCGATGCCCGGTCTTTTTCGTCAAGCCTTACGCGGATATCGATTTCTTCGCCTTCTGATTGCAGTCGAGTGGCAACCTGCCCAAGCGTAACCGTTCTCATAGCCGCCCCGATTTCTGCGGGGGTAAGCCCCATGGAAGAAGCTCTGTCCCGGTCGGGAATAATCTGCAATTCCGGCTTTCCTTCACGGAGAGAAGTATTGACATCTCTAAGACCGGCCACTCCGGATATTTTCTTTTGAACTTCATCACCGAGACCGCGAAGCTTTTCGAGATCCGTGCCAAATATTTTTATTACAACGGGAGCCGTTTCCCCAGACATGCCACCTCCCATCATGGAACCGGACATGTCCATAAATTCGATGACTACGCCGTGCATGTCGGGCAGAGCCTTTCTGATTCCTTCCATAATGTTGTCGGTTGTCCGCTTTCTGTCTTCTTTGTCTTTGAGCCGTAACATCATCATGGCTTCATTGACATCTGTAGCTCCAAACGAGCCACCACGGCCTTGTTCGGAAGGACCAACCATCGCCATGACCACTTTTTTTTCTGGGATTGGAACGAATCTTTCTTCCAATGTTTTGACAATGCGGTCTGTTTCCTCAAGGTTGGTTCCGACCGGCAATTTTACATTCATTATAGCCATGCCGCTATCGCTTTGAGGCATGAACTCGAAACCCAGAAAAGGAACAATGGCAAGACTGATAATAAGGATCAATACCGTTAACGCTATTACTGTGACTCGACGTTTTAAACACCAGCCTAATGCTTTTTCATAGGCATTCCTGAATCCGGCGAACCTGTTTTCGCCAGAATCCTTTTCATATTCTTCCCGTTTTGTTTCTTTCTTGAATAGAAGCGATGCCAGCATGGGTACAATGGTCATTGCAACAAAGACGGACGCTCCCAAACCTGCGCTAATGGTGAGTGCCAAAGGCCGGGAAAGCTTTCCTGCCATGCCGTTAGATAGACACATTGGAAGGAATACGGCAACTGTGGTAAGGGTAGATGAGGTAATCGCCATGCCGACCTGGCTCGCACCTTTTATCGCAGCTTCCATACGTGATTTACCCTCTTCAAGAAGACGGAAGGTGTTTTCAATAACTACCACTGCATTGTCTACAAGCATCCCAACGGCAAGCGCCAGCCCTCCTAGTGTAATGATATTGAAGGTATATCCCAACGCCTTCATACCGATGAAGGATGCCAGTATGGAAAGCGGAATCGCTACGGTTATCGCGAATGTCGGACGCCAGTTTCGTAGAAAGAGCCATAAAATTCCGATTGCAAGAAGTCCGCCTATTACAGCAGATTGCGTAACCTGGTTCACGGTCCTTTCAATTATATCCCCCTGATCGATTACCGGGTGTAATTCTAATCCATGGGGAAATCCACCTTTCATTTCTTCAAGCGCTTTTCTGACTCCCTTGATAACCGTAAGAGTATTTGCTCCGGATTGCTTAGAAACCGCCAGGATTACAGCATCCTTGCCATCGAGTCTGGTATGATGACGGCGTTCCTTGAACGTGTCCTCCACATGCGCGATATCTTGAACACGAACTGGAACACCCTGGGCGTTGCCTACAACGGTCTCTGCAATATCCTGAAGTGAGTGGTACTGACCCATTGTTCGAATAAGGTACTCAGTATGCCCAGATGAGACGAATCCGGCGGAAATATTCATGTTGCTTGCCCGCACCGCACCCATCACTTGATTGGGATCGATTCCGTAAGCATCGAGCTTGGCACGATCGATTGAAATATTGACCTCCCTCACCTGGCCCCCGATAACCATTGCCGCTGCAACACCTTCACTGCGCTCGATTCTTGGCCGTACATTGTCATCGATATATTCTCTGAGTGCTTCGGTATTCTCCATTCCCGTGACACCATACATTATGACCGGCATCATACTCGGGTTGAATTTTACCACCATTGGCTCTTCGATATCCTCGGGCAGGAATCTTTTTATCATGCCGATATTTTCCCTGATGTCCTGCGCCACGAAATCGAGATTGGTTCCCCATTCAAACTCCACCATGACATTCGACGCACCGACCGATGAATAGGAATTCACCGATTTGACACCTTGAACCGTGCCGACAATTTCCTCAATCGGTTTGGTCACCAGTTCCTCTATGTCTTCCGCAGCAACGCCAGGATATTGCGTTACAACGGTAACATTGGGAAATTCGAGATCAGGCATCAAGTCAAGACCCATCATGAAAAATGTCACTATCCCAAATAGGATGATTATCATTGCAACCATCGCTGTCGTAATTCTTCGTTTTACCGAAAATTCAGCAATATTCATATATATGTAACCTCTATTGATTTAATTAACGACATGTCGATTTGCCCTGGATTATTCAGTTACCTCAATTACTCGGACGTTTGTACCGTTATCAAGACTTGCATTGCCTTCATACACCACAAGATCACCTTTCGCAATCCCGAAAGTGATCTCGCTGTAATCAAGCGTAACAATTCCAGTTGTCACCTTCTTCAATGTCGTCTTAGTGCTGAAAGGCGAGGTGCCATTGGCAACGACAAATACCGATTTTTCGCCCTCACGGCTCACGATGGCCGACGAAGGAACTACTAAAGCATTTGATTTTTCCGTCATGATGATTTTTATCTTGGCAAACATGCCTGGCTTCAACAAGCGGCCGGTATTTCGAATCTCTACCTTTACTTTTGCCGCCCTGCTGCGCATGTCCAGCGCAGCATTTATTCCGGTAACTTTGCCTTCAAAGACCCGGTCGGGATAAGCCTCAAGCTCGACCAGGGCATGTTGTCCTTTGGATATTTTGGGGAAATCCCGCTCGGGTACATTCACTTCTATTTTCATGGCATCAAGCTGAGCCAAGCTGACGATTGCGCCTGTCCCGTCAGGCGTGGGTTTCATACCACTGTAAATCTCTTCATTGTTGTAATACTTCCCGATAATTGTACCTGAAAACGGCGCTTCGAGTATGGCACTCTGCATTGTCATTTCCCATGCCGCTTTCGCCGCCGTATATCCCGCTTCGATCTGTTCGAGCTGTTGGGGGGTAATGGAGCCGTTATCTCTCAATGCTCTCATTCTCTCATAGTCCGCTTTTACGGTAAGATAGCGACTTTCTGCCTGTATCAATTGTTTGTCATCCATCTTGACCAGAATCGTTCCCTTTGAAACCGTCTGTCCTTCTTCCACAAAAATCCTCTGGATTTTACCTGGCATGGCAGGGGCGATCGCAGCACGCTGAACGGCATCAATACTGCCGGTAAAAGTGAGATAATCTCTTATTAATTCAACTGATGTCCTGCGGGCTTTTACAGGAATTTCGATCACCTCCATTGTGAGGTTCTCTTTTTCACTGGTCTTCTTCCCGCAACCCGCCAGACAACCAACCGTCAAGATCATTCCAGCCATCGCCAGAGTCGATATTCCATTCCTTGTGATATCACGCATACTCCACCAAACCCCTTTCAATTTAATCGAGCAAATATTCAAGTTCTGATTTTTTCGTATAATAATCGGCAATACTATTCGAGTATTCGATTTTCACCTGAGTGACCGTTCGCTGAGATTCCAGCAACTCGGTATTTTTGACGACTCCATAATGAAATTTGTCCAGTGTGATTTCATAACTTCTCACAGCTTGTTCGACAGCCTTTTTCGCTATTTGAATCTTTTCGAACGCTTCCTGTACGCTAAGGTGCGATTTTTCTATCATCAAGGAGGTACCGCTTTTCAACTGGGAAAGACCGCTCTCAAGCTGTGTGAGTTGAGATCTCACCTGATTGGTCTTGCGGTAATTTTCACCCCAATCTAGAATATTCATCTGCAATGCAAGGGTAATATCCCAGCTATTATAGAATTCCGGTTCATTTTCTCTGTTTGGACGCTTGATATTATAGTTGCCGATGGCGACAATATTGGGAGCATAAGCGGCTTTCTGTATCGCGACCACTTTTTTCAGCGCTTCGCGTTGATGCTCCATTGCCTTGATTTCATACTGAACTTTTTGCGCCTTGGCCATCATCTCGTCCATGGGCGGCAAACCCACAGATTGCGGCTCCACCGTATTATCGGTTAGCGATATTTCGGTTTCTATGGGCAACCCGATGGTGTTATTAAGGGCAGCTTTTGCCAACCTTATTCCATTAGCCGCTTGCAAACGCAGCAATTGAATGTTGTACAACTGTACTTGGGCTTTCATGACATCGTTTTCGCCCACCATTCCCTGCGTTAGCATCGCTTCCAGGTCTTTCACGATACTCTCTACCTGCACAATGGAGGTGTCAAGAGCCGTTACCGCGCGCCCAACCTGCAATACGCCGTAATATCCTTTTTTAACGGCAATTATAAGATCCCGCTCCGTTTTCTTGACGATCTGCTCCTGAGCCAGAGATCCGTAACGGGCGGCTTTTTGCGCGTTGATGATTTTAAATCCGGTAAATATAGGCTGCTGTCCCGTTACCGTTATCCCATAAAGCTGATCATCACCCATGTATATTTTGCTTCCCCCACCGGAAGCGGCACCCTGGGCTCGCATGAGGCTATCGAAGAAAACTCCGAAACCTGTAGGATCTGTCTGTGCAAAATAGGTAAACGGGGCATATACACCACTCATCATATCGCCCAGCTTTGAGCCATCTATATACGGTGCTTCATCGAGTCTCGTGTAATTCGCTTTGAGTGATATTTTAGGCAGAAAACCCGTTTGCGTTTCCTTCACCTTTTCGGTTATCTCACGAAATTTCTCTTTAGATGACTTGAGCTGCTCGCTCTTTTGAAGGGCGATTAGAACACAATCATCAAGTGTGACTCGCATCGTATCCGCTGCAAAAACAGAAAGCGAAGTCGAGATGATAAGCGCAAAGATTCCTACTGATTTTCTCGTGTTCATGTGTAAAAAAAAACTCCTGAATTTTCTATCTATCATCTATGCAACCTCCGTTAAGATCGATTCAGCAACCCAGATTCAATAAACTTCGTCAAATTCGATACTTCCATCTCAACATCATTAGGCGAGCCTTTTCGCAACCACTTGAAAATGATTCCTCTCAAAAGTGAATTAAGGTAGTAACTGACATTCTCTGCGCCTATTTCGTTAGTGAGACGACCACACTCTTCAGAATCAACGATAAGCTGCGTGAAAATCCGCTCAAAGCTCAATTGGCGCAACTGAAACTCTTTCAAGAGCACAACGTGTTTGCACAAATTGCTCGAGTTTTGAAATTCAAGCGTGTTGAAGTTTGCCATGGTAAGCAAAAGGGGAAAGTGCTCTCCTAACAGCATAAGTATTTCGCGAGTAATCATGCCCAAAGTCGCTAATATGGGCTGCTTTTTGTCGACAATTTTGCCTATACAGCTTATCATGCGATCGTATTCACGTAGAGCCAAAGAGAGAAAAATTTTTTCCTTATCATCGAAATAGTAATACAAGGCGGTTTTGGTAAAACCTGCCGCTTCGGCAATGTCATCCAAGTGAGTACCATGATAACCCTGCCGCGAAAATGCTTCCTTAGCAGCATCGAGAATCATGTTTGTTTTGGTGTCCTTTACCATGCGCATTCGATCTATCTTCGTTTGCATAATTTCATTCTCTTTTGCTTCAAAATAAATTATTTGAACTTAGAGTAATATAATAAACGCTACATTAAAATGCAAATAGATGCAGCGATAAACAGCGAACAAAGCTCACTAATCCCCAGTTTTGTTTTTCACATAGGTAATTTCAATAAGGCTCTAAAAGCTCGTTCTATACCCCATTGACACGCTTGCAAGAAATAATTACCAATACGTGCAAGTGACATGACGCGATTATTCTCCGTATTGGCCTTTAGTAAGTTATCAAATCCTGATGCTTCCGCAGCCGCTCCGATGCCATAAGTAACACATACGCTATGGAAACAACTAAGAATAACCTGTCATGACGATCCGCTTTTGATAGTCTTGTTGAGTCTAATCCTAATCCCCAGTTTCTGTTCTTTAGGTCACGAAATATCGCTTCTGTCCACATGCGACGCTTATATATTCGAACGATCTCAGCCGAAGGGTATGGTAAACTTGTTATGAGTACCCAAGGCTCTTTTGAATCACTTTCATGTATTGTAACTACTCGTACTTTCAATGCCTTATTGTCCGTCAAGTTGCCGGATCCAAAATCTTTTGATGCTGCCCCTCTTACGACATTTAGACCAAATACAGCTCCATGATATCCGCTTATATCCACCTTATTTTTTGAACAAAATGCCATCCCCACTTTGTTACATCTTCTACCCATCGAGTATTCCCTGTATATGCCAAGGAGACGAACAAAAGTGAACCGTCGATAACTTGTCGAAAGCGTAGGAATGTCGTCGAAACCAGGAGGGAGTCGTTGGACTCGTACGGATATCGTCCGGGAAAATCTGCGCATGACGCGCTGGAGGAAACGCGTAGGCGTTGCTGGCGCTATGACTGGGTACTGGAATTTGACATAAAGGGATTGTTCGACAATATTGACTGGTATAAAGAAGACGCAGAGATGTTGGTTGGTATGCTTCAAGAGCACTTCCAGAAGTTTGGTTTAGACCTGCACCCAGACAAGACGCGAGTCATCAGTTTTGGGAAGTACGAACAGCAGAATGCGGATAAACAGAACCGTAGGGCTAATACGTTTACGTTTCTTGGGATAACGCACTACTGTGACACAAACAGATGGGGTGGTTTTGCAGTAGGGCGTACGACTAGCAATAAGCGGTTTCGAGCCAAGTGCAAGGATTTTACTGACTGGATAAAGGAATCTCGCAACAGATGCTCATTAGCAACGCTATGGGAAAATGCTGGTTCCAAGTTACGTGGGCACTTCCTGTATTATGGCATTAGTGGTAATTTCAGAAGTATCAAGATTTTTTATTTCTCAGCCATGAGGTCGCTCTTTAAATGGCTGATCAGGCGTAGTCAGAGGAATAGCTGGAACAGGTTTGAGTTCTGGCAGATGGTCAAGAGACACCCGTTGCCCATGCCGAAAATTGCTCACAATCTGTATTCAATGCCGGGGGTTCAATAATGTTCATCGAAGAGCCGGATGTGGGAAATCTGCAAGTCCGGTTCTGTGAGGGGCGTATTAAGTCACTCACGATAAAACTAGAAACTTTATTTAAGGAGACTACTCATAGGAAATTTGATCTTTTCTTATACAGTAAAGGCAAATTTTGCCTCCTC
>CAZPWS010000073.1:0-11339 GCA_964590225.1 uncultured Fibrobacterota bacterium
TAAAGATCAACGGTTGCCGCAACCGTTTTCTTGATGTTATTGCTCCGCCAATCTCTGCCTCGTTCACTGTACCGGCACTTATGTATGTTTATTCGGCAGGGTATGGGCTGTATAGAGACGATGATGGAGCCTTTGATTTCGCGGTTATAGGAGTTGTTTCAGCTGGAACAACAGTATTTGCAAATCAGCTAATTAAACATTTTGTAAAAAGGGAGAGGCCAATTTTTTCTTTGCCGGAGGCACAGGGCGATTATACGCATGGCCTTTCTGTAAAAATTTTTCCGTCAGAAGAATACTCTTTCCCTTCTCAATCAGCCTCACTTTCCATGTCTATGGCAGTAGTGTATGGCATGGCCTATCCGAAATACGATATTTATTTTTATACCTTAGCTTTGCTTAATGGTTGGTCGAGGATATATAGGGGAGCACATTATCCGCTTGATGTAATTGGTGGAGAAGCGTTAGGTGCACTTATCACGCATGGTGTCGTTGCTATTATGCGTAGTCTTGATGGTAGGTACAACTTGAGGCACGAAAGTGTTAGGGTGCCCATTGCTCGCTTTTCCCATTCGTTTTAATTCAGAACGGAGATACTGAAATGGATGTTATTGAATTAGTTGAAAATAGTATAAAGGACTCGCTGTTTCTTTGTGATATAAAAAAGGTCAGGGAGCCTGTTTGTCCCAAACTTAGGCCACTACGGGGGAATGAAATAGAGAAGCTCTTGCAACAGGGTAATCACACTACTGGTGAATGGAGCAATATCCTTGTAGCAGAAAACTTTTCACCAAGACGAATCTGGCAAAACACCTTTTTTGGACATGTTGAGATTGGCGTGCAGGATGCAGAGTTTGAAGTAAACGGAATAGTCCGTAAAGCAGGTATATATAGCAGCGCGATTTACGATGCAAAAATTGAAGACAATGTATTTATTAAAAGTGTCGATGGACTAAATCGTTACAGAATATGTTCCGGCGCAGCAGTCGTTGATTGTGGAAGTGTGCAGGTTAACGAGGGTTCTACCTGTTTTAATGGTGCGGAAATTGACGAAATAGGTATTGAAACGGGCGGACGCAGTATTCGGGTTTTTGCAGAAATAAGCCTTGAGATAGCAGCTATCATTATGTCTAACAGGCAGGATAAAAAACTTCTTGAGGAATACGATAAAATTGTAAAAAAATATGCCTCTATTGCCTCTTCCGACTGGGGTGTAATTGCTGCAAACGCACGCGTAATTAATACTAACAAGGTTGTGAATGTTTATTTGGGAGCAAACTGTGTAATTGACAATGCTGTGCTTGTCGAGAATGCTACAATTCTGGGCAGCGAGAAAGAAAAGAGCCGTGTCGTTGATGGAGCTTATGTTAAAGATGCAATTGTACAATGGGGAGCATCTGTTGAATCGATGGGGGTGGTGACAAACTCTGTGCTCCTTGAATATTCTTCGGTTACTACTCATGGTAAGGTTCACCAGTCAATTCTCGGTGCTAATTCAGGTGTTGCGAAGGGTGAAGTTACAGCATCTCTTTTAGGCCCGTTTGTGGGATTTCATCACCAGAGCCTTTTAATTTCTGCTTATTGGCCTGAGGGTAAGGGGAATATTGCGTATGGCGCAAATGTTGGATCAAATCATACTTCCCGCGCGCCCGATCAGGAAATTTTGCCTGGTGAAGGGATGTTTTTTGGGCTTGGAGCAAGTATAAAATTTCCGGCGAATTATTCAAAATCTCCTTACTCTATTATAGCAACGAATGTCATAACACTGCCGCAGCGAGTTGAATTTCCATTTTCGCTTATTAACATCCCCTCTGCCAATATAGCAGGAATTTCTCCGGCTTATAATGAGTTGTTTCCCGGTTGGGTTTTGTCCGACAATATCTTTTTTGTCATGCGTAATGCTGCAAAATACAGGAAAAGAGACAAATCAAAAAGAGCGGCCATCAAGTACGATATTTTCAGATACGAAATAATGAAAATGGTTTTAGACGCAAGGAACCGTCTTAGCGAAGCAGGCGATGGAAAAAAGTGCTTTACCGAAACAGACTTGAAGGGTATAGGCAAAAACTATATGACCGAAAAGGCAAGAAGCGCAGGTGAAAAAATATATTCTTATTACCTGCTGTATTACGCACTATCTGTACATTTTTCTGACCGTCTGGGTACTGCTGTTGACATGGCCGATATCGAACTCTCAAAGTCGATTATCGAAGGAGATCTTGGCAGATTGTCCGACAAGGCGATGGCGCAAAAATATATTGAGATGGATAGAGAGGTTGGCAATGCCGTACTTGCGTGCAAACTTAAGGATGATAAAAGAGGACAGAGAATTATTGACGATTATTCTTCCGTTCATACCCCTTCAGAGATGGATCCGTTCATATCGGGCCTGCTCGAACAAATAAGGGAGCGGGAGAAAATTATAAGGGAAAAGGTGGTTTGATGTCGTTTATACCAAAGGGCGAAATTGATTTAAGAATATCTCGCTTACGAAGCCGTATTTCAGAAGCGGGACTGGATGCTGTTTTTGTTTCGGACGGAGTAGAACAGCTTTATTACGCAGGAACCATACAGAATGGAGTGCTTGTTGTACCGGCAGAAAACAATGGCGATGTCGTCTATTTTGTACGGCGCAGCATTGAAAGAGCGTCAATTGAGTCGCCATTGGTGAATATGAGGAGGTATATATCGTTTCGTGATATTGCAGCGCATCTTGCAGAACAAAAAATTTCAGTTGCTAAAGTTGGTATTGATGAAACCGCTATGAGTATTTCTGTATTTAATATGATCAGGAAAAATTTTCCGACAACTGTTTTTAGTGATTCATCGGTGCTGTTTAAAAAGATAAGGGCAGTAAAAACCGAATATGAAATTGGTAAGATGCGACTCGCCGGAAACCATGCAGCGATAATTAATAATAAAATTGTTTCTATGCTGCGAGAGGGAATTACGGAGTGGGTGCTTGCGCTTGAACTTTTCAAGATGGTTTCAACGGAAGGTGGAAGCTGTATAGCTCGCCTTGCTACCGGCAGCGGAGAGTTTTTTCTGGGTAATATTTGTTTTGGCGACAGTGCACTTATTCCAACTGCTTTTGATGGCCCAGGGGGCATTGCTGGTCGCTCCCCAGTTTGTCCTTATGGGGGAAGCGAAAGGCAACTCAAGAAGGGCGATCTTGTTTTTATTGATATCGCCTATCCGCACGATGAATACTATGTTGATAAAACAAGGCTTTACTCATTTGGTATGTCTCCTTCTTCGGAAGTTTTAAAGGCGCATGCTGTTTGCCTTTCGGTGCAGGAATTTGTCCGGCAGCGCCTAAAGGTCGGCTCAATACCTTCGCGAATATATGAAGAAGCGCTTGAAAATGTGGTTGTGCCATCAGGATTGGCCGGCAGCTTCATGGGGTATGGTTCCAATCAGGTTAAGTTTATAGGCCATGGTATAGGTCTTGTTGTCAATGAATATCCAGTAATAGCGCGAAAATTTGACGAACCGCTTGAAGCTGGAATGACTATTGCACTCGAACCAAAAATCGGGATAGCCGGCATTGGACTTGTAGGAACTGAAAACACTTTTCTTGTCACCGATAATGGTGGCGAATGTTTGACAAATGGCTCTGATGATATCCGAATCGTTGGATGAGTTAAAGAAGAGGGTGCCGATACTTGAGGTAGCCTCCTCTCTTGGAATTAATGTTGTAAAAAATCGTGCCCGTTGTCTAAAACCTCAGAATCATTCCCATGGCGACCGCACACCATCAATGTCTTTTAATATAGCGAAAAATTCGTTCCGCTGCTGGGTGTGCCCAGATGTTCACGGAAGTGTCATAGATCTGGTAATGATTGCCCGTGATATTGGTTTCAGCGAAGCGCTTTCCTTTCTTCGTGCAGGATACCCAATTGAAAAAAACTCAATGTGTCAAGTAGTGAATACTTTTAGTGAATCAAGATTGCAAAAAAATGCGGGAGAAAGAGTAGTTAAAAAGGGTTTGAGTAAAGAGAAACAGATTGAAATTCTGAATAGATTTATTGATATGTGTCAGCAATCTTCACGAGAAGGATCACAGTACCTAAGAAAACGGGGAATTTCTCAGAAAGTTGAAAAGGCGATGAAGCTGGCTCATATTACTGATTATGCTCATGTAAATGAAACACTTATCAGGGAATTTGGTAAACAGTCGTTAGTTGACTCAGGACTTTATAACGATTCGGGAAATCTTCGATTTTATAAGCACAGGCTTCTTTTCCCGTATTATCATAATGGTAATGTTGTGTATGTTCAGGGAAGGGCAGTTGATGGTTTAATTATGCCAAAGGAATTAAATATGGCCAGTACTGTGCCATGTCCATATAATATTGACGCGCTATCTGCTTATAGTGTTGTTTATCTTTGTGAAGGTGTCGTGGATACATTGACACTTTTGTCTGCGGGTTTTCCGGCAGTAGGAATTCCTGGGGTGTCGGCATTCAAGAAGGAGTGGCTGTCGCAATTCAGGGGGAAAACAGTTTACTCTGTTCTTGATTCCGACGCTGCTGGAAAGCGGGCTAACGACTCTCTTGCACTTTTTTTTAAAGAGGCAGGAATAAGTTTTAAGGTTCATCCAATTCCGGACGGGTATGATATCAACGATTTTTTTTCTGGGAAAACATGGAAGAAATCAAAGTAGCCGTAGTGTATGGTCCAACAGCGTCGGGTAAAAGCGATTTTGCTGTCGATTGGGCGCTGAAAAATAATGCGGAGATAATTTCGGTTGATTCGGTGCAGATTTATCGAATGATGGATGTTGGTACTGCAAAACCCGACGCGGCAATGAGATCTGCCGTGAAGCATCATCTGGTTGATATCTTGGATCCATACGAAACTATTAATGCAAGGAAATTTGCAGAGTTGGCAAGAGCTACTGCCATCGAAATTGCTTCACGAAAAAAACTCCCACTATTTGTAGGAGGTTCAGGACTTTACTTTGATGCTATTTTTCACGACTTTTTTGAATGTCCATCTTCTTCGCAAGAGCTCAGGAAAAAGCTTAACGAAGAGTGGCTTAGCGATGGAGGAGCGTCAAGTTATGCGAGGCTTCTTTCGATTGATCCCCCTCTCGCGCAAACAGTTCACAGGAATAATTCACAGCGGGTAATTCGCGCTCTTGAGGTGTTTGAAATAACTGGTCGGCCATTTTCATCGTTTGCCAATACACGGAAAAGGGTAGAGTGGCTTAGTATTGTTTTTTCTCGTTACGCAAATCCACCCCGTGAGGAATTATATAAGAATATTAACAATAGAACAATTCAGATGCTAAAAAATGGGTGGATTGAGGAGACCGCTTCAATAATTGCACGCTATGGCAGAGATATAAAATGTCTTGAGGCAATTGGATATAGAGAGATTGCGCACCTACTTTCTCAGAACACAGAAAGAGCTCGAAGCTTTGTTAAAATTGAAAATGAGGCCATTTGTTCAGACATACAGAAAAAAACTCGCCATTATGCAAAACGACAGATTGTCTGGTTCGACAAGTATAACTTATCACAGTAACTTATTTTTGGTCTATCTGATTTAATATATTTTGCATTATCGTTTAAATAGGGCGATTGGCACAGTTGGTTAGCGCGCATGCTTCACATGCATGAGGTCACTGGTTCGATTCCAGTATCGCCCATTTTATTAGAATGGGTTTATTTGTGAATGATTTTGGTTTTTATGGAATTGTAACAGAGCCGCAAAGGGGTTACGAGTATATATGTAAGTTGCTTGTGGACTACGAAGTTGCGTTTATTCAACTTAGAATGAAAAAAGAGAGCATTCGGGAGGTATATAGGACCGCCGAATTATATAGAAAAATTTCCGATGGCACAAAGTCCCGTTTTATTGTAAATGACTTTGTTGATGTTGCGGTTAATGTTTGGGCAGATGGTGTCCATGTTGGACAGAGTGATATGAAACCTGAAGATGTCCGGTTAAAAATGAGAGAAGGCACTTTGGTTGGGCTTTCTACTCATAATCTGGAGCAGGTAAAAAATGGTTGTATGGCAGAGCCCGATTATATTGGAGTGGGACCAGTGTTCAAGACACCTACAAAAGAGATTCCAGATAGAGTTATTGGCCTAAGTGGCATGAAGGAGATGATTTCTGCGGCAACTGTTCCAGCGGTTGCGATTGGAGCAGTTGACAGTACAAATTTAAGAGCAGTTTTGCAAAACGGAGCGAGAAATTTTGCTTCTGTACGACCTATAAATGGTAGCGATAATCCAGAAAAAGCGCTAAAAACTCTTCTTTCTATTTGGAAGGAAGAAGTTTTATTTTAAGAGCGAAAACTTGAGAAAGGCATAAATATGGGTAAACCGGCGTTAATTGTTATGGCAGCGGGTATGGGGTCGAGGTATGGTGGCATTAAACAGATAGATCCGATTGGCCCAAGCGGAGAAATAATAATAGACTATTCAGTTTACGATGCTTTGCGTGCCGGCTTCGGGAAGGTAGTCTTTGTAATTCGTAGGGAAATAGAGGGGGCATTTCGTGATATGGTTGGAAAAACCATAGAAAAACATATCGATACAGCCTATGTCTTTCAGGAGTTGGATAAGCTTCCACAAGGTTTTGTGTTGCCTAAAGATAGGCAAAAACCGTGGGGTACCGGCCATGCTATTTTAATGGCAAAGGATGAAGTTAAGGGAAATTTTGCCGTAATCAATGCGGATGACTATTACGGCATGGACTCTTTTGTTGGCATGGCTAGGTTCTTGCAAATGGCCGATGAGAAAAGCTCGGACTATGCCTTGATGGGATTTATACTGAAAAATACGCTTTCTGCTAATGGAAGCGTGGCCCGTGGTATTTGCGAATATGATCACGACAATTTTCTTAAAGATGTTAAGGAGCGAACAAAAATTCAACAATTCCCGGATGGAACAGTAAAATTTGAAGAGGGTGGGGTCTGGTATGAGATATCTCCCGAAAATCTTGTTTCGATGAATATGTGGGGTTTTACGAATACGCTTTTTATGGAGCTTGAACAGGCCTTTCCGGACTTTTTGAAAAGTAATATGGGTAATCCGAAATCTGAGTTTTTTATACCAGAGATAGTTGGTAATATGGTTAGATCGCATAAGGCGAAAGTTAATGTCCTAAGTACTTTAGACAAGTGGTTTGGTGTTACATATAAAGAAGATAAACCATTGGTACAAAAAGAAATAAGAAATTTAGTTGACAGATCAGTTTATCCTAAGAATTTGTGGGGAGTGTAAAGAGATGACCTTTTCAAAAGAGTCCTTGTTTGAGGTTGTAAGTAAATTTGATATTTGTGGTAATGTGGTTGATGTGGTTCCATATGGTACTGGACATATCAATGATACTCTATGTGGTTCTTTTAATTGTGGTGGAAAGCAGGTGCGATACATTCACCAAAGAATTAATCATAACATTTTTAAAAACCCTGAAGGATTAATGAGCAATATTGAAAGAGTTACTGCTCATCTAAAAACAAAAATTGCTTTTAGGAAGGGAAATACAGAACGAGAGACGCTTACGATTGTGCCTACAAAAGAGGGGAAAAGCTTTCTTAAAATGGATAATGGAACTTATTGGAGAACTTATCTATTTATTGAAAAAGCAAAAACTTATGATGTTGTAACTGATTTAAGAATGGTTTATGAAGCCTCGTACGCTTTTGGCAATTTCCAGAAAGAATTGGCTGATTTAGGTGGCGATAGACTAATCGAAACTATACCTGATTTTCATAATACTAAAAAGCGGTTTGAAACTTTTGAAACCGCTGTAAAAAGCGATGTAAAGGGGAGGGCGGCTGCCGTTAAATCGGAGATAGAATTTGCACTTTTGAGGAAAGCCGATGCATCAAAAATTGTGGATGCCATAGCCGCGGGGGTTTTGCCGGAGAGAATAACCCACAATGATACAAAATTCAACAATGTGATGATTGATGACGCCACGAAGCAGGGGGTATGTGTAATAGATCTCGATACTGTCATGCCTGGGTCTCCACTTTATGACTTTGGAGATTCTGTAAGAATTGGTGCTTCTACAGGTCTTGAGGACGAGCGGGACTTATCGAAAGTTGGTATGGATATTGGCATGTTTGAAAAGTTAGTTGAGGGTTACCTTGCCTCTGCGAAGTATATGCTAACCGATAGCGAAAAGGAATTGCTCGCTTTCTCTGCGAAACTACTTACCTTTGAGTGTGGAATTCGTTTTTTGACCGATTATCTTAATGGGGACACATACTTTAAAATTCACCGCGAAAACCATAATCTTGATAGATGTCGCACACAGTTTAAAATGGTGGCCGACATGGAAAAAGCTTCATCAGAGATGGAAAAGATTGTCCGCCAATACCAATAAGCATCCTGACTTCTGACGCTGTCTGATTTTTTTACATATTTGATTTTTAAACTACAGGAATACCAAACACTTACTGTTTTTGTTGTTGATGATTTACCGCACTAAATGTTAGAAGTCGGGGTTATTGTTATCACATAAATATCATAAAGATATCAAATAGATATCATTTTTAAGTTCGTCTGACTTATATATTTAGTGTATAGCCTTATTTATCAATTATTTAGCAGTTTTTGTGCCGTGGGAATTATATTTGCATAAACCAATCCATGAATAGTAATTTTTGTTCACACCTTAAAATAACAGGAGCCCATAATGGATGTTGACATGTTGGCAAAAAAAGTGGAAGATTCCAAAAAGGTTATAATCGAAGCACTCGAAAAGTACCCAAACGATAAACTGCGTATCGCTTTTACTGGTGGCAAGGATAGCACCCTTGTTCTATGGCTCGTCGTTGAAGCAATTAAAGGAACAACGCATAAAATACCGCGCTGCTTTTGCATAGACGAAGGCGATATGTTCGATGATGTCCGCAAATTTATTGACGAATGTAAGGCTAAGTGGAATATAGAAGTTGATATGATTCATAATTCAGATGTTTCCACCCACTCCAAGGGGCTTGGAACAATTGTCAAGGTTGCCGACCTTAACGAGCGGAACAAGAGCGAAGTTGCCCGGCTTGGTTATGAAGAAGAAGAGTTCAATTACGAGCCCGAGTCCTATGTTGGTAACCATCTAATGAAGACGGTTACATGCATGGTTTACCTTGAAGACAAAAACATCGCCGGTTTTTTTGAAGGTATCCGCTGGGATGAGCAGGGAGCAAGGGCCAACGAAACTTACTTCAGCCCACGACCAAAAACTGCCTATAACCCCGAACATATGCGCATCAACCCAATTCTCCATTTCACAGAAAGAGATGTGTGGGATGCTTTTAAACACTACGAAATACCAGTATGTTCGCTCTATGCACAAGGCTTTCGTTCACTTGGTGCCCGCTGCACAACCAAAAAGCTTACGGATACGCCTGCATGGGAACAGGATCTCGAAAATACAACCGAACGGGGAGGTCGTAGGCAGGATAAAGAAGGACTTATGTCCAAACTGCGTCAACTTGGCTATATGTAAAAGGAGAGCGAAAAGTGAAATATCAGGATGGCGTCTTACCGGACGATAGTTTGGTTGGAATTCTCGAATTTCCATGCAGCGTAGAAAGACTCCCTAACGGCAATACCCTTATTGCAGATGCCGGAAGCGAAACTGGACGCGGCAGCGAAATTATTGAGGTAAATAACTCTGCTGAAATAGTTTGGCGATCGAGCCACGGTTACCGTTTTGCTCATGCTGCAAGGCGAACCATCGAAGGAACAACTGTTATTGCCGATACCACAAACGACAGAATACTGGAAGTTGACGCTAAGGATAATATTCTCTTTTCGTCCGAGGAATGGGGAGGCGGTAAAGGCCTCCTTTCCGACGGCTCCTCGCTCCTGTATCCAAATAATGTCCAGTTGTTGGCGGACAACCTTTTTCTTGTCACAAACCGCAATAGTAATAACTTTGTCGTGGTTGATAGAAAGGGTAAGCTGTATCACAAGGGTGGTAGCGAGGTAAAACATCCACATAACTGCGAACAAATCGCCCCAAACCGCTACATAGCTGCCGATTCCGACCAGAACAGAATTGTTGAACTCGACGAAAACGATAAAATTGTCTGGCACTATTCCGCCGATATGAACTGGCCCCGCGATGCTAACAGGCTTGCTAATGGCAATACGCTGATTACCGACTCCAAAAACAGTCGTGTATTTGAAGTTGATAAAAGCGGTAAAACAGTATGGGAGTATAAGCTTGGGTATTTCGCCAATTTGTACGAAGGAATCCAGTTGCAAAATGGCAGCGTTCTATTTTCCGATCAGCAGCACCATAGAGTAGTTGAAGTAAACAGGCTTGGAAAGGTTGTGTGGGAATTTCGTAACTTCAAAAAAGATGTTCCTGTATTTGACAAGCTAACAAACGGTTTCTTCATGAAAGTGGGCGATGACAACCTTCCTCTTGCATGGAACATACAGCGCCGCTTTTCCGAAGGCGGTGGAAGTTTTCTCTGGACAGAAAACGCTTATGGGAAAAAAGTTCCCACACTTGAATATGACAGGCATGGCGCTCTCTGTTTGCAGCAAACGGTAAAGGTTGTGTGCGGCGATAAATATGACATAGGTTGCGCGCTTATGAGTGAAAACCTCGATGGATTCGCCTGTTTACAGGTTGCTTTTAAGGATGAAATGGACGGACTACTCTGTGACGCTGCGCTATCTGCTAAAGGTGCTTCAGTAAGCGGCGATTCCGACTGGATACAGGACTCTTTTCAGGTAACTGTTCCCGATCGTGCAGTTTTTGCCGACATTAGATTTTTTATTACAGGGAAGGGGAGAGCGGCAATTGGGGATGTAAGGTTCAGGAAAGAGATGTGATAATTGTTGTTGCGCGCGGTTTATTTGAGTTGCTTTATAACAAAGTATATTTGTGAATTTAGCCATTTTGGCAATAGCGGAAATGGTGATGTTATTTGCTTTTCTGGTCTTATAGTAAGCCTTAAAAATAGATTCTCAAGGTCTTGATACTTAAAACCTACATGAGACGACATGTAACCTTCCTTGATAGCCCTCTCTATCCGTTTAGACCTGAATGCCAACCAGATTTCATGAATATTTCGGGCGTGTGTTTCGCCTGAAAGCGTGCGTAAAAAGTTTTTCCAAATCGCTGTTAAACCAGTCTCTATTGGGACGGAAATGATCAGTTTTCCGTCCGGTTTGAGCATTGCCAGGCATTCTTTAATGATATGTTCCTGCGGAGTTATTTTCAAAAGTTGTGTATAAGCTGAAATAAGCGAGCGTATCCGAGTATTTTTAGTTACGACAAAAAAAATATACTCACCCTATTTAAACCCACATTCCTCACCTTTTTTTATGGTTCTTTCAGTAGTTATTTGAACT
>CAZPWS010000074.1:0-11149 GCA_964590225.1 uncultured Fibrobacterota bacterium
TGATGAGGCTAAAATTGCCTTTACCGTATGATAAAAGATCAAATTTCCTATGAGTATGAGTATAAGTCGATCCACCAGTTCATGGGGAAGTCCTTGGATGATGAGCCGATCTACGCCGGTATGAAAGCTCATCATGGGACCCACACCCATCGCGGTGAGTGCGCCGCCTAAGTAGCCGTGCTGTTCAATCAGCAGTGTCTTTGCCTTAAGCCGACCCGCTGCAATAGCCGCTAACGCACCCGAGGGGCCGCCTCCCATCACGATAACATCAAACTTGGTTTTTGCGTTTTTTATCTTCATGTTTTTCCTTAGCTTTTTTGCGTTACAGAGGTCTTTCTTCCTTTTTGTTATTTTAGCAGTAGTAGTGGAATCGCTTTGGTTTTTTTGTTTGTCTTTAGTACAGCAATATAAGTGCTGGACCGGGTTTTATTCAACGTCCGGCTAGGCCAAACCAATGTGTGGGTCCCAGCAGCCAAAGATTTATCGTCGATTATTTTCTCAATCAGCTCTCCCTTGATTCCAAAAATAGAGATCGTGACGTTTTCCCGAGAAGGAAGGCTGAAACTGATTCTGGTGGTCGGATTGAAAGGATTGGGATAAACGGAAAATGAGCTCTCCTCTTTCCATCGGATTCCGGTGCAAAGCTCTCTCCCCAGATTACCCGACGAAACCAGCGCTGTGATCTCCTGTTCGGATAATGCGGCATTATAAAGACGCAGTTCATCGATTTGTCCATTGAAGTCCGTCATCGTCGATCCTGTAACGGCTTTTTTTCCTACATGAAGATTAGAGGAGGTCGTCGCACTTTTCCCCGCAAGAATTCCGGAGCCATGAGGAAGGCCATTAATAAAGAAAGTGGCTTCCCCCCGGGAAACCACGCACGCTACATGGTTCCAGATACCCGGCGTGATTATCCCGCTGTCTGACTGAATGCCCTCTGACCAAAGGTAGCCGCGGATAAATTTAAGTCGGCCCGGATCGGTGTCACTTACGGTAAGCCGGTAACCTGTGGTTCCATCGCTGCGATCCAGAATACCCATTCTGGCGGTGAGCATGGCAGGTTTTATCCAAAGGGCAATCGTAAAATCCGCGGTGCCAAAATTTAGCTTGTCATGGCCAGGGATAACAAGTTCGTCCCCGCCATCGAAAGAAAGGCTGCTTCCCATCTTACCCGTGGTCCAAACGGCCCCTGATAGGGTACCGGAAATGGGATTGGGGGCGGAATCGCCAGCGAGTGTTCCGTTATTTTCGTTCAAAGCCCACCATCCAATCAATCCGCCGGGTGCCGAGGAAGAGGAATCGAGGGGCCCAAGGTTTGCCTCAATGGCATCGAGATCAAATCCTGCATCGTCGGCGTAAGGATCGGTGTCATCGTTATCATCTTGGATCATCACATAGCGATAGGTTGAGACATTAGCGGCGCTGACATCAAAGCTGTCGGTGCCTGCGGTGTTGCCGATAAGGGGCCAGCTGTTCACGGGGGTGAGCCAGTTCGTGCTGACCCGTACCGAAATGTTCTGAGGTAAGGTTTGTGTCCCAAAAATCGTGAAATCCTTACCGGCCACGTTGTTTAAGGTTTTTCCCATGTCAAGTACAATATAACCGCCGGATCCCAGAGAATAGGCGATTCCATCAGGACGACCGAGGGCGCCGGGGGTATAGAGTTCATCTGTCAGGCTGAAAGGGGTGGCCATCCGGGGAACAACGGCGAGCATGACGGCCTGTGCTGCCACCTTATCGGAGGCAAGCGAGTCTAACACAACGTTGAGTGATGTTGCCGAATCCTTGTTAACCGTGAGGGCTGAAATAAGGGTATCCGCATAACCCTGGGCCATTATTTTAACCGCATATTCACCGGGAAGCAGCGTCTTAAAAAAATCACCTATCCCAGGACTATTGTAAATGGGATAATGCGAAATTCCGTTGTTTGAAAAAATCATTCGCGCGGCAACCGCCTGGCCATTCTTATTCGTAATTTTTCCGCCAATCCCCTGGGCGACTTTGTTGAGCAGGTACAGCATCATTGTACGGTTGAAAGCATAAATGGGATCCAAGACCGTTTCGCTGCTCGGGGTCTTTGAAGAAAAAACTTCCACCATCCAGGAAGGGACTCCGCGGGTTCCTAGATGATAATCCATGGCACCGCCCGTAATCTGATACATCACATTATAGGTTGGACCATTGTGGGTGTAGTAGTTGTTGCTGAGGGCAGCGCAGTTTCGAGACAGCGTGTCCAAGAGCGGGTCCATAAAGCTTTTTTGCGGGCGAAATCCCCAAGAATACGCGATTTGCTTAAAAGGATCGTGGTTGGACCAGGTAAAGGAAAAGTTGCGTTCCAGCCAGAAATTCATGTAAATCCGGGATTCCGGTTGAGAGAAGGGCCGCGTGCTTCCCTGGGTATTAGCCCACATATAACCAAAATCACGATTGAGATTTACCCCATTGCTGTTCCCGCGCGTATTGTTCACTCTTCCATCAGGATTGATATAAGGGATGATATAAATTTCCCGTGAATGGATTAGGCGGGTAATTTGTGAATCAGATCCATATCCCGTGCAAAGATCACGCATGAAACGGATGACCATTTCTTCACCCGGGATTTCATCACCGTGAATTCCTGCGTCAAACAAAACCTCCGGTTCAGTTTGATCTAGCTCGACCGAGTCCGATATCTTGACTGCGTAGATTTCGCGTGATTGTACGCTGTTACCTAGGCTGACCTTTTTGCAGATAAGAGGGTGCGCAGTGATGAGGCTATCGACGAGAGCGCGGGTGGACTCATAATTATATAAAGCCGCCTTGGGGGGCTTGGGGAAACCTAGAATACAGAGTAAAATAAGTACTATCGATGGCATAGCTCCTCTTGATTTTTACAATTACAAATTTCATTGCCCCAACGGATCGAATATACTCGCTCAATTATTTTGAAAACAACCATTTTATTTAAGCAATAACGACATTCAACCCAAAACTTGTGCAAAACAATATCTTTTTCTGGAGAATCAAGTGCGAAATCATGCGCTATCTCACCATTTCAACTGTGGATAACCAGTTTTGCAACCTTGTTATCCCCCAATACTTTTTCAAAACTAATCTCTGCCTTCTTATATGAAATGTAATCAAGCTTACCGAACTATAACAACTTTTTGTGATAAAACCATTCCGTTGTAAAACCTAACTTGGGCAAAGTAAACTCCTGTCGCAATATGCTCAGATGCTATTTGACCCCTCCAAAATCTATTAACTCCCCTGCTGTTTTGAGAATACACCTTCCGGCCTTGAATATCGCTTAGAGTTAGAACAGCTTCCGAAAAGGTTGTCATGTCAACTACAAAGGAGAGTCTTCCTGCACCATTGTTATACAGATGTAAATAAGGGACAATTGAAGAATTAGGCTGTTTTAGCTCGCAAGCGGTGAACAAGCTATCTGTAGTTAACGGGAACTTGGTAAAAACAAGTATGCCCATTCTCCGTTCATTCAAAAGCCATGGGCCCTGATATGAATATTTGTTGTAGCTATCCGTAAGGTTTATATGCGCCCAGGGTAAATAATATCGCTTGTTAATATAAGAGATGGTTGTTGCCGTACTCGCTTGCTTGAGTTTCAAGACAATGCAGTTAATGTCCGGCAAGGCATAACCCGTATCCACCATGCCGTGTGAGGTGTCAAGGGAAAAATAATCTTTTAAAAAAGCTTGGATTGTATCTGTTCCGACAATAACGGTTGTATCGTCCATCCAGTTAACTGGTTGATCAAATTCAAGAATGATCTCATCCTTGCTGCGGCTGGTAAAAAAAGCCCTCTTAATAGCCGGAGGAGTAATGAATGGAAGTGAATCAGGATGATTGTAAATGTCTCTGTTTACAATAGGATATGTCCAGTCCATAAGTTTATAATAGCCTTCAAGCGTAAAGTGAGTACCATCCTTCTGCATGGGCGCATTGCCTGAAGTGGAAAGAAGTGTTACATCAGAGTATAGTGGAGCTATTTGCCTATGTGCCTCCGGGATTTGGAGGCGAGGTCTGATTTGATAGACATAACATTTCTGTATTTGGTAGTCCGCTTTCCATGCTCTGTATAGCGTGTCAAATCGATTTACATAATCGGGAATAGTTCGACTCCACTGGGCATCGTCGGACTCTCCCTGATGCCAAAACATGGCCTTTACCCTGCCGCTGATTCCCGCTTTTTCAGCCCGATAAAGCAAGCGGGAATAAAGTGATGGGCTGAACCGTGAATCCGTTATACCGGGAAGATGCTCGCTGATAATTGTTCCGCCCCATGCGCCATTTAGCATGCAAATAGGAATCTTGTTTTCGGCGATCAGATCCATTCCAAGGCGAAGCCAACTGGCACCGATACGCCAGTGTGAAGTGCTGCTCCCGTGTGCCCTTCCCCAGGAAGTATCAGCTAAAAAGGGAACTGAATCGCGCAACATAGACCCAAAACTTCTAAGCCATTCGTTTGTAATTTTTGAACTTATATTCACGCCCGTGACATTAGCATTGGATTGTCCGGTTATTAAAAAAGCGTCGCCACAAACCACGCTATCGACATTGAGTATTTCCTGTGTGTCCAAGAAAACTTTAAATGAATATTCCACAAGCTCCGCATGAATTTTAGGCAAAAACTCAAATTTGGCGCTGTCCCCTGTAAAAACTAATGGCTGCGTCACTGAGTAAAAGAGAGAGTCTCCTTTCCATGCCTTGACGGTCAGACTATCGTTGGCTGAGCCGGTGACAACTCCGGCAACCGCTACAACCGCCGAGTCGGCTGAATTGCGGGGATAGAGTTGAAGTGGCATGGGATGCTTTGTGAAGGATATCTGAGCGATAGCAATGGTAACAAAAGCAAGCAAAAAAAAGTTCATCTGATTTATTACTCCTGCATTATTTTGTAAAAATAACCTTTTTAGCAAAGCGCTGGTTATCCATATGAAGAATAGCAAAATAATTGCCTGCTGCGACCCTTTGCCCAATATTGTTATCGGCCATCCAGACAATATCTTTTTCTGGAGAATCAAGGGTAAAATCACGCACTATCTCACCATTGCAGTTGTAGATAACCAGTTTTGCTACCTTGTTAACTTCCCAATACTTTTTCAGATTATAGTGAAATACCGTAGTTGGATTGAAGGGATTAGGAAAAGCATAAAGCAGGTTATCATCAACGATCCCCACAATGGAATTCTCAGTTTTGACTGAACCGGATAAAGAATCCCATACAGTTGTAGTGTCTGTATTCTCGAATGTCATTCGCTGGTGAAGTATACCGTTTTCAGAGCCCCCACCACCCGTGAAAAAGAGGTGCCCCTTATGATCCACACAGTGTGGGCGGCCGCAGGCGGTTGCGGGATTGGGCTTGCCGTTCATTATCTGGTAGGAACCATCCGCCATCAAATGTTTAACCGTATCCTGATATATTCTGCGGAGAAAACCCTGTTCATCACCGCCGCCCAAGAAAAGCACATTGCACGAGGGGGAAGCGATGAGTTCCGTGGTGTGGAAACGGGCGTCCAGCCGCCATCCGCCGTTATCGAGCCCAACGCCATCCGTATAGGAACCCACATACATTTCTGCCACACCTGTTTTACTCATAACTCATAGGAAATTTGATCTTTTCTCATACGGTAAAGGCAAGTTTTGCCTCCTCACCATAAAATCACTCACTTGACCACAAATCTACGGTCCTATACAAACATCAATCGTCAACAATTTCAAAATATTCACTCTTTACACCTAAAAACAACCAGTTTCAAATCAGCCAAGGCTGAAATAAGTGCCTGTAAAAGCTAAAGCTTAACAGGCACTAAAAAGCTACCGCAAGAACTCGAGTCAACATTTCGTCACTCTGTCCATTCTACTGTTTCGCAAACATCATAATTCGGCATATAGTCCCCAAAATCTTCTACCTTTGGTGGCTCATTAAGGAGGGGGTATTTTACCGGTTTTTGCGGCGGAGATAATGATTTCGGTGGCGGTCGTGTTTTTCTGTCTCGCCAAAGACCACTACTTTTGAGAATATCTCTGGCTGTCGCTTCTGAATCTATAAAGCCGACCACCTTCATATTACCGCCACATTTAAGACACTTAAGTGGGTCAACCTCAAATATCAGTCTAATCATCGCAGCCCAATACAGCTTGAACTTGCTCCGAATCTTTATCTCTTCAACCCTGTGACGAATATCAAGCAATCTATTTATCTCTTCCTGTTTATCAGCCTTCTTCTGTTCAAGCCCCCTTAATTTATTGGAATATACGCCGTAGAAAAGCATCTGATGTTCGCCCTTGTTCGGTATGTGCTGCGTCACTTCAGCTAGAAAGTCCAATGGCTTAAATGCCTGAAAGTTCCGCTTTACGCCAGTCTTGAATGTTTCGTCGCCCATTGCTGGATATGGCACACAAGACTTATTGCTGGCACGATAAACTACGGAACCATCAGGATCGACACTAATCATTCTGGTAAGGCTTAATGGAGAGCGAGCTATATACTCAGCCAATCTATGTATGCCAGCATCATCTCCAGCTGGTATTCGAACAGAACAATCTATACTGAACCCGGTATTCGTCTGACTACGAATCTGGTTTACGACTTCCTGACTTATCTTCTCCTCTCGCAAAAGCATATCACAGACCCTATCTTCCCAGATTGTCTTTGCCATACGAAGATTCACATATGAACGAGGAATAAACTTATAGTCCTCTGTATATGCTCCTTCGGTCACGATTGAATGAATATGTGGATGAAAATTAAGAAGGTCGCCAAAAGTCTGTATCGCTGAGAACATGCCTGGCAGAACTGTATCGTTCTCTGTTTCACTTCGATATATCTCTCGCATTGTCTCGTAGGCACAGCGAGAAAGCCTTCCTAGAAGTCTTCTGTTGCGAAAGAAGCCACGTAACCTTTTCGCTATTGTGAATACCCATTGCCTGTGAGCTACCGGCTGGATTATTTCTGCTGTTAAACGCCTGCCAAGAATTATCGACCTCTTCTTATCACAACTTGGACAGCATGAGCGCTGCTTGCAAGAAAATGCGACCAACTTTTCGTCACCACAATCAATGCAACGAACTCTAGCAAATCCAAAACGTAAATCACCACATCTGCGGAACTTCTCAAGTGATTTGCGTATGACCGGACGCCAGAAACCATACTTTGCCTGAAAGAGCGCTGGGAAATTAACCTCAAAAGTGTCGAAGTTGGCCTCAAGCACCTTAAAGAATGCTGAGTCTTCGGGGTGTCTTGGCTGGTAAAACTTGTTGCTGGTAACCATACCAACAAAGATAGCGAGGACATGTGACAGAATATGTCACATCAGAAAGATATTTCCGGTGAGTTGCCCAGTAATAAAATAGAGCTAACCTGACGAAAATAGTGGTCAATACTACGAATATCGCCCAGAGCTACAAAGAGGAAAAGGTGAATATCAGTGATAGGTCAGCTAACAAATGTGAATCAACTGTCGAAAATATAGGTCATCACTACAAAAAGTGCTCAAAGCTACGACAAGAGAGAAAAGACATTCTTGACAGTCGGCTGTCAGCCGCCTGCAAGCCAACAATAGTCCGTGAATGCTCTTGTGAAACGCGCTGTAATTGACAGCCCTATCAAAGTGCAGTAAAACCATAAAGTTTAGTGACAGGGCTGCAATCAAGCGCCGCGTTGGCAAAAAAGCAATACTTCACCGTGTCAACATTTGATCTTTAACCGATATTCTATGAAAGTGCTAAGTCTTGCTAGCCAACAAGGCGAAATTGTAATCGCCAGCGTTACCGCTGCAATTAAATTTTTCCGCTAAGTCTGAAACATATGCTTAACTGTTTTTCAACAATATTTAAAACCTAATAAAAAAGTGTTGCTCCCAAATTGGGAATTTCTTATACTTATAATGTGAGAATAATATCACGGAAAAAATTAAAGGATTTTTGGATTCTTCCTAACCACAAAGATTCCGAGCAGCCTCTCAAAGCGTGGTTTGCAGAAGCTAAGGTGGCTCAATGGAAATCGCCAAACGATCTCAAGAACCAATTTAAGAATGCAAGTTTTGTTGGAAACAACAGAATAGTTTTCAATATAAAGGGAAATACTTACCGTTTGATTGTTGCTATAAAATATGAATTCAGTATTGTATATATTCGTTTTGTAGGAACACACGCCCAGTATGATAGAATAAATGCAAAGGAAATTTAACAAATGACAATTAAGCCAATAAAAACAAAGCATGATTATCAAGAAGCCCTAGCTAAGGTAGAAACTCTTTGGGATGCTAGAAAAAACACCCCAAAAGGAGATGCCCTTGATGTTCTGACAACTCTCATTGAGTCATATGAAGAAAAACATTTTTCTATTTTACCTCCAGATCCTATTGCTGCTATCAAATTCCGCATGGAACAGTTAGGACTCGAACAAGCAGATATGGCACCATATTTTGGTGGACGTAATCGAGTTTCTGAAATATTTAAAAAACGCCGAAGCTTGTCGATTAGAATGATGAGAATGTTACACAAAAATCTTTCTATCCCTGCGGAATCGCTTTTAACCTACTAAATAGAACTAACTTCTGGAACACCCCACGAAAAATGGACACAGACCTAAGCCACTTTCCGTCGTTTAATTTCTTCTGCGTCAACAGGTGAAACATAGTTATTTGCACTATGGAGTCGTTGACGATTATAAAACACCTCTATGTAATCAAATATTTTATTATTTGCGTCTGCAATGTTTGTAAAGACATAATCCCCAAGCATCTCTTTCTTTAAGGTAGAAAAAAATGATTCTGATACAGCATTATCCCAACAATTACCCTTTCTACTCATACTCTGCGTAACTCCATAAAGTTTTAGAGCACTCTTAAAAGCATCACAACAGTATTGTACACCTCGATCGCTATGAACTATCAGACCGCGAGAAAAAGTTCTTAGATTAACGGCTTGATTGAATGAAAAATCAAACTTCTTCGGCTTTAGATCCTGTCGCTTTAAGCTTTTGGCAATTGTCTTTTTGTCGCAGAGAATGCCTCGGTTTTCCAGTGCATTTTTTATCCGTATCGCCCCATAATTCTTTCGTGATTTTACAAACTCTGTATGAACTTCAATATCCAACCGCTGACGATTCTTGTCTCTTTTACTTACGCCTCTTCTTGCGTACGCATAGAATCCTGTCCGTGATACATCGAGAACTCTGGCCATCATCTCTATCGGGAATTCATCACGGTGTGAACTCATAAACCGATACCTGCTTTCTGCGGTCTGGAGAAGATGGCCATTGCTTTTTTTAAGATGTCACGCTCCTGTCGAAGAATATCGTTTTCTCGGCGCAGCCGTCTTATCTCTTCATCAAGAGGTTTCAGCTTGCCTTGGCCTGGAAAAGCACTCGCAGGATCATTCTTGTAATCCTGTCGCCATTTACCCAAAGCCCCCTGAAATAATCCAAGGTCAGATTCCATCTGATTATCAGTTTTACCTGATGTTATAGCCAGTTCAATCACACGACGCTTGAACTCAGCATCATACTTTTTTCTCTCCATGAACACACCTCCTGCTTAAAAATAATTTGCTAAACTGTGTGTCCAAAATTCGTGGGTCAGCTCGGTTCAAGTCGCTAACACAAAAAAAACACGGTGGTAGCAAATTTCTAAAATAACCTAACGTTTCATAATTTATTTTATGCTCGCATGGAGAAGACTATTGATGATGGCATTACCTTTACTACAAATTCCCCTGCAGCAACAGAACAAGTGGGTGAAGCATTTGGCAAGTTGGTATTGGAGAGTGGAAATAAACAGGCTGTTGCCTTGTATGGCGATCTTGGAGCTGGCAAAACGTGTTTCGTAAAAGGAGTTGCAAGAGCTCTTGGCGTTACTGGTACAGTTAATAGTCCTACTTTTTCGATTATAAACAGCTATTTTGGAAAGGTTACCTTTTTCCATATAGATGCATATCGGCTCAAGGAACCGGGGGAGATTCTGGCAATTGGTTTTGAAGATTATGTTGAAGAAGGAATCTGTTTTATAGAGTGGCCGGAGAAAATAGGATCGTTGTTGCCAAAGAGTGCCATTAAAATCAAATTTTTAATAGAGAGTGAAACAACCCGAAAAATTATCGTAGAGCTAACATGAAAAAAATTAAACAGATCACAATATTGATACCAATTGCTGAAGGATTTGAAGAGTCAGAAGCCATAATTGTAGTGGATCTTTTACGACGGGCAGGCGTTACGGTAATAATGGCCGGCTGCGCGGATCTTAAGGTCAAAAGTGTACGAAATGTCACTTTGCTATGTGATTCAATGCTTAAAGATGTCAAGCTTAATTCTATAGATGGTATTGTGCTTCCAGGGGGGCAACCAGGCACAAATAATCTTATGAAAAATATTTCGGTGCGTGACATCATAATTGAGCTTGATAGGCAAAATATGTTGGTAGCGGCGATATGTGCGGCTCCCATGGTGTTGCATGCAGCAGGAATTTTGTCGGGGCGCAAAGTTACATCACATCCTTCGGTTGCGCAAAATCTTGATAGGTGCGTATATCTTGAAGATGGTGTTGTCGTGGACGGAAACATAATCACCAGTAGAGGAATGGGAACGGCCATTCCGTTTGGAATTTCTATAATAGAGTTTTTGACGGATAAAGAAAATGGTCAAGCTGTAGCAAAAACTATTCTTGCATGATTAATTTCTTGTTTTGGCTGTAAGGAGATATTGTCCTATGGTTTTTCACATTCTTGCAATAACGGGGTTTGCGGTGGTGTTTGGGGCTTTTCTTGTAATAAGCCGGACACTTAACAGCATGGGGCTATTGTTCCTTCGGATGGAATATCTATTAAGACGCGAACTGGAACTACTTAAGGAAAGAGAACAGGTCAAACTAAAGATTTTAAAAGAGCAGTTGACTGAGGAGGAGAGACGCAGAAGAATTGAAGCAGAGTCGGATCCTCTTTTAAAAATTCCTTTCAAGACCAAAAAAGAAGGAAAATAGGTAAATAAAAAGAATGGGACGACTAGAGCGGCTAAGAGAGGAAAAGAAGCGCCTTGAAAAGTATAAGCGGCTTGAAATTTATAAAAATAACAAGGTGTCAAAGAGTGGTACAGTATAGCTTCCGATGCAACCCCCATTGTAGAATACACAAAAAATGTAATTTACCTGAA
>CAZPWS010000075.1:0-10715 GCA_964590225.1 uncultured Fibrobacterota bacterium
GTTTCTTGGGTGGCTAGTTACCCCTCGAGCCATATACTACTGTCTGAATTGCAGAAACCTAAATTCCGCAGTTGAAACTAAAAAAGGTATGTAAACTCTTTGAAAATATTAATATTACGACTAAACAGTATCTTCACCCAATGGGTGAATCTTTTTTTGTTAAAAAACTCACCCCTTTGCCCCTCTCTTAAAAAGAGAGGGGCTGTTTGCATATCAAGTATCCTCCCTCTCTTAGGCTATTGAAATAGCCGCTAAAGAGAGGGAGGCAAGGTGGGTGAGTTATTGTTTTCGGCAATAGCCAACTGCGGAATTTAGGATAATGAAAGGACGAAAAGGGATAGAAAATCTTCCCAAAAAAATCTGATTGGAATCCGTACTTTACGGAGAAGAGGCAACACAAAGATCAGACAATCTTGAAAGCATATAAAGTGGGAGGTTATATGTTTTCATTTCCTTATTATAACCAAACTTATTTCCACTCACTTTAATTGCCAAGGGGGCGTAAAGCTCTTGCAATACAAAATTCTCAGCGAAATGTCCCTTAAATGTCCCGTAATCGTATTGCATAATACTTTCAGGCGAAAGCCTGTTAATGGCCCCCAATAGACCCGCATCAAACAAAAAAAGTTTGAATTTGTTTTCTATTACACCAGCCAATAATGGTATTGCAGGATGATCGTTTGCATTAACCTTTTTAAAACGGAATTTGGCGGCATTTCCTTCCTGCATAAGAGACAACTGATATGGTACAGCCTTGAAAAGCCGTTCTATGTGGCGGGCGTTGACATTACCTGCATATTTGGCGAAATCGTGTTCGTAATGAAACACCAGTTGATTTTGATATTTTCGCACTGCTGAAAAAGCTTCTGTTAAATTGTCTTTGCGGGAAGCGTACACCTGAACTGCTTCCGGCATTCCTCCAGTAACGAAGTATGTTTTAAGCAAGTCAAAAAGATTAACAGTGGCTTACGGTTTGGGTTGTTTTTCCATGCTAAAATCTCTTTAATTATATAGCGATTCATAGCTTAAATCTATATAATATAGAGGTATTGTGCAATAAAAATTAGGCTAAATTTTACAACTCATGCGTTCACAACAGCGGTGCCTTATTTCGAGCTTGGCCGATTTAGCTAATTTGTTTGGAAAGTATCGTCTATTTACATAGCGTGAGTTTTTTTGTAATCACACCCTTTGAACTCGCGTATCTCATTATGTAAATGCCGGATGGCGTTGCATTGCCAAAGTTATCCTTCCCGTCCCAATTTATATTGAATGTTCGCACTCCTTTATCACCCTCTTTAGCAGGGTTGAATGTTCGTATAATTTGTCCTGAGTTGTTTACAATTTCCATGCGGGAGTTGTTGCCGATCTCATTTGAGAGAATAGTTATGCTAACTGACGGGTTAAAGGGATTGGGGAAGCAGTCTATGCGATCGCCAAATTCTGATGCTGCTTCTGTTCTCTTTTCAGTGCTGATTAAAATGGGGTTATGGGATAAATAGTATAGTCCCATGCTTGTGTTACGGTACTCCTGAGCAAAGTCTTTATACGGGTTTGATGCGGAGGGATTGATGGTAATATGTTGTTTGAGGACATCAAGATATACCACATCCTGCGTGATTGAATAGCCGTAGCCGCATGTTAGAGCCCATCGTGGTCCCATATTTGTCTGTGAATATGCGGCAACCGTTTTTACAAAGTCCTGTGTAGTGAGCGATGGCCTTAGCATATCGTACTGAACAACCCCTTCCATAAATAGCGGACCCATCCATGAGAATTGAGCCATTGATGATGGTGCTCTTGTGTGATGATAAGCTATTGTCGCGCCTACTTTATCGAGATATGTTGTCTGTTTTGTATAAAAATATGCTTGTAACATCATCCAGCAGTAAGCACCTGGCCCTCGTATTTGACCGGGAGAGCTGTAGCCTCCAGGATATGAGCGCGCTGCCCATTTTGCAGTTTTCATGCCCATATCGAGGCTTCTTTCATCGCCACACAGATAATACCTTTCGAACATGCCATCGTTTTTATGGTGGTTTGTTTCACCGGAGATATAGCCATCAAAAGTTTCGTTATAAATGTAATTGTAGGAGGGGCAGTAGCGGCATGCGCCATCACTTAGTGGTCGTCCAGCTCCAAAGTTGCCAATATGAGTATCCATATGTCCGCGGGTGGAGCTTTCAAAGAAATCAAAGTATCTGTAATCGCCTGACCGTATAAATTCAATAAAGTGGATGTGGTCAAGCCCGTAATAATTACCCTCCCACTTGATTTTACCGGGATCCCAGCTATCGTAGGAGTAATGGAAATGGTTTCCCCAGTCGAAAAATCCGTAAGCATCAATGACAATACCGCTTCTTGATGCCGCGTCAATTTGGCTAAGATGGTTGGCAATTGCGACATTAAACCTTCCATTTGCGCTTCTGAAAGCAAGCTGATACTCCTTTTTTATTTTTGCCGTGTCCCGTTCTATATGGAGACCAAAGGCTTTGGTGTCAGAACAGTACCATGATGGGGGGGCAACTGCAATAAGTGGGCATTGCATTCCTCTCACAAGAACTTTGGTTTGCTCAACATCTTCATTCTGGAGCAGTGCAAATCTCATTTCGAATGTCCTTGCCATACCGGAGTACCATGAAAGGTTATTGAAATCGCCGTTTCGCAGGGCGGGGTAGAGACCTATTCGGCATGCACCGTCACCCTGTATTTCCATCGATTTGGGGTTTTGCTGCCAGAAATCACGAAGGCACATGGCAAAACCTTTTGTTCCATTCGACAACGATGCCCATCCGAGCGTTTTGTCATGAAAAAAGGTTTCAGAATTCATGGCGTGCCCAAAACCACTAAAAACCCCGCCAAATGTGTAAAAGACTTTGGGTGATTCTGTTGCCCCGATATTAAACAGGTTGCTTGCCAATACCCATGCGGAGTCTGTGGACCCAAGTTGCGCTGATTTATCTGCTGAGGGTGCGCCAAGGTTGACCGTTGCACCGTTCATACGCGTGGGTAGATCAATGTAAAGAGAGCGGACAATAAGAGAATCCTCAAGCTTGTTTTTATGCAGTTCAAGCGACAGCACATATTTTATTACAGGGGAGTTGTTGAAAGCGTATGTGCGGGCAATAAAGTAAAGCGAGCAGGTAACTGCTGATTCGGTTCTTAGGTAACCCTCAGATTTAATGCATACCGACATATCTCCGTTTCTTTCTATAACGGTGTTGCTTGTAGTATCGTTTGAGGATAGATAATAGGTTGAACCAAGCCTTATAACAATACCTCTATTATGGGGAGCAATTACGGTGTCGCTGCCTATTATTGCTTGGTCAATTATGTTATAATTTTTCTTCTTTACAGAAAAGCGTATTTTCCCCGTATTAACATCAATAGCATCACCATTATCTGTCGCTGAAATATAGGACGAAGAGACAGTATGTTTTGAAGGGTCGTTGACAAGTGTGAATTTTACAGAGCCACTTTCTGGCGTGGATGCCTGAAAGTCGAGGTGTACCCATTTAATTGAGTTATTGTTGTGCCATTCAGACACTTTGCGGAATTCACAATCAACTTTGTTGCCGTTTGAGTCTGTGAGCGCGAGTGATGATATGTCCGTAAGGTAGCCGTTGGGAAGAGGTACGCCGGAAGTTACAGGCTCGTTAGATCTTTCTTGGCCAAATCTTTCGTCAATCCTTAATTCTACGATTGGTGTTGATAAGATTGCGGAGACAAAAACGAGCAGGGTTAAGGCTGCTTTCATATGCTTTCCTCCTATTGAAATATTATATGAGGCTAAAATAATTATATTTGTTCAATGGCGATAATAAAACCGTTTATGGCCTTAAGGGCAAGGGAAGATATCGTTAACGAAGTTTCATGTGTTCCTTACGATGTTATAAACACGGATGAAGCCATAAAACTGGCTCATGGGCTACCACATAGCTTGCTTCATGTGACACGGCCGGAGATAGATCTTCCCATCGGTACGGATCTTCATTCTGATCCGGTATATGCAAAAGCAAAAGAAACTTTCGGTAAGTTTATCGAAAATGGTATTCTTGTTGCCGAAAATGGTGAGTCCTTGTATGTGTACGAGCAAACAATGCAGGGAAGGCAGCAGCGAGGTATTGTGGCTTGTACCAGCGTTGATGAATATGATGATGGAACTATTAAAAAGCACGAAAGAACGAGAAAAGATAAAGAAGATGATAGAACGAGACATATAATTGAGTGTTCTGCTCAAATAGAACCTGTCTTTCTTTGCCATAGACGATCTAATGAAATAAAAGAATTGATATCTAAAATTGTTGTACAAGAGCCAATTTATGATTTTGTTTCTCCCGATGGTGTCGGTCACAGGCTGTGGCGCGTTAATGGTTTCGATGATATAGCCGCTTTTGTTAGTGGCTTTTCGAAAATTCCTTTTCTTTATATTGCTGATGGACATCACAGGAGTGCATCTGCTTCTCGCGTGCGGGCAATTAAACGGGATAGTAACAGGGAGCACACGGGAAATGAAGAGTATAATTTTTTTCTTTCTGTTATATTTCCGGAGGATGAACTTGCAATTCTGCCATACAATAGGGTGGTTAGAGATTTGAATGGATATTCTGAGCAAGCTTATCTTGCTGCTGTTGCGGAAAAGTTTTCGGTAGTAAATACTGCTGATAAGGTTCCAAGAACGATTGCGACTTTTTCAATGTATGCTGGAGGCAGGTGGTACTCGCTTGTTCCGAAGTCTGGTAGTTATAAACCGAGCGATCCCATAGCGAGTCTTGATGTTTCAATCCTTCAGGATAACTTGTTGTCGCCCATACTTGGCATATTAGATCCAAGAACAGACACAAGGATTGATTTTGTGGGTGGAATTCGAGGCGTTTCGGAGCTTGAGAGGCTTGTTGATTCTGGTAGTTTCAAGGTCGCCTTCTCTTTGTTTCCAACAACCGTTCAGCAGTTAATGGATATTGCTGATGCAGGAGAGATAATGCCTCCTAAGTCAACATGGTTTGAGCCTAAATTGCGGTCCGGCCTTTTTATTCATCGATTCTAAATTAGTAATAAAAATAGGTGTAATTAAAATTGACAGATAAAATTGACGAACGAATTTATAATCTTATATTATCAAGCAAGACTCATCTTGAGACACTTTTTGACTCGATAAGCGATCCTATTATTGTGGTATCTCGCGATAAAACAATAGAGCGCATGAATAGCGCGACATCCCTTTTTATTGATATGGATTATAGAGAAGCAATTGGAAAGAAATGTCATGCCGTTTTTCATGGCAGCAGCACGATATGCACGAACTGTCCTCACCCAAAAGTCCTACGGGAAAAGGAGAAGGGAAGTTTTAAAATCGATGTGACAGTGAATGGCAATACAAAGATTTTTGATTTAAGATACTTTCCCCTGTACGATAAAACTGGGGCCGTTACGGCTATGGTGGAGCATTATGTTGATATATCCGAGGGAGAGGCAGCTAAGATTGGTCTCGAACGGGAACACGATAGAATATTACAGGAATTGAAAATTGCGAGAAGTATTCAGGAAGCCCTTTTGCCCACAGAGTTGCCAAATATCCACGGTGTAAAAATTGAGGTAGAGTATAGTCCCATAGAAGAGGTTGGAGGAGATCTTTACGATTTTATTAGTATTGATAAAGAGCACATAGGTTTCCTTATTGCTGATGTGTCCGGCCACGGCGTGCCGGCTTCCCTTATGTGTGCTATGGCAAAGATGTCCTTTTATAACCATACTAGTGCTAATTTGTCAACGCTGGATGTGTTTGAAAAGGTTAATAGGGATCTTTTTCATAATCTGATGATGGAGTACTATATAAGTGGGGTGTATCTGATATACAACACGATTAAAAATACCCTTCGCTATTCAAGAGCAGGTCATCCGGAGCCTCTTCTATGGAGAAAATCGACAGGTAAAGTGGAGAAGCTTCATACCCCAGGCTATTTTCTTGGTATAATGAGTAATGGTGATTATAGAGAAAGTGAAGTTTCGGTTAATAAGGGCGATCGGCTACTTTTGTACACTGATGGTGTTATTGAGGCCATGAATGAATCGAGCGAAAAATTTGGTATGGAACGGTTAATTTCGTGGTTGAAGTCTGCGGCGGTAATCGAGTTGTCAACAATGAAAGAGGATCTTTGTAAAGAGATACAAAAATTTGTGGGGAAGCATCCCATGTCGGACGACCTGACTTTTTTGTGTATAGAGTTTACGGAAGATGGGGCTCATTCAAGATTTAGAGCTGTTGATCAATTTGATAAAACATGCGGAGCTCCTTTTATATTCAGGGCTGTTCATCCTCTTGAATTTAATGAAGGGATTTCCAGAATCACGGACGAGATGGAAAAGGCATGGTATCCTATTGCAGACAGGGAGGCGGTAAAATATGCCGCTTTTGACGCGCTGGAACTTTTTCACTATACAGCGCCGGAAAATTCGGTTGGGGTTTATCTGATGTGGCATTGTGACAACGAAATGGTTACCGTCGTGATAACGGATGAGCGGTTTGAGAGTGGTTCTCATATGATAGATCTTGAACTTACCCACTCCGCTCATATCAAGGCTATCCGCTCGAGGGTTACAAGCATGCAGCTTCCCGATAATGGCAAAAAGCTTATGTTTACAAGAAGAAATTCGAAATATTAATGGCGGTAAAAAAGAGACGAGCAGTTCTTGTAACAGGAGCCGCTAAAAGAATAGGGCGGGCAGTTGCAATTGCACTCGCCGAAGAGGGTTATTCTGTAATCGGTCATTACAATTACTCAAAAAAAGAAATTGATTCGCTTGGGCAGCAGATACGAAATAAAGGGGTTTCCTTTTATTATGTTAGATACGATTTATCGGAAAATCCGGCTGGACTTATGCATAAGTGTAATGATATTGGCATTGAGCTTTGTGGACTTGTCAATAATGCATCGATATTTGAACCTTGCTCACTTATAGGCAATAAGTCGATGGTTGATAAAATACTTATGGTTAACGCCTATGCTCCTCTTGAGTTAATGAAAGGCTTTTCGGAATACTGTAATAATGGATTTGTAATTAACATTGTTGATGCAAATATTGATAAGTTCAATAGGCGTTTTCAGGCATATCGCGTCAGTAAGAGGCTTCTGTTGGATTTTAGCCTTGAAATGGCAGCCTTACTTGCACCATCGATAAGGGTGAATGTGATATCACCAGGGGCAGTATTGCCCTCAAAATTCTCAACTGTTGGTGCAGAGAAGCTTTTGCGGGGTCCAATGGGAAATGGAGGTAAGTTGGTGGATATAGTTGATGCAGTGATATATCTTATTCGCAGCAAAAATATTACAGGACAGTTAATCTACGCGGATGGCGGACTACATTTGACAAAAAGATTAGGAAAAGCTAATGGATAAAGTTCACATAAGAGATCTAACGCTTCGCGTTATAGTGGGCATTTATCCTGAGGAGAAGAGGGAGAAACAAGATATCACTATTAACATATCGATGGATGCCAATCTTGCTAAAGCATCTGCTTCTGACGATATTGCAGATACTGTAGATTATAAAGCTATTAAAAAGAAAATTATTTCTAAGCTTGAAACGACTTCCTTTAATCTTATTGAACGCGTGGCTGAATGTGTAGCGGAAATATGTTTGGCAGATTCAATGGTTGAAAGGGTTGTCGTTACTGTTGATAAGCCGGGAGCCCTACGGTTTGCTCGGAGCGCCGCTGTTACAATAGAACGCTATAAAAGATGACAATTAATAAAAACTGGAGAAAAAATGGTGGACATTAGTAGTGATATCAAAAGCATACTTGGCAAAATTGGCGAAGATCCGGACAGAGAAGGTTTATTGAAGACCCCCGAGCGAGTATCAAAAGCTTATGAGTTTCTAACAAAGGGGTATAAAGATGATCCCGTTGAGATTGTTAAGAAGGCAATTTTTCACGAAGAATGCAACCATATGATTATTGTTAAGGATATTGAATTCTACAGCTTATGTGAGCACCATATGCTTCCATTTTATGGACATTGCTTTATAGGATATATTTCTAAAAACAAGGTTTACGGAGTGAGTAAGATTGCGCGAGTTGTAGAGTGTTTTTCAAGGAGGCTTCAGGTACAGGAAAGGCTTACGCAGCAGGTAGCAAGGCTATTGAAAGATGCCATCGAGGCAGAGGGGGTTGGGGTGGTTATGGAGGCAAAGCATCTTTGCATGATGATGAGGGGTGTGCAGAAACAGAATTCTGTAATGGTAACTTCCGCAATGCTTGGCAGCTTTCATGATGATCCCGCCACAAGGGCGGAATTTCTTAACCTCATACGCGAAAACAGGGGCTTATGACAAAGGAAATCTCTGGCCGTTGCCGGTTGGATTTCTTTCCCGTTCTTTTTTGCATTTTATTTTTACTGCTAACTGTTTCTGAAGCGGAAGATTTTGACAATAGCGTAAAAAAAGAAATATCTGATAGCATAAAGATTGTAACGGTGCAAAATTTAAAAATGGGTGGAGAGCGATTTGGTAATAACGGCTTTGGGATTAGCATGCTTTTGGTGGATCGGTTTTTGGGTAATAGTAGTAATGGAAGTTTTGCTTTTGGTAGTGCAATCTCGGGCGATATACTAACTGGCGTGCCATATATACATATTACTCCGCGAATAAGTTACTGGAATCTTGTTGAGACCTTATCTTTCCGAGATACCACTTCCTCTACTGAGCGCATCGTTACAGTTAGTGACCATGAAATTGGTGTTAACTTTCATGTTTCACTTGTTTCAGACAGGTTTTCGAAGGAGTCGGTGCGTCTTTTTACCGGAATGGGGCCGTCGATGCATATCGGCGTTCAGAATACGCGTGAGGTTATCAACACAATACCTTATGGTAGAACCATATCCGGCGTAAAACATGGACTGGGTGTTATGGGTGGCGTAGAGTGGCCGTTTTCAATTTTTGCAAGTCTCATTATGTCCTTAAGCTATGAGTGGATATACGACTGGGACAGACTTGATAAAAAGCTTTTAATTTTGTCGGTTGGTATTGCAATTTAAAAAAGAAAACAGTAGAAAAAAGAATATCTCCTTTTAAACTTGGACCAAAAATAAAAATTTATAGTCTCGCGAAATATGATCTGTCCGAAAATCTCCCTATAACCGCAAGTTTAACGAATTAATGCAATTTTATACTTACCTATCTGAGCACCACAATCATTGACAACAACGAAGTAAACTCCATTCGCAAAATTATGCAAACCCATCTCGATAGCTGATGCAGATCCATTTATATTTTTAGTCACTGTTGACGCAACAAGTCGCCCTTTCATATCATAAATACTTATGTCAACAATGCCCTTTATGTCAAAAAAATTTAATTTTAACACAGAAGTAAATGGATTTGGAGAGATGCTGACGCGCTGTGGGCTTTTCTGAACAGCCATAATATCTTTCTCGCGATCATCAAAACCAGTAATATTTTCTGGCAACACAATTGAATCGACAATAGTTGACATATTGTAAAACGGACCATTTCTTATTTGACTAGCATCAGCAAATGGAACCATCCATTTAGTACCAGTTCCATCTCTGTAGAGTTGTTTGCCCATCCAGTCGCTCGGAAGTGCAAAAGCATTGTCGGCAAGCAATGTGTCAAACGACATAAGTTGCGGTCCTCTCATAACGGCGATTTTACCAGGGAACAGAGGTCCTGCTGAAACCATGCGCCAAGTCATTTCCATATCCACAATTATAGTGTCGCTTTCGGACCAAGCTCGACTAATATTTAAAAACTGTCCGGCAACTCCCGTGTATTCCTGTTCACCAATAAATGCCTTAAATCTTCCACACCAGCCCGGCACATACAGCTGCACTCCAAAATTTTCAGTTTTTGCATTATTAACAGCTATGCGTATATTCCCTGAATATGGATAATCACCCGAAATGACTACATTAACGATAGAAGAGTTATTATCATTATTCCTTAAAGGTATTTGATAACTGCCTGAGACATAAAAAAGTATCGCTACATTATTGTTAAGTCGTCCTGCCATAAATTTAGCTGCAAGTGACATAGCACGAGGAATACTATAATGACAACACAATCCATCAGAATAACCTTTCGTTCCGTCTAAAGGTAAGTTGTAAACCATCAAAGCGGTTCTTTCGGTCGCATGTGGGCAAATCGCACCTGTTAAGGCGTTAAAAAGATTTCTTTCCAGCTCGGATACATATTTTGGTTCGCCGGTGATTTGGAAAAAAAGCCAATTTAGCTGCAACCAAGTAACATGGGTACACCCCTCACTACCACCAGAATTGACCTTATAGTCTTCCGTAAATATTTCCTGACGGTCACAACCTCCATGCAAAAAACGCTTTTTAGTCTTAATCTCATTCCAATATGTTGAACACGCTTTGAAATATGTCCTATTACCATTGATTCTGTACATATCCAGTAATCCTAATATGCATGATGTCATTTCATAAGCTTTTTTGCTCGGTAGTGAAGCTATAGTAGCACCGCTTGCTAAACTAAGGAGTTTTGAGCCCGTTGCAGAATCACTCCAAGCATCAATGATTTTATGGCATAACTCAATATAACGCTGTTCACCAGTATGCCTATAAAGCTGAACTATTGCCTCCAGTACACTTGTTGACGCCATTCCCTTATATGTTCTTCCTGGATCCCACATTCCTCACCTTTTTTTATGGTTCTTTCAGTAGTTATTTGAACTGCTT
>CAZPWS010000076.1:0-10252 GCA_964590225.1 uncultured Fibrobacterota bacterium
TTTCCTAAATGAAGCTTTAAATACCGACTTCTCTTTTAACATACCATCTCCTTATGTTTTTTCGATTTTTGTTCCATTCTTGGTATCAAGCACCCTGTAACCCATCGATACAAGCTTATCACGCAGATCGTCAGACTTTTTCCAGTCTCTTGATATGCGTGCTGCATCACGATTTTTAACGATTTCCTCCGCCTCGCCATCAACAGCAACGAATGAAGCGCATATTTCTTTTATTCCAAGACCAAGCACTTGATCAAACTTTTCAGCTATTGAAAGTTTAGTAGAATTAGATAAATCTGCATTTTTAAGCATCTCCCAGAGCACTGCAATTGCACGGGGCATATTTAAATCATCATTTATCTGCTTTTTGAATTCAATCTCAAACGCCGAGGCATCGCTACCCGTGCCAGCGGTAAAATTGTTTCTCAACTCCTGAATTTTTGACACAAGGCTCCTATAACCACTAAAACTATTTTGAATAATTTCCCAACTAAAAGTAAGTGGGGCCTTATAATGAGCAGACAAGAGAAAAAAACGATAAGCCATAGGAGGAATGCCCCTATCCTGAAGAGTTTTAAGAATAACAGAATTTCCACCGGACTTGGCCATCTTCTCTTTCTCAAGCACAAGAAATTCGCCATGCAGCCAATAATTGACAAATTTTCGGCCAGTAGCAGCTTCGGCCTGAGCAATCTCATTTGTATGATGTATTGGGATATGATCAATTCCACCACAGTGAATATCAAAGGTTTCGCCAAGATATTTCATTGCCATTGCTGAGCACTCAATGTGCCATCCTGGAAATCCCCTGCCCCACGGGCTATCCCATTCCATTTGTCTTTTTTTATCTATAGGTGAAAACTTCCACAAAGCAAAGTCTGTTGGATTCCGCTTCCCTTCGGCTATTTCCACACGGGCACCAGCTTCAAGTGCGTTAATCTTTATTCTTGCAAAGTCAGGATATCGCGGAAACTTTGATGTGTCAAAGTAAACACCATCAGCAATAGTATATGTAAAACCTTTTACCTCGAGTTTCTTAATAAGGTTTATCTGCTCGGGAATATGTTCAGTAGCCTTACAATATATTGTTGCCGGCAGAATATTAAGAGCCTTAAAATCTGCCATGACCGCTTCGGTGTACATTTTGGCAATTTCCCAAACACTTTTTCCTTCACGAAGGGAGCCCATCTCCATTTTATCGTCGCCGGCATCAGCATCACTTTGCAAATGCCCAACATCAGTTATGTTCATTATGTGTTTGACATCATAACCATTGTAATTCAGGACACGCTTTAAAACATCTTCAAAAAGAAAAGAGCGAAGATTACCAATATGTGCAAAGCTATAAACAGTAGGCCCACAAGTGTACATACCAACAGTTTGACCAATAGGCCTAAAAACCTCTTTCGAACGCGTTAATGTGTTATATAAAAACAACTCCATATTATATCAACAAGCTTTTACCTGTCATCTCCTTTGGCTGTTGAAGCTCCATCAGCTCAAGTATAGTTGGAGCAATATCTGCCAGAATGCCTCCATCACGAAGCTTTCTATCGGTAGCACCAATAAGGATAAGCGGAACCTCATTTATGGTGTGAGCGGTCATCGGCGATCCGTCGGCAAGAAGCATTTGCTCAGCATTACCATGATCTGCCGTAACTATGCATACCCCACCTTTTGCCAAAACAGCGTCAATAACAGCTCCTGTGCATTCGTCAACAGTCTCAACCGCCTTAACAACCGCAGGAAAAACTCCTGTGTGTCCCACCATATCACAATTAGCAAAATTAACAATCATAACATCGTATTTATTGGACGCAATTGCCGAAAGCATTTTATCTTTGACTTCATAAGCACTCATTTCAGGCTTTTGATCGTATGTTGCCACTTTAGGACTGCTAACAAGAATGCGATCCTCCCCTTTAAACGGCGACTCTATTTGGCCGTTAAAGAAAAATGTGACATGAGCGTATTTCTCTGTCTCCGCACAACGAACCTGTGTTTTACCAAGCTTAGACAAATAGTCGCCTAACAGGTTAGAGCTTGAAACGGGCCCATATGCGACATCAAATGGACAACCTTCCCAGTATTCTGTAAAGCCAACGAATTTAACATTTCTTTTTTCTCGTGGGAATGAGTCGAAAGAGCTATCTACAAAGGCATGAGTCAGCTCACGCACTCTATCAAGGCGATAATTAAAAAAGATTACAGAATCGTTATTCTTGATACCCGTAAAGTCTCCAATAATACGCGGTTTGATAAATTCATCACTTTCACCGGCAAGATATGCATCATCGACTGCCTTCTGCCACGATTCCGTTCTTATCCCTGATGCATTTACGAGCAAATTATAAGCGAGTTCGACCCTATCCCATCGCTTATCGCGGTCCATCGCGTAGTACCGCCCCACAATTGTTGCAATACGACCTACCGAAAACTTATCGATACCGGATTGCAATTCTGTTAAATACTCTTTGGTAGATTTTGGTGGTGTATCCCGTCCATCAGTAAATGCATGAACAAGAACATTGTGAAACGATTCTCTTCGGCAAAGGTCTAATAGTGCAACACACTGACTTGTAACCGCATGCACTCCCTGATCCTGTACAAGACCCATCAAGTGAAGCACACTGCCATTTTTACGACAATTTTCGATAGCTCCAATAAATGCCTGGTTATTAAAAAAATCACCATCGGTTATTGATTTGTTAATCCGTGTCATACTTTGATAAACAACCCGGCCAGCACCTATGTTTAAGTGGCCAACCTCGCTATTTCCCTGATTACCCGACTCAAGACCGACAAATTCACCATGAGCCTTGATAAGAGTAGAAGGATATTTGACCATAAAATCATCCGTTCGCGGTGTTTTGGCCGAAGATATTGCGTTAGCCTCGCTCTTTGGCGCCGCTCCCCATCCATCACGGATAATCAGACATACCGGTTTCTTCATTATCTAATTCCTTTCGAATATTACCGTAAAATAATTAAAGACAGGTAAATTAAACACCATAGGAATGAAGACCTCCAAGAAACATGCTCGAAAACAGCGTAAGTACAGTTGCTACAAAACCCACAATTGCAAGCCAGGCGGCCTGTTTTCCATTCAATCTGTTCGTTAAGCGGGCATGAAGATAAAAGGTATAGATTAGCCAAACTACAAGCGAGCAGACCTCTTTGGGATCCCATGACCAAAAGGCCCCCCATGCTCTGTATGCCCATACAGAACCGGCAAAAAGTGCACCAATTGTAAATAGTGGATATCCGATAATAATTGACCGATAAATAAAGTCTTCAAGCTTTTCAGCATCTGGCAGACGGTTTTTAAATCCATTTCCATAACGACTTGAAACAAGTATAAAAAGAAGAGCCATAACAAACGAAAATAGAAAAGCCACTTCTCCTGCTGCCGCGAGAATTATATGAATTGGCAACCAATAACTTTGAAGAGCCGGCATGAGTTGTTCAACTGGTTCCTTCGGGAAAAGTGAAGCCGCGACATATATCATAAACACAAAGGGGGCGCACAAGGCACGAATAAGATCGAATCTTGTAAATCGAAACGAGACAAAATAAAGCACCGAAGAAAACAGAGAGAAAATTAAAAGGTATTCATACATATTTGTAAGGGGCAGGTTGCCAGTTTCGCTTATCCTTAATCCTAAGGCAACTGCCTGTGTAAATAATGCTATTGCCATTGAAGCAACCCCTGAAAGAAAGAGGATTCTTCGCTGAAAAGCAAAAAAACAGAGATTGGTTAAAAAAGCAGCTGAATATGCTATAAAAGAAACCCAATACAGTTCACGCCACATTTTTAAAACACCTCCATCAACTCAAAATTAACCCCGTTTCGGAACACACCTTCCTACAAATAAGATAGCAAACAAACCTGCTGAAATCATCACCATAGACATCATTATCAGACTGCCACAAGTATGCTTGCGAACTTTTAACACCGTATAGTAACGAGGTTCATAATCTTCGATTCTAATCTGATACTCGGCATCAGCCATGCCATGAAACTCAGGATACAGTGGGAAAGACCATCCGGAATAAAGAGTATCACCAATTGAATCAGTTATATGAATCAAAAACGCTGGGTTTTCGTGTGCTTCGCTCCTATTTACTACACTATTATCGTTCATGTCAATCATGAAATTACAAAAAAAACTTGCCGCTATAACGCGAAGGCCGGAATTTCCTAACGGTACTGCCTCGTTGAGCCGTTTAACCGTGATATCGGCAAAATTATTGTTACCATGCATGACAGAAAGGACAACCTTAGCAAACGCATTAGGTTCTTTGCCATAACTGCTTTGATAAAAGTACCAACCATTCCGAACAAAAGGCCTATTTACGGTTATAGATGTATCAATTGAACAATCTGAATCTATTGCCTTGACATAAGAAATATAAGCTGACACATCTCTACTTTTAGTCAATTCCACACGAAAAGAATCAAGTTTAATTAACAGGGATGATGAACCACTAACGGCAAGAGTGTCATTTTGTGAAAGTTTAATATGGCTCACAGTATCGACTTTAAAGCTAATCCATCCCGCCACCAATAGCATTAGAGCTCCTGAATGGACAAGAAATGACCCCAAATAATAGAAGCGGGTCTTATCACCTCCTGTTATTTTCTGGGGATAAACAAAACGGGATAGTGAGATACGAATTCGTAAAACGAGACAAACAGACAAATTTATGCCGACAGATAGGAGAAGAAGTTGAAAGATTATTGCATCGAAAATTCTATAACCATCACGGACAACTATTGACAATATAGAAACAAATGCAAATAAAACGATAACAACAAGTGTGAACTGAATACTTGAAAGACTATATAGAAGACTACGCCAATATGGCCTTTTTAACACGATCTACTATCTCTCTCGGATTGAGTGGTTTCATGAGATACATATCCGCTCCCACCCTCTCGCCTTCAGAAATATCCGCTTCCTTGGTTAAAGCCGTAAAGAGCATAACAAAAATTCCCTTTGTCTCGGGGTTACCCTTTATAGAAGCACAGATATCAAATCCGGTTGTACCGTACAAGACTACATCAAGAATAACTACATGCGGTTTGTCAGTAGCTACAGATTCAAGCGCCTGACTTGCATTTTCGGCTTCATAAACCTCAAAACCATCGGCCTCAAGGAATAATCTTAAAATGCGACGGATACCTGATTCATCGTCAACAACAAGCACCCTTTTTCTTTCATTTGCCATATAGACACACCACCACACATCTAAATTATTTTATAAAAACAACCCATCAACAACATAACCAGCAACCAGTATCCAAACCGAAGAGGCCACTACAGATTTTTTAGTTGCCTCTCCAACTCCCTGCGCTCCACCGGAAGTCTCGTTACCATAATAACACCCCATTCCGGCAAGAATAGCTCCAAAAATAACCGATTTACACAATCCGATAACAACATCCTTTGTGGCGAAAAAAAGCTTTACACCATTAAAAAACAGAACTCCCTCAAGGTCAAAGACAAAACTGGCCACACCCATAGCACCAATTAGACCAATAAATGAAGAGAACACAGTTAGTATTGGCATCATTATGATAGAGGCAAGAAAGCGAGGCATAAACAAGAATTGATATGGATCGAGCGACAGACATTCCATGGCATCGATTTGCTCCGTAACCCGCATAGTTCCAAGTTCAGCTGCCATAGCCGCACCAATCCTACCCGCAACAACAAGTGCAGTAAGTACAGGTCCAAGATTTATCATAATTGCCTTGCCAGCCGCAACGCCAAGAAAACTGAGCGGAATGTAATCTGAAAACTGATAAGCGGCTTGCCACGCAGTAACAGCGCCAGTAAAAACAGAAGTAAGGGCGACAAGCGGCAATGAAGAGATACCTATCTTGTACATCTGTTCAACTGTCAGGTGAGGATTATAAATGAACTTGGGAATCCGAACCGCTGTAAGGTAGATAAAGTGCATTAAATGACCGATCTGCTCAAAAGCTAACGAAACCGAAGCTCCTATCCGAACGGCCAACGCATCCATTAATCAACCGGCTTTCCCATATCGCTCAATTCCCGCAGAAATTCTTCCTTGCTTTTAAACTGTCGATAAACAGAAGCAAAGCGTACATAGGCAACCTCATCTAGCTTTTGCAGTTCGTTCATTACCTTTTCGCCCAAAACCTTGCTTTTTATCTCTGTATGCGACAGACTCTGCACCTCATCTTCAATTTTATCGACAATAGAATCAATTTTTTTTACTGAAATTGGACGCTTCTTACACGCAGTCATTAGACCCTGACGAAGTTTTTCTCTGTCATATTCTTCGATTCGTCCATCATTTTTTATTATAGATAGCGATACATTTTCGATGTACTCATAAGTGGTATATCTCTTTTCACATTCAAGACACTCACGCCTTCTACGAACTGCCCGCCCCTCCTTACTTGAACGAGAATCAACAACCTTGTCTTCCTGATGACCACAATATGGACAACGCATTAAACCCCTCTTTATTTACTGTCTTTTTTTGAAAATATCAGCCATATCCTGTAGATTAGCTGAACTGGAAGCCGCAGCGGCCCTATTTTCTGACTGAATTCTTTCGTACACCTCTTCCCTGTGTATGGATATCGATTTGGGAGCGGAAATACCAATCTTAACAAAACGACCATCAAGCTCCACTATCGTTACTCTAACATCATCCCCGATTCTAATTGACTCGCCAAGTTTTCGTGTTAGTACAAGCATTATAGGGTCTTACCTTGCATCGATTTTTCGCGGACAATGGGTTCCTGAACCGAATACTTATCACTGTCAATAACTATCTGCTTGCCAACTTTTTTTTGTCTGTTAATAAATACGGGGCCGATACAATTGGCAGTAGAGTCGGATAAATGCTCCTTAAGTGTGACTATTACATAAACCAAAAGGTCGCCTGGCTTAGTAACCTCTAAAATGGAAAGCTGTTCTTTTGATATTTTTGGATCGTAATCCTCAATAAACAGAAGCGGATTAAGAATTACAAACCGAAGATGCGGATTTTGAACGGAAACAAGCCATTCAAAAGGTGCATGATCGGGTACCTGCACTACAACAAAATCGACCATATTGTCAAAACCTGGAATACCCTCCGGAAAATGTATTATGTCCTCTTTTGAATAGATTAGGTTTTGAAATAGATCGCTCATAAGTAATAAAATCAGTAATAATATATTGAAAAGCAATCAAATAGAGCAATTTTTGCTGAAAACAACTGCTGTCTCACCATCACTATAATAGTTTACTCGCAAAGCAATTCTGGAAAAGCCATACTTCTCATAAAATTTCTGGGCTATAATATTCGACACGCGTACTTCAAGAAAGATGCGACTGCAACCATACAAACTTTGCAGTAACCGCAACTCCATTGCGGTGAGAAGGGTGTTCGCGATGCCTTGCCTTCTAAATTTTTCTAAAACTGCAATCCTCAATATCTCTACTTCATCAACAAGATAGCGGAATGATATTAAACCTGCAAGTTTTACTCCGTCCGGTAAATAACCTATTACTGTTCCGTTTGCCATTTCAGCTGCATAATCACCTACGCTCCACGAAGGGGTAAAGCACTCGGAGTCAAGAGCGACAATCTGCGGCAAATCTGTATTCAACAAAGTTCTTGTGTGCCTAACTTGATTCATAGCAGTCGATATACATATTTTAAGAATAATATGCAAAACAAGCACAAAAAAACAATTGCCTTTTTCCTTGCAACCAGCTTATTAATATTTTTTGTCCGATGCTCATCCGATAAAGGAACAGACACTTCTGACACTGTGTATGATCCCGTACAAGGCCTTGCCGAGGTGCGAATAGATTTAGGAGGATCTGATTACCTTTTTGTTAACATACCGGTTGGTGACAGTGGCGCATGGATGTCCAGGACAGAGATTACAAAAAAACACTATCAATCAGTTGTCAATTCTCCGGTAGCAGTTGACTCCGAAAATTTTCCGGTAGCAGCTAACTGGTATGATGCTGCACGATTTTGTAACAAATTGACTTCTATGCTTGCAGACTCACTCTTTGCGAAAAACTTCAGTGCGGCACATACTGTATTCAAACCGGCCTACACCGATACCCTTACATCGTTCATAATGAGTCCTGAATCAATCGCCGTCGCTGGCTTTTGCGCAGCATTTGCTTCTATTCCAACAGATTCATTTCGCAACTCAGGCGCATCGGTGATAAGGATAAAAGCTGCTGATTCTCTAACACTCTTATCAGCCATTATTGATTCATTTAGTATGTCGATAATAGATACCTCACGCATTAGGGCGATGGTTCTATTACAGCCTGACTCTGTAAAAATAAGTGGGGCATTAACTTTTTGGAGTATCAACAATAGCATAACTGGAATCTACGGTCCTTTATCGATTGACACAAATTTTCTTGATACTCTAATCAAAGCGGCAAATTCCATGCGAGACACCCCAATCGTTTTTACCGCGTATCGCCGCTATCTTGCCACCACGGAAGGGGTTCCACTATCTTCAAATCTTTCGCAGGGTACATTTTTGCCTGGCGACACAGTACTCGCCAATAGTCGCTGGTACTTCGCTTATTTTGCCACTACCCCACGAAAAACATTCCTCGACTCTATGCACAGCGTACTACTTCCTGCACCATGTACATTATCTATCAGACAACCAGAAACCACCGTTTCAATTTGGTATCGTGACAACTCGGCTTACGCTTTCCGGTTACCTACAATTGGGGAGTGGGAAAGTGCGGCACAAGGAGGAACATACCACCTTCAATACAGCACTAATACCGGAAAACTAAGAGATGATGCTGTTGTTTATGCTTCTTCAGCAGCGAAAGAGGTTTTTGGAAATAATCTCCGCGCTGAAAATCCTTATGGATTAACTGACATGACAGGAAACCTATATGAATGGGTTGAAGATTGGTGGGACGGAACGGATGGCGTAAGTGGGCTTCCCGTTTTGCCATTTAAGGGACTTAAGGGTGGATATTTTGGCAATACTGCTGCAGATAGCGCGCTCATCTCTGTTTTTACTGTGCCGGCAAATCCATATTCGAGCTATGAAAGCACAACAGGTATCAGGCCAATAATCAGGGGTGGTCGATTAATCGATAGCTTATTTAATTCACTTCGAAAATAACTTTGAGTGGCTGAAAATGGCTAAAATAAGAATTGGCGTTCTTGGAGCTGGCTCCATTGGGTATCAACATATTCGAATATTGCATAGTCTCGATACAGTTGATTTAATTGGTTTATTAGATATAAATCAAGAAATAGCAAATGCTGTAGGTAATCGCTTCGAAGTGAAAGTTTTTAATAATACAGATGAAATAATAGGTGCTAAGCCTGATGCGATTGTTATAGCGGTACCTGCTTCATGCCATGAGTCGGCAGCAATGCCTTTTATTAACTTAGGAATACCTTTATTGATAGAAAAACCGGTTGCGCACGATATCAATTCTGCTTCGCGCATACTTGAAGCAGCAAAAGTGAGATCTACTCCTGTTATGATAGGCCACATTGAAAGGTTTAATCCAGCAGTCGTAGCTTTAAAAAAGCTTTTATCAGATAAAAAAATTGTGTCAATGAACTTTACCAGGGTTGGGCCAACACCTCCGCGAGTAAAAGATGTGGGCATAACGGTTGATCTTAGTATTCATGATATCGATCTTGCTATTCACCTTACAGGAGAAGAAATAGCTGATAGTGCTTGCGTAACCCATTCTAATTCGATAGGTGAAAAGGAAGATGTTTCGATGATTCTTCTCAAGACCAAAGGCGGCTGCGCAATACAAATACATTCAAACTGGTTAACTCCCGTGAAAGCTAGAACTATTACAGTAGCAACCGAAAATGAGTTTATTATAGCTGATCTTATTGCTAAAAAAGTAGTTATATATAATCGGTTTCCCGACGATGACAACAACTCAATTGCAACAGAGATTCAGGTTGACAACTACGAACCTCTTCGTGAGGAATTAAGCAGCTTTATTTCCTGCATTGCTGCAAAAAAACCATTTCCGATTGATATTAATGCTGGTATGACCGCGCTAAAAATAGCTACTGATTGCATTGAAGCGGCTATTTAAGCCCTGCGCCAAGAACATCCATGACAAACTGATATATCTCTGGCTCCTTTGAGAGCCGTGGACCTGCTATGTTAAGTATATCAATTTTCTTTTTTCCCGACTTCGCCGGTTTCGTCCTTGACTAAAAGATAAACGCTGTTTTTTGGCTA
>CAZPWS010000077.1:0-9909 GCA_964590225.1 uncultured Fibrobacterota bacterium
GCACGAGTAAAATTCAAATACAGAAAGTGTAAAAATTAAATGGTCGTGGCACTAGAATAACCAGGAATATTAAACTCTGCTAAAGGCTTTAACACAATAAGATGCGGTTCTTCCTTGACTGTCTCGCTACAAATAAGTATGTCAACAGGATAGTCGTGCTTTTGGATCTCTAATAACGCATGCCTCAGACTCACAGAAACACCATTAGTATCGCCAAATGTGTCCGTAAGCCATAAAAGGCGCTGAGGCTGTTTTGGGAGGCCATTTATTTCTGCAAACCTGTCTAAAAAAACTCTATTTTGCATTTGCACCCTGCTTCCAAGCAGCCTTGTCGCATTTACAACAAGCAGGGCAAGCAGGGGGAAGGAAGCCCTATCCAATACTTTACCAATGTTAAAATCGCTGATATCTTGTTGCTCTATTGAGCCATTAGAATTAAAGAGCAGCCTGAATTGACTCGAAATTTCAAGTTTCTTGACTATCATTGCGATACTTTTGGCACTCAATTCTTTGTTATCAGCATTTTGAATTTCACTACTGAACAGTTTAACTACCTTTTTACAAAGTAAATCATGTATTTCAGTAATTGCTTCATCAGCCACGGTGTCCATCTGTGAAGGATTTTGCTGCCGTGAAATAGCCATGGAGTCAATAACAGACAAAAGTGGTTTATAGCTGGACGGACACATTATTCTGTCAAAAAAAGGAATTCTTACTCCATGCAAAGCTTCATGAAAGTAATGCAAAAACTTTGTGGTATGTTTATGCCGTCGCAGCTCTCCTACTGCGTTTGATATCAGTAAAGAACCAGCTTTCTCTTTCAGCTCTCCTTTATGTAACAGAATCCTGAACAGTCCGGGATCTTTATAATTTGCAACACCCTGACAAAAATAATCAAAAAGGGATATGGATAATTTACCAAGATCCTGATACCGCCCATATGGCTTTATTTCACCATATCGTATCCCATGTAAGAGTTTCTCAGAGCCTGACATTGTTTTATACCTATCATCATCCTCAGAAAGCACTATATATGAGCCAGTAGTACCGGCAAATATTCCCATGTGATCATCTGAACCTCCGCATCTCTTTTTGACAAATGGATTTTGACTAAAACGGGAGGGATCTATACCAGTTCTTGCAGCGATGGTCTCAATTTTTTCAGGCGTAACACTTAACAACCATTTATTCACCATAAGATTCTGGTGAGAATCGCGCTGCCCGTTCAAAACCTCGAATCTTTCGAAAATAAGCAGCAGATTATCTAATGCCTCATCGGAAATACGATTTTTCCCCTCTCTGAAAAAGAGAGGATGAGCAAGTGTCGTAGGAATATTTCGTTCAAAAGCGTACTCAGCAAAACGGTATATGTTTTTCCGCAGTAAAAAGAGCCTCTTTTCCTCATTAGGAGTAAAGCCGTAGGCAAGCACATGGAAGATAGCCCTCTCCTCCGGCATTGTACAGTCAAACTCTGCCCCCGTGAGCACATCAATACCTTTGTCCTGTAATTCGTAACAGCTTCTCGCGTTATTGTGGTTGGTTACAGTCAATGCATTGCATCCATTCTCCTTCAATATTCTAAGCAGCCTCTCCGTTGGCAACCAGGTTTCCGCAACATTTAAAATTCTTCCGCATTTTTCGTCGGCACGATCGCTGTTATGATCATGACAATGAAGGTCGGCTTTAATCACATTATTTGACATTGAGGCAGAGACATGGCCAGAGAAAGCTATATCAAAAGCATTGCGCAATCCCATTCTGAATGTTTCCATATTTGGATATAAACCTTTCTTTTTTATTTGACCACCGAATAAAGCTAATATTGCATTATTTCATTGGTGTTTCACTCTCGTTAACCGTATGATTCAGAGAGAGTACAGACACCATTTTACTGATAATTTTCCTGGCTTGTTCTGCCATTTCCCGTGCCGAGAACAATTCAAACGAAAGAAAATCTGAACATTCCATACTTACCTTAATCTTTCGCGCTGAGAACAGGTTCTTGATATGAGCAGCAAATGCCATTTCTCCGTAGTAACCAACAAGCTTTGGCATTTCGTAGCGAAAAGCAATGGCTATTACAGGAGCACAAGCCATTCTTGCCGCCTCAAATAATGCGGGTTTGAACGGCAATACTGTGCTATTATCAGTTGAAGTCGCCTCTGGGAAAACAACCACATTATTACCCATAGCAAGGAGGCTTGCTATGGTTTTTAAATCTCTTCGAAGAGTTTTCAAACTCCTCCTATCAACAAAAAGAGAGCCTCCTGCTAATGCAAGTGGACCGGTAATAATATTTTTGCCAACATCAGTCGAGGTAACAAATATTGAAGGCACGAACCCTGATATCAATAAAATATCAACGGTTGATACATGGTTTGCAACGATCAACGCACCTTTCACTCCATTCAACGAAAAACCACTTAAGCAGACATTGACTTTAAGAACTTTAATAAGTAACCTTGAACAAACATGCGCAAATACTGCACCAACCATCCTCGGATAAAACCGAAATCTATTTTTCGGAAACAAATTTTCGTTCATACCTTTCCATAATCCGATCCGTATCCAGAAGAGTGAAAAAATCTGCACATCTCATGTCTCTATCGAGGGCAGGAGCACCACAAACAACCGCACCGGCACTTATATATGCCCGCAATAGTGGTGGGACGATTTTCTTGACATCTCCTCGCTTCTCATCAGGAAGAGAGTTAACAAATTTTGCATATTTCTCAAGATGTGGTACCCTGTACATCAATCTTGGATGCACACGAAACCTCTTTTCGGCAAAATGGTTGTTTTGTAACCACAAATAAACAGAAGCTATGGTTTCCGAATCAAGCGACATTAGACTTGTACATCCAAAAAGCCACTTTATGCTAAGAACAGACATATATTCCGTTAACCCTTTCCACAAGACAGCAATTGCAAGCGAGTTTCTAAATGAGACATGAACACATGAGCGGCCAAGTTCAAGCTTGTTTCCAACGAGCTTGATTATCGAACCCATCCTAAACTCAGTCGCCGAGTAGAAAGACTTATTAAACACGGAGGGATTTAATCTGTATGTACCAACAACAGCGCCGCTCTCCTTATCAATAAGCAATAAGTGGTCACATATAAAATCAAATCTGTCAACATCAAGCAACCCATCGTCACTCTCATTAAGTAGCTCCTCAAAAAAAACTGATCGACGCAATCGTAATCCCTTCTTCACTTCTCCACCATCAACGGCTGTCTTTACGATGAATTTACCCGAATCAATTTTGATTTTTACTTTCGGCTGGAATACATTAAGTTTTCTGTCAATTAAATTATCTCTCATGGAAGTAAATTTGGAAATTAGTAATGTCCCTGTCACTTTTTTCTCCTTATCTGTTAAAGTAAATACATAACAATAATACATCAGCAACCTTGCAAGACCATTACATTCAAACTGCTACGGTTTATCAGGCAAGAAAAATATGCGCGCATACCTAATCCTGCGTTAATATGTTTGTAACAATAACAACACACAATCGCAATACTGGGCTTGTATTCTATAATGATTATGAACAAAAACAGACAATTTTCAATCGGCATTGATATCGGCGCTACAAAAATTTTCGCACTCCTTTTTGATAAGTCCATGAGAATCAAATACAGCATCAGAAGAAAAACCAAAGCGCACGAAGGGCCACTCGTGGTTCTTAACAGAATCAGAGAAACAATTTCACGACTATTGGAAGAAAGTGGAACAACAACAGGGGAACTGCAAGCCATAGGAATTGGCTGTCCAGGAATGGTTGATACACAGAGAGGCGTAATCCATTCTGCTCCAAATCTTGGCTGGAAGGCTATGCCTCTTGCAAAGGAACTAAAAAAGAAATTTAATACCAGGATAACTTTGCTAAACGATGTTGATGCCGGTCTTTATGGCGAATACCGTCATGGACCTTCAAAGAACAATAAATGCGTCATAGGTATCTTTCCCGGAACAGGTATTGGTGGGAGCTGTATATATCAAGGCGACATTATAAGAGGTGAAAAGTCCTCTGCCTTTGAGATCGGTCATATGATTGTTCAGCCGGACGGCCCTTTATGCAGCTGTGGTCAAAAGGGGTGCCTTGAAGTACTATCGAGCCGCCTTGCTGTCGCATCTGCCGTGGCAGCAGCAGCCTATAGGGGAGCAGCGCCTTATATCAGCACAAACTACGGCTTCGACATATCAAAGTATGGAAGCGGAGTACTTGCCGAGTCCATCCGAATGGGAGACAGGGCTGTTCTTGAAATTGTAAAGGAAGCCGGAAAATGGATTGGAAAGGCAACAGCCACAATGGTGAATTTATTTGCGCCTGAAACAGTAATTATTGGCGGAGGAATGGTAGAAGCGATGCCGGAAATCTTTACAAAAGAGGTTGAAAAATATAGCAGAGAATATGCCCTCGAACCTTTCAGAGACAAATTTAAAATTCTTGCAGCCAGACTTGGTGATAATTCGGTTGCAATGGGCGCAGCCGCCTGGGCAATAAAAAAATGAAACATCCTTTTGCAGCAATCGACATAGGAACCAATGCAGTGCGTATGAATGTTGCCGAAATGTCAGAAAATGCCGTAATTCGCCACCTTGCCACACTTCAACAAAGTGTTTCACTTGGACGAGATACCTTTTCTAAAGGCTATATTGACAATAGTACTATTAACGAATGCATCAGGAGCCTGAACAATTTTAGGGGCGTTCTTAACGATTATGGCATTACCTCCCCTGAAAGCATCCGATGTGTAGCAACAAGCGCCGTCAGAGAGGCCAGTAACAGTGATATTTTTATTGATAGAGTAAGCAACAAAAGCGGCTTTAACATCTGTTTACTTGAGGAAGCTCATGTTAATAGATATTTATTTCTCGCGGTAGAACCGCTATTTCGAGACAACACATTGAAAAAACACCCCCTTTCCGTAGTTGTGGAAGTAGGAGCAGGCAGCACCGAAATCCTGATACTTAAAAATGGTGGTATCGCTTTTTCATCCTCCTATAAATTCGGTTCACTGCGTTTACTGGAAATGTTGGGCGATAATAGAAGTTCATTCGCCCATATTGAAGAATCTGTAAAATCACATGTTGCGAGAATTATCGATCAGATTAAACTTAATATCGGAAGCAATGCAAAACCTTTATTAATTGGCCTCGGCAGCGATTTGCGCCTTGCCATCGCGGCATTCCATTCAAAGCTTTCAGAATCGAATAAATCAGCAATTCTTAAAATATCACAATTAAGACAAATAGTCCGCGATACAGAAAAATTATCAACGGACGATATTGTTGACAAGTACCATATACCATATTCCGATGGTGATACCCTCCTGCCTGCACTTTTACTATACCTAAACCTTGCTGAATCCGTTGGAACGAAATCGATACTCACCGTCACAAACTCCATTAGAGATGGAATAATCATGGAAATGTCATCTAATCTACCTTGGAGAAGTGAGTTACAAAAAGAAATACTTCACTCCGCTTTTGAAATATGCGAAAAATACAAAGCAGAAAAAGACCACGCGAAAAAAGTTGCCGAATTATCCATACAGCTTTTTCAGGAACTATACTCTGTCCATCTACTACCTCCAAGATTTGAGCTATTACTTCATGTAGCTGCTCTACTACACGACATAGGATTGTTTGTGAGCAATAGTAACCACCACAAGCATTCTGCCTACCTCATCGAAAATGCCAATCTTTTTGGTTTAACAAACGAAGAACGGAGCATTACTGCACAAATCGCACGCTATCATAGGAAAGCACTCCCATCTGAAAACCATGAGCAATATATGGGCTTTCCTTTCGAAACACGGATGAACATTTCAAAAGCCGCGTCACTGCTAAGAATTGCAGACGCACTTGACAGAAAACGCCTAAGCATGCTAAAAATACAAAAGGTAACTCTAAAAGATGATTGCGTACAAATAAAATTGAAATCTTACCTTAATATCAAGCTTGAAGATTCTTTTGTAAAGAAAAAAAGCGACCTATTCGACAAATTATTCGGACTAAGAATAGAATTAAAGCATTGAAGAAACCTATGGAAAGATTTCTTAACAGAGATATCAGCATCCTTAAATTTAATATGCGGGTGGCGCTGGAAGCAGCGGACAACTCGCTTCCTCTTCTTGAACGACTCAAATTTATTGCGATAGTATATTCAAACCTCGATGAGTTTTTCATGATACGGGTAGGAGGAATTCTTCGACTTATGGATGCGGGCCTCACGACAGACTCCAAATTTTCTCTTGTTGCTGAGAAACAGCTTTCCCTGATTCACAAAGAGGTTAATAGCCTTCTTCGTGTTATATATAAACTACTAAACAAAAAAATATTGCCAGAATGTAAAAGCCATGGTATTTATGTTTACCCTCACTGGCAGCTTACTGAAGCCGATGATGAATTCGCAAGATCTTTTTTTATAAATAACATCAAACCTGTTTTAACACCGATTGCAGTAGAAACAGGATCAATCGCCCCTTACTTACAGGCACTATCAAATCATATTGCAGTCAAGATAATGGGCAAGAACAAATCCATAACCATCATTTCAATTCCCGCCATTTTAAATCGATTTATTATTTTACCGTCAGAAAAGGATTTTTATAGCATAACGATAGAACATCTCATCCTTAGATATATTCAACTGCTTTTCCCTGATGAAATAGTTGTAGAAGCAGCAATATTTAGAATTACGAGAAATGCCGATCTCGAACTGCAAGAAGATAACTCACCAGATCTTGTGCGCGATATGGCAAGCATTCTAAAAAAGCGCAAATTCAGTGCCTGTGTAAGAGTTGAAATTGATCAGAATGCCTCAACAAGCATGGTAAATACAATATGTCAACTTTTAAACATAAAGAAATGCAGCCTTTACAGAATATCATCTTTATCGAAACTGCAAGATTTTCACGAACTTGTTTTACTTGACGATTATGCACATTTGCGACATCCAGCATTTAAACCATTGGAAACAACTAATAGAGAATTATCAATTTTTGAAGAAGTAAAAAGAAGTGACATATTACTCCACCACCCCTACGAATCATACGATGCTGTCGTCCGATTTATTGAAGAGGCGGCTAACGACCCGAATGTACTTGCGATTAAACAGACACTTTATCGAATGAGCGAAAATAGTCCTATTGTAAACGCACTTACAAAAGCTGCAACATGTGGTAAAAATGTAACCGCCCTTGTAGAATTAAAGGCAAGGTTTGACGAAGCACGGAATATAAACCAGGCAAAGACTCTTGAAGAAAGCGGAGCGCAGGTTATTTATGGAATTAAAGGACTTAAGACGCATGCAAAGATATGTCTTGTAATTAGAAAAGAGAATGACCGAATTACCCATTATGCCCACTTCGGTACGGGCAATTATAATGAAAAGACAAGCCGCCTCTACACCGATATAAGCCTAATAACCGCTAATGAGGAATTATGCACAGAAGGAGCAGATTTTTTCAATGCAATTTGCGGCTACACAGAACCACCAAGATTGCGACATCTTTTTTTTGCACCGGTTACTTTAAAGGAAAAAATTATTGACCTGATAAATAGCGAGGCAAAAAGAAGAAGAGAGGGTGACCGGCGAGCCGCCATCTACGCTAAAATGAATTCACTTGCTGATCCTGAGATTATTGAGGCGCTTTATCACGCATCGAAAGCAGGGGTTAAAATACGGCTTAACATCCGCGGTATCTGCTGCCTTAGACCTGAGATTGAGGGACTAAGCGATAACATCAAGGTGGTTAGTATAGTAGGTCGTTTTCTTGAACACTCAAGAATTTTCTACTTTAGACAAAGTGGCGATGATATAGTTTATATATCAAGTGCGGACTGGATGATCAGAAATATGGAAAAACGAATTGAACTATTAATACCAATAGAATCACACGATAACAAGAAAAAACTAATGGACAATTTATATAGCTGCTTTAAAGACAATGTTAAGTCACATAAATTAAACGGTAATGGCACATACACAAAGCACTCTCCAGTGAATGAAAAAAAGCGCTTCAGTATTCAGGACGATCTACTAAGTAAAGTGGAGAAGAAAATAATGCGCCATAAAAATTCACAACTAACCTCTTTTATCCCAATAAAAAATTGGCGATATCATTAACCCCATTTCTTATTTTTTGTCTGTTGATTGCATCATGATATTTACTTAATAGCTTTGTGTTTTTAAGCATTCTGCTTATTTCTTCAGCCAGTTTGGTGACATCATTAATATACAAGCCCATCTCCATTCCGCAAACGAACTCCATATTACCTTTTTCCTGTTCCCATATGTATTTGTTGACTATAGGAATTTTTCCCAAAATCAACACCTCCATTATTGTTGATGCCCCACATTTTGTGATCACAATGTCTGACACAGCAATAAGCTCTCTTACAAACGGGACAAAAGAAAACACATGTATGTTATTCATCCGTTTCGTTCTCTTAATTTCTTCCGCATAGGCCTTAAACCTCTTATCCCGTCCACACACTATAAGAATCTCGCAATCAAGATTTTTATCGGCAAGATTTCTGGTCAGACTCTTCGCACCTGGTAATCCGTCCCCGCCGCCAAGTATAAGCACTCGCTTACGCCTATTTGACAACGAATGAGCCAATGTAAATTCTTCAATTTGGCTAACGGTTAATGGAACCGAGAATTTTTTATCTACTGGAAAAGAAAACTTTTTTACCAATTCTTTCTTTATACCTGCCTTACAAGCATCATGAACTACTTTTTCGCTAAAGACAATCAATTCTTGTTTTCGTTCAAGAAACCATAAAGGGTGAGCAGAAAATGGGTCAGTTACCACCGTTATAACACGAATATTTGTTTTCAAGCTATCCACAACTTTTTTAATTGGGGAAATAAGAAAAAAATGAAAATTCACTATAACAATAGGCTGCTCCAATTCGATTCTGCATGCAATTGACTTATATAGCGTCCTACTAACAATTATTGCGCTCATTTTCGCAATAAAACGCACTTTGTGAAAAGCATAAACAATTTCGAAAAGTTTAATAAAACGACTTTGAGAAAAAGAGTACCCATCAACAATAAACCGCTTAATCCAATTGGGTGCATTGTCCATTCCATCAGCCAATGAAACTACTGTGCTTCCAGTATTGGAATTATCAGCCATCATGTCGGCTATTGCTTTGGCCGGCGCATAATGCCCTCCACCCGTTTTTAAATAAAAGAAAAGATATTTCTTACCTGAAGATACTAGCGACATTCGTACCCTATGCTCCTCTTAAGTAACTCCATAATCTGTTTGGTACCGTTTTTCCTAATCTTAAGAAAACCAGCCCATGCAGCTTCTGCAAACAACCCTTTGTTTATCCAGTCTAAAAGCCACTCATTGGCACATTCTGGATCTTCCTGATCAACCCCCGCCCCTATTTCAAAAAGCCATCTACGATTATGCTTCTCCTGCGATCCAATCGGTGGCGCCATTAGTATTGGCAAACCGAGTGCAGCGTAAAAAGAGAGTTCGCTTGGTTTCGTCCAAAGTACATCAGTGTCAATTAAGGCCCTATTAAAATTGACATAATACTCATGAAAATCTGCGCCAGTTACAATTTCTATGCATTGCCAATCGGATAATAGCCTTTTAATGCCTTTCTCAACCCCTTCTATTGTTCCTTTATCTATTCCAGCAAGCGCCTTAATTCGTATTCGATCTCGCAGCAATTCTTCCTTGAGACTATGGACGGCACTCAGCAAAACCTCCACCTGCGCACCAGCCCCTCCAAGAGAAAAAGAGAGCGTTACTGGCTCAGACAATACTTTTGTGCCTATTTTCGCTCCAATATTATGCTCTATTGAAGCTTCTGCCCGATCCCAGTAATTTGACCGTTCGATCCCATTTAATTTGACCGGTTTCACA
>CAZPWS010000078.1:0-9486 GCA_964590225.1 uncultured Fibrobacterota bacterium
CTCCAATTGCCCCAGTACCGGTTGTTGGTATGGTGGAGCCGGAAAAATTCAGTGTAGCTGAACGGGGGCTTGCGGTTACTGTACCAGTGTTATAAAGAACCCCTGTATTTGTTCCTATCGAGTAAATTACAGTATCGTTAGGGGTACAATCAAATGCAGTATTGCCGGATACGCTTATGCTACTGTAAGCATATATAGTACTACCTGTGCTGTTATTTTGATTTGTAAGGCTTACATCGTTAAGAAAAAACTGTCCGCTTCCTGTCCATGTTCGTGCTGCGGCTGCGGTAATGGAAATATTTGCATCTCCACCCAAATGGCCTGCTCCATTGTAGTTCATTACACCATCGTTTAAAAAGAAGCTGCCAAGCGTTAAAGAACCGCTACCTTGATTTACTAATCTGCCGTTAGTACCTATAATCAGTGAATCTGTTACTGAAAGGGTATAGGTTGATCTTCCTTGTGAAAAGGCGCCGGAAGTTATGCGAAGCTTGCCCGGGAAGGTAAGGTTACTGCCTTGCACTACGGTGCCATAACTCTTTTTAACCTCCCAGCCTCCTGAAAGCATTGCCTGACCAGAATAGGTAAGCGTTTGATTGTTTGAGCCAGTGAATACAATCGAACTATTACCCTGCGATTTTTGCAACAGATTAGCATTACCTCTTACTTCAATAACTCCACCATTGACAGTAGTTAGGTTAAATGTTGCATCAGCATATACAGTAAACACTCCTGTTACAAGTAGCGTATCATCGCTTGATATGTTGTAAGTATTCTGCCCGAACGAACCATCCGGAGTAGTACCAAAATAGAGTGAACCAAACTCAATTTTATTTGACGCAAGTGATGTTGAAATAACAGAAGAACGGCTGCCAATCGCACTGTGGTTTAGTTTCACAGTACCGTTATTGTGAGTAAATGTTCCACCCTCAATAACAAAATCACAAATATCAGCACTAGCCCAACCCTGTAACGCAAATGTATCCGTTGGCGCAGAAAAGGTACCATTTTTCAAAACAAAATCAGTAACACCAAAGGCTGTTGTTCCAGAAGCAGCGCTTAATGAACCCGTAGTATTTATTTCCAAACGGGGTAACCGGCCACCTGTAGAGCTATAATATTGGGCTTTGTTGCCGTTTATCAGCAACTTTGTAGTACCACCGCCAGAGTTACTGCCGTGTCCAGCGGGATCACCTCCTGCCCTTGCCGCTACAAAAAGGGTGTCGCCCTTAAACGATATGTAACCACCAATAATAAATGCACTGCCTGCGTCTCCACTTGTACTACCCTTTTGTATAAAATTCTTTGTAACTTCAAGAGTATCGCTGCCCGATATCTGACTCATAAACCGTAATGGGCTGCCAACACCTTGAGCATCAAAAACCAAATAACCAACAGTTAACTTGCTGCCCAATGCCGCACCAATATCTATGAAGCAGGTATCATTGTCTCCACCAGTATCACCACCTCCTCTATGCCGGAATTTCAAAGTACCATTGTTGTGAGTAAATGTCCCGCCACTTACTGTAAAGTTATAATTTCGCTTCTGAATGCCGGCAATGGCTAATGTATCAGTTGTGCTGGTAAAGGTACCGCCGCTAAGAGTAAAATCACCTTTAACAGTAAACAGAGAATTACCTCCAGTAAATGTACCCCCTGCCTGGCTGTAACCACCAGAATCGATTGTTATTGTTCTTGTAGCGTTTTGCGTTATTGTGCCGCTATAATTGGATCTAATCTCTAATCGCTTGACACTTGCATTCACATCTATCGCGCAGTTGAATGTAGAGTACCATGTAAAAACAGCGGTATCCGTTGACGCAGGCACAAAGGCAGGCCACCAGTTCGAAGCTGTATTCCAGTTACCATCTGCTGTTGCTATCCAGTAGTGTTTGGTCTGATCCGAAGAACAACCATCAAGAATGGTCCACCCACTATTGTTTCCCATGTCAACTGAGTTGTTGGCCAAAACAGCCCCTGCCGTACTCATCCCTTTTACTAAAACATCTGAAATTGTAAATGAACCACCACCACTCCACGCCCTTTGCGTGCCACTTGTAGAAAAAAGCGGTATCTTTGAGTCAAGATCGCATGCTGTTGTAGCGCCGTCAATGGTAATTGCCCCTGAATTTACTACTGCGCCGCCAAGTGAGTCGTAACCTGTGCCTGTATTTGTCCAGGCCCCGCTTGCACCAACTGTTATTGTCCCGCCTGTTTTAAGCCCGTACGAAGCCCCTTGGTCGAGAGTGCCGCTTGTAATTGTTATACCGCCTGGAAGGGTGAGATCTGCTCCTAAAACTACCGAACCGCTACTCTTATTTATCTCCCATGTGCCTGTGGGCTTACCAGCACCAGTATAGCTTAGAACCTGAGTAGCTGTTGTACCACTAAACAGTATTGACGCGTTAGAAGCAGTACAAAAACCAACGGTAACATCACCCTGAGCCTCCCAAACACCGCCCGACAAATACAATTGGTTGAGATATCCTGAACCATCCCTGTCAACGGTAAAGTTTCCGGTAATTTGGACAGTGTCTCCAGTTGCTATTCGAAATGTTAAACAATCACCAGTAGGTTCGCCCTGCGCACCTATACAGCCAAGAACAAGATTCCCCAACGAAATCTTGCTTGCAACATCAATGTACATAGTATCCCGTTTCCAGTTGTTGAGATAACGGCGCAATCTCAAAGTACCGTCATTGTGGTTAAATGTACCACCGCTTACCGTAAATGATGCTCCAGAATCAGAAAGGTCAAAATTCCCTGTAGGTGCTTCAAATGTTCCCGATACAAGAGAAAAACGGTCTGCCCCCAAAGTCGTTGTGCCGCTCGTCGGCGCAACTGTACCGGTAGTGTTAACGCGAAGCCGCGGAAAGCTGCCGGCAGAATGGACATAGTATGGAGAAACAGTGCCATCCACAAGTAAAGTAGTAGTGCCATGGTCGCTGCCCGGAGAACTCCCCCCATTGCCAAAAAGACACTTGATAGTATCTCCCTGAAACTGAACAACACCTCCGTTAACAAAAAGTCCGTTTAAATAATTGAGAGAATCGCGACGAATTGTAAAATTTTTTGTTACCTTTAGGGTATCATCTGTTGAAATTGCGTATTTTAGCCAGTCGTAAGGAGAGCTACCAGCAGCCTCGCCACAGCCAAAAACAAGGCTGCCAAGTTCAAGTTTACTTGCAACATCAATTGTTGTTTGCGTGTTGCTATAATAGACATCACCACCACCGTGACCATAAAAATAGAGAATACCATTATTATGGGTATATGTTCCGCCAGAAACAACAAAAGCACGACCGGAATCGGCTATGTAAAAGCTTGATGAAGGGGCAGAAAAAGTTCCACCAGCCAACTCAAATCGCTCAACCATCAATTCCGTAGTGCCGGAAGCAGCAGAAAAAGTGCCGGAAGTGTTAAGAAGTAAATAAGGAAGTCGCCCACCAGTATAAACATAGCGAACCGAAGTACTACCGCCAACATAGAGAACTGTATTGCTGGGGTATTTGCCCGAGCTATGACTAGTACTAAGACGTCGACCAAGTCCTTCGCCACACTTGATTGAATCGCCAGCCATCTCTATAACTCCGCCTCGAAGCCGCATAGCATTCATCGCGCCACTTCGCTTTAGCTCAAAATTTCCGGTAACCTTTAAAGAATCGCCAGAGGAAATCCGGTAAAGAGGATAGTGGTAGGTGGAAGAAGAGTTACCATGAAAAACAAGATGCTTTAAGGTAAGCTTTGAATTTACATCAATATCAATTGAATCAACAGAGCTGATACTCCCATAAAAGGTCAGAATGCCATCATTATGCGCGAAAGTACCTCCCGATACGGTAAAATATCGTCGTTCAGTAGCTTCGCAACGGAGGGTGTCTGATGGTGCGGTAAAGGAGCCACCACTTTGGGTAAAATTACCCGTAACAGTAAACTTGGCATTGCTGCCAGTAAAAGTTCCGCCAGCCATGTCAAACCCACCATTACCAACAGTAATTGTAAAGGTAGCATTTTGAGTAACTGTGCCGGTAAAATCAGAGGCAATTCTGATTTTATTAACAGAAGCGGCAACATCAATATCACAGTTTCGGGTTGGTGTGCCGGTAAAAATAGCAGTATCAGTGGTACCCGGAACCCCACTCGGATTCCAATTGCCAGCCGTGTTCCAAGAAGTGCTAGTTCCGCCTTCCCATGTTTTTGCGGCTGCATACAGGCTACCACTTACCGTTAGTAAGGTAAGCGCCGTAAACAGAAAAACCATGAAAATTTTGCCGTTATAATTTTTCATAAGCTAATACTATAATAATATCTCTGAATATAACCAAAATCAAATATATTCAGCATTGTATTCTATATATTTATATACACTACAACAATAGGTCAGTGATGAAAATCACAAGTGTTTGTGTTTTAAAAAAAATCTTTTGTTTTATGGCACAGCAATAAATTAGATTACATGAGTTAGCGAGTCCATAGTCAGTGTCAGTTGAATTTGGTTAGACGAAGTTTCTTTAGGGTTTTTCTCTTTCAAGCTTCCCACACCAAACCAAACGGTTGAGGACTCTATCTGTTTCACTTTTTTTGGAGGTTTCTTGTGGTCAAGAAGCTTTATGTTGGAAATCTGAACTTCAAAACGACCGAAGATGAAGTTCGTAGTCTTTTCGCCGCTTACGGCGAAGTGCAGTCGGTCAACATGATCATGGATCGGGACACTGGTCGTCCCCGCGGTTTCTGTTTCGTAGAAATGGAAAACGCAGACGCGGCTATCTCTGAGCTTAACGGCAAGGAAATTGGTGGCCGTGCTCTAACAGTAAACGAAGCCCGTGCCCGTGAAGAACGCCCGAGAGGTAATTTCGGCGGCGGAAACCGTGGCCATCATGGCGGCGGACGCGACCGTTACTAAAATATAGTACCGTTAGTTTCCGAAAAATGAAAGCCTGTCAAGTGACAGGCTTTTTTGTTTTCTACTGTTATTATTTGGAAATTTAAAATGAAAGAGTTATATTGCTAAGGTTAGTAAATGAAAACGACGCGGGGTGGAGCAGTCCGGTAGCTCGTCGGGCTCATAACCCGAAGGTCATAGGTTCAAATCCTGTCCCCGCTACCAAATAAGAAGGCCCTCTATTACCAGAGGGCTTTTCTATTTTGTCATATCCCTGCAAGCGAGTCATTTTCACTTTAGCGAAATGACTCATTCGTAGTTAAAAAAGCAGTTTTATCTTTAATGTTGGCAACTGCTTCAGCAGCAACAAGACTATTCTTATCCCACCTCTTTTTGCTTGCTTCACAAAGAGAATCCACTATGCTACTATTAGTTAAGACAATTGGATTATGTCTGACAAAACCTTGCCTAACAAGCAATACAGAAGATCCATCAAAATAATGGAGATTCCAGCCGTCACAATTATATAAATACTTTGCTAATTTGAGATGCCTGTCAAAAACAGCTACAGGAAGCAGAGCGTGTGATATCGCATATTTTTTAGCAACAACTTCAAACAGCTCCGGTCTATCAAGAACAGAGAGGTATTCCCTAAAAAGATACTCTGGTTTAATTGTAAAGCGGCCATCAATAAACACTTTTTTTGCGGGATGCAATATCCATGAGACATATCCCCCATATCTATCCCCATTAAAACAGTTTCCTTGTATGGGATTACTTTTAAAAAAGGCAATGAGTTCTTTATCCGGAATACGAAATGGAGATACTCCGTCCAATCCTCTACACTTGAAAAGCATGGTTCCATGCAGAACAATCATACTAAAAATGACAAACAGAGCTGTTGTCACAGCAACAGCATTTGCTCTTTTATTTTTAAATAGTTCTACAACAGAAAGATTTTTATTAATAATGTAAAGTGATACAACTACGAGTAGCAAAACATTCCTTACTGCGGCAATCGCAAGTAAAGTAAACAGCAAGAGAAGGATAATATGTGACAAGCCTCTTTTTTTTGCATAAAGCAAAGAAAACATGGCGATAAATACTACCACGGCGGCTGTAAATGCGTAATGCATTTCTGCCGAACCAAGTTGAAAAAGCGGTGTATTCTCAGAAATATTTTGCGAATATAGGTTATCGCTAATAGGCCTAAGCTTTATTAGAAGGCGAAATGGCAACAGAAAGCCTGCGATACCGTATGGATTGACAAAAAGTGTCAATAGCTGCGCCAATAATAATGTTGCGAGGGGTTTTATTGTCTTTTTCTGTTGTATTGATCCAATAAGGAAGGATAGTACAATGGCAGGTCCTATTGCCGAAAGCCCCTGCATATTATTCCATAAAACTTGAAAAAGAGTAAGCGCACTAATTTTTAGCAGATGAGAATTAATATCCCGCAGTGACTCTCCAATTTTTAAAAATAGCGCCATAAAGAGTACCGTAACCATTACTGGACGGTCAAGCATTAGAAAGCGCACCCTATACACAAAAAAGGCGAATATAAAAAGCCGTATATAATAATTCTTTTTATTTTCAGGTGAATCAGTTGAACGAAATATAAGCGCGAAAGCTCCAGCAAAAAAGAGTGCCTTCAAGACGATAAGTCCATAAATGCCTGTTATAGTATGTGCAAAATAGACAAGCAGTTGATAGAGCCAGTGAAGATTAAGCCACGGAATATTGGAGGCTGTGTATGAGAAAGGATCAACTGCAAGAAACGAGCCTGTTCTTAGCATCTCTCTTGCTGCTGAAAGATGCCACCAAATATCAGTATCGGTTAAGGGATATAACGCAAAAAAAAAGGCAATAATAAAAATCATTTTAAAATCGCCTTAACCTTTTCAAATTCAATAAGCGCGCTATCTGTAAATCCCCTATTCAAGTAAAACATGCCAATATTATACGAAAGATTTTTCAGGTGGGGTCGCTCTTTTTCTGCCATACGAAATGCAGCTAATGCCTCTTTATCCTTTCCAAGCGCTATATTAGCGATTGCGAGATTGCCATACGCTTCCGCAAAACCCACAAAATTATACGCTGCATCTCTGCTCAATTTTGCCGCTTCCCAATTTTTACCTTGAGCAAGGTTAATTGTCCCTAAATTATATGCAAGAACCGCTGCTACCTCCCGTTTTGTTAAATTACGAAGAGAATAGAAAGAATCGTCAACACCAACGGAATAGCGCATTCTGTAATACTCGTCATCATGATTGTAGCCACGGCGGTTAGGTTCAATATTAATTTTATTGGTCCCGTCATCATATCTCACAAAAAAATGGCCGGGAAGCAGAACACCATATATGGGCATCCCTTTTCTTTCAGCAATCAAAAGGAAAATCAATCCCACTCCAATGCAACCGCCTCTCCCCCGCTTCCATACTCGTTGTGGCAGCATATTATCAATGTTGCCAATTACAGAATCAAACTCCATTTTCCGTTTACAATATATATAATCGACAATAGCGTCAATGTTGCTATCAATTGAATCTGACACCTTGTTAAGTTCAGCCAAAAACTGATTTGCGTCAGTGGTTAACGCAGAAATGTATTGTGCTAGAGAGTCAGGAAAAAGCACCGGTGGTTCGAACCCTTCCGGCGCTCTATTACAGGCAACAAATAATAGAAATGGGAGTAATACCGCTTTGGAGAAAAATCTCCACACCATCATGGCACTACAACAAATGGCACCTTGTTCTGGTCGTTGTATTCGCTCTTGCTCGTATAATCTTCAATTCTGATTTTGCAACTGCGGGCGTTTGTATAGTCAACAGTATCAACCACCCCGTCTCCTACTGTCCATGTAAAAAAACTATCCTTAGGAACCATTCTATTGAGTTCTGCCAAAAGATCTGTCCAGTTAAGGCCATTATCAGCAGTCATAGATATCAATACGCCGCTAATTTTTGGTAAATAGACCCTCCATGATATACGAACATTATCGTTCACCTTAAGCGTATCGGCATCGGCAGGAGTTGTTAATAAAAGGGCAGAAATAGTTAAGCTGTCATAATGCGAGGTGTCTGTACCACTAACGGCAATAAGCTTGCTGTAACCCTCGCTTCTAACCGTTACATCGTTTGTGGGGAGTGCAACTTGTAGATCGCTACCTTCCCGTTTAAGCACAGGGAGGCTTTCCCATTCATTATTATCTGTCCGGTTGTAGTTGAAGGCAACAATCGCATTAGACGCATTCACATTGCTACCGCAATGCACCCAAACTACATCACCGCAGAGATACTTTTTTCCCTGCTCAAGATGAACTTTTTCTTCTATGGGAGGTACAGTTGGCTTATCCTTACACGATGCGGCAAGAAAAACTGTACATATTACACCAGTTAATAATACCCTTTTCATGATGCTTATACTCCTTTATTTTTAGAAAAATGTTGATTTAAAGCCAAGAAAAATACTGCCAGTCTGCAAAAAACCTTTCCAGTCCGGACCGCTTAATTTACCAATACCAGTGGCATCATATTCATCCGCTACAACATTCTTTTTAGCCGAAAGCGGCAACTGAACAGCAAAATAAACCGGATAATCCATATTCGAAAACTCATACCCATACTGGAATGTAGCTGACCACGATTTATAGTCCGGATCGGGTCGTGGGTTATATGTACCCTCTCCCTCTGAATGTATCCATGCAACACCAAGAGGTATTGACAGATTTACACCAATTGACTGAACACGGGTTTCGGTTCCCTTATATGCCCATGTAACTCCAAGAGTAGTGCTTGGGGGGAAGTAATCGCCCAAATCATTTTCGCCATATGATTTGAAGCGATACTTGAAACGGTCGCCGGTGGCATTTTCAATATCTTTGTAGTAGGTTGATAAAAATTCGTTTTCTCCGCTAAACAGGCGCATCGCAACAGGATTAGAGTATGAGATATTGGTAATTAACATACTGCGATCCCAATCCTTTGTGTAGCCAAGCTGAAAAGAGGGGCTGAATATTCCGCTCCCTTTCTGAAGACTGTTGGGGAGAAAATTTTTGGCCCCATCAGGTCCCCGTTTTATGTCGTACTGACCTGTTGGAATGGTTGTTGAAAAGTTAGCCGAATACTGACCGTTTGAGCCAAATGTATAACCAATATCGGCAGAAAGATCTCCAAGACCACCCGTAATCTGTGTTTTGTCCTGTTGGTTAGAGCGATACTGGACATTGCCAGACTTAGACACAATTGGAATAGAAAGACCGACATCGGTTTTCCAGTTAAGCTTTTTGCTAAAACGGGCATTGAAGGCTTTATTGGTGAAATCTTCGCCATAATTCATAGATGTCATAGCCTGTAAATCGAACAATCCTCCCGTAATACCGCGACCAACCCAAGTTGCCACGCCACCGCCGCCGCCGCCTGAACCGCCGGCGCCACAGCCACCAACCGCCTGCCATGGCATCTGTGAAGAGACAAGATGAGACTTCTCGGACTCAAGAGCAAAAAAAACAACTGCTAAACAAGCAAATACCATTAACGCGTGAACTCTTTTTTGTCGAGTAGGCATAGTTAAGTCTCCTTAATATTAAAGTAAACTATTAAAGT
>CAZPWS010000079.1:0-9147 GCA_964590225.1 uncultured Fibrobacterota bacterium
AATTTTAAAGAAATTCGCTGGAAACAGAGATTTGCAAATCTTGAAAAAGCATACCTGCTATACCGTGAGGGGGTGGATGCAGCGTCACGCTTAAATCGACTCGAAAAAGAGGGGCTTATTCAAAGATTCGAATATACTTTTGAGCTTGCGTGGAAAACGGTTAAAGACTACCTTGAAAGTAAGGGCGTGATTGCAGATTATCCGAGGGATGTGATAAAAGAGGCTTTTTCTGCGGGGCTAATTAAAGATGGCGATACTTGGATGTTAATGCTTGACCACAGAAACATTATGTCCCATACTTACGATGAGGGGCGTTTTAACGAAGTCTTTTCATATATCACGGGGGATAATTTTTTAGCAATAGATGCCTTGTACGGACGCTTGAAGAGTGAGTTGTGACGGTAAATACAAATTCAATATCTCCTATTTCCATCGGGTTGTCCTCTGATGCTTATTCCTTGCTAATTAAAAAGATACGCGAAAGGGAGCCTGAAATAGAGGAAATTATACTGTTTGGTTCGCGAGCTATTGGAAATTACAAACAAGGATCCGATGTCGATTTGGCAATTGGGGGCGGTGGAGTTAGCGAGAAAGTGGCAATTCGGTTGTCCGCATATTTAAATTTGGAGCTCTCTATGCCTTATAAATTTGATGTTGTCTCCATAACAGATTGCAGTAATGATGCGTTGGTAGAACATATAAAAAGGTTTGGCAAGAAGCTTTTATGAATTTCAAACTATACAAACGGCTATTTACATACCTTATTCCAAATCTTCACCTTGCGGTTATTGGTGTTGCAATGATATTTCTGCTCACCTTTTCGGGTGCAGCGTCGCTGTTTATGTTAAAGCCAATTTTTGATGGTATTTTATCAAAGAGTAAGAGCGAATTGATAGCGCAGGAAAAGAGTGCGGGTTCTGGAGATGCTTTAAGGTTTGCGGTGGGGTTAGCGAAGTATTCTGCGCAAGAAATGAAATTTGTAGTTGTTGGCAAAAAGCCTTTTAAAGAGGCTAAGCAGGCGATAAGTTCGAACTTTAACGGTTATTTAAAACGGGGACCGGTTGGCGAGATACTTCTTATGGTTGTCGTTTTTATTGCCATAGGTGTAACCGTTAAAACAATGAGCGAGTATGCCCGTAGAATGATTTTCCTGAACCTTAATTTGCGTACAATGACACGGGTTCGTACGGATATGTACGATAAAGTCATGACTTTTTCCATGCCGTTTTTTAATGAACATAAAGCGGGTAAGCTGATTAACAGGGTGGTGGGAGAGGTGAATGTTATTCAGGATATTATTATCACAAACGCTTCGGGGCTAATTACGAACTCGGTGCTTATACTGTTTTATTTTGCCATGATTTTGTGGATAGACTGGAAATTAACAGCGGTTCTTATTATCTGTTTTGCGCCATTAGTTTTTCTTCTCGATAAACTTGCGCACTATCTTAAAAGTTTTCAGCGCAAACTTCAGGAGATACTGGGAGATATGCTTTCAACGGCGCAGGAGGCTTTTGCGGGTATAAGGCTTGTTATCAGTACGAACACGCAGGGGTTTGAAGCAGAGCGGTATCGCGAATCTGTAAAGCGCCTTCAGAAAACTTCGCTTAAAATTGGCAAATATGATCTTCTTGCCGCCCCCATTTCCGAGCTTATCACAACGCTTATAGGGCTTGGTATTATTGTGTATGCCTTGAAGTCAAGGGTTATGAATCTGGATTCGCAGATGACCTCCGGCGATTTTGTGGTATATGTCGCTTTTATGTTTTCAATGATGAAGCCTATTAAGGACTTAAATGGTCTTTTTATCTCCCTTCAGAGGGGCATGGTAGTTGCGGGAAGGGTTTTTGAAATAATGGACACACAGACTACAATCCCCGAAAAAGATAATGCAGTTGACTTAAAGGAGTTTAAGGATAAAATTGAGTTTAAAAGCGTAACATTCGGATACTTGAAGGATACTCAAGTTCTAAAGAATCTTTCGTTTACGATCAGGAAAGGAGAGGTGCTTGCTTTGGTGGGGTCATCGGGTGGTGGTAAGACAACAATTGCCGATATGCTTTCCCGTCTGTACGATCCGGACAGTGGGGCGATATATATCGACGGGTATGATTTGCGCGATTTGACATTAAAATCGCTGCGAAATAAGCTGGGTATAGTTACACAGGAAACAATACTTTTTCATGATAGTGTACGAAACAACATAGCTTATGGTCTTGGCTCGGTTTCTTTAAATGAGATTGAAAAGGCTGCAACTGTTGCAAATGCTATGGAGTTTATAGGCAGTCTGCCTCAAGGGTTTGATACAATTATTGGGGATAGGGGCACAAAGCTTTCTGGGGGGCAGCGGCAGCGGCTGTGCATTGCGAGGGCGGTATTGAGAAATCCAGAAATTTTAATTTTTGATGAGGCAACAAGCGCGCTTGATAACGAGTCGGAAGCAAAGGTTCAGGTAGCCATTGATAATTTAATAAAAAACAGAACGGCTATTGTTATTGCCCACAGACTTTCAACCATCAAGAGGGCATCAAAAATTGCCGTTGTTGATAAAGGCCAACTTATTGAGATGGGTTCGCACAGCGAACTGATTGCTTTAGGCGGAGCTTATGCCCGTTTATATAATATGCAGTTCCATGACGGAACTTCATTATAACTTTGTAATTAATTCCATTGCTCAATGTCTAAGGTAAGGCCATTTACTGGGCCGGATTCAAATAGCGCTGTAAGTGTCAATGTTTCATCTGGTAGAATGGAAACGCAGTTGTTATCCCAGCATATTGGAGCGATAAAATCATTTGTTGATTTATCAAAAATCCTTGCCCTAATAAAAAACGCAACTGTACCCGAGTTATTTGTAAGAGTTACTTCGGCTTTTGTTTTTTCATTGATTTTGGAGAACTTAACAGATTGCTTAATTTCCGCTCTTGGCAGAGTTCGGAGTGCGCTCATATCAGAAGGGGTTTCGAGAGGGAAATGGTACCATAGCCCTTTTGCAGCGAACACTTCCGGTGCAGTGGCGAGCCAATAAAAGTTTCGGGACAGTTCTTTGTTTCCGTCGCTTACAATTAAGTTTAGAAAGTAAACAGTTGTAAGTCCGCTTATTTCAGGAAGCGTGAAAACTTTATAGTTTGATAGATCGGATACGGATATGGTCTTTTTGTTTTCAAATTTCTTTTCTGAGTTCAGGTTATATACTGTAGCAGTTATGGAAATATTTTTCCATTTATTGAGTGATGAGTTTATTAACCATATGGATTTATCGTCGTATGAATATTGAGCATGAAGTTGCTCGCATGCCTTTTGCGTGCCGTAGAAGCCGCCAAGTGGAGTTAGGTAGAAATCGTAGAGCTGCCAAATTACCGAGGGCCACGAGCTGTTAAGCATCCATGCAACAACCCCTGTACTTAGCGGAAAGTTTCTATTATGGGCCTCGTACATTGCACGCCATGCCTCATAACCGGCTACCTGAGCGCATAGAGCGAAGTCCTTAATGTCCGTTGGTTTGCCGAATCGTTTTTCGATTAGAACTTCATCGATGATTGTATTTGGAAAGCAACTCAATCCTGCATGGAAGTTCCATGTTGGCGATCCGGGATGACGGTCGGTTTCGTTGGGTAACATTTTAAGCAGGCTTTCGAGAGGCGGGATACTCATTCCCGGGCCGGTTTCTGTGTTGAATAAATTTGCTGCGCCTCGCATCTCCTGCTTGTACCAGAGAATAGGTGGTACATACGCATATGGTCCTGTCATCTTGACGCCGGTATCGCCACCATATTTTGTTGGGGTTACCGCTGCGCTCGATAGCTTTGTTAGTTCAGGGTAAAGGTTATTAAGAATATCGACAAACTCTTTTTCGACATATTCTGGTGGAGCTTTATCGCTTCCGTATAAGAACATGGCAAGGCTTGGGTGTGATCGTAAGTTAAGTATCTGTGACTTGAGTGATTCGCAGGCTACAGTAAGATCGCCAGGTTTCCAATCCTCCCATTTTTCCCAGAAGTTGCAGCAGGGCCAGCCAGCCATTACAAGGACTCCCTCTCTGTCACACTCTTCCATAAAGAATTTAGAGCCCATCATGCCTTCAAATCTGACAAGGTTCAGGTTGCTGTTTTTAATGTAGGCTACATCAGCCCTGTCCCTTTCGATAGACTGCCGCATAAGCATGTCGGGTGCCCATCCTGCTCCTCTGATTAGAATTTCTTTGCCGTTGATAGAAAACAGTCGCGCTCCGTGCCTGTTAAGTTTTGATTTTATGCTTCTAATTCCAAATGCGATAGATTGCTGGCTTGATGGTGCCTTTTTAACATTGCAGTGAACTGTAAGATTGTAAAGTTCTGGAGTGCCAAGCTGATATGGCCACCATAGGCGGGGATTTTTGATTGTCAATTTAGGGAATTTAGCATGGGAAAAAGTAACCTTTTTTACTTCTCTTGGATTTAGATTTACTTTTTGCTTTAAAGAAAGTTTATCGATAGTTGCTTCGAGATCTGCTGTGCATGGCTCGTTTGAGAGGTTTTCAAGTTCAAGTTCGATAGTGAGTTTGGCTGTTGTTGTCTTGGAAAATGTTAGAGCGCTTTTTACGAAAAGGTTTCTTGTTGCAACAGGTCCGGTAGTGTATGTATATGCCGGCTGTGTTATGCCCATGCAGTCATCGGGAGGAACTGGCGACCAGTCGATAAAGGTGAGACCGAGATCGTCCGGTTCGGGAGCGAATATTTCAATGGCCAATATATTAGGGCTGTTATTTGTGATTTTTTGGGTGATATCTATATCAAACTGGCGAAAAGTGCCTCTGATATAATCGGTACCTGCAATCCGCTTTCCATTAAGCCACACATTGGCGCAATAGCTTATCCCATCGAGTCTAATCCAATTATGTTTCCCTTCGGTAGCCCTGATGTCGAGTTCGGTTCTGTACCACCATGAATTGCGAAATGGGCTATCATCAGGCTTGTGGAACTGTGAAAAAATATGCTTGGATTCTGATTTAAAGCCAGGCAAGTTAGCCATATTGGTACCTTCATAGGGGTCAGCATATACTTTATTTTCGACAAGACCATTAATAACCGTTCCTGGAACAGTAATGGGAAGCCATCCATCTGTGGTGCAGTCTGGGGTGGAGATTTTTTCCCCGTGGATTCGTAGCTTTTCTGAAGAGATGAATTTCCAGTTGTTGATCTTTCGCAAGTTCATAGTCTTTCCTTTCGGCCTTAAAAGTTTTAACGCAGTATTGTTAGCGGATAACCTGCTTTCTTATTGCCATTCTTAAAGTAAATATAGTAGTTACCAATGGGATAGCGGGAACAATTTATCTGAATGGTTCGTGAGCTTGTTAACGCATCTGTTGCTATTGATTCAAGCTGTCTGCCAGAGATATCAAATATTGAGATTAGTCCCTTAGAAGTTGAGAAGTGGCGTAGGTTTATTAACCCGTTTGTAGGATTTGGTGCGTATTCAAGGAGAAGTTTTTCAATGTTTTTTCTTGGTGTGGCTAACTCAATAGCAGTTGTAGTATCACTAACAATTGTAAAAGAGCCGCCTGAGCCATCAATGATGGAACCGTTTTGAGCTATGCGATATTTATCCTGTTTGAACAGACCATTCTCGATTGAATCCACTAGAGCGATGGAGAACTCTCTATTGTCGGGACATCCAGGTTGACAATATCTAAAATACCCATCCGTTTGTGTTGGGGTTGTCACAGAGGGATAAGTACTTCTAATGGAATCGTAAGTGACACGGGTCCACGCTGATAAATAGGATATATGGATATGTCCACTATATATGACCTGCGCCCCCTCATTCTGAAAGTACCAGGCGTTGGGAAGGTAGCCTGCTGAATTGGGTGGTTTATGCACAAAGGCAAGCTTGTATCGCGCATCGAGCGCCCGAAATCGGTTAAGAAGCTCTTTGTTGTACTTGCCGGTTGAATCGAGTGCCATCAGAAAAGAAGCGCTTCCATATTTAAACAGGTACTCCCGTCCCGAGTCTGGTAAAACGGAAAAAAACTTAGTATAGGAATTGCCTGGTCTATTTAACTGGGTGCTGCTATCGTGATTGCCTTGTACCGGTACCATTATAGTGTTTGCAAAAAGCTTTTTTGAATGGTTGATGAGCGAGTCGTATGAACATTTCGCGCTAAAACAGAAAACAGATCCATTGTTATGGTTTGATGTTACTATATCGCCAACAATTACAAGCAGATCGGGTCTGCTATGCTCGTATATTGCATCTAAGTAGGTAGTGACAGTTGAGTCGGCTTCCTGTGTATCTGAACAAAGGGCAATTGAGAAGGGTACTCCGCACGGAGGCGAAGTGCGGAAAGAGCCCTCAACACTTGTGTCTCCGCTCACTACAATGTACTTATACCTTGCGCCTGGAATAAGATCGGTTATGTGAACACCGTTTTCATCTCCATCTTTTGACATTGAGAAATCATTAATACCGTAATGGATTGTTCCTGGTGTTGTTGATTTCCATCGGATATGGATTGCTGTGCCAGGGTTATCTGTGTCAATTAAGTTGTAGGGGCTTACCTTGACAAGCCCATATGTCGGAAGATTGAGAACTATCATAATAATAGTTAAGTGAATAAATAGATGGTTCATATTTTTTACCCCCATTAAGAGTAAATTTATGAAGACTCAGGGGGTAAGAGCAACCATTTTGAATGGTTTGCGAATGTTATCTACACGCTACTATATTATCCCAACTTATGCGCTTGTTGTGCAGTAGAAAAGAGAAGAACACTTTTGAGGAGGGAATTATGTTTCATGAGCCGGCTGCTAAAGAGGAAATTGATCATTCAGCGGGTAAAAAGGCAAAAATTGGTTTAATCCTGTTCTTTATCTATTTGACTATCTATGCCGGTTTTGTTGCAATAGGGTTGTTTTCGCCCGAATTAATGGGAATAAAGATTTTTTATGGACTTAATTTGGCAATCGTGTATGGTTTTGGGCTGATAGTGTTAGCAGTTCTTATGGGATTTATATACAATATGGTATGCTCCAGTCTCGAAGACAAACTTAATATGATTAATGGAGAGAAGAAATGATATATCATGCATCAATATTGGCAGTTATGATCTTTTCAGCATTTGTTTTATTTGTTCTTGCGCTGTCGTTTTATTTTGCGCGTAAAACTAAATCTGCTGCTGGTTATTATGCGGCTGGGGGAACCATTCACTGGGGAGTAAATGGTATTGCCTTTGCAGGTGATTACCTTTCTGCGGCCTCTTTTCTTGGCATTTGCGGCATGATTGCTTTTGCGGGGTACGATGGTTTCCTTTACTCAATTGGCTATTTGGCTGGCTGGGTGGTTGCCTTGTTTGTTGTAGCGGAACCTCTTAAAAGACTTGGAAAATATACCTTTGCTGATGCGCTTGATGCTAAGTTTAATTCTAAATCTGTCAAATTAACGGCTGCAATAAGCACGCTTGTTGTTTCGCTCTTTTATTTAATTCCGCAAATGGTTGGCGCCGGTGATCTTGTTGTCCCGCTACTTGGGCTTCCCCACTGGATGGGGGTTGTGATTGTAGGCTCCATAGTAATCCTGATTGTAGCTACTGCTGGTATGACTTCAACCACCTATGTGCAGTTTCTTAAGGGTGGTTTACTGATAATTTTTTCAACAATACTCACCGTTTACATACTGAGAAATGGGCTAAATAAGACTCCTTCAGATTCATTCCATGTTATGGATGAGATACCAGTTACACTATCGGAAGGACTCGTAAAGGATGTGCACGACTCTACAGTTACAATTGTTGCCCAAAAAAAAGTAACAGAGAATCTTACCGCTGTTAAATTGCTTATAAATGGTGTAGAGAGATGGTATAAACTTACCAAAAAAGAAGACAATAGCACAATTTTAGAGGAGATGCTCTCAATTACGACATTACCTAATGGGGCTGTTTTATACAATGGTGAACCAAAGGAAGCGGAAAAATTTTTCCAGGTTGGCTATTTGAATAAAATTGTGGTCGATGGCGTAGAAGTTGATCGAAGCGGGCCGGTTGGTCCATTTGAATTCCTTGAAGATATTGAGTGTAGTGAGGTTGTAAGGTTCAGTAAAGTTATTTTTAGCCACGAAGGCGAGAAGGTTTCTGTTTGGTTTCGTATCTATACTAAAGGAAGCGATATTCTTGTGCCGGGTCTAAAGTACAAGTTGTCTGAAAAATCTGGTGCGACATTGTGGGATAGGCTCAATTTTTTATCGCTAATGTTAGCGCTCTTCTTTGGCACTTCGGCGCTGCCGCACATACTGATTCGTTATTATACTGTTGCAAGTAGTAGGGATGCACGAAAGTCCACCATTGTTGCAATAGCCGCGATAGGCTTTTTCTATATACTTACTCTGTTTATGGGGCTTGGCGCGATGGTAAACGGCGTGCTTGATGTCGAAAGCAGCAATATGTCAGGTCCTCTGCTTGCCAAATATTTCGGGGTAGGGCTCTTTTCAATAATCTCTGCTATTGCATTCGCAACCGTACTTGGGACTGTTAGTGGCCTTATAGTGGCTTCAAGCGGTGCCATTGCACATGATTTTATCGACAAATATCTTAATAAGAATATGAGCGATAAAGTTAAGGTAAAGGCTGGTAAAGCTGCCGCGATATCAGTTGGAATAGTCGCAATCATGCTCGGTATTCTTTTCAAAGGAATGAATGTTTCGTTCCTTGTTGGTCTTGCTTTTGCGGTTGCTGCTTCCGCTAATCTTCCTGCAATAATTTTCCTGCTGTTCTGGAAGAAAACAACGGCACAGGGAATTGCATCCTCCATTGTCGTTGGAATTGTTTCGGCAATTGGTATTATTCTTTGCTCCCCAACGATGTTTGAGATGTATGGTATGTCCCCAAAGGCGGCGCTGTTACCAATAGATAACCCTGGTATTATATCGATACCTCTTTCGATTCTTACTCTCATTGTTGTCTCACTTGCCACCCAAAAGAAAAGCGAGGAATAACGGGTTTATCTTGAAGGCTGAACTGTTCAGGCGATTTTCGGGATACCGGAGTCGCCTGTTTGTTTTTATGGTCATTGCTATTTCAGCAGTAAGCGTGTTTTCGTATAATATTGATCAGGCCGCATTCTTAAAGATCAACGGTTGCCGCAACCGTTTTCTTGATGTTATTGCTCCGCCAATCTC
>CAZPWS010000080.1:0-8878 GCA_964590225.1 uncultured Fibrobacterota bacterium
TCATGTTCACCGGCAGCCGCTTCTGCCAAATTCTCTTCGGTAGTTCCAATTACGCCAGCCGGATAGGAGGCCTTAATCTCAACCATACCGCCCTCGAGAAACTTAAACATTCTTTTGGCATGCTCTTTTTCGTTATCCGCTGTTTCTAAAAAGATTGCAGCTATCTGTTCATAGCCCTCTTTCTTTGCTACACTTGCAAAATAGGTGTAGCGATTTCTTGCCTGTGATTCGCCTGCAAATGAAGTCAATAGATTAACTTCTGTTTTTGTTCCCTTGATACTTGCCATGCTTACGCTCTCCTTGATATTTATTGTTAAACTAAATTATTGACAACTCTTTAGTAATCATTTCTACATGCTTGGCTTCCTCCTCTGCCAGCCGTTTGACCGCTCCTTTGCCCATGTTTTCTGGAATATGCTGCAAAATGGATTCATACAGTTTTACGGAGTCCTTTTCAAACTTAAGCGCCATAGATAAAATGTCTTTGACAGACTTAAGGCTGTTGGCCATTTCGTCAAGATTAAAAGAGCGAAGAAAAACATGGGAGTCCGCAAGTGAGCGGAGGTAGTCCATCGCTTCGCTGTCATTTTGAACCGGAGAAACAGAACGGTTGTTTGCACTTTCAGCTTCCTGAAGGGACTTGAACTGTTCTTCGTGCTTTACTTCCCATTCTGCAAGTCTCAACATAAGTGATTTAACGCTATTGTTTTCTGTGACGCCGGCGAAATGGCGATAAAAGGCAAGGCCGTTCCGTTCAATCTGCAATCCCATCTCATACACTTCATGAAAATTGTAAATTAGTGGCATAATAAATCCTTGTCAGTTAAAGTGAACGAATACAATGTAAATAATAACATCTTTTTACGCCACTCTAATAAACATTACAGGTTTTTATTTATTGCTTCTGCGTAGGTTTCATACTGCTGAACCCCAACAAACTGATTAACAACAGCGCCATTTTTAAAAAGCATAACCGTAGGTATGGCAGATATTTGATACTTACCTGCTATTGCTGGCGATTCGTCTGTATTCAGTTTTACAATTTTAGCTTTACCGTTAAAAGCATCTCCTAAGCGGTCAATAGTAGGCAGAAGCATTCTGCAAGGGCCACACCATTCAGCCCAAAAGTCAACCAGAACGGGAATACTGCTGTCCAGAACATCTTTCTGGAATGTTGTTTCGTTTGAATAAATTACATTTGAACTCATAATAACCACCTTTCTTTTTTATAATTTTATACTAATTAATCAAAAGGGGTGCCCAAAGCACATCTCTTGGTTTTATAGGTTGTTAGATAGATAATCGGCAATATTTGCGTAAACATATTGTTAAGTTATGAACATAGTATTTACAAGCCTTAACGATGTGTCTAAGGCGAATTGATTATTTGCTTGCATTGTATATTGTATACAATTATCTTCTCGTTTGTGAATTTTTAACATAAATCTGGAGGCCTCTATGTCACACGACAGTCTCTTTGGAATGGTTACTAAGAGATATGAAAAGGCGGCGTCTGTAATGAATCTCGATCCTGAGATTCGTAAAATCCTTGCACATCCTATGAATGAAGTTGTCGTAAACTTTCCGGTAGTAATGGATGATGGCCATGTTAAGGTTTTTACCGGATACCGTGTTCAGCATAATAATGTTCTTGGACCATTTAAAGGTGGTTTACGATACCATCCCCAGGTTAATATTGATGAAGTGCGAGCACTTGCCGCATGGATGACATGGAAGTGCGCAATAGTAGATATCCCTTATGGCGGCGCAAAGGGAGGGGTGCAGCTTGATCCCAAGCTATACTCGCAAAAAGAAATTGAACATATAACCCGCCGTTTTACCTATGCTCTTGGCGATACTATTGGTCCCGATTACGATATACCAGCGCCGGATGTTAACACCAACCCGCAAATAATGGCATGGATTCTCGATACCTATTTATCAACAGTTCATCCCCAAGAGCGACTCCGCTCAATTCATGTGGTTACGGGTAAACCAATCGAGGCGGGTGGCAGCCTTGGCCGCAACAAAGCAACAGGCCAGGGGGTTTATTATACTATTGAAAGATGGGCGGAGAAAAAAGGTTTCAATCTTAAAAATTCCACTTTTACCATACAGGGTTTCGGAAATGTAGGGTCGTGGTCGGCAAAAATTCTTTGTAAATCTGGCGCCAAACTTGTTGCGGTTCAGGATTATGCCGCTTCAATCAGCAATAAAGGTGGCATAGATCCGGAAGACCTGCAAGCCTTTGTAGAGTCCAATGGAAGCGTTAAGGGCTACAAGAGGGCAACCGAGGTTTCGACGGAAGCATTTTTGTCAACAGAAGCCGATATTTTTATTCCTGCCGCGCTCGAAAACCAGATAACGAAAGAAACAGCCTCACTTCTAAAAGTAAAGTTGGTTGCCGAAGGAGCAAACGGTCCAACAGATATCGAAGGAGATGAAGTTCTTTTTAGCAAGGGAATAGAACTAATCCCTGATGTCCTTTGCAATGCCGGTGGAGTATGCGTTAGTTATTACGAGTGGCTGCAAAATAAACGGTCAGAATTCTGGGATCTCAACGATGTTGATAGTAAGCTTAAGAGAAGAATGGTCGAAGCATACGACAGAGTTGAAGAAATAGCTAACAAATTCAAAACCGACACAAGAACAGCTTCCTATATTGTTGCTCTACAAAAGCTTGAATTTGTGTATAAAAAGAGGGGGATTTTCCCTTAAGCCAATTAGTTGTTGCAAGCAGGGGACGGGTTTGCGCATTCCCTGCACAGCTTCTGAAAACGGCAAAGCAGACAGGTAGATGTTGATTTTGCTTTTGATATTTCGCAAAGGGCAGTTTCTTTGGTTAGTTGTTTCTCGAATGCTTGCATTTCAACGCTTGTGGCCATTATAAATTCTTCCGCATTGTTTATCAGTTCGCCGGTAACAGGAACTGGTTTCACAAAATTATCCTTTAGATATACTATCTCGGCCTCAATTGCGTTAACAGGATAATGAAATTTTTTGGCTGCGTAAAGGGCGTAATAAATCATCTGCAAGTCATTGTTGTCGTTCTGCTTGCCTGTTTTCCAGTCGAGTAGTTTAATTGAATGCTTTGTTTTTATTGCTACATCTGGCCTTGCATAAATCTTAAGGTTGTCAATTACAAAGTAATCGAGTCTTTCTGGTTTTATAATACCGTTCATTCCCTGGTTGGTAACAAGTTTATAAAAATCGGAATAAAAAAAATTTATTAAACAGTTGCGCACATTGTCATGAATTTCCTTCCATTCGGAATCTGGAATAGTAATGGAAGAATCATGTTCGACGAGTCCAATATACCTCTTTGGAACAAGCCGGTACTTTTGGTTCATGGATTCTCTGTATTGTTCACGCATTCTGGTGTCTGCTATCTGCAATACGCCATCCCTGTCAATTGTTTTTCCCTGTTTGTATGCGTCTATCCACTCTTCGATAACCGAATGTATCAGGTCACCGCTCCACGCATAACGATTCCGCGTGTTTTTTAGCACATAAGCTTCCCGCTCAAGTTTGGTCGCGATTTTTCCGTTCCATCCATTTCTTGAAACGACCTTATCAAAAAAATATTCTGTATTACAGCGGTTAAAAATATCGTACTTTGAGTTTGACCAAGACGGCAAATCTTTTTCGTTTTCCTTCATATTATCAAATAAGTTAAATAACGCGGTACATACAAGATTCGAATATCTGCTTGCCTTAAAGTTACTGTGAGTGTATAATTAATGATATAGAAAATATCTTCTGCGCACGCATATCGTAATAGATAGGGGGGAGCAATGGGTGTATTTATCGTCCTTTTTACAAATTTTATTTTACTGGCGGCAAATCAACCTCCTATTGCACAAAGTTCATCTATGACAACTTTTGATGGTGTATTCCGACAACAGTTGAACTTTAGTGCAACTGATGATGGCCCTATTTATCAAATTTCTAAAAAATTCACCAAACTTCCTACTATGGGGCATCTTGAGTATCTTAATAATGCTACTGGAAAATATGTGCAGATTGTAAAAGATTCGCTGTACGGATACTCTGTTAGTTATTATTACACTGCTAATGTGGGCCACATAGGTTACGATACAATACTGTGGCAGGCTAAGGATACTGGAAGTTTCTCAAACGAAGCCGCTATGGTTATAGCGAAAACAGAGAATTTCCCCCCCGTCATACGGGATACGGCTGTAACCGTATCGGAGAAAACATCGGCAAGATACTTACGATTCCCTTTTTCAGATCTCAACGGGGTAACATGGAATTATATTATCCCAACCCGATTACCCTCTCTTGGCACATTGACAACCAGCACCTTATTTGGTGGCGTAACCATCGGCGAGATGTATCGCCAAAGTTATCTATATTTTTCCTGTCCCGCGGGAAACTATGGTATCGACACGGTGAAATGGGTTGTTTTTGACGGCAAATATTATTCAGATACGGCATTGTTTGTAATTACAATACGACAAAATAATCCTCCAGTAGCTCATCAAATGACAGTATCAGTTTTACAAGACAGCGCAGTTTCCTTCTCCGCATGGTTTAGGGATGCCGATTCTATTGACCAAATTTGTTCTACTAAAGTCGAGGTACCACCTGTACATGGAAGCATCTCATCCATTTGGGGACTTACTGTTGGAGTTGCCTCGCAAATAAGGGCGCCAGGTTTCAGGTATATTCCAGCAAGAGGGTTCACAGGAAGAGATTCGTTTTCATGGCGAGTGTTTGATGGTGTTGCTTATTCTGCAGTAACCTCATGCGAACTAGTTGTTCGTCCTTCCGGTTCTTTGGGAACGATGGTTCTTATAGTTGTGCACGACTCCCTTCTTGAATACATATCTGAAGAGGTTAGTCGAATGCGGCAGGACATTATTGACGAAGGATATTTGTCAAAAATTGTCTCGTGTCGTTCTAATCCAATCAAATCAGTTTGGGATACACTAAACGAACAGTACAGGGATGTTTCTGTGATAATGTCGGGTGCCGTTCTTATAGGTCGTTTTGGTTATCCTTCTGCCGAGGGTATGGGGGATCGTCCATTTTGGAATATGGGTGGGTGGTTAACTGGTTACGCGGATAAAGAAGATCTTAGCATGAGACATATATGGGTCAGCCGTATATATCCTAAATCGTATTCTGGCGCCGAAACATTTGGTAGCCAAGCATTGCTTGTTAAAAGGGCTCTTGATTGTAATCACGACTACAGAAAGGGAATTCGTAGATTAACGCACAATGCTAATTATTACTGTATTCCAGAATATCTTAATCTTGCAAGTAATCGTGTGAGCCGCTTGGCCCTTTATTGGTCCAAGGCTTGCACCGCATCTTCACTCCATAATACTTTCCCTACGGGTTCCGATTTATTTGAGCAGACATCACATGGAAATGCTTCAGTTTTTGGAGGCGGAGCAGGTTCTCACATCGATAATAATGTCATCCACACAATGAATATGCAGTCACGGTTTATTATCAATCAATCATGTATTGCCGGCGTTCTTGGTGGGCCAGTATGTCAACAGATTTTGTCTCGCAACAGTGCAGTTGTTCTTGCTATCGGTTCAACGGTCACAATGCACATTAACGATTATTCCCTTATTAACTGGATGGTTCCGTCAGTTTGGGAAACTTCAAACAGAGCCCGTGTAATTTATCTCTTGCGTGATGGTGAAAATTGGGGCAGCGCATGGTTGTCTTCAGGAATGGTTATTGACCACTCTGTGTTTTATGGTGATATGTCCCTAAGATCAATGATGGCTCCTGCAAATAAGATACCTTTTGTTAGCAATGTGAGTGTGGCATCAGTAGAGAGCGGCTTGTATGAGTTTACTGTTTATGCTGATGATATGGATGGGAGTATTGCTAATGTGGAATGGTGGTTTAGGGCATACAACAAAGGAATGAATTCTCCTGACACAATTACTGATGGGCCTACTCTGAGAGTTCCAGCAACTTGGTTGCGCGATACTCTCCGTGTTGAAGTGATTGACAATTTCCGAGCCAGGGCAACCTATAACGCTGTTGGTCTATTGCCTACAGAAAGAGAAGCTGATTTATTGAATAAGCTACCAATGTTACACCTTGATGTAAGTCCTAATCCTTTCAAAATAGGCACCTCGATCTCCTTTACAATGATATCTGAAGGTGTAGCTGAAATAAAAGTGTACGATATTTCTGGCAGGCTGGTGATGTGTCTGCTTAGGGGCAAGAAGGCCGCTGGAGAACATTTGGTAAGATGGAACGGAAAAGATGGGCAAAACAGACCTGTTGCCGCCGGAATATACGCTTTACTTGCAGTAATCAATGGTTCGATTATGTGTAAAAAGATATTGTTGAGTGAATAAATAGCATGATTTTATAGATTTTTCCGTGTTTTTAGCTGTTTTTCCGTGTTTTTATACTATTAAATCCGCGATTTCGTATTGTGCTTTTTACCTGATAATTCTATATGATTACTGTACGGAAAGCTTATCACGAATTTACAATAACTTTGCCCAGTCAAAAGGAGGAGGGTCTTTATGAAGAGAATAGCATTTTTTTTAGTAATCGCTGCATTTTTTTATGGTACATTTTCTGAGGTCATATCTCGCGAGGAGAATTTTGAGTTTGCTGTACTTCCGGCTCTCACGGATGAGGGCGATCGAGTAGCCATCACATTCACGACACAAGGAAGATGCGATGTTACAATAACCGTTAAGGACAGGGATGGTGGTGTTATTCGTCATCTCGCGAGTGGGGTATTGGGTTCAAATGCTCCTGCACCCTTCATGAAGGATACTCTTTTCCAGCGGGTGTATTGGGACAAAAAAGACAACAGAGGTAACACCGTAACGACAGATTGCAAGATATTCGTATCGCTTGGGCTAGGTGCGGAGCATGAGATGGATATTGGTTGGAAGCCAGTGGAGGGGGCTTATATAACGAAGGATGGAAAATATTTTAGGACACTTTTCCCCCCACCTGCGGATGCTCCAGAAAGTGTTATGGGGCAACTTGGTTGTTCATTCGCCACCACTATTTGGGGAGACAGGGTACCATACGGTGGATGGTTCAGTGTTTTGGCTTCGTACAGTAATGCTGCGAACGCAGTACGACTTTTAACACCAGCTTATTCTTCAGTAGAACCCCCCCGAAGAGCAGTACCGTATACCGACTACACCGATACCATGATTGATTTTAAAAGTTATCGTATGGCTGTAGATCCGTTTACGGAGGATTTGTATGTAGGTATTGGAAGTCCCAATGTAACACTTTACAGAATAAGCGGTTCAACGGGTGTGTATGACAAGGTTTTTCGTATCAGTGCCTTTAGTGAACTTGCGTTTGGGCCAGATAGTCTGCTTTACATAGCTTGTGGGCCTATGGGTTATGGTCGTTATATTTTTAGAATGACGAGGGATCGTCAAGTGGTTCCATTTACAGAAGGCTCACGAGTTGCTACGCTGTCAATATGCCCGGATCCTAATGCTGGCTGGTGGAACCATTTTCCATCTCAATTTAACGCTACGCAACTGGCTGAAGTTTTAGTTACGGGGGTAACCAGTCATTCCAATATACACGAGAAGGGATTTGATGTTTCGCCGTCAGGTAGAATGGTTGGGGTGTTCGATAGACCCGATCAGGTTCGCGATGTAAAAATGTGGACAACCAGTGGTCAGCTTCTCTCTTCATCGGTAGTTAATGCTAATTTGGAAATAGGACATGGCGTGAGAATGGATCGCGATAACAGCCTTTACCTTGTTTATCCCAATGTTTTGCCGAGTGATCAGACAAGACTTGACGGAATTACCGATGTTATACCTTCCTATAGGGTCTTTGGTGGGCACGGATCGCTTGTTAAATTTGCAGATCGTCTGGGTTTATATCCGCTTGATTTTGGAGATCCTTTAACTGTAAAAAGCGGCTGGATAGCGAGCGGTACAAGAATAATAAACGGCCCACTTTGGGTGTATGGGGGAATGACAGATGCCATTGGTTCAGATTGTACCTGTCATAATTCCAGATTTGACCAGGATGGATGGGCCCGCTCGTGGATACCTGCGCGCCAGCTGAACTCCCTTGTGGTCATTGATGCCAATGGGAATAGAATTGCTCGTATAGGTAGGTACGGAAATGTTGACGATGAGGGCATTCGTTTTGCGTGGGTAAGAGCAGTTGCCGTAAGCGACAAATATGTTTATGCCAATGATGTGGGTAATAACCGTATTCTAAAAGCCAAGATTACCTATGAAAACGAAGTTGTTCTTGGTATGGATGGTTCTGTTTCTCTTTCGCCTGGTACACTCATAGTAACCGCGAGAGATGCAGTGACAGGAGCACCAGTTACCACACTATCTAAACTTACGGTATCCCGTTCAGGATCAATAGTTGATACGGTCTCCAGTCGATCCGGCACTCTTAAATTAGCGCAACTTGATTCTGGGAGTACTTATCAGGTGAGTGTCGCCGCACTTGGCTACCAGACAGCATCAGCAAATAGTGTTATAATAGAAGGGAGCAAGACAACTCGACTCACTCTTAACTGTGTGAGAAAGCCGCTTGTTGGAATAGATATTCGGCCAGACACAGTGAATATGCTTTGCAATGCTTCTATTCAATTGACTCCTTACGGGGTTTATGCAGACGGAGCCGTTATTATACTAGATAGTGCCACAAAACCGGTCTGGCTTTCGCGAGAGCCTTCTGTGGTTAGTGTTGGTGTAACAGGGCTTGTTTCGAGCTATGGTGCATCGGGTAACTGTTTTGTTGTATCTACGGTAAATGGTGGTAATTTTTCTGATAGTACGCTTGTAAAGGTCGTTCCTGCCTATAAGCTTCCTAAATATCATTGGAAACTTGATGAAGGAACAGGTGTTTCTGCTGCAGATGC
>CAZPWS010000081.1:0-8699 GCA_964590225.1 uncultured Fibrobacterota bacterium
GAATCGATTGCATTCGCTGCATTTTTTATTGCTCTTATCTTTTCTAATCTGCTTGAATCCGCAAGAATATGATGCAGTAGCTCCCGAGCTTCCCTGTCTTTTTCTATTATATCAACTGCTTCCATTCCGGATATTATGGAAATTGCCGATGACGACCCTATTTTTTTAAGCGAACGAAGAGCAGCCCCCTTTACGATAATCGATGAACTTTTTGTCAATTTTGTCAGAATAGGCAATGGATCGGGAATTATTGAAGGAATTTCGGGCAATAGCCACGCAATTGCTGAATGACATGCCTCTCTTCCATCTTCAATAATAGACTTAATGTCATTATTAAGATCCCTTTCTCCAAGCCTACTAAGAGCCTTAATAGTTACGCTTTTAACACGGGGGTTCTTGTGTGAGCGGAACCTTGCTAATACACCACTTAAGTTACTGTTCCGCATGGTATCTAGAGCCTCTATCGCGTTTGAAATAACACGAGAGTCGGCATCCGAAAGAAACTTCATTATTCTCGCCTGAAGATCTACCTCGTTAAAACAGAGATGGAGCTTTGCCGCAGTCGCACGGAAACGGGGATCAGGATCAAAATGGGCACCGTTTAATATTCTTGCAGCCGAGTCGGGCGCTGCAAATGTTAACATAAGAAGCTTCTCTGCCCGTTTAAGCGACTTTGGTTGTGATATCTCTTTTGCGAGAAGAGCACCTATATCTGAACGAACCCTTTTGAGTATCTGAACCTCTTTTTCAAGAATGGCTCTTTCAATGTTAAAGCCATCATTTACAAGTTTATAATAGATAGATTCATATATAAGCTTTCTTGCTTTATCGCTTATATTACTATTCTGGGAATCTATCCGTTTTAATACAAGGTCAAAGCTACGCTTATCATTAAGAAGCTGAGAGAAATCGGCCTTCTCAAGACCAAGCAGCACCACTGCATCAATATCGCTGCTAAGAGGCGAAATCAGTGAATCGTCTGCCATGTTTACTTGATCTTTGTTCGATACTTAGAATTTGTCCGTATAATAAATGCGAACCTCCCTCACAACCCCTTCTGGAGAGTAGGGCATTTCCTTATTACCAATAAGATCTTTAAGCGCTAATTCAACTGTAAATGACGGAAATATACTCCACCGAACGGCCGCATTGAGATATCCCTGAATAAGTGAGCGGGAGTTGTCGTCATCAAGCGCGAGATCGTACTCTGCCAATACAGAAAGCTCCTCGTTTATACTTTTGTCCATTCCAACAGAAAAGTTAACAAAAGCATTCTGATGCTGACCGTCCGGCTTAATTCTTTCTGATTCGGCCTGATTATCTATCGTGCTATAGTTGACAAGAAAATGAAAGCCAAGGGGCTGACCAAGAAACAGATAGCTTTTGCTCACCGCGCCAAAAAACCCTTTGGATTTGAAATCAAAACGGGGATAATAAAGCGAATCCGTGCTTTTATAATAATTACCGGAGCCTTGGGATTCAAAACCAATAGCAAGCCCTGGCATGTAATACGACTCTTCCATTAGCCGATATTTGACAAGAACTCCGGGGATATTTTGTACCCTAACTCCACCGCTACCAATTGCGTTCATGAGTGAGTGTGCCACGCCGAAAGAAAACCTGTTTGTGATTCCAAGCCCGAAAGAATAGGCAAGTCCGCCCCCGCCAAAAAAATTTATGCCTAACCCAAACTGGCCTTTATTGTAGGAACCGGCCGTCGGCTGTTCAACAAGTTTTATAGGCTGCAGAGCCTCGCTAAAGGTGATAGAAACAAACAGAAGAACCAATACTGACAACTTTTTTCTATTCATTTTTCACCACCGTGTCTTTAGGTATTGTATCCTGCGCATGCTCTTTTGTACATCCATTGCAATTGCCGCTACCTTTACAGTAGTGGCATTTTCCTCTACCTTCACAAAAAGGGCATGCCTCTTCTATGAAGTTGTTCTTTTTGCCTACAAGCCTTTTTCCACTTCCCTTACAGTACTGACAAACGCCGGATCCCTTGCAATTAAAACACTTCCCGTTTTCATAATGCGTGCAAAGAACGCAGGCTTTAGCATCATATCTTGGCGTAGTGTTCTCCTTCTTAACGCAATTTGCAAAGAAAAAAGGCAAGGCAAGCAACAAAATCAATGATGGTTTAATCGGCATCTGTATTATATCCTTTCGATTATCCAGCCTACTTGTATATATAAAAAAAATAACTGGGCATTAGCACTATTCAAGCTTAAATTCCATGGAAAGACGGTCAAATTTGATATTTCCACCACCATGGGTGGTCCCTTTTGTTGCAACGAAAATACCATATCTCATTTTAGATTCTTTTAACGGATTTGACCCGACAAAAAGCAGGGAATCGTTTAGAAAGACACCAACGGTTTCATTAGATATGGAAATCGAAAGTTTTTCAACCACGGCAGGAGGTGTTTTCCTATTTCCTGCCCACATTAATTTCGCTTTTTCCCCTTCGCTTTTGTATTCAACAACCTCAACCTTTGCTCTTTTGTAAAAGCGGATAAATGATGATGGGAGTCCGCTTATCGGATTTATTGTAGCACCTTCAGGAAAAAAAAGCAGGGCGGTCACTATGTCTGGATTACTGGATGGTATTGTTCTGTCGGCCGAAAAAACGAATTCATTTGCAGAAATATCAATAGGAAGAACTGAATAATAGCCTCCAGATTTAGCGTTCCTTTTCAGCGTTCGCACAGGCACTTTTAGAGCATTTTCGGAAACATTAAAGTCAAGAGTCCCAACCTTGGTGAAATGGTTTGTAGTAGTGTCTCCATCGTTAAATCCAGCAAAGAAGAGCAGAGAGCGGCCCGGATGTGCGGTATAGTAATCAACGGGTTGGTCGGTCTGATTTACCCCGATAAAATTTCTGTCAGCTATGTTTGCATCTAATGAAAATGATGCTGAAAAAAGCATCACAATAATCGCAGCTGTAGGATACATTAAAACCTCGTCATCCTCATTATGTCATTGAATCGTCCATCCAGTTCTTTTTTTGAAATCGTTCGCAGCTTGTTTAAGCTAAAAGCTTCGACGCAATAGGATGCTGCTACTGTACCATAAACAACGCCTTTGCGTAACGATTCCTCTGTAACTTTGTTCTTTGAGGAGATATATCCCATAAGCCCTCCAATAAATGAGTCTCCTGCACCTGTAGGATCAACAACTTTTTTCAATGGATAGGCTGGCGATTGAAAAATTCCGTTCTTCGTAAATAATACTGCACCATTACTCCCTTTTTTTATTACTACAAAGCGAACCCCACACTTTAAAAGTTCGTTTCCAGCACATATCAGATTCTTTTTACCGGTATATAACACGGCTTCTTCATCGTTCATAACAATAAGGTCCACCCGCCTAAGAAGAGAGTCAACTTCTTTCCGTTTTATATTTATCCATAGGTCCATTGTGTCAACTGCAACAAATTTTGGCGCACACATCTGATCGAGAACCAGATGTTGTAAACAGGGATCTATATTCGCAAGAAGCACAAATTGAGTGCCGCAGTATGCGTTTGGAATTTTCGGTCTGAAATCAGCAAAAACATTAAGGTGAATTTCAAGGGTTTCCCTTGTTTTAAACTCCGGCTGATATTTACCTGTCCAGCGGAAGGTATCCCCTGCGGCTATTTCGAGCCCCTCAAGATCGATATTCCTGCTTTTATATAACGACATATGCTTTTTAGGAAAGTCCTTTCCTACTATTCCAACAAGACGGACCCCATTAAAGAGTGATGCTGCTACCGAAGCATAAGAGGCAGAGCCGCCAAGTACGCCATTTGCGGAAGCAGACTCAGTTATTATATTGTCTATTCCAACAGAACCTACTATCAATAATGACATTCCTAACCTCCTAAAGAAATAGCTTACATTCTTTCAAGAGCATTGATTCCAAGCAAAGATAACGCCGACTTTATTGTGTCGCCAGTGAGCTTGTAAAGGGCAACTCTTGACTCTCGTATTGCAGTATTCGTTTCCTTAATAACCGGGGCCTCCCTCAAATTATAATAAAAGTTGAACTCCCCGCTTATTTTGTTTAAAAATTCTGTAATAAAATTGGGCTTTAACTCTCTCGCCGCTGATTTAACCTGATTTGCAAACAGGTCAACAAGCTTAATAATGTTTCGTTCAACCGGTAACTGTATTTTTATTTCCGGCCGAGAAGACATAGCACCGTATATTTCTTCGCACTTCCTAAGTACACTTCGGATTCGTGCGTGTGTGTACAACTGGTATGGCGCGGTATTGCCCTCCAACGCAAGCATGCGATCCCAATCAAACACTGTGTCTGATTTTAAGTCATGATTAATTTCAGAATACTTAAGAGACGCTATGCCCACCGTTTCAGCAATTGTTTCCTTTTCACTTTCAGGCAAAGATGGGTTTTTCGTTTCAACAACAGCTCTTGCTCTTTCAACGGCCTCATTAAGTATCCCTTCAAGACCAACAGCATTCCCCTCCCGAGTCGAAAATGGACGGCCATCTTTCCCCTTAATAGAACCAAACCAGACATGGATTTTTTCGATATTATTTCCAGAAAGCCACTCATCAGCTATTGCAAATATGGATTTGAAGTGGTCTTGCTGGCGGGCGTCAGTTACATAAACTATTCGTGACGGATTATACTCCCTTTTTCTGTAAAGAATAGCTGCAAGGTCCGTTGTAGCATAAATAAAACCACCATCACTTTTTTTTATGAGAATTGGCCCCTTAATTCCATATCGGGCTTCGGTATCAACAATAATGGCGCCATTATCCTCATGAGCTATTTTTTTATCAACAAGCTCCTGTACTACGGTTGATAGCCATGGCTGGTAGAAACTTTCGCCATTTACAGTATCAAAAGTAACCGAAAGCCTTTCGTATATCCTGTTGAATTCTGCCATTGAACGGTTTACAAATTCGTTCCATAGTTTCCTGTTTTCTTCATCGCCCTGCTGAAGCTTTACAAGTTCTGCCCGTGCATGGTTCTCCATTTCAGCGTTTGCTTCTGATTGAAACTTTACATACAGTCGCTCAAGTTCGGCAATTGGCGATTCGCTATAATTTTTAATGTCAACCCATTTCCTGTATGCGACTATAAGCTTGCCAAACTGCGTACCATAATCACCAATATGGTTATCAGCAATAACAGTTGCTCCACAATAACGAAGTATATTGTTAATAACATTGCCGATAATTGTTGCACGAAAATGGCCTATATGCATGCTTTTTGCCACATTCGGGCTTGAATAATCTATCACTATTGTTTTGCCGGAAAAAATTTCACAACAGCTTCTACTGCTATTAACGATAAGTTCCAACCCCTTTTTTTCAAGATACGCATCAGCAAGGGTAATGTTTATAAAACCTGGCTTAACTGCATGAACAGACGAAAAGCAAGAATTCGCAGAGAGCTTTTCTGCCATAGCAAGAGCAATATCCATAGGATTCTTACCTATTCTTTTTGCTATGCTTAAGGCAAACTCACTTTGATAGTCGCCAAACTTAGGATTATCGCACATTTTAACATTGGGCGAAACATCAAATACACTGTCTGGAAAAGTAACCTTTACAGCTGCAAACAGAATGGCTGATAATTCGTCCGTAATTGGAACTGGCGGTTTGCTCATTTCTTTTTTCGAACCATCTTCTTAATGCTCTTCACACTCTTGACTTTTTTAACTTTTTTGACGCTTTTTTTAGCTTTGATCTTTTTGATTTCTATCTGCTCAGGCATATCAACTTTAAGTTCATAGGCAAGTTGTTCGGCATCGCCATAAAGCTTTTCGATGTTATAATATGATCGGCGGGCCTTGGAAAAAAGGTGTACAATACAATCAAAAAAATCAAGCACCAGCCACTCTGTGCCGTGGCCGCCATCTCTATGCGAGCAAATAGCGCCAACCTTTCTAAGTTCGTTCTCAAGTGCGTCTGCAATCGCTTTCAGGTGAGGTTCAGAAAGAGCCGTTGCAATTACAAAAAAATCAGCGGGCGCTCCGAATTTACGAAGATCGAGAATCGAGATGTCATAAGCTTTTTTATCGGCAATAATGGCTGATATTTTTAGCGCAAAATCCTTGCTTGTCATAATAACAGACGCCTCCACAGTTTAAACAAACTTTACCAACCAATCTTGGCATCCATTTTTTTATTCCACTGTGCCCAGTCAGATTTGGCTATCTTTTTTTCGTCAATTTTCCTCTGTGCGACAGCCGCCCCGCCACCAAGCTGTGTGAATGCTTTTCTTTCTGCTTCGAGCATCGCTTTTATGTCTCTATTTTGTTCATTTTCAAATTTTTCAAGCGCCGATTCCTCATCTTCCATGAATTTATTGAAAGCGGCTTCTTCATCTTTTTCAAAATTTCTAAAGGCCTCTTCCTGCTCCTTCATGTATTTATTAAAATCTGACACAAGTGTACACTCCTCACCAGCCTTAACCACTGTTGAAACAGGCTTAACCCCTTTTTTCTTTATTTCGGAGGCCATCGCTACGCTACCTTTGATAACCATAACGCTGGCCTTATTTGTATCGCAATCGACACCAAACACAGTTCCTCGTATAGCGGCTGTTGCTACTGTTGTGGTAACTTCAAAAGAACTTTCCCTGTTTGCAAGTTTTTTTACATTTACCCACACAGAACCTTTCGTCGTTTTTAGCTGTGTTATTTTATCGTCTGGCATAAGTACAGTTGCGTTCGCATTCTCCGCAAAACGGACAACACGATTTTCGTTGAGCATGATTTCACAGCGAGACTCTTTGCCTGTTCGTATGGCATCATTGCCGTTTATGGGAAGTTTCAGTTTTGCCGGTAGCCAATCGGTTGTACCAGTGCGCTGAATTTCAACCGAACCCTCAAGATACGAAATTCTGCCTGCCATAGTTTGTGAATAAACTGACGAAAAAAAAAGTAAAGAGACAATTAAAAAATGGAGGCTCATAATAAGTGTACCCCTGTTAAAAGTTTTATACCACATGCGAAATATACGCTGTTAGGACAGATTACGGCAATAAGTTCCGGCTTTGGAGTGGACTTTTAACGCAGGTAGCTCCCGAAAAACCATCACCTTGATAAGATAATTATGGTCGTAGTAAGAGAAACGATGCCACTTGTTACGGCAAGCAGGTCTTTAAAAACATTCCAACCATAAGATTGTGGCAATTCTGGTATCAGTATAATATCACCTCTGTCGATAACTCCCGCATCGCCAGCGGAAACCCATGCATTATGTTTTCTCTTGTAAACTTTTGCGTATTTTTCGTACGACCTCTTTTCGAACCCTCCGGCAAGATTAACAAAATACTTCCACTGTTTTCCCGTTTCAAAATTGACAAAACCAGGGCGTGCAACCTTACCTGTTACCCCTACTGAATTAATTCTTCTTGGAACAGAGAGAACATCACCTTCCTGAAGCAGATCTGCAGTAGCAGAAATTAGTATTGGTGTATTGCTTGATTTTGTTATTGCAGTCTGAACATCCACATCGTTAATTAACCCTCTTACAGCAGCCGTTCCATAATTACCGACGATTTCTGGTCGTTGCAAATATGTTACCGCCGAATCAGCATCTTCGAGCAGACCGCCCGCAAGGGCGATTAGTTCACTTAAAGGGCTCTTTTTTTGTATTGTATAAACACCTGGATTTCTTACACGGCCAGAAACAGAAACCGTGATTCCATCTCGCCATGCAGGATTTGTCCCAACTATAATGTTGTCCTCGGGTGCCATACGAAAACCGATGCATTCGTTGGGAAATTTCAAAACGGTAGAAGTTATTCCATCCTTATTGTAGCGATTGATTCTAATTGTGGAATCAGAGGAGGCACTTAAACCACCACAATACGCTATGAGGCTGAATAGTGTTTCGTCTCTCCATTCCGCAGTTTGTGGACGGGCAATTGCTCCCGTTACGGTAACATTGTTTTTACGGTTCTCAACTACCACGCGATCGCCAGTGTAGAGATAGGGATTACCCGCTCTATTTCCATTGAGCAAAAAATCACTTAGGTCAACGGATTCAATGCCACCATCATGCCGATGAATTTTTACATTCCTAAAAGAGCAGTGCGCGGGTAGGTCGGGGCGTCCACCACATGCAGCAATAATCGCATCAGATAAACGGGTTATACCGTCAAATTTCTGAGTTCCAGGTGATGGAAGCTGACCACTTATGTCAATTTGTGTAGGTTTAGGTTGTGTAAGGCTAATTCGTACCTCAACCCCCCTTGTTTTTGAAATGATTAGACCCGCTATTTTTTCCTTTACCAAGCGAAGATTACCAAATGCTTTAAGAGAGCCAAATTTTGGCACCGTTACCATTCCCTCAGGATTAACAACTACACGCATTTCTTCGTCAACCGTACTGCCGGTTATTGTAACAGTAAGCAAATCGCCAGGCCCAACCATATAAGAGGAATCAACGACCAACTCTGGTACGCTAACCGAAAGCATGGTTCCTCTATATTCATCCCGGGTATCGGTGGTTGTTGCAAATTTATTAAGCAACCCGGTAGCTCCATACATTGATCCACCATACTGCGACCACGCAAAAGCGACAAAGGCCAAAACAACAACGAAACATTTATAGGTTTTCATAGATTAATACAATATAGACAAATGCGGATACCTAATCAATGGCGGAAGCTGTTAAGCAGCGATAAAGATTAGCGAGATTTCCTTAGGTGGTAGGCCAGATAGATTTTGC
>CAZPWS010000082.1:0-8686 GCA_964590225.1 uncultured Fibrobacterota bacterium
CCAATCTTTATTTATCGGTGAATGACAGTGCCAAGGCGATACCGCCTCTTGAGCGGTATATGGTTCTCAAGAAAGACGATCTTTCTGTTTTGCATAGATTGGGTTTGTGCTATATGTCTGCGAGTCAATTTGATAAAGCAACAAATGCTTTTGCCAAGGTATCGGAAGCAGCTATGGCAGGCAAAGAGCAGAAGCTTTCTGCCAATTTGAACTTATACGCTATAAGCATAGCAAAAAAGGATGAAGCTTCAACAAAAAAATATCTTGCACAACTCGCCAATCTTGACCCCTTAAATCCAGCGCATAGTTATCAGCTCGGATTACTAAATTTCAATTCCAAAGCTTATGATGCTGCTATTCCTCACCTCTTAAAAGCATATACAATGCGTAAGGGCTATGAGAATAGCGCAAGGTTACTTGGGGTGAGCTACTATAATAAGAAGGCAGCATCTGATGCTGTAAAGTATCTTGAGGAGGCTGCGAAGGGATCGCCGGAAGATGCCGAAATATATAGAATGCTCGGTGCCATGCAGGCAACTTCAGCTGCTATGCTTAAAGCCGCTGCGGTTTCGTATGAAAAGGTACTTAAACTTTCGCCTTCTGATATAACTACAGCAAAGGCGCTGATATCGGTTTACGAAAAGCTTAACGACACAAAAGCAGTCGTTCCGGTTTATGAGGTTGTTGTAAAGGCTGAACCGAAGAATAAAACTGTTTGGCTTGGTCTCGCAAAAGCATTGGAGTCTCAAAAGAACGATACGGGAGCAATACGGGCATATGTAAAGTGTACCGAAATAGATCCCAAAGATATGGATTCGTGGAGTACGCTTGGTGCGCTATACGAAAAAAGAGGAAAACTAACGGAGGCAATAACAGCTTATTCAAAGGTGGTTGCGCTTTCTCCGCCTAATCCGGAAGATTATGAAAGGAAGATAGGATTTCTCTATGTAGCGAGGAAAATGGACGATAGCGCTGCTGTCCATCTTTATAAGGCGGTCGAGGCTAATCCTTATCTCCACGAAGCGAGTTTTGAGCTTGGGCGTATTTACGAGTCTCAGAATGATATTAAACAGGCCGTTCAGTTTTACGACATGGCTTCCGACGCAGAAGAGGGAAAAGCTGAGTATCACTATAAGTCTGGAAGTATGAATTTTCGTCTTGGTGAGTTTCCTAATGCTCGGCAAAGATTGCTAAAAGCCATTGCACTTAATCCAAAGCTGGACGATGCATATTTTATGTTGGGTCAGATACAGATGGCGCAGGCTACGGCAAAGGATATAGTGCCATATCGGGAGGCCGCTAAAAATTTCAGTAAAGCAGTGTCGCTTAATCCTAAAAATAACGATTACAAGAAGCAATGGGCAGAGGCTGTTTATAAGTCGAAAGATTTTATGTCCGCAATTCCGTTGTATCGGCAATATCTTGCTGTCAATGCTAAGGATCTTGAGGCAAGAGCCAGCCTTGGACGGGCATTGCTTAGTATTAAGGATGACAATGGCGCTCTTTCTGAGTTTGACATAGTTTATAAAGAAAAACCGCAGTTATTAGAAGATGACTATGATATTGGTAATTTGTATTTCCGCAACAAAAGGCTTCCAGAAGCTAAGAGGATATATCTAACAGTGCTTCGTACCCGTCCAGATAATGCAGAGTGCCAAGAGCGAGTAGCAACAATTTTTGTAACGGAAAAAGATAACAAAAATGCTTTATTCCATTACGAACAGGCTGTTCGCGCAGATTCTGCAAGGTTTAGCTTACTGCAAAACATAGGAGATCTATACTCGCAGGCAGGAAATAACGATAAAGCAATAGCAGCGTATGAGTCGTTCTTAGCTAAGAAAAAAGATGTTGCAGTTGCCAGAAATTTACTGTTGATTTATAGAAAACTAAACAGAAAGGACGAAATTAGAAAAGCATTGTCTGTTGTTACATCACTCGATAATAAGGATATCGAAAGTCTGATGGATCTTGGCAATATTGACAATAGTGCCGGTTTTCCTAAACAGGCTCTTACTTCGTATCTCGCTGTTTTGAAAGTCAATCCTAACCACTTTGATGCTTTGTTGAGTTCCGGTCAGGTTTATTTAGGGGAAAAAGCGTATAAAGAGGCAGTGCAAAATTTGTCTCTTGCTGTAAAAATCAACGCAAATAATGAAAAGGCACTTTTAGCACTAGCGGATGCTCTTGTAGCTTCGGGACGGGGACAGGAGTCGGTTCAGTACTATGATAAACTGCTTAAATCGGGTGCAAATAATGAATCGATAGTTGACAAACTTATTGCGGTTCATAGGGCCAGTGGAAATAAGTCCGCACTGCTTGAAATGTTGCGTAAAAAAGTAGCGCTTAATGCCCGCGCTGGTGATGCAGTTGCTGAAATTGCTGAAATGGAACTTGCTGCCGGTAAGATTGCAGAAGCAGAGGCTTCATTTAAGAAGGCTGCTTCAATAAAAGGGGAGTGCCTGACCTGCTTTGTATCGCTCGCACGAATTTATATGCAGCAAAAAAAGGTAGTTGATGCTATTGAGCAGTACAAAAAAGCTGTTTATATCGACGCTAAGAATTGGGAATTACAGTTTGATTTAGGGTATGCTTATCTGCTCAAGGGTGATACCGTATCGGCAGCTGATGTATTTGAAAAAGTGCTCTACCTAAAGAAAGACCACTCAAAAGCGCTGGAGTATTTAAGTGAAATTTATGTTGCGCTTAAGTATCAGAAAAAAGCCATTACCATGCTTGAAGAGGTTCAGAAAGTACGACCAAAGGATGCAGCCGTAAGGCGGTCTCTCGGTCGCGCGTATCTTGATACGAAGGAGAATAAAAAAGCAGAAAAATCACTTCTTGAGGCAAGGGAGCTTGATCCAAAATCTGCGGAGACAGAGCTATTGCTGGGCGATCTTTATAGGATAGCAGGCGACAAGGACAGGTCGCTTTCTGCCTATTCAAGAGCGTTTTTACTTGGAGGTAACGAAACTATATATGGAGAAAAATATGCAGAGGCCCTCTATGAAAAGAAGGATTATAAAACGGCTATACCTGTCTTGGAGAAAATGATTGTCGCCAAGCCCAAAGATGGGAAGTTAATTTCTGCTATACTTGACTGTTATCTATCAACAGGCGACGATAAATCTGCACTAAAATACATTGAGATTCTCGAGAAGTCTGATCCATCCAAAGTTGCATCTAACTACCGTGTTGCCAAGGCTTATTACAAGTACGGTAACAAGGACAAAGCGCTTGCCATTCTTGAGGCAGTAGGTCATCAGCAGGATAAGGAATATTATCTAATGCTCGGTTCGTTGTACAATGAGTCGAAGCAATATGGTAAGGCAGCAGAAGCGCTTAAAAAGCAGTTTGCTATTGATAAGAGCGATAAAAAGGTAGGGTTTGAATTAGGGGCGATATACGAAAAGAGAGCAGAGGATGGTTTGGCTGCAGAAGTTTATGAGGCGCTATCAATAAGTTTTCCAAGGGATATTGAGGTAAAAAGAAAACTTGCTGATATCTACCGTAAGCTTAGTAAAAGGGACGATCTGAGGTCTGTTCTTACTGATATTGTTTTACTGGATTCGCGGGATATAGATGCAGCGTTGAATCTTGCGACAATATTGTATGAAGACGGAATGGCAGACGAAGCTAAGAGAAGATTATTAACACTTAATAAGCTGGCTCCAGCAAACGGCTCTGTTTCTGCTCTTCTTGGAAAAGTTCTACTTGATTCAAGAGATATTGATAATGCAGAAAAGCACCTGTTAAGCGCTGCTGTACAATTGAAAAATGATGTAGGGGTTAACAAGTCACTTGGTATTATTTATTCACAAAAGAAAAATTGGCCAAAAGCACAGCAGTATCTTGAATTGGCAATACTTGTTGACAAAAAAGATCCGGAAATTATTGAAACATTGGCGCTTGTTTATCAAGAGCGGAAAGAAAATGCCAAGCTTCAAAAACTGTATGCGGATATTATTAAGGGTGATCCAAGAAATGCCGCAGCGCAAAAGGGGCTTGGCGATCTGTATTTTGAGCAGAAAAAATACAGCGAAGCCATGGTAGCTTATTCAATTGCCATTGAAGAAAAAGAACCGGATGCGCACATTCTAAACAAGATGGCGCAAATGAAGATTGACGCGGGCGATCTAAATGCCGCAATAGAGTTGTATCAGAGGTCGCTCCGTTTCAATCCTAATCAGGACGATATATCGTTCAAGCTTGGGGTTATTTTTCTAAATAATCGTGGGAATGAAGAGGCTGCGAAGGAAAAGTTTGAACGAGCTGTTCTTTTAAATCCAAAGCACTACGAAGCTCTTAAAATGCTTGCTAAAATACATATGCGCACTAAAAATGATGCTTCTGCAATCGAAGTATACAAAAAGGCCTTAGCAGTTAAGAAAAGCGATACTGAGCTGCTTAAAGAGATGGTTCCACTTTTATTGCGGCAGAGGGATTTTGCTTCTGTTGAGTCACTTCTTGTTGTTGCGGCAAAAAGTAACAGCACTGATTTTGACATACAGTATCAGTTGGGACGCAAATATCTTATGGCGCGTGAGTATGCAAAGGCTGCACCATTGCTTGAGGCGGCGCTCACAATAAAGGGCAATGATGTTGGCGTAATGATGGATTTAATTAATCTGTACAACTCAACCAACGATGCAACTAAGGCTATTCCGATACTGGATCGATTAATTAAAACAGGTGGTGCTACAAACGAAATACAGCTTCAGCTTGGTATTGCATATTTCAATCAGGGAGACTTGCGCAGGTCGAAGGAGATACTCGAAAGGGTTTTGACAAAAAGCGAGGGCAATGCTGATGCTATTACAGTTCTTGGCCAAATATATGTCAAAGAGAAAGATGTAAGAAAGGCTAAAATAGCCCTTAAAAAAGCAATGGAACTTGATCCGAATAATGTCAGGGCGCTTTATGCAATGGGCGAGATAGCGTTAGCCGAGAACGATGTTGATATGGCGGCAGCTTACTTTGAAAAAGTTGTCAAGATTGAGCCTAAGTATCAAGGTGTTGCGGCAAAATTAGCTGAAGTGTATCTTAATAGGCTTGATTTTAGTAAGGCAAAGCTTTTCATTGAGCAGGGGCTTAAGGATGATCCTAAAAACGGCTCGTTGATTCTTGGGCTTGGCAGAACGATGTTCGCGGAAGGAAACTACGAGGCAGCCTTAAAAAAGCTTGCGGAAGCCTCGGTTCTAATGCCAGATAATGACGAGCCGGTTTACTATTCGCTGATGTGTCTTGTAAAACAGAAAAAGAGCGATAAGGCAATGGCTGATGCGCGAAATGCTCTTGCTAAATTTAAGAGGTCAGAAAAAATTTATGCCGCACTGGCGGAGGCCTATGTGCTTGCAAGTCAGTATGATAAAGCGCTAAAGGCTTTAGAACTCTCGGTTAGGATTAATCCAATGTATAGGGAGGGTTTTCTCCTAACTGCTGATATCTTGCACAAGTACATGCAGGATTCCGCCGCAGCAATTGCCAACTACAAGCGATATATATCTCTTGGTGGATTTCTTGAGGATGTGCCTTCTGAGTATAGAAGTAAGGTAAAGTAAACCGATGAATAATAAGGAGAATTTACAATGAAGATATTTTTTGGAAAGGTAGTTTTTTTATTTTTGCTGCTAAGTTTAATTTGGATTTGTTTTGGGTGCGCCGGAAGTGGCCGTGTCACCGAAGGGGGGGACGCTCCAATGACTAAAAAAGAGCAAAAAGTAAGGCTTGAGGAAACCAAGAAGTCGGCGGAAGAAGCAGTTAAGCAGATGCGGGAGCTTGAAAAAGAGAAAGAGGAACTTGAAAAATAATCATGGTTCGATACTCTCCTTCAGAAATTGAGAAAAAGTGGCAGGACTACTGGTATAATAATAATGTTTTTGAATCTGTGGCAGATTCTTCAAAAAAGAAGTTCTATTGCCTTGATATGTTTCCGTATCCGTCTGGTGCAGGTCTCCATGTAGGCCATCCAGAGGGGTATACTGCCACCGACATCATTTGCAGGTATAAGCGGGCAAAGGGGTTTAATGTACTCCACCCAATGGGCTGGGATGCCTTTGGCCTTCCGGCTGAGCAGTACGCAATACAAACTGGAACGCATCCAGCCATAACAACGGATAAAAATTGCTCACAATTCCGAAATCAGATTAAAAGGCTTGGGTTGGGGTACGACTGGAAAAGAGAAATTAATACCACCGACAAAGGGTATTACAAGTGGACACAATGGATTTTTATTCAGCTTTATAATACATGGTACGACAACAAAATTAATAAAGGTCGCCCTATATCCGAACTCCTAATACCAGATGAAATTAGGCAACAAGGGATGGCAGCTATTTGTACCTTTATTGATAGTAAGAGACTTGCTTACTATGCTGATGCTTCTGTGTGGTGGTGTAGAAATTGCCAGACAGTATGCGCTAACGAGGAGGTTCTCGCGGATGGGTCGCATGAAAAGTGCGGTACAGTAGATGTTGAAAGGAGAAATCTTAAACAGTGGCTTCTCCGAATTCCCCATTATGCAGAGCGTTTATTATCGGGTCTTGATGAGCTTGATTGGCCGGCTGGTATCAAGGATATGCAACGCAATTGGATTGGCAGATCCACCGGTGCTGAGGTTGACTTTAGTATTGCAGGCGGAAACGGATTTCTTCGTGTGTTTACAACAAGACCAGATACCCTTTTTGGCGCAACATACATGGTTGTTTCTCCCGAACACCCGATTCTAAGAGAGATAACTCTTCCAGAATACCTAACCGTAGTTAATGAGTATTGTAGGACATCCTCTTTGAAGTCTGATATGGATAGAACAGAGCTTGCGAAGGATAAAACTGGCGTATTTACTGGTTCCTATGCTGTTAATCCAGTAAACGGTGAGAAGATACCTATATGGGTTTCTGATTATGTCCTTATGTCATATGGCACAGGTGCAATAATGGCGGTACCTGCCCACGATAAAAGGGACTTTGATTTTGCTGTTAAGTTTTCGCTGCCAATCCGGTGTATCATGGAGCCTGATTCCACTTGTCCGGCATCAACGCGGGAAGCAATTCTGTCAGGACAGTATTTTTGGGAGAATGATGGAAAGTATATAAATTGCGGGAACGACTCAAATAATGGTATTAAGCTGGCAATTAATGGACTTGATAAACAATCTGGAATTGAGACTGTGTTGAAATGGCTCGAGGAAAAGGGTATAGGAAAGCGAACTGTCAATTATAAAATCCGTGATTGGCTATTTAGTCGGCAGCGGTATTGGGGCGAACCATTCCCAATTATACACTGGGAGGATGGTACGGTTTCGACTGTCGATGAGGCCGATCTTCCTGTTGAGCTACCACAACTAACCAATTTTAAGCCATCAAGCAATGGCGAAAGTCCGCTTTGCTGTGCTACTGATTGGATAAGTGTTACCGATAAAAAGACAGGAAAGAAAGGCAAAAGAGAGATAAATACAATGCCTCAGTGGGCAGGATCATGCTGGTATTATCTCCGTTATATTTCGCCTGATAATGCCGAAAGATTTGTCGATACAACTTGTGAAAAATATTGGATGCCTGTTGACTTATATGTTGGAGGGGCGGAACATGCTGTTCTGCACCTGTTGTACAGCCGTTTTTGGCATAAAGTTTTATATGACCTTGGGCTGGTTTCAACTGATGAGCCATTCAAAAAGTTGTTTAATCAGGGAATGATTCTGGCTTTCGCATACGAAGATTCTGTCGGAAGCAAAGTACCATCGGATGAAGTTGAGGAGCGGGCAGGTAAGTTTTATAAAAAAGGTACAAATATAGAACTGCGGCAAATAGTTGCTAAAATGAGTAAGTCTCTCAAGAATGTTGTCAATCCTGACGATGTTGTTGATAAGTATGGTGCCGATACATTAAGGCTTTACGAAATGTTCATGGGACCGCTTGAAGCCACAAAACCGTGGCAGACACAGGGACTTGAAGGACAGTACCGCTTTTTAAACAGAGTTTGGCGTGCTGTTATAGGCGATGATCAGCAGACTCCTCTTTATACTAATGAGAAACCACCAGCTGATATCATGAGACTTGCGCATCAATCAATACTAAAAGTTTCAAACGATATCGAAAATATGCGTTTTAATACTGCTATCAGCCAGTTAATGATCTTTTGTAACGAGATTTTGCGTGGTCCTGTGCGGTATAGAGAAATTAATGAATTATTAGTTAAGTTGCTTCATCCATTTGCCCCTCATATTGCTGAGGAAATGTGGATGCTATTGGGACATGAAAATACCCTTACGGTTGAGCCGTGGCCGGAAGGAAGTGCTTTACTCGCTGCTGAGGATGGTTCGGAAATTATAGTGCAGGTAAATGGAAAGCTCAAATGCAAGATAAAGGTAAGCAAAGGCTTATCCGCAAAAGAGTTGGAGGAGGTTGTGCGCTCTAATTCATCTGTTACTGCCATTCTTGATGGAAGCGATATTGTCAGGGTTGTTTCGGTGCCGGATCGGCTTGTCAATTTTGTTATCAGGACTTCTTAACGCAGAACGATTCAACCACAGGTGTTATTGATATGCCCCCGCGCGGCTTAAAATAGCCGGTGACCTTGATATAATTTGGCTTGATCGCTTTCTTGAGATCGTTATGTATTTTTAAAATAAGTTTTTCCTGACTTCGCCGGTCTTTTCTTGTAAGTCATTGATATATAACGGAAATAGTGT
>CAZPWS010000083.1:0-8451 GCA_964590225.1 uncultured Fibrobacterota bacterium
TTGCAGTTGTTTTGCCTTTTCCTTTAAAAAAGGAAAGCATAAGCTTTGATTGATGTATTTTTAAAGACGAAGTAGAATCCTTCATCAAAAAAAATGGACACATTGACTAGTAGAAGGTGATTAGACTCTGTATCGAAAAGATATACGCTTTTGCGGATATCTTTGACGATTACAGAGTCTTATTTCGGCCTTAGCCGATTTAGGGAGCAGCATGAGAGGATCGGGATGTTGGAAAAGGTAAAGCACTAATATTCGGAAATTAAACATTCGGAGTTTGTTAATGAAACCTAAACATTTGTTATTGGTAATTATCCTATGTTACGGATCAATTTATGCCCAGGGAACATTTATGCGTCCCCCTTTTGCAACTGATTATTTATCGTGCGATCTGATGGCGGTTGTAAAGGTCACAAAAGACCTTCATGCCGTGGAGAATCCAATATTACTTGAAAATTACTATTCAAATGCATGGAATTTAGAGGTTAGGAATGTTCTTAAAGGCAATAAGAAGCTTATTGGTAAATCAATAGTTTGTCTTGCAAAAACAATGCCCTTTGGAGCATATCCGCTACATCTTGGTTCAACATATATTCTCCTTCTTGAATATATTGATATAGCTGTTAACAATAAATCAAAGGGACTCAAATGGGATGGATATTATTCATTAACAAGCGGTGCTGTTGGTATGTTTCCGTACAACGAAACATCACAAACGCTTCATGTAAATGAGACATATTTCTTTAGTGATAAAACTATTCAAGTAGGTGGCCTTTTAAGGACCAGTAAGAACCACTACATAAGTTTGCAAGAGTTAGAAGCCCGTACAAAGATTATTGATACAAACAGTGTAAAAAAACATAATGTAAGTGTTCGTAAGGAACACCGCAAAGCATTATCCAATAGAAATTTGAGTAGAAAAAGCCTTGACAGTATTGATCTGTTTTTTAATGCTAAATATATCTCTGTGAAGCGAAAAGGGAATTGAAAATGACGAGAATATTCTTATTAATAATTACCTCTTTTCTTGGAATGGTCGTGATAACTTTGAGAATAGTGTTGCGCCAGGAACATACTCGACAAATTGCTAATTTTATTCTAATATTGCTTCCCTTGTGCGTTCAATCAAATCCTCTTCAATTTCGACTGGGTTTGCATGAAGGAAATTCCATTGTTACTGCATTTAACAAAGAGTATGTTTCAGATGCTGGGTTTTCAGGCATACAGCTTGGATTCGAAAAACATCTAAATTCTTTATCTTTACTGGCTTTTAATGTCGATGCGGTTTTAACAAAGCGACATCCTTTTTTTATTGATCTAGGCATAGACGACAGTTGCTATTCCGCGCTTATCTTTTCTACACACTATTGCATGAGAATAGATCGCTTGCAATATGGGCTTGGCTTGCAATATTCACGGTATTGGCATGTGCTTGATTTTAGAATAAGACAAGAATTGGAAAGAGAGCCTGTTTCTGCAGTTGGGCTTTATTTTTCGACAGATTTTCGTGTTTATCGGTTTATCCACTTGGCTGCCAATTACTGCCCTTCAGTTTATAGCATAACAAATACACGGCTGGAATATTCGCATGCCGCTTTTATTTCAATCTTGCTGCGAACACCAAAGCAATGGATTGGCCCTGCGCCTGCCATAAAGGTAGAATGATGGTTAGTATGAACAGAATTAATTGATGAAAATTGTTTCTGTTTGTAATAAAGGTTATGTTATTACAAGATGGGTGAGTTATCAGATTGTTTTTTCGACGAGAGTCAAGAGCCTCCGCATATTCATGTGGAAAGAGAAAATGCGCTTGCAAAGTTATGGATTTCTCTAATTGAATAGAAAAAAAATAATTTTTCCAATTTTAGTTATATTGTTAAGCTTTCCCACCAATCCAAGCGACAATATCCCATTTATCGCCCCTGCTGCAAGAATTGGTTGGTCATTTGGTAGATCTTTAACCCTCGGTTTTAAAACCAGTATTGGAATGTATGCAGAGTCTGGTACAACTTACAGTATTGCAATTGGCGGGAAAACAGATATCGGATTAAAAAAAAAGGGTACATTGAAATATACGAAACATGCTTATTGTGACCTTTTGATAGGGCAATGGATACATGACATTCACTTAGGCGGTGGTGGCGGGGTAGGGTTTTATAGAAAAAATGAAGGTAAGATTGGTTTGTGTCCGCACCTATCCTTTTCGGGAGGTAAACTTTTATTTTCTACTGTCGATTTTTTGTTTTTAACTAATTTCAGAAATGACGCTGATTTGGGTCTTGCAGTTGTTTTGCCTTTTCCTTTAAAAAAGGAAAGCATAAGCTTTGATTGATGCTTTTATGTGTCTCTATTGAGGATGGAATTCCATATCAAAATAAATTTATTCGTGGTCGGTTAATTGAAAAGGCTTAAAGGAGGAGGATAGGTTGAAAAGTAATATTTTGGTGCGAATTTTGTCTTTTGTTTTTCTGTGTATTTGCATAACCTGTACGCAAGCTGTCAAAAATGGCAAAGTTGTATCTCCTAAGCGAGTCAGTCATTGTTTGGTGGTAGTGGATAGATCATTTTACGAAGGCACTTCTGTCTGGCGCGATAACATTGAATCGCTGATGAAAAAGCTTTGCGATGATATGGAAAACAACTTTGAAATTAGTATTAATGTTGATACGATCATTACATTTGACATAGAGCAATACTCATGCACAGATAAAACAGAAATGACCTGTTTGTTTGAGAATATGCCTGTTTCAAAACCTGATTTTATCGTCCATTTTTTCCGTAGAGGAGGGTATCTGCCATACGAGGTACTGGAAGTTACGCGGCCGGATTTAGGCTATGTGGCTGTCAAACAGATGACAAATATTGATATCAATATGAGATTCCACTATCTCTACACCACCCTTTTTCATGAAATTTGTCACCTTTATGGCGCGGTTCATGTTTATGGCAATGCGTCCGAGAATTATCTCATGAACCCTTATGTTATTGATAATGTTGTCAAAGTTGGGAAAACACTCCAGATGCAAGAACCTATAATTGATAAAGCAAATAGGGCTATTGTTTTGGCGATGGCCAAGAGGGGCTTTAAAAAGAGCGATTGGAACGCCGAAAAATGGTCAATAATTGAGAGGGTTTATCTTAAGCAGCTTGAGTTTTATAACTCTTCGCGAATTAATGATAATGGTATTCTTGAAAACTTTTATAGCGACATGATTTCTCCTCAGGATGTTTACAATGTGCTGGCAATGTGGGCCGGAGTATGTGGGAACGATAGCGCAGCCTGTTATTGGTACGACAAAGGGATTGATTATTATTCAACAATTTGCCGTTCGTGTAAATTGATAAACAGTGGAGCAATGAGTAAATATGTATGTAATACTCTCATAAATAGAAATGTCGAAAGTGATGTCAAGCTATTCAAGACAGTCATTCTGTTCAATAAGGCATTGGCTTCTCTTCGCGCTGGAAAAATTGATCGTGCAGATAACCTGATAGCTGACCTAATGGTTAAATCAAAAGAGTATCCCGAATATGCAAAATATTGGCGCGAACTCGAAGATCAATACGGCTGGGAAAAAACCATTGCTAAGGCCAATAATCCCTAACTTTGCATTAGAAGAAATTTCTAGTGAAATAAATTTCTAATTATACGGAACTTCAGCTAAAGCTTGTTTTGGTGCTGAATTGTGCCCATGCTTTTTCGTATATTTAATCCTAATATGCGTTTTCTAATTAGATCAATATTGGTCGGTTTAGTATTGTTGTTTTCATCTGGTTGTGTTTACTTCAACACCTTTTATAATGCCAAGAAATATTTTGCATTAGCGCGCGAGCAACAGATTAGAAGAGTTGCGGCAGGTTCGGATACCACCGTGCTTGTTACAGAGAACGAAAAAAAGCTTTTTGCAAAGTCAATGGAGAAATGTTCAAAAGTGTTGGATGTTTATTCTAAAGACCGAGAATATGTTCCACGGGCAATACAGTTACTTGGAGAGATATATTACTGGCAGGGCGATTATATTGCCGCGATACGCAAATTCAACGAATTTATTTCAAATAATCCCGAGCATCCTTCGATACACAGGGTCTATTATTATAAAGGATTATCCTATTTGAAGCAAGGCGATTATCCTTCTGCAGAACAGGAGTTGGAGAAGGTAGCTGTGCGCGCTCCTTCAAAAACATTAAGAAACAGAGCGGCTTATATGTTGGCCGAAATCGCTATGCTAAGGGGCAGTAGCTTTGGTGCTCTCGATCAACTTAAAAGGCTTGATGGTAGCAGTAGAGCAATGCAGAGCCTTATCCGTTTTAAAATTGGTACACTTCTTTATAAGCAAAGAGACTTTGAGGGTGCGCACAAAGCATTTGTTAAAGTTGAGGCCATTGCGCAGAATAGGGACATGGATGAGCTTGGCATGCCCGATAATATGAAATATACTGCTGATTTTAATGCCGGCCTTTGTTTAAAACAGCTAAATAGATTGGTAGAGGCGCGAGTTCATTTTAGTTCTCTAATTAACAATAATGCCTATTTTAAGCGTTTTGGTGAAATCTACAATGAGGTGGCCGACTGTTATTTTTTAATGGGCAACGATACTTTGGCCGAAGAAATATATCACAAGGTAGTTCATGATTACGATAAGTCAAGAGCTGCGGCCACTGCTTATTACAGACTTGGCCTTATGTATGAAAAACGGAATGATGGCTTATCTAATGCGTTTAGTTATTACAGAAAAGCGCAATCTGTGGCTGGGCAGTGTGAGGAGGCATTATTTGCAAAGGAGCGATTGCAAAACCTCAGGCTCATCCGGTTCCTTACTGCCGATAGAGAAACTTTTTTTGCCGACTCGGGGTTTACTCGGGCAGATACATTGCTAATGGATTCAATTGGAAAGTTATCAGTTTCTGAAAAGCATTTCCGCATAGCAGAAACTTACTTATATCTACTTGATAATGTTGATTCGGCGCTTCACTATTATACAGTTGTTAGCAATATGGATTCCATTATTGACTCAACAGATTCCTGTTTGCCGTTAAAAATGAAATCGCATTTTGCGCGAGCATGGTTGCTTGATAATATAATAGGTAAAAAAGAGGAAGCAGCGTTGATTTATCAGGCTCTAATTGAGACTTATGCAGGTACGGAATATGCAAGGGCCGCAGCTAATACCATAGGCTTGAAGTATGAAATAAGGGCAGACTCCTTGCGCTCTTCCTTTTTGTCTGCGGAATCTCTTTTTTATAATGTCAGGGATTGTGCTGCGGCATACAGGGCATTTTTTAAAATAGCAACAAATTACTATACGGATTCTCTTTGGGCGGCTAAAGCTCTGTTGGCGGCAGGCTGGTGCGCAGATGAATGCCTGTCCGATTCATCGTTGGCAATAGCTGCATACTCTCTGCTTGACTCACTGTATAGTAAAACTCCTCATGCTGAATTTGCAAGAAAGAAGCTTTACGGGCGGAAAGAGAAGCTTATCGGTGAATTTGCTGTTCAAAAGCCTGGAACAACACTTAATGCGAAGGACAATGAATTGCTAAGAAGAGCGGATTCGCTTTCTGGTGGCAAGTCTGTTGCTGAAATGGAAGACGAGGAGGCATGGGTCAAAATTGATGCTATTGTTTCTACGGGCGTAACTCTGGAAGGAAAGAGAACAGAGACGGAGCTAAAACTTGCTTTAGTGCCGGCAATAAATGCTCTCGACGAAATTTACATAAACATGGTTGACGAAGGGCTGAAGCAAGAGGGAGTTCTTTCCGCTGTTGTTACAATTAAGTCGAGTGGAGAAATTGGCAGGATTCGATTCGAAAAAGGCGGAATCAACGATCAGCCCTTGCTTGTTCAGGTCGAATCCCTATTGGCAGCTACTCAATTTGTGGAATCGCCTTTTGATGTTACGGTTACAATAAAAATAAGGTTTAAAAATAATGCCGGAAATAACAAATAGCAGAGCAGAAATAGTTACTAATTCTCCTTTTTCAAATGGAAGTTTTCTTTTAGTGTTCAGGTCTGCTGATATTGCTTTTAGCGCGTATCCTGGGCAATTTGTCTATATCAAGGCTTCTGATAGCGCATCACCAATTCTCCGCAGGGCTTTTTCAATAATGAATACCATTCCAGAAAATGGTTTGGTAGAGTTGTTTATTGATGTTAAGGGAAGCGGGACAATTGGTTTGTCAAAATTAAAAAAGGGTGACTTTATTGATGTGGTTGGGCCGCTTGGTAATGGTTTTAGACCTTCGATGTATGCCGATATAAATGTTCTTGTTGGAGGCGGGTGTGGCATCGCTCCACTTATAATGTTGGCAAAGGACATAATAAAGAGTGGAAAGGGGGTTAAGTTTTTTTACGGGGGTAGGTCTGGACAACATGTTGTTTTGCTTGATAAAATTAAAAAAGTCACCGACCATATAACAGTTTCAACTGATGATGGTTCTTTTGGGGTAAAAGGGGTAATAACGGAATTAGTTGATTTAAAAAAAGGGGAATCTCTCTTTTCGTGTGGGCCAAAGCCCATGTTGAAGGCTCTGGCTGATATGTATAGTGAAGCTTTTTTTGCAATGGAGACTGAAATGGCATGTGGAGTTGGTGTTTGTATGGGGTGTGCTGTTCCGATGGTGGGTGGAGGTTATAAACGGTGCTGTACCGAGGGACCTGTTTTTAGGGCTGGGGAGGTTTTGTGGAGTTGAGTGTGAATATTGGTGGGGTGATTTTGCGTAATCCAGTTTGTGTCGCGAGTGGAACCTACGGATATGCGCACGAAATGGATAGAGTAACAGATGTTAGTGTTCTTGGAGCAGTATTTACAAAGGCAATAACCAGAGAACAAAGGAATGGCAATCCACCACCAAGAATAGTAGAAACACCCTCTGGAATGCTGAACGCTATCGGTCTTGCCAATGTGGGTGTAGAGGCCTTTGTATCAGAAAAGCTCCCATTTTTGAATAAAATTGCGCCTGCGGTGTTTGTGAATGTTGCAGGGACTACTGCTTCCGATTATGAGTATGTGCTCAAGCGACTCAATAACGAGGAGGGTATAGACGGGTATGAGATAAACTTGTCTTGCCCCAATGTTAAAAAGGGTGGGATTTCTTTTAGTTCAAAGCCATTAGAAACAGCGCGAATTGTTAAAAAACTCAGAAAAGCTACTACTCGCCCTTTGATAATTAAGTTGTCGCCAAATGTTACTGATATAGTTCCTTATGCTGTGGCAGCAGAAAGAGAGGGCGCAGATGCAATTTCCCTTATCAATACCCTTATAGGAATGTCAATAGATATATATAAAAGAAAGCCCCGTTTAACTAACATAACCGGTGGGCTTTCGGGGCCGGCAATCAGACCAGTTGGCGTAGCAATGACATGGAAAGTATCAAATGCAGTTAAAATCCCAGTGATAGGAATGGGGGGCATTATGAATGCTACCGACGCATTGGAGTACATTCTTGCCGGTGCTTCCGCAATACAAGTAGGTACTGGAAATTTTGTCAATCCTTCGATACCATCAGAAATAATTGTTGGTATTGAGACATATCTTAGAAGTAATGGTTATTCAAATTTTTCTGATATAGTTGGAAAGCTTGTTGTAGGCTAAACTCTCACGAGGTTTTTTCATAATTGCGAAAGTTCTGTTTTAAATTTATTTTGTTTGCATCAGAAGTGCATAAGGGGCTATAGCTCAGTTGGTAGAGCGATTCGTTCGCAATGATGTTATCGGCAATCTAACTCGTTTAAAATCAAAGTTATTTTTTCTTCCATTAACATCACGTTAACATGATTTCATAAGAGGTCTCTGGTTCAAGGGATACTTTTATTTTTATTCATTGAAAAATGTATCTTCATAGGTACATTTGGAGGCAATAAGTTGGAATCTAACCGCATTGAATATAAACGAGAACTCTCTGATTCGTTTGAGAGAAGCGCCGTCGCCTTCTTGAATTATCATGAGGGTGGCGTTATCTACATCGGCATTGAAGACGACAATAAAGTTGTTGGCATTTCTGATGTTGATGGTTTACAGCTAGCAATAAAAGACAGACTTAAGAATAATATCCTGCCATCATGCTTAGGACTATTCGATGTAATCCATGAAAAGCGTGGCGCAAAAGATATCATCAAGGTCACTCTTGCAAGCGGTTCTGAAAAACCTTACTACCTTAAGAAATATGGAATGTCCGAGAAAGGATGTTTTACCAGAATCGGTAGTTCTTCCGAACCAATGCCAACAAGAATGATTGAAGATTTGTTTGCCAGAAGAACCAGAAATTCAATCGGTCGCATTCGAGCACCACGGCAAGATCTGACTTTCGAACAATTGAAAATCTATTACAACGAAAATAGTCTCGAAATCAATGACAAATTTGCCAACAACCTTGAATTACTCACCGAAGACGGCGCTTACAACCCACATTCGTCACCCTATTTTACCAAATTTAAAGGAGTTATTACCTGACATT
>CAZPWS010000084.1:0-6701 GCA_964590225.1 uncultured Fibrobacterota bacterium
ATTGAAGCGTATCTCGGAACAGATCGTTCTACTGGTGCAATAACGACTGCCGTGTCAACATACTACGGTATATCTAATTTAACTACTGATGAAATCAATTCTATCGCTGCAGCTCCAGCAGGATCTATGGAGTATGTTTTAGGTCCTATAATGAGTAATCGTACAGACATGGCATGGACAACAACGGGTCACACTGGTAATGATCTTCCATTGCATTATTATGGCACTGATGTCCATTTCGGCACAATTGAGAACACGGATATCGCATGGATTTGTGCTAAAGCAATGGAAATTAACATGGCCAAACTCAATGACACTTTATTCCAAAAAGCTTCTGTGCTTTTTGCCGATGCAAGTATGACTGTTGACACAGTTGGCTTAATGTCGAGCAGAGGCAGCCTTACCGTCTCATCCGGCAGTAAAACTGCTCTAATGCCTTTCAACAAGAACGAAATGTGGATTAACGGGATTTGTCATAAGCTGAACGGACTTGTGCTATATTCATATACCAACCATACAGTATATGTCCCAAAACACGCTTTGGATATTTTTAATGGGGGGCCAACGATACTTGCACGCACACAGTCGGTTCCCAACGAAACATTCCTGATGCAGAACTATCCGAACCCTTTCAACCCTTCCACGAAAATCACTGTCTCTCTCTCGGAACCTACTGATGTCCTTGTTAAAATTTTTGACATGTCAGGCGCATTGATTACAACACTTATCAATAAAAAGTTGGTTGCAGGGTCACATGTTTATACATGGAGTCCATCTTCAATCGCATCCAGCAAATACATTTGTCATATGAAAGCTGGTTCAAAGATATACGAAAAAATGCTTACATTCACAAAATAGTCATCCCTCTTATTTTTTATGCATTCCTTTATGAGGCGCCTGCCAGTATTTACCGGTAAGGCGCCTCTTGCATATTAAGATCAAACAGGAAAAATTTTCATTCTACCCTAACAATCCTCTAACAATTTTCACAAACTTTACTAACATACAACGGCTATATTCGATAACTGTGTTTAAAAAAAAGCAAATATTCCTTATATTGGCAATACTCTTATGTTCGTTATCACATAGTGCCGAATCACCATCTATTTCTGGAATTGTTAAAGAAGCGCTTACAGATAAGCCTCTTTTAGCGGCAGTGGTAAAATTGGAAAAAGCAGAAGTTTATGCTACCACAAACTTTTCGGGGCAGTATCAGCTTTTTTCTGTTAAGCCAGGCAGATACACCATTACTGCAGAACTTGCAGGATATGAAAAGGCCGTAATAAAAAATGTGAAGATTGAGCAAAATAAAAATGCCCAACTGGATATAAAACTGAACCCTATTGGTCCCAATATTAGGAGGTCAATCTGTGACACATGTGAAGTATTAGGAATGGTAATAGGAAGAATATTTGGAAAGGAAAAAATTCACATTAGTGGAGCTGCCGTAACAGTAGTTGGCAGCGGTATTTCAACGACAACCGATATTGACGGAATTTTTAATATAATGCTACAAACCAATGATACATTCTCAATTGCCATTATCCACAACAATTATACTCCGGACACCATCCATAAGGTTTCCGTCATTAGTAATAGAGCCACAGAGTTGCAATTTGAGCTTAAACCTTTAAATACGGAAAAAGAGTTTGTAGGATACATAAAGGGGAAAACCATCGAACACACAACTGGTTCAGCGCTGATTAATGTTCAGATTACCCTATTAAATACGGGATACAAAGCCGTGTCAGATAGCGATGGCGCTTTCTATCTTGAAACTATTGCTCCTGGTCAATACTCGCTTCTTGCAACAAGGTGGGGATTTGAGTCATTCGTTTATTCTGGTTTAGTTGTTACGGCGGGCGACACATCGACAATAGATATTTCTCTTTCAAAAAGAGAGGTCGGCGCTTTTAGTGAAGGTGGCACAGGAATTGTAATGGGAAAAATTCATGATGCAGAAGGAAAGGTTGTGGCAGACGCAACCGTTTGGGTTAATAATACGAGTATATCTTCATTGACAGATGAATCTGGAGGGTATAAAATAGTAAATGTACCAGCCGGGGTGAGAAAAATCTGTGCGTATGCAGAAGGATACGACACTGTAAAAACAGATGAGTTTGATGTTTGGAGTGATGAAATAACAGATATAAATATCGTTATGACAAAAGTTAAGAGCACGCAGCTCGGAAACGAAGAATATAAGATGAATATAGTCGGTGATGGCGGTACTCTTTCGGGCATGATAGCGGATTCACGCAACAGCGAAGGTGTGGCCGGAGTAGGTATTATTGTAACATCGACCGTAGGAAGAACTGTGAAGGGAGTTTCCGATCTTGATGGAAGATATGAAGTTAGTGGATTAAGGAGCGGAATATATACTGTTGCTATTGAACACAGCGGGTTTGAACCTGTATCTCAAAGTGTGTCAATCACTTCTGGTCAGATAACCAGAGCCGATATTGTTCTAAATCATTCTGAAATAGCTTCTCTCGGCAAGATGAGCGTTCGATCGGTGCGTGTACAAAGTACGGGCGCTGCTCTTCTTAAAGAAAGACAAAAAGAAATCAGCTTCACAGATGCGATAGGTGCACAGGAAATGTCACGAGGAGGGGCTGGTAATGCGGCGGAAGCAATCAAGATTGTTACCGGAGTAACACTTGAAGACAACAAATACGTAATTGTTCGAGGAATGCCTAAGAGATACACCTTGACAATGCTCAACGGATCAATTCTGCCAAGCCCCGATCCAAACACCAAAGCTGTCAATATGGATTTATTTCCGTCCGGTATGGTTGATAATATTACTGTTTATAAAACGCTTACTCCCAATCTTCCAAGTGATTTTTCAGGGGGAGTGGTGAATATTGTTACTAAGCCCTTTCCCGAAAAGCTTGATGTGACAGTGTCCTTGAGTGGTGGCTTTGCAAGTGGGAGCTCATTTAATGAAGATTTTCTGAGCTATAATGGGGGGAAACTCGATTTACTGGCAATGGACGATGGAACACGCGGCATCCCGTCGATCCTGGAAAAATACTCCAAAATAGAAATTGATAAAATTATGTCTCTTGCCAATTATGATCCAGAGAGTAACTATATCGCACAAAGGCTTGCGAATCCCAACGATAGACTGTCGGACACACTTGCATTAATTGATGAATTTTTGAATTCTTTGGACCATTCTGATATGTCTCCCAAAAAAATTAAGGCGCCATTGAATTCCAGTTTTTCTGCTTCAATCGGCAATAGTACGCAGTTATTTGGAAACAGATTCGGGTATCGTATTAGTCTAAATTATGCAAACAAATATTCACACTCTGACAATGGTATTAAAAACGACTATGAAGATGCTTTTGTAGCATACAGTCCGAATCTTATGCCTCCAGTCCCTGTAAAAGAGCTTAGTGAAATAAGTTCCAAACATTCAGTGGAGTGGGGAGTTCTTGGAACAGCAGCATATTTATTGGACAATGGCGGCGAACTTTCTGCTGAATATATCCACATACAGAACGCGACAGATGAAGTTTCAGTTTATAAGGGGAAGTATCCTTACTTTCTTACAAATGCGGTAATCGACACCTATGTAACCATGCAGATGCACTACATAGAAAGGACTGTTGACTATTTACATCCGACATATAAAAGTAAATTTAAAATCGGTGGAAGAGTATTTGACGCTACACACCAGGCTTCACTAACCCGGTCAACACAAAGCGAGCCTGATCTCCGCGATTTTCAATACAACATTGAACCCAGAGATACTACTATTTGGTATAAAATTCACTCCAATTATCCCGATCCTTCCCACAAATATAGAGATCTTGTTGAATATGCTGCTTCGTATAAACCTGAATTCCGCACCCCATTTTATCAATGGAGCGATGATTCGGCAACCTTTTCATTGGGTGCCGATATTAGCTGGAAATCTCGTGAGGTTCGCGAGCGTCGCTTTGAGTATAGGGCAAGTGCTTTTACCGCGAGAGGACAAAATCAGTTTTATGCACCTACTGTCTTCTTTGTACCGGAAAGCACTGGTTTAATTCAAGACGATAACGCGAGAAATGGCTACAGATGGGGAATACTGATGCGTGATCTTACCGAAGATATTTCTCAATGGGATGGATGGCAGTTTTTCCCTTCACTTTATTCTATGATCGAAATGCCTGTTGGCCATCAAGTTACTGTTACGGGCGGACTGAAACTTGAATACACTGCGATGGGGGGAGCAAGCATAAATGAAAGATTCCGAGCCCAAACAGAAGTTGACTTGAGTGCTTTAAATATCCTTCCTTCTGTTTCCGCAGTCAAGCTCCTTGATAGAAATATGAATATCCGTTTGGCGTATGGTCGGACACTTGCCATGCCTACACTCCGAGAAATAGCCGGCTATCCGACAAGTTCATTTACAGGAGGAAAGTCGTTTGTTGGTAACAGAAATCTTGAAATTTCAACCATTGATAATATTGATATACGGTGGGAGTGGTATATGAAGCCTGGAGAGCTTCTAGCAGTGAGTCCGTTTTTCAAAAGAATACAAAAACCTATCGAGGTGCTTCATTTTGCAGAAGATTACATACAGCCTAATAACGCTTTCAATTCAGCAAAAATATTCGGCTGTGAGTTTGAGGCAAGAAAGCAATTAACAGAAAGGATTCAAGCAAGCGGTAATCTTACCGTCGCTCATTCGATGCTGGAGCTTGATCCGGTGCAGGATAAAGGAATGGTTAAATCATCTTTGTATTTCCCTTACGAAGATAACATCAGACCCTTTCAGGGACAGTCGCCACTTGTTTTAAACATTTTTCTTACTTATGATAACCCTGAAATGGGTCTTAATATGAATCTTGTTTACAATATGTTTTGGGAAAGACTTGCTGAAATCACCTCCCCTGAAGTACCCTGGCTATGGCAGGACACAAAGTACATGCTAAACTTGACTGCCACAAAAAAACTATCCAGCAATCTCGAGTTAAAATTAAGATTAACAGATCTGCAAAACGCATTTGCATCCGGAATTATGAACACTGAAGATAGATACTTTCACGATTACCAGGGAACAAACCTCAAGATTTATGACGAAGAGCCTGATTGGGGAATTTCAATTGGAATCGGATATTCTTTTTAGCTCTAACACAATTCTAACGGTTTGATAATATTAACAAAACTTTTGGATTGCATATTATATGTTCGATTTTAGCTTTTGTATCAACTAACCATTTAAAAGGAGGAACAATGAAGTTCTTAAACAGGAAGAGTTTCTTAGCCGCATCTGCGTTTGCAGTTGCCATGTTCACTACGGGATGTAGTGACAAATCAACAGATCCAAAAGTTTTGGGTCCAACCATGTACGATGGCATGAGAGTAGTTAAGGATGATGACATCAAGGCCGGGCAGAATTTTACAATGTATGAAGACACTACATACTTACTCGACGGTCTAGTTTTTGTTGAAAATGGCTCAGTGCTAACTATTCAGCCGGGTACTGTGCTAAAGTTCAAATCTGGTGGTGGCTATAACGCAAGTGCCCTTATTATTGCCAAAGGTGGAAAAATATACGCAAATGGTACAGCAACAAAGCCTATTATCATGACAGCCCAACAGGATGACCTCACACAGGGTGATGATATAAACCCTAACACCAGAGGTCTTTGGGGGGGTCTTGTATTGCTTGGCAAGTCTGTTGTTAACCGTACAGCTGGAAAGCATCAGATTGAAGGTATTGATCCTACCGACCCACGCGGCGAATATGGTGAGCCTACACCAGTTCTCGATGACAGTTCCGGTGTACTCCGTTATGTCTCATTGAGGTATGGCGGAACAAACATTGGTGAAGGCAACGAATTGAACGGTCTTACCATGGGCGGCGTAGGCAGCAGAACCGTAATAGAGTACATCGAAGTATTAAATAACGATGACGACGGTTTTGAGTGGTTTGGTGGTACAGTAAACTGCAAATATCTTGTTGGTGTTGGAAATGCTGATGATACATTTGATTGGGACGAAGGTTTCAGGGGCAAGCTTCAGTTCATCGTGTGTATCCAGAGTGCTGAAGCAGGTGATCGTGCAATCGAAGCAGATGGTAATCCAAGTGATAACCGTGGCGATGCTGTTAAATACGCAAGGCCAACAATCTATAATGCTACACTTATAGGTAGAGGTGTTCCTTCAAAAGCAAATGGTAACCTCGCTTTCAAGCTTCGTGAAGAGACAGGCATGTACTTCTATAACTCAATTGTTACAGATTTCTATGGTGACATTGGCATGAGCGGCGATGTTCTTGCTCGTGTTGGTGTCATTAATTTCGATGATGCTGATGGTGTAGCCGGTAACAAAGTTACCGATCATGTTATTGCTGGAAATCTTCAGATTAAAAACAACATTTTTTACACTTTCAGCTTCGGAAGAACTGCGGCTGACTCTCTTATCAGTTTTTCAAGTGTAAGCGACGCATCCAGAAGAACGGCTGTTATCGACAGTGTTAAGAACAATAACACTTTCGGAACAAGTGCAGGCGTCACAAGAACTGTTCTTGTACCTCCTGCTGGCAGCATAGCGCTTACAGCTTCTCGCAGAGCTCTGCCAGCTGGTGACAACTTCTTTACAACCGCCAACTATATTGGAGCATTCGGTTCATCGAACTGGATGAGCGGTTGGACAGCTTATGAGACATATTTCAAGAATTAATGTCTCTTGAAATATCT
>CAZPWS010000085.1:0-5844 GCA_964590225.1 uncultured Fibrobacterota bacterium
AATGTCAGGTAATAACTCCTTTAAATTTGGTAAAATAGGGTGACGAATGTGGGCTTAAAGATAAGGATATTTGCCTTCCGCTCAGTTGATTGTGAATATCCGCCTACAGACTCAATTATTTTTGCCCCCTTTAACGCATCAAAAATGATGCTGACTCCGTAATCATTGGCTGTTTCATCAGTTATTGACTTAATATTAACCGTAGTAACTTTGTATCCACGATCTATAAGTGAATCAGTAATAATAGAGCCAACACGGTTTTCGAGCCAACTATTACCTCTCACTATCAGTACTGTTTTGATGGATGCAGAGTCTTCGGCGGAAATGCCAAGCGCAAATAGAAACACAAGAACAAATGGGATCATAAAATTTCTCCTTTTCATTGAATATAGTATATTGAAAAAAAGGAGATTTTCTTTATGAACTGGAATGCAATTAAAAAAGACATGACAAAAGGTTTAACCGAAGGATTTCGGTTAATGAGAGATGGTGCGGACATTGCAGCAAAGAAGGCTTCAGAACTTACTGAAGAGGGGCGAAGACGGGTAAAAATATTTCAGACAAAGCGAGAGATTCATAATCTTATGGCCGACATTGGGGCCACCATTTACAGTTCCAATAAAATTTCAAAAGAACTCGCTAAGGAATTATCTATTGCGGGTATAATAAAAAAAATCGGCACTGCTGAAAAAAGATTGCACACGCTTGAAAAGAAAAAGGGGCGATGATTAAGTTGGGATAAAAAAGTACAGCCTCCTAACTCATGGTGAAGTAAGAGGCTGTAATGTTGGGTCTAGAAGGATTTGAACCTTCGGCCGCTGATTATGAGTGATATGCTTTATGTCAACAGTGATTAAGTCTTAATGTGCTTGTGATTCTGATTTGCGTTGCAAACGAAGCATGATGGCTCTGTTCAGGTTTGCTCTATGGTGATCACTAATTTCTGTAAATGACAGGTGTTTTTTTAGAAATTCTATTGAATAAACTTCTGCTAATTTTCCAAACGCTTCGTCCAGAAAGCTCACAGAGACAGCTTTCATATCGGCAAATGAAACCTGAACCGAATACTCCATTTCAAGGAGCGCAGTAATTTTGGCAAACACTTTCTGGCCCCAAATCTCTCTTGTGGATAGATGGGTTCCAAACTCTGTTGCCAGGGTAATGACAGTTAGTTTCTCCACTTCGTATAATATACTCACTTTCGCCTTAAAAGAGAAAGGTCTCCTCTTTTGCCTTAGCTTTAGCATGTGACACATTATTCAGGAAAAGTTGAAAATCTATTATTGTCCCTTGAAACTTGATTGGTAGATTGGTCCTCCTTTCTCTTCCGGCCAGGTTTTCATAGTAACCAGTCCCTGATATAATGCGAAGGTTGTTCTTTGAGCTTTCCATCCAGTCTTTAAGATCGAATAAACCGATTCCACTGTTCTTAGAGTAGTTTGATCCCGTAACACCTTGTTCGGTAGCTTTCATTATGCACCATGAGTCATCTAAAAATTCTGGAGAATCTTTTGACAGATATTTCTGCCTGATGTGTTCCGGAATGCCAATGCCTATGTCCATGATGCTAAAGATCAGCTCGTTTCTGCTCTTGTAATACTGACCAAAGACAGATACCGACTTTGTTCCGGAGTGTTGAAGTCCATTGGAAATCATTTCGTCAATGTTTTCCTGAATTGCCATATCTAAGAAGGATTCTTCAAATGCACCATGATTATGCAAAAAACTTAATATTGATTCGCTGGCTTGTTCCGTTAGGTGTGGCTCACAAATTGTTTCAACACCAAGAACAGAATCTAAATTATCTCTTACAGATGTTTTTAGATATGCAGGCATATTGGATACTGAAAGATTTTTTCCATTCTTTTTAAAACGATTTGAATATTGTGCCAATAGAACAATTCCGCATGGATAAATCCATGGGTTGTCCGTAAAGAGTAGCACACTATTACCATGAACCGATAATGCAAGATCATTAGCCAATTTAAGTAGATGGTTGTAATGCTCTGGTATAATTGAAAGCTTTGAGGGAACCAATATTTTCATTAGTTTAAGATACATATTTTTGCATAGTTTTTATGGACTAAAAGGTTGTGTAGAGACCTGTCAAAACATGAAGTTCTGAAAAAATTGTGGAACTTGCTCTTATGAAGCATGAACACTATTTGCCATAAAAAACAATCCCCTTAAGTTTAAACAAGTTAAGGGGATTTATTTTTGTGGGTCTAGAAGGATTTGAACCTTCGGCCCGCTGATTAAGAGTCAGCTGCTCTACCAACTGAGCTATAGACCCTGGTCTTTCAAAATAGATGGTAAATATATGATTTCCGTCGCATTTAAGGCAATAAAAGAGAAATCAATGAAAGCGGTTTTTATTTGCTGATTGAGATGAGTGAAATCTTGTCCGTGGTTTTTCAGGACCGAAATTAATGTTGTAGTTAAAGTCCGGGTGGCGCTTTTTTGTTACCGGTTTTCCAAGTCTTTTTTCAATCTCGCGAACCTCCGAAGCGTCTTCATCGCATATAAATGTCATTGCATCGCCTTGTTTTTCTGCCCGTCCTGTACGGCCAATTCTATGAATATATGTTGAGGCAGTATCGGGAATGTCGTAGTTGATTACATGTGAAATCGTGGCGACATCTATTCCTCTTGCGGCAATATCGGTTGCTACAAGGATTTCGAGTTTTCCCTTTCGGAATCCGTCAAGCGCGGCTTTTCTCGCGTTTTGAGATTTATTAGCATGAAGTACGCCTACAGTAAAGCCTGCTTGTTGCAGATCGTCCACAAGGATGTTTGCTCTGTGTTTGGTGCGTGTAAAAACAAGCACAGACTCCCTTTTCATGCTCTTTAGCAGTGCAATCAAGAGAGGTGTTTTTAAGCGCCCCTTTACAGGATAAAAGCAGTGGTCAATTGTTTCTGCTGGCGCCTCAATTGCAATGCTGATTCTGCGGGGTTCTCTTAGGTGTAGTTTTATTAAATCCATGAGTTCGGGGGCGAATGTAGCCGAGAAAAGCAGCGTTTGTCTGTCTTTGGGTAATGCATTTAAAATAGTTGTAATGTTAGGAAGAAAGCCCATATCAAGCATTCTATCGGCTTCATCGAGCACCACAGCCTCTATTTTAGACAAATCAACATTACCCTGTTTCATATGGTCAATCATTCGTCCCGGACAGCATACGATGATTTCAGTTCCGTTTCTTAGTGCCATCATTTGTGGCTGAAAACCTACACCGCCATAAACTACGGCGCAGCGGAGTGTTGTGTGTCGCCCTAAGCTCTTGGTTACATCCTTGATTTGTTCGGCAAGCTCTCTTGTTGGCGTAACGACAAGTATTCTCGGTGCTTTAATTTTTTTCTGGTCCTGTAAAAGCAGGTGAAGAAGGGGAAGCATAAATGCGGCTGTTTTTCCTGTTCCTGTTGCCGCAGTTCCGATAATATCTAGACCCTCCATAATAAGAGGAATGGTCTTTTTCTGAATTGGTGTTGGTATAGTGTAGCCGAGGTTGTTTACTGCTTTTGAAAGTCTTTCGTGGAGGCGAAAATCTGAAAAACTCATTGATTTCTCCAAATTAAGTATGCGAACAGGCTTTACAGATATTTCACCGTAACATATTTTAAAGGCTGTGCTGAATATATGTAAATATCGGATGGGTATGAGAAAATTATGTTGCTGATCCTTTTTTTTACCGCTTTAGTGCTGGCTAATGCGCAGTTAGCAGAAAGCCAGATTAGTGGTGTGAAATTTTTATCGGATAGTGTGCAGGGCTTTCACTGTTGGGAATCTGCGTATGGATATCGCTTTCCTTCGAAGAAAGGAGCGATTATTCCTTGCGGATCGGGTGATACTTTGTCAGGTCTTCGCATAAAAGGTGGCCGTGGGGTGGGGGAGATAGCCTGCTTTGTTAGGATGCCTTTTACTAACCGCTCCACAATTTGGCAAAGATTTTATCTCGTCATCGATAGCGTTATGCCCTTTGCGGACCAAACTGTAGAGGAAAGGCTTTACTTTGTTACCTATTCGGTAAATGAGCGTTTTTATGGCAATAAATCTTTGCCGCTGGTCTCTTTATATGCGGTCAGAAATATTGATGGGGAATACTCCTTACAAGCATTGATTCGGCCATCTGCCAAAATCACCCGCAATTTTGATTGCAATGCTCCTCTAACTACTGGAAAGAAATACTGTATCGAAAGCATGTTATCATTTTGGGGTGCTGACAGTGCCGAATTTTCCCTCTTTATAGATGGAGTAAGGGTTGGTTTGGACAGATTTGTTTTTACTAATCCTATTACTTTCTTTGAAATGCGCGTAGCAAACTCTACTATGGGCGCCTCGGAGTGGAATATTAAGATGTATGATATTGCGATATCGGACAAAAGGTTGCACTCCATTCCTTCTGCACCCGAAGGTTTAATTCATAGCGTTAAACAGGATTCTGTGGTCTTGTTGACTGATAAGTTTATGTCAACATATCAACATGAATATGTCAGTGATATTGAGTGGGAGCTTTATTCTGCTCTTAATCCGGTTTATCCCGTAATTCGGCTAAAGAGTTCGGGTGCTTTGGAATCGGACAGCATGGCTGTTCCATTTTATCTTGATGCGGGGCATTACTGGTTCCGTGTTAGAAGGATCAATAATTTTGGTGTCGTGGGAGAGTGGAGCAACGCAGACTCATTTAGTATAGCATATCAGAGAGAAAAGCCGGCGATCATAAAGGATGCCTATTTTTCCGGCGAAAAAGCGGACAAAAGAGCTGAATTTATCCGAAGAGATGTTTGGTATTGCTTTAATCTTAAACTTGAAAAGAATACTGGGTGGAACACATACGCGTACGCGATAGTTAATGTACATCATAAAAATTTTTGCTATGGTGGCCCTATGAATAAGGGTGGGCCTTTTGTTCGCGATTCCAACATTGTGTTTAATTTGTCGCTATTTGGGGGTAATGCTTTTTTTGAAAAAAACAGGGAGGGTTCACACTATTCCGAAAAAATTATACAAGGTAGTGTTGGTAAATTTATTGATGCAACAGAGGGAAAGTTTTCGGTAGATTCCACAAATGGTGTGGTTAAACTAAGGGTTCGGCTTCCAGATGGTGCCGTTTTTGGAACATGGGGAATTCGTTGTTTTGTCTTTGATACATCTGGTAATATGTCAAATTTTTATATGGATTCAGTGGTAGTAAAGGAGCCCTACCCTGTATCGTTGGGTCTATTGCAAAGGCGTCTTATTGTTTCGTTTGGGTTGTTTTTCCTAATTCTGATTGGTATTTACTATGCCGCAAAGAAAGGTAGATGGGCAAAAAAGAGTGTAGAAGAAAAAGAATTTTCAGATGAATATATCCGCATCTGCAATTTTTTAAGGGAAAACATATCGGAGAAAAACAGGGCGGAGGATGTGTATAAAGCATTAAAAATTGGGAAAAACCGATTTTATCAGATAATGAAGTCAAATGAAGCCGAGTACTCCAAATTGTTGAATACCTTGAAAGTGGAAAAAGCAAAGCAGATAATGCAAGAAACAGATAAAAATATTTCAGAAATATCGTTTGAAATTGGGTATAATAATTCAGCCTATTTTGCGAAAGTTTTCAAAGAAATTGTGGGTATTGCACCTAATGAGTTCATTAAACAGATTAGAAAGTGACAATATTGGTGAAAAAGTGATAATTTTTGTATAAAAAGGCGATGTTGCTTGTAGCGATTCACAAGGGGTATGTATATATTTTTATAAAAAAATGGGTTCTCGTTTCCAGAAAATTGGTCGATTCCGTCATTTTAAGGAGGTTTTATGAAGGTTTTATTTTCGGTCTGTGTTTTGGCGGCGTGTCTTTCGGCTGC
>CAZPWS010000086.1:0-5522 GCA_964590225.1 uncultured Fibrobacterota bacterium
GGCTACTACCAGATTGGCGCAGATATGCAAGGATATGCACGAACAGGGAGGAACCATTCAGATTGTTCAGGGAACCTCTCCTATTTCTGACATAAGAGGTACAACATACAGCATTCGTATCGGTTCTATATTTGAAGCAATAGTCAATACTCAGGGTTCCCAAGCAGCCATATGGGTTGGAGGGGATAAAGACGGCACTCCCGAATGGAAAATGATCAACGACCCATTGATTTCCCAAAACATACTTAAGGCCGTTAATGTCAGAGAAGGTAAGTCACTGCCTGCACTTGTTGAACTGCCGATAGAAGCCAAAGATATCGCGAGGGTAAAGTGATGCCACACATAAAAACCTTAGCCATAATCTCCTTAAGCATCTCGCTTCTTTCTTTACCCTCCTATTCCCAGCGAACTCAATCAAGACAATCAGAAGCTCGCTTGATAGAGCTTGAGACACTAAAGGACTATCTTAACGACGCGCGTGATTCTCTTCAAAAAGAAATCGCCGATCGGTGGCGCCTTAAACAGCGTTATGTCGAACAGCGCGAACTTGACAAGGAAGAAATAACACGACTTCGTGAATCGCAGGAGCGTGCTTTTTCTGATCTTTCACGACTGAAAGAAGAGCTTTTTTCAAAAGAAAGAACGGTTGACGATCAGCGTAAACAGTTAGTTGCTAAAAAGGAATCGTGGGAATTTGTTATTGCATCTCTCTTTGAACAGTTGGATAAAGAATCCAGATATATTGATGAAACCAATCCTCTTGATCTTGAGAAGAGGCGTGAAAAACTTGAAAGCATCAGAAGAGAATTTCAGAATACAAGAAATCCGAACAAGTTGATAACTCGACTCTTTGATTACCATGCTGATTACTTCCGCAAGGAGAATTCAATCAGCATAATCAAACAGACTGTCCTTCCAGACGAAGGCGATCCAAAAAGTATGACAGCTGTAAAGTTTGGGGATGTTTTTGCCTACGCAGTCGCAGATGACGGATACGCATATATGGTTCGTCAAACAGGCAGGCTTGGAGCAGCAAAATACACGGTTGAGAAAGTTGGCGCGCCGCTATTGTCCGCTTTTGTGCAGGAAAAAATTCCGCAATGGGCTGAAAGCGGGATCGTTACAGGAGTCGTTATTGCTGATGTCATGCAGAATGCAAACTCAGGGCTTCTTGTTTCAGGAAAAAAGGTGAGTTTCTGGACAGGAGTCCGTGCATGGCTTAAAGCTGGTGGCCCCATAATGTTTCCTCTTTTTTTGCTTTTACTCTGGGCAATCATTCTGGTTGTATTAAAGCTATTCCAGTTCAAAGGCAAACATAAATACATAAAAGATTTTTATGAAAATGTCGCAGCAATGCTAAAAAAGGGAGAGCATGACAGAGCTCTTGAGTATGCAAGTAAAAGTCATGGAGTTGTGGCAAAGGTTGTAAAAACATGCCTCAAACATTCAAAATGGAATAGAAGTTCTGCGGAGAAGGCAGTCAGGGAGATCCTTGTTGAGGAATCACCTGAGCTCAACAAATATTTATCAACGCTGGGAGTCATTGCCGGTGCCGCTCCAATGCTTGGCCTTCTTGGAACAGTTACTGGAATGATAAGCCTTTTTGAAGTTATCACACACTATGGAACGAGTGATCCTAAGATACTAGCAGGTGGCATATCTGAAGCACTGATAACAACTCAAACCGGTTTATCTGTCGCTATTCCTATTTTGTTAGTTCACAATTTTCTCAGGAATCAGTCAAACCATATTCATGCAGAAATGGAGAAACACGCGATTAGGATTCTTAACAGGCTTTGGCCGGAGAACTAAAGTGTCATGACCTTTCTATACCATCTATTCAACAGCTACTTCGCTAAGGGTGGGACACTGATGATTTTTATATTCGGTGTTTCTGTTGTTGCAAGTTACATAGGACTCGAAAAGCTGTTATATCTTAACCGTTTCCATAAAGCTCGTTTACGCTATCTTGACTTGCTTGCTCCTGCACGAACCTTATGCAAGATTTCAAATGAAAATGCAACAGGTGTCAAAGAATTTGACAAACTTCTTGAGAAGGTTCAGGATCACTGCATGGAGCCTTCAACCGGTTGCTCCGTTTATCTGACTTTTAGAGAATTTCTTATTTCTGCGGTTCCTGAAGTTGATAAAGGGCTATCAACAATGTCGGCATGGATATCTGTTGCACCTCTTTTGGGTTTGCTTGGCACTGTTGGCGGAATGATAGAAACTTTCAGAGTTATCACGGATTATGGTTTAGGTAATCCCAACCTTACCGCAGAAGGGATAAGTATAGCTCTTATTACAACGCAGGCAGGGCTTACTGTCGCTTTCCCTATGGTGCTGTTTCATAATTATCTGTGCAACAAGGCAAAAGATATTAAGAACACTCTTTTTAAAGATGGGGAGGAACTTGTGAACTTGTTCGCAGCAGTGAATTTGGATAAAAATGGGGAGAAGCGAAATTAATGTTTGAAGACTATAAAATTAGTAGTGCCTCCACCGATTCTGCATCAATAGATATGGGGCCGTTGATTGACATGGTGTTTATATTACTGATTTTTTTTGTAGTAACGACAAATTTCAACCGTCAGACAGGTGTGGATGTATCAAAGCCCAAAGCAAGCAGCGCCATAAGTCAGGGAACAAAGACTGTGCTTGTGGGAGTGGCGAGAGACGGCTCGATTCATGTTTATGGCAGACAGGTTACTCCGGAGAGACTTTATATGCTTGTTCAACAGGAAGTAACAAAAAATCCTGAAACCGCAGTAGTAATAATAGCCGATACCGAAGCGGCTGTTGGAATAACTGTTTCAGTCATGGATCAATGCATTTTAGCTGGAGCGCAAAAGGTTTCAATTGCAGCAGATAAGGAGTAGTTAATTTGAAAGCAATAGCTTATTCTGGAAATATTTTACTTAAACTGGCTGCCATACTAACACTGAATGTACTATTATTTATGGTAATCCCTCTGAGTCAGAACTTTCTTAAATTATTTGAAGACAAAAAAAGTACTTTTGACACACAAAAAAGAATTATTGCTGAGTATGTGAAGCCTGATCAAAAAGAAGAAAAACCGAAACCTAAAAGCAGGATTAGGGAAGTAAGCAATACATCAACCCAGCCTTTGCAGAATCCGGGGAAATTTAAATTCAGTCCTGACTTGAGTGTCGGTTCCGGAGGGGATGGGGTTGCAATTCAAGGTCAACAGCTTGAAGCGGAGGTGTTTGAAGAAGGTGATGTTGATGTGATAGCGGCGCCAAGATTTCAACCCCAGCCTCCATATCCCGATAAAGCACGAGAGCTCGCTATTGAAGGAATGGTAAAAGTTGTATTTGTGGTTGATGTTTCTGGTAATGTAAGCAGTATCCGTTCCATAGAAGCACCCCATCAAAGTTTTGACAAGGTTGTAAGGGAAGTTGTATCAACATGGAAGTTCTCTCCCGCAGTAAAGAGAGGTGTACCGGTAAAAAGTGTCATGAGCATAGTGATTGAATACGGGCTCAATTAGATGCTTAAGCTTTTGATATTCATTATTGCCATAATGCTGAATATATCAGCAGCTTCATCTCTTATGGAACGGGCTAATGAATCGTATAGTGCAGGAAACATCAATGAAGCAATTTCATTATATAAGGATGCTGCGCTGCACGGAGAAAACCCTGCTCTCTGCTACTTCAACATGGCAAACGCCTATTTTTCCATTGATAGCTTGCCACAAAGTGTGGTTTATTACAGAGCCTGCATCAGTTATGCACCAGAATTTTTCAGAGCACATCTCAACTTGTCCATTGCCTACCATTCTCTTGACGACATAGGTGCTTGTATAGCTTCGGTCAAAAGGGCAATAGATATTAACCCAAGCGACGAAAAAGCGCTATTCATACTTGCTGCTTCCTTCCGTAGGGCTGGAGCATATCCTGAAGCAATCTCGGCCTTTGAAAACCTGGCAGAAAGATATTCTGAGAACGAGGATGCGTTTATTTCTCTTGCAGAAATGTACAGAGAACTTGACGATCCAAGGAGGGCGATAGCATGGCTTTCAAAATTTCCGGAAAGCGGTTCCCGTAGGGCCTATGTAAACATCGTTCTTGCTGAAATCTATGAAGCTCTCGGGGAACTTGAAAGAGCAATTTATCATTTGCAGATTTCGTATGATCTAGACAAATCAAATAAATGGGTTTTTTATAACATTGTTACGCTTTTACAAAAGTCTGGGAATGAGCTTGTGGCTCTCGAACAGGCCAAATCAGGCCTTGAGTTAATGCAAAATTTTGCACAGCTCGCACTACTTGCCGCTAATATCGCTTTTAATCTTGAAAAAATTGATGAGGCTGAACGCCTTTACATCATAGCCAGAGATAACGGCAGCGCAGGAGCGGTAATCGGCCTCGACAACATACGCATTATAAAAAATATTCCATGAGCACAATAATCTGATTCTAAATATCAGCAGCAAGCCTGTAATACGGGTTCATTAGTGCTGTAAACTGTGGTTTCAGGATTAACAAACAAGTCACTTTTTTGTAGCTTCATTTCAGCTAAAACAATTCCTGTATCTTTGAGAAGCTTTCGGAAAACTTCTTTACCTCTGTAATCAAGCGAACGATCAAAGGCCGCACTTCTCATTCTATTATGCAAGTGTGGGCTTTCCAATACATAAGCAGCTCTTACGGCAAGAGACTCAATATTATCGTCAAGAATACCACTTATGCCATCCTCAATAATATCAGCCGGTCCTTTACAGTTATAGGCACAAACAGGAAGAGCGCAAGCAAACGCTTCTATAATAGAACGACCGAACGCATCGAATCTCGAAGGAAAGATAAGCATGTCCGAATTTGAATATAGTTTCCGTAATTCCGCAGGCGACTGCCATCCGCAAAACAATGCATCTGGCAACGATTGCCTAACCTCCTCTTCGCAGGGGCCAAGTCCTGCAATTGTAAGCATAGCCTGGGGATGTACCTCCCTAATTTTGCTCATAAAAAGAGGAAGATCCAATACGCCTTTTTCCTTACTTAATCTTCCGGCAAATAAAATGTTCGGTCTTGTTATAGGGCGGACAGGAAACATTTTTCTTTGTCCGCTATCTTCGGGATAATAAAGAGAAGGGTTTATCCAATGAGTTGTAGAATTAATTTTTATTGGGCTTATTTGCATACCAGGACCAGCAAGCCAATCGCGATGCTCGCTATTGAGCGTAAATAGTCCGTCAAAAGAGCGGTAAAATGCTCTTAACATTCTTCGCATACGAGACAAAGACTGTTTGTCAAATGACAAGGCAGACTTGGCAAACTCAAGCCAGTCGGTATGTACAAAAAAGAAGGCAGGTACATTAAATGCCTGTTTGAGATAAAGTGCGACAAGCCCCATAGATAATTCTGTCGAAGCCATTACTCTGTCATAACCGCCTTCGGTCATTAACTTATGTACTGCAAGCATATCCGGTATTCGAAATTTTTGACTAGTGCCACGACCATTTAATTTTTACACTTTTTAAACTTTCTGTTCGCTTTTGG
>CAZPWS010000087.1:0-5428 GCA_964590225.1 uncultured Fibrobacterota bacterium
TGAATTATCTTAACCTAACACCTATGGGGGCAAGGGGGGTTATAAAAAAGCAACTTTACCGCACTAAATGTTAGAAGTCAGGATGAAATCCAGAAAGTCCCTGCTCTCCTGGACGAAGTTCATGCCATTCTTGAATCCGCACAGCCCTGCATATTTATCCTAAGCGGTTCAAGCGCGCGAAAGCTCAAGCGCGTACACGCCAATATGTTGGGCGGAAGAGCATGGACCTATCGTTTATACCCGCTTACCGCCCGGGAAATCGGCCCGTCTTTTAATCCGGAACGAGTCCTACATTTTGGGTCGCTGCCCAGGGTATATCTTGCGGAAAATGATTTGGATCGCGCTGAAATACTCCGTTCCTATGTTAACATCTATCTCCACAAAGAGATTGAACTTGAAACCCACCTCAGAAACATCGGGGGATTTCTCCAGTTTCTCCCCACCGTAGCGTCAGAGAACGGCGCCTTGGTCAATTTTCTGAATCTCTCCAGGGAATTGATGCTTAGCGTAAGCACCATCCGATCCTATTACCAAATATTGGAAGATACCTTGTTGGGGTCTTTTCTTTTTCCCATGGCAAAATCCGCACGAAAAATAGCAGCGGGCCATCCCCGTTTTTACCTTTTTGATTGTGGTGTGGTGCGCGCCTTGCAAAAAAAACTCAATGCCCCGCTTCTCGAGGAAACAGAGGAATACGGAAGAGCCTTCGAGCATTTCTTAATTTGTGAAATCATCCGGTTAAATGAATACTTACGGCTTGATTTGGATATTTCGTTCTACCGCACGGGGACCGTGGCGCGGAAGTGGATTGCGTTATTAAAGCGCCGTCCGGCGCGTTAACAGCAATAGAAATTAAATCAACGCGGCGTCCATCCCCACATCACTGCTCCGGGCTCAGATCCTTCCACGAAGTCTTTCCCTGTGCCCGGTGCCTGCTGGCGTGCCGGACGGATAAATCTGCGGTTATCGGAAACATTCTTGCCTTGCCGTGGCAAGAGGCACTGGAGAAGGTTGTTAACTTAAAATGACGCTTTTCAGCGCACTAAAAGAGCCTTTTTCCCAATCTCCATGGTTCCATTCTTCAGTAATAAGTACTATGCGGAAATATTTTTTGCTTAACGAACGAGAATTATCTTATTCCTTATAGAATTCTTTTCAGTTCTCAGATTAACAAAATAAACACCTGAAGCCCGCCCCGAAGCATTCCATCCAATGTTTACGAATCTGTTGCCGCTTCCAAAAGAGCGTTCCGCTTTTACTGTCAGATCAGAAACAACTCTGCCACTTAAATCCATAATTTTCAAACTTGATCGTCCCTTCTTCCATCCTTTTACCTTTATGTTTACGGACGGATTAAACGGATTTGGTGAAGTAGTAAGCGAAGCAATGATTTCGCTATCACGGTTGTTATTCTCATTCAATGTTGAAAAATAGGTAGTGGAGTCTGCAATCAATGAAGCAATTTCTGAAACGGAAAGCGCCATACCATAAACGCGGATGTCATCAAGTTGACCGTTGTAGTATGGAGCATTACTAAAACCAATTTTCCAGTAGCCTGTAAAATTTTCCCCGCTTGTTCCTGTTGGTTCGGAGGCGGCAAGCACCCCATCAACAAAAACCTGCATACCGGAAGATGCAGATAAGGTAGCAGCCACATGATGCCATGCCCCATCGTTGTAAGATGCCGTAGTGGTTGCTGTTTTAGCAGAACCGGGATAACACCTGAAGGTGAGTGTTCCTGTTGTGGAGATGGCGATATCTCTATCATAATCGGTACTTGTACCAGTCATCCTGTTTCCAAAACCAATTAGTTTTCCACCTGCTACAGAAGTAGTTTTAAACCATAACGAAAGAGTGAATTCCGATGGATTTGATTGGCTTACAGATGTTGATAAATAGTCGTCTGTTCCATCAAAAGAGACCGCACTTCCATATCTGCCAGAGGTCCATGTTGCACCTCCCTGAAGTGTTGCAGTGTTATTCTGGCCGGTGGCATCCATCGCTACGGTGCCGCTATTTTCATCCAGCTTCCAGTAAAAGAGCGGTGCCTGATATCTCTTAACTACTCGCACAAACGAACTATCCTTTAGGCTTAAAGCGGCTATCTCAGCAACAATAAAAGCTGTACCGACAGTGGTATCAATGGTCAATCTGCCGCTATTACTCACCTGCGCTATCCCCGCAGAACGGGAAAGCCATGCAGTTGATAGCGCAGTGTCAATAGCCATTCTTGAGCTGTCTGAATGGATACTGTACAGCTTTAAATTGTGTTCAGAGCTTGGCAATACAACAAGGGTGTCTGGCATTATGTCAATACCAATAATTGGCAGACGGGTAAGGTTAATTGTAAGGTTTAAGGTTTTCCCACCTTCAAGATGCACTGGCATATCTACTTTGGCGGCGTAACCGTCCGCTCTTACTGTGGCCAAATAACCATCGCCAGAATCTGCGGCAACTCTTAATACGCCAGTACTGCTCTCTTTGTTGGCAACTGTGTTTCCGGAGAGAGAAAGAATTATTCTTGCCGGGGTATTAAGTCTTGAACCTGTAACGGAATCTATTAGAGTAATTGATATATAACCTTGACTTTTGTCGGTGTTGGTCATTTTGTATGCGATAGTTATTGGTACAGTTGGGGATACGGGCTGCTTTTCATACGCAATCAGAGCTGTTCCGCTTAATGGATCTGCGGCAATGCAAGGTTCGAGAGCGGGAGCACTGCTTGTACCGGCAATATTTACTATGGAGTCGGCCAGTTCACCACTTTCTGCAATCTTGGCAAAAATTACCGATTCATAATTTTCAGCTGAAGCAGGCATATATCTCTCATGCCATACAGCGAGAAAGTCATTTCCATCCCATGATAGATCAGGGTTCATAAAACGCTGTGTAGCCAAACCGTAATTCATATTAGCCTTTCGCACGCCCGAAAGATCGAATACTGCCATATTATTGACAATTTTTGTGGTACCCCTACCGCTTGGTATATCGGTGCGCCATGCGAGGAGATATCCTGTGTTTCCTTTTGCGATGGCAAGTGGGCCAGTCCCCATGGGTAAAAGTGCCGGAACATCCGTGTGGAGCAGCGTATATGCAGCTTGACCATCTGGAGTACCATTGGTTACAAACTTGCCTGTTGTTGGTGAAACTGGAAATTGATAGTTGCCAGTAAAGGTTTGCGCACCACCTGCATTAAAAACGAAAACTCTTCCATCTGTGTTGGATGGCGCCACAACTGGGGAGATACAATGTGAAACACCGGTTGACAAAAGAAATCCATTGGGTTCGAGCACTGTTCCTGCCGATGAAACCCGTGCCATATAAATCTCATATTTGGCGTCGGATCTGCCATCCATCCACACAACATTAAAGTTAATTCCATCCCATGCAACCCGCGGCAAAGCCTGATTTCTGAAACCACCAGCTACGAGTATTCCGTTGGGATCAAGTACTTCTCCGTCTGGTTTGACGCGTGCGGCATAAACATCCCAATCAACACCATTCCTTAAATCCTGCCATACAACCAAAAATTGATCCCCCCCAAATGCTATCCGAGGCATCTGTTTAAGTTCGGTAGTATCGGCAATTACAAATGGAACATTATCCAGCGCCTCTCCTGCACCGCTGATTCTGCATGCTACAATATTGCTCTGATAATTAGGCCCATTTCGTAAGTCTCCTGGAAGAATACGACCAGACTGCCATACCACCATAAATTCGCCTGCCCCAAAAGCCGCAGCTGGTGTGTAGGCATCTCTGCCATTATTAACGGGAAGTAAAAGCTCTGAAGAGAGTGTTGGAGCAGAAAAAGCAATTGCGACTTGCACAATTACTATAAAACAAATTGTGTATAATTTACCCATTTTCCATACCTCCGGTAATTATCTGATTCTTTTGTAAAGAGTACTCGACCTTGGCCCACCAAGAAAGCTGCCATTCCCCACCCATCTGAAACCAGCGTACAGATTGATGTTGCTATTTGGAAGTGTATCAACAAACTGCAATATTGACTTGCTCCCTTCCGTTGAAAGCCTGACACCACTCACCCACTGACGCAACAAATCAAGTCTAAACATAGTATGTGTGTCATTTCTTCCCATGTATAAAAACCTTTTATCCGGATCGTCCGGGCCAAAACTGATGTGGCTTCCTTCAAAATACCAGTCGGTACCCGAAAAAGGGCCGGGAGAATTTCTACCTCGCCTTACTGCAATTACCGGTACCACACCATGAAAAGAGAGATCCGAAAGATCCCAATAGAATGTGTACCAGTTTTTTGTTGATTGATTACAATAAAGTCTGTTGTTTTTGTCGTCTATGGTAATGGGCAACGCATGAGGAGTAAAGCCAGTGATAACGCCATCAGCTGTATCGAGTTGCACGGTCTTTTCTACAACCCCGTCAGGAGACATAACCATGAGCATACACTTTGAGGAGACCATATAAACCTTACCATCTGCCCCTGTGGCTAATCCTCTGTAGTTACCGTTTACGCCTGGTATTAGCGTTGTTACTATCTGCTCCTGAAAATCGAGCCTTCGTAAAGAGTGCCGTGAACCACTTTTATCCGTCATATACATATACCTGCCGTCCTGCGAAAATGCGGCGCCAGGGTGCCATGTATAATGCCATGTGCCAAACCGTGCACGAGAAAAAGGGCCATCGAGCATGCCATGACCTGAGCCCGCAATGCAATGGAGCCTGTTAGACTCCACTTCATACCAGCCAATAAAATTCCGTCCACCTTCCGCGCTCAAGTATCCTCTACCAATTGTCCCTGCTTCGGTATAGGAAAAACCAAATGAGCTGCCGAGAGCATCGCGCGCCTCTCCTTCGAGAAACATCTCAACTGCGGTACAACCACCATTTCTAATAGCTTCCCATCTTGCCGAGGTATCCCACGCAGGCGTAGTAAAACCCCCTTCATATTGAGAATAGGCTGTTGCAGATAGAAACGATATGATCACCACCACCTTAAATATTATTGGCATCACATTACCTCCTTTTTGCCTGTGAACTGATATTTAGTCATATATATTCATTTTGAGTATATATTCTATAAATATTGTGACTGAATGATATAAAAATTGTACCGCCAATATGAAAATAGTATTAACTCATGGGAATTTTATTATACTAAATAAACAACAAGCATAATAAGCACATATAATAGGAAGACTCCCGAAGTAGATGAAATAAATGCAATGAATAATTTCCTGACTTCTGACGGTATCTAAAATTTACCATTACCCAATTTTCTAAGTATTTGAATATCAAATACTTACTTTTTTAATTAGTGGGAACCTCTAATAATTCTTCAAAAAGCTCAAAAGTCTGAATAGTTGATAAAAAGCTTGCCATTTTGTCCTATGTTGAGCTAATGTCAAATGTTGTGTATGATACGTATCCGATTACTCCTTTAAGCCGC
>CAZPWS010000088.1:0-5201 GCA_964590225.1 uncultured Fibrobacterota bacterium
AGCAGTTCAAATAACTACTGAAAGAACCATAAAAAAAGGTGAGGAATGTGGGCTAGAAATAGGGATCCATCCTCACAAGCAATGGAATATCTGCGTTATTGTTTTTCATTGGTCTCTTTCTGTTAAGCCCTCGAAACAAAATATGTTATAAAGTTTTAATAGTCAAAGAGTAACCGTTAAATTCAACAATATCTTTGTTGAATATCTTTTTTCTTTTTCTGGTTTCAACTTCCCCATTAACTCTGACTAAACCATTAACAATGGCAAGTTTCACTTCTCCACCGCTCTCAGAAAGTCCGGCGAATTTTATTAGCTGACAAAGCTCAATATGATCCCCGCGGATCTCAACGATTTGCGGTTTCCTGCCCAATGTATTTTGCATAATGTAAGTCCGTATTGTTTTTATAGCCCTTAAATATGTTTGCTGCTATGATGTCAAGAAGGGGATCTGTAATACCATTCAGAAAAGCATATCGCTTATTGTCCTTTGTATGATGTTGAACGTGATGGCTCTTGGGGAGCAGAACCCATATTTTTGCAAGAAAACATGTTATGGCATTGGATTCTGTATGACATGCGTAATGTGAAACTTCAGCCAGACATGAAAAGATTGCAAAAAGTATCAGCAGCAGGGCAATAGTTGCAGGAAGAGGGGTTGTTATATGCACGGCAAATAGAAGAATAAGATAGACTGCCAGCCAAATTTTGGACCCGGATTCAAAAAAATATACCAGCAGAATGTTTCTTTTTTTATAAACAGGTGTACGATGATGAAGGTGAAAGCTTGCTACAAACGGGCCGGTAAGACCAGTGTACGAATCATTGTTGTCAAGCATCATGTGAACAATACCATTTATGAAATCAGCTGCAATATTGGCAATAAATGCTGCAGAAAGGAGAGTTGGCAATGTTAAATCGTTGAAATCATAAAGGAAAAGGAGTAAGAATGGTGTGAAAGTATTGACTAATGAAATGTAGATGCTGAATAATTTATAGCCTACATTTTTTTGATAGCGCTCCATCGCATTGTTAAACTCAATCTGTTTGCTAAGGAGCGGGTTTTCGCTGATCATGACTTCATTACTTTCTTGAATTGATCGATAAACCGGCGCATATCACGAACAAGAACCGCTTTGGGATTGCAACGCAAAACCATACCGTCAAGATACATTAGACTTTTGACAATTGGATACATACCCTGCTCAAAAATCATGCCGCTATTTACGCCAAGTTTTATGGTTTCCATCATTCGTTTAGTAAGGCTGACCTCGGATACTGTGGCATTTTTGAAGTCTTTATAGAGATCCATGAATTTATCTCTAAAACGGGTAAATGCAGCGCCTTCAATAGAAATATCAGCCATAGAGTTTAATGAAGTTGCACAATAATCATAATCGTATTGAGACAAACCATCGAAGAAATTGAAGAGACCGGTCCTCATTTTAACACCTACAGTACTAATCGCGCCGGTATCGATAAATGCAAATTTACCGTCAGGTGTTCGGATGATATTGCCAGGATGTATGTCTCCATGAAAGGTTCCAATGCAGAAGACAAAGAAGCCGTGAAGATGAAAGAGATCCAGCAGCTCACCGTATGATATTTCACCATTCTCGAGCAGTTCATCAAATGTGCGTCCTTCAACAAACTCGGAAACCATGTAGCGCTCAGATGAAAGTTCAGTATGAATCTTTGGAAAATATATGCGTGACAGGTCAAATTTATTTTGATTTGCTGTTGTAATATCACGAAGAATCTGCTGACCGCCGGCCTCTTTTCTTAAATCCAGTTCGTCGAGTGTATTCTGTTCTATGCTGTTAAGAATTCCTATCGGATCGGCAACTTTTGCAAGTTTTGGATAAAAGAAAATCATCAATCTAAGCAATGACCTAAGCGACTTAACATCTCCGGTAAATGATTTCGCAAAGTTTTTCTTTACAAGTTTAATAACTACATTTTCACCTGATTTCAGAATTCCTTTATGAACCTGACCGACAGATGCCGATGCTAGAGCAGTCTCATTGATTTCTTTGAAGTTGAAATTCCAATCGGCCCCAGCTGCATTTTCGAGCAAAGTTCTGAAAGATTCAGGCGGCAATGAATCTGTGTGTCTGTAAAGTTTTGCCAAATGACGGCAATTCTGTTCGGGAAGGAAATCATACCTTAATGCATAAGTCTGACCAATTTTCACAGCAAGAAGCCCCTGAGACTCTATAAAGTTCAGATCTGGTGGATTTTTACTGTAAATAGTCTTAATCAGTTTGACGAAATTAAGCCAGTTCATATTTTTCCTTACAAAAACAGCTGGTATGAATATAAGCCATCATGTTATTTTACTGCAATAAATTACAGGAGACCCGAATAATGGTCAAGAAACATATTGCTATAGTTGGAGCCGGCCCCGGTGGATTAACTGCTGGCATGATATTAGCCGCTCGAGGTTATAAAGTATCTATCTACGAACAAGAGTCTAAAGTTGGCGGACGTAATGCCGCTATCGAAATGAACGGCTACAAATTTGATATAGGGCCTACATTTTTGATGATGACCTTTGTTCTTCGGGAAATGTTCGCCGAAGCCGGCAGGAAACTAGATGATTACTGTAAAGTAATTCCACTTGATCCTATGTATTCTTTATCATTTAAGAATTTTGAACTCTGTCCGACAACTGATAAAGCAAAAATGAATGAACAGATTGCGAGATTGTTTCCCGGTAATGAAAATGGACTCGCAAAGTTTCATGAAAAAGAAAAATTGCGCTATGATGCAATGTATCCGTGTTTGAAGAAGGATTATTCAACCTTTAAAGAGATGATTTCTAAGCCGCTAATAAAAGCGCTGCCGAAATTATCTCTTGGCCGCAGCCTTATGGATGTTCTGGGGGATTACTTCACAGAAGAGGAATTGAGAATCTGCTTCACTTTTCAAGCAAAGTATATTGGCATGTCTCCGTGGGAATGTCCTGCAGCTTTTGCGATAATGCCCTATATTGAGCATTCTATGGGGATTGACCACATTGAAGGAGGTTTAAGCACAATCTCTGAGGCTATGGCTAAAGTTATTGGAGAGCTGGGCGGCGAAATTCATTTGAACTCTAAAGTTAAGCGAGTATGTGTTGAAAATGGTAACGCAACCGGTGTAGAATTAGCCGACGGCAAAATTGTTAAATCGGACAGTGTTGTTATTAATGCAGATTTCGGCCACGCAATGAAGACACTATTTGATAAAAATGTAATTAAAAAATGGACGCCAGAGAAATTACGCGATAAGAAATATTCATGTTCCACTTTCATGATCTATCTTGGTGTTGACAAAATATACGATGAGCCTCATCATAAAATTGTTTTTGCCAATGATTACAAAGAGAATGTTAAAGATATCATCAACCGTTCAAGGCTTTCAGACGACATGTCTGTTTATGTGCGCAATGCCAGTAAGCTTGATCCGACAATAGCTCCACCGGGTCATTCTGCCCTGTATATGCTTGTTCCAACGCCAAATATGCGTCATGAACTTCCATGGGACGAAGCCTCCACTAAAACTTTCAGAGATAAGGTTATCAAGCGAGTAATGGAGCGCACCTCAATGAAGGATCTGGACAAACATATTACATGTGAAAAGATAATCACGCCTGCTGAATGGCAAAATGAGAGAAGTCTCTTTTTAGGGGCAACATTCAACCTTGGACACACAATTACGCAGATGCTCTATTTACGTCCGCGTAATAAGTTTGAGGAAGTTGGACACTGCTACCTTGTTGGAGGCGGCACACATCCTGGTTCCGGATTGCCTACAATTTACGAATCGGCAAGAATTTCTGCAGACCTTATCGAAAGATTTGAAAAATGAAAATGATTATTTTTGCAATTGCTCTTTTTGCCGGTTTGACCTCCGCTGCTGACTTCAATTTCAGAGCAGTAGGTGAGTATGGACTTGTCAATGTGATGTCACATAAGGTTCAGTTGGGTAATCCCGGTACATATTTTGACTATGTAAATGAAGGCGGCCAGGAAGTCTTATATACTTTCAGCAGATACTCAGTAGAAATGGATGTAGGTAAGAAAAACACTTTCATCCTTCTTTATCAGCCTTTATTGATTGAATCACAGTACTATCTCAAAAGAGATGTTGTATTTAACGGCATTACATACCCAGATTCAACAGGTTTGAATTCCGTGTATAGCTTCCCTTTCTACAGAGCTAGCTATCTGCGTGAACTTATGGTTGACAATCCGAAGATGAAACTTGCGATTGGTCTGACCCTTCAGATAAGAAATGCGCTACTATCTTTTGAATCAACGGACGGTAGCAGATTTACCAGCAACGCTGGAATTGGTCTTGTGCCTGCATTTAAGGTTAGAGGTAAGAGAATTTTCAGGGAGCGCTTTTATGCAGAACTTGAAGCTGACGGGATATATGCACCCGTTAGTTATTTAAATGGCAGTGATAATGAAATTGTTGGTGCTATCCTCGATGCAAGCGTAAGAGTGGGTGTAAAAGTAAATAAGCCGGGCACAGTTTTTATAAACCTTCGATATCTTGGCGGCGGCGCAACAGGTACCAGCACCAGAGATATCTGGCCGGGAGATGGCTATGTTAAAAACTGGCTCCATTTCCTGACATTTTCTGCCGGCGTGATTGTTGATTTGTAAACATGGCAGATGTAACGAAAATTTATAGTAATTTTCTTTTTTACACACAAGTAAACCACCAGATTCTCCGAGTCTCACGAAATTTTCCCAAATAGGCTCAATTCCCGTATTCTCCGATCTCTGTATCGCCAGCTTTCATCAATATACCATGTCAATTCCCTCAAAAACAACCATTTTCCGTAGAGCTACCGCAAGGCACAAGTTGACCTTTTCGTCACTCTGTCCATTCTACTGTTTCGCAAACATCATGGTGCGGTAAACTCACCACATCGTAATTCGGCATATAGTCTCCAAAATCTTCATGTCAAGCAACCTGTTTATCTCCGCTTACAGAGGCAAAAAGTTTCTTGGGTGGCTAGTTACCCCTCGAGCCATATACTACTGTCTGAATTGCAGTTAACCGATAACGGAGCACCATAACATACTAATCGAAAGAGATCTATTTCGAAGCCTCTGACTTTGGATTGCCACAAAAGCGGCAAAGAACAATAATTATCGGTAACTCTGTTCCGCCAATATTTGGAGAGATAATAGCCAAACAAATTGTGA
>CAZPWS010000089.1:0-5062 GCA_964590225.1 uncultured Fibrobacterota bacterium
CTACAGAGTACCCGCTGTCATGTATTGCCCAAAAAAGGGTATCCGTACTCTTTGTAAAAAAGATGGCGGTTACCATAGAATCATTGAGTAGAAAAGGCGAGGAAAGCTCTATATTAATAAAGTCAAGAAAACCATCTCTCTTTGAGTTAAAACCATAATCCTGAAGTGTTTGCAAGTATCTGATATATCTAACAGAGTCTGAAGTAGGATTATTAGCAACGGCATCGACAGGAAGTCCCAGAACTGTTTGAAGAACATATTCCACTTCGCCTCTATTTGATACAGGATCTGCAACCCATTCATGCGTACTCATTTTTTTTACGCCGACAATTGGAATCACCTGAATTGAACAACGCTGGATAACCTGTGCGCCAATTAAGGGGGTAAAGACAAATGATATTTTTGATATTCCGCCACTCTCATTTCCAGTTCTTGTATAGATATGTCTGTGCCTAATAGACATGAAACCGTTTGTATCAATAGCTGAGCCGGTTATTACCCTTTCAACAGATGGCGAGGTGTAATCGCTACTATTTGTATCGAGCCTGTTTCCAAATCTATCAAAGAGCGAGACTTCATAACTTACTCTTCCGCTCGATAAATCACTACCAAAAGAGGTTATTTTATCAAGTGAAGGACGAATAGTCGTACCACTTTTGTAAACAACCATAGAATCTGCTCTACCGGCCTTTACGGTAAGCCACGCCGTATCTCCCCAAGAAACAAAATCCATTTTACTGCGTCTGAACTGTGTTAGAACAACTAATTTATTAGATCCCGAAACTTTTGTTGGAATGATCCCTAATGATGCCAACGAAACCTTTGAATAAGGAATATTCTCCCTGCTAATTGTCAATAAAGATCCCGTTGAAAGCAGCAGTTCATTTTCCGCAGCGTAGATTGAAATAGAGTCTGGAAGACGCGTAGGATCAAAAACGGTATCGCCACGAGAATCAAAAAATTCAAGATTGAAATGAAAAGTGTCTCCAGCAGTTAGAAAGGTATCTGATTTGAGTAGCACCACTCTTGACACAAACGGTGGTTTAACTGTAATTACAACCGTATCACTCAGTAAATTGGGTTCACTTCCGTAGGTTGCTATAACCGTATCAAGCGTTACGCCCTTACTGGCATTTAATCGTAATATTGCGTGAACAGGAAAAGAGGTCTCGCTAAAGGCTGTCCCATTTGTAAGTCGCCACGAAACAGGGACATTTCGAATTTCTCCGGTACTTATTTCTCTTACCTGTGCAATAAAGCTAACGGTGTCAACAAGTGCATCGAAAACAATGACACGGCCATTGGGTATTACACTACCGGGAAAATGGATGTTTCCGAGTGTATCCATAACTGGCGTTGGAGAGGCAGGATCAGGGGCGATGACAAGGTTATCGTATAGCTGACAATAAGCACTTGTAACAACCAATACTGTTAAAATTAATAAAAGGCGCATTTTGTTTATCAAAATATGATGTAAGCGTGAGAAAGACAAGATAATTCATGTCATTAAATTGTATCTTATGGTCAAATATGGAACCCTATCAAAAGCAGGTAAGCATCCTTGATGGTGCGCCAGGAATGTTTGTGGATGCTCTTGTAACAGAAAAAGGCTTTGTCCGTTTAAGCCAACCCCTTGTTATTGAAGATAGAGAGCAGCTTAATGGTTTCGCAAAAAAGGGGGTAATCGGTCTTCTTGTTAATATAAAAAAGGGGGTTAATCCCGAAACACTTGCAAAAGCCGCAGCTGACGATCAGTTGGTGCGGGAACAAGCGTACTACAAGGAACTTGAAAACGCCCGGGAAATTCACCTTGAAGCGACACAAATTGCCAATAGGATGCTTAAAAGCATTCGTGGTGGTGGCGATTTCCAATATCGTGTTATAAGGGATCTAACAGAAAGAATGGCAGGTAGCATTGTACGGAATGCCGATGCACTTGTAAGTTTAACCCAAATTAAAGGTACCGGAGAATACCACCCTAACCACTCGGTAAATGTTGCGATCCTTATGGCATCTATGGCGAATGACATGAGTTATAAAGGTGAAAATCTTATCGAAGTGACACTGGGAGGCTATTTGCACGATATAGGAATGATGCGCGTTCCTGAATCTATAATAAATAAACCAGGCAAGCTAACAGATAGCGAATACGCGATTATTAAAAGGCATCCTGAGTTTTCTCTGGAAATGCTAAATACCAAGGCGGGAGTTCCAGACTTAACTAAAAAGATAGCTATACAACACCACGAACGATTTAATGGTAAAGGTTATCCACTTGGGCACCAGGGAATTCGACTTCATGAAATGGCTTTTGTGGCCGCTGTTGCCGATACTTTTGACGCGATGACAACCGACAGAGCATATAAAGAGGCATGGACACCACAAAAAGCACTCGCGACTATTTTTCAAGGCTGTGATGCCGACTTTTCCAGAAAAACGGTAGAGCTTTTCACACGCCATCTTGGAATATTTCCGGTTGGGAGTTTTGTCCGTCTTGTAAGTGGCGAGATGGGTGTTGTAACAAGAGTTGGAAAAGGGCGTCTCTTAACCCCTAAAATCAGTATTATATTTGATGCCACAGGAAACAGACTCAGCACGCCCAATGAGATCGACCTCTACGAAAAGCAAAACAGCGCTGAAAAAGACAAGTATAAAATTGAGGTTTCCTTGAGTCCAAAGGTTTACAATGTTAACATTGCAGAATTTGTCGGAGGCAGATAACCACAAGTTGGGCGCCACTGAAAAAATGAAAGATGAATGAATGCAGCGTCCCGGAAAACAGACGCGATGTACTATTGCGGAAAGAAAAGGAATACAGAAGGAGCTAAATGGCTACATATCATAGAGTTATAAACGGCGACAGCCGCAGAATGTCGCTTATTCAAGATTCATCTGTCCACTTGGTAATTACCTCTCCTCCTTATTGGCAGCTTAAAGATTATGGTTCTGAAAATCAAATCGGCTATCACGAGTCCTATGAACAGTATATCAACAATTTGAATCTTGTCTGGAACGACTGCTACCGAGTTTTGCATTCTGGTTGTAGATTGTGCATAAATATAGGTGACCAATTTGCCAGAGCTGTCTATTATGGACGCTACAAAGTTATTCCGATCCGTACCGAAATAATCAAATTCTGTGAATCGATAGGGTTCGACTATATGGGTGCAATAATTTGGCAAAAGGTCACAACTACGAACACCTCTGGTGGAGGGGTTCAAATGGGGTCATTTCCATATCCACGCAATGGCATTCTTAAAATCGATTATGAGTTCATTCTCACTTTTAAAAAACTTGGAGATGCCCCTAAGCCATCCATAGAACAAAAAGAATTATCAAAGATGACGAATCAAGAATGGAATACTTTTTTTGCAGGGCATTGGAATTTTACAGGATCGAGGCAAGATAATCATATTGCTATGTTTCCAGAAGAACTTCCACGAAGGCTGATAAAAATGTTTTCGTTTGTTGAGGATACAGTTTTAGACCCATTCTTAGGAAGCGGCACAACATCATTAGCCGCAAAAAACTTAAATCGTAACTCTGTCGGATATGAGATAAATAAAGATTTTATTCCTGTAATCAAAGACAAATTGAATGCCAATCAAACCGACCTTTCTGGTACATCCTATGATTTCCTTACGGATTTTTCATCCATCGATTTTGATACTGAGATTAAAAAGCACCCCTATATTTTTACTGACCCTCAAAAATTTGATAAGAAAATAGACCCCAAAAAACTACGGTTCGGTTCAAAAATCGATAAAAATACAGAGGAACGAGAAGAATACTTTTCTGTGAAACAGGTTTTGAGCCCCGACAAGGTAATTCTAGACAATAATTTGACCGTTAAATTATTAGGAGTAGAAGAGTCGCCAACGGCGAATGATCAAGCAATTGAATATTTAGCAAATAAAACACAAGGCCAGAAAGTTTTTTTGAAATATGATTCTGAAAAATATGACGAAAGCAATCAGATGCTTTGTTACCTCTATTTAAAAAACAAAACCTTTCTTAATGCCCACCTCATTAAAAACGGTTTGGCTGTTGCAGATAGAAACAGAAACTACAGGCTGCGAGATAAATTTATAAGACTAGAAGAGGAAGCAAATGCCTAACCATCAGAAATTTTCAATGGAATTCGGCAAGAAGGAAAAAGTTCTTAACTATGCTTGCCAGACTTACCAGCTATCTCGCCCGAATAAAGTTGGGGCAGTGATGGCTCTTATTCGTGAATGTCAGCCGTCAACTATTGATGAATGGAAAGAATGGTATTTTAAAAAGGCTTTTACAGAATCAAAGAGTCCTATAAAAATAACAATCGAAAGCCTCACCGAACTCGGCCAGCGTTTATTTGAAAAAATTACTGAAGTGGTCATTCCCGAATGGACGGCGGCCTTTAGCCAGCTAACTCTCCAAGATTGTATTGATTACATTTACAACCTGACTATTAACCGGACATTCGATGGATACCTTCGTGAGAAATCCGTAGTGAATGATGGATTGGCTCATCATTTTAAGAATGTTACCTTTGAAGAATCAGATTCAGAACTTGACCATGCCGGTGATATTGACTACATCGGTAAAGTCGGTACTCACGCTTTCGGTATTCAAATAAAACCTGTCACTGCAAAAGCGAATTTCGGCAACTATTCTACGAGCGAAAGAATGAAAGCTTCCTTTCGTGATTTCGAACACAAATATGGCGGCAAAGTTTTCATTGTTTTTAGTCTTGATGGTGAAATTGCAAATAAAGAAATTATTGACCAAATCGCCAATGAAATTAAGAGACTCTCTTCAGAATAGCGAGCCTTCGCCCATCCTCCGCTCTGGCTCTGAAAGACAAAAAGGGGCGCACTGCAATAAAAAAGCAACAGAGAAGAGCGCATGTGGGTGCATGGCAACATATGTAGGCCTTAAACCAAAAATTGACACGGCTCAATAACAGATTCAAAATTGAAAACAAACTGACTTTTCGAACCCCCACCTCGGCAGGCTCGGTGCATCGGTCAAGTCCTAAAAAATGTTTACACTTTATGTTTTGTTTTTTCTCCATATTGTT
>CAZPWS010000090.1:0-4938 GCA_964590225.1 uncultured Fibrobacterota bacterium
AAAAGCAGTTCAAATAACTACTGAAAGAACCATAAAAAAAGGTGAGGAATGTGGGGTTAAAGATAGTGTTTTCCAGAATTTTTTCAATTGTTCGCTTTTGCTTTTGATCGGTTTTTATACAACGCTTAGCAATTTTATGGCTCATTTGACGTAAAAATACTATGTGGTCTATCGAACTGAAAAATATTGCTTGTGCCCACTCTACTGCATGTACTTTTATTTTCTGCATTGCTTTGTGAAGGCTTATATATTGATTACTGAGGTGTGTTTCAGCAGATGCGCACATCATATTGGTAAGAATTGCAATTATAAGTTTTCCATACACTTCACACATTACTCGTTCGCTTTTTGCTGTTCTGATTTTATGAATGGCGAGTATCGATTTCCATGTTTTGAAAATAAGTTCTATTCTCCAACGGATTCTGTATAATGTAAAAAGCATCTCTGTCTTGTAATTTTGCGGCAGATTCGTGATGCATAAAGCGTATTGTAGAAAAAGTTTGTACCCATCAGAAATGCCTCCCTTTCGTTCAGAGGATTCGTTTGCTTTTCTGATCTTCTGATTGATAATGTTATCAGGTAACTTTTTACCTGTAAGCCTACATTTCATTTCGCCAATTTGTATAACCATGTCAAATGAAATCGGACTTTTCTTCAGAAACTCCAGAAGATCAAAATTCTTACCATTTTCATCCTTTATTGAGATTTTGAACATGAGTTTCGAGACGAAATACTGCTTATTTGAATTCGACATTGTTTGAAGTGTTAGAACCATAAATATCCTAAATCGGACAGAAACAACGATTGGCCTGTCAGGTCTATCTCATGCTGCTGAATTATGTTTAATAAGGTTGTGGCATCCGCAAGTTTGCAATCTCCAATCTTTATATGAACTGTTCCTTTGAGATAGTCCAACATGAACTGTATTCGCATCATAGACTTTGATGCACCGCCTCCAGATCCCTTAAACTTCTCAGCAAGAGATGGGGATAGTTCAATGTTTGTACTGTCAATTACGTAAACATGATCAAATCCACTAAGAAGTCCTTCATCAAAATTCAATGGTCGCTTAGATATATCTATGGCTTTCAATAGGCATTTTCGCATAAATTCTTGAGCACCACTATTGATTCGTTCGGCAAGTGCTTGTGCTGATACTTCTGTTTGACAAACACCGGATAAAAATGCTGTCATCTGTGCAAGCGTCCCATCTGGCACACTCAGAGCTCCTGTTGTAAAAGTTAGGAGAAACTTAAATCCTGTTATTGGAGAATTTCTTTTTACAAAAGATGTATTTCTGGCCAACCTATTGATTTCTTCTTCCGAAAAAAAGCTTTGAATGTCGATTTCCATTGCAATTAACCCCCGTATTTATTATATAAGTATAATATGCTTATATAATAAACAAAAGGGTTAATATGTTAAACAAAAAAGCGTTAGTAGAAGCGAAAATTGAAAAGGCTTTGACTGCATTATCGAAGAGCGGAGAAATGTTAAAAGGCAACATCAATAGAGTGCTGTTAGGTGAAAAGAAGAAGGGAGGAGGAAAAAGAGAGAGCTATCTACTTACGTTCAAAGGAGATAGTAACAAAACGAAGACATTATATATTAGTAAAGACAGATTGGAAAAAGTTGAAAAAATGATAAAGAACTATCAAAAAGCAAAATTACGACTTGAAGAAATTGTAGAACTGAATGTTGAACTTTTTAAAATGCCATAAACTGTTTTATCATAGGAGCTTAGCTCTTAGCTTGATAGCTATGCCCTTTTTCCCCTCCCTAATCGCTTCGCTATTAAGGAGGGGACTACCTGAGAAAAAACTTCTAACCCCTTCCTTATAGCTCCGCTTCATTAAAAGTTGACATATGGCGGAGCGTATAGGGAAGGGCAAGGGCGACGCACCGAGCTTGCCGAGGTGATGGGTCGCCTCTTTTTTTGCCTTTTAGCTGCTGGTGGTGGGTGGGATTGTTTTAGATGTGTTCAAGAAAATCTTCTGCGGAAATCTGTGCGGGTTTGAGTGGTCCGTGTAATAATCCGGTTGCAACTTCTCTATGCATCGGGACAAAACATCAGACAGAACCGTGTGGAATAAGTTTTTTCATGACAAGATGGTTTCCCCTCTGGCGTGCTTGGTGGAATCCCATTCTTTCTAGAGCCTTAACAATTTCGCTTCCAGAAAGTTGAGGAAGTTTAGGCATATTTAGCCTCAAAGGTAGTCATGAATGTGCGATCGATGTGGCCAACTGGAAACTCTTCAAGATAGAGTTCGGTTGCCTCTTTGAGGTTAGTCAATGCTTCATCAATGCTGTACTCTTGGCTGACAGTTCCTATTTCTGGACATTCTGCAACTTAGATTTTGTCTTCTTTGTGCAAGACAGCTGTAAATGTGTTCTTTTTCATAATGTGAGAGTTCCTTTTAGCGAGTAGCTAATGATTGCACTTGTTTCAAGATGAATAGTTGCTCGCTCTCTTGCAACTTTTCAAATAGTTCCTGCATTCTAACAAGTCTGCTGTTACGATGAATATGTGGTGTTGGCTGCCTGATGTTCAAAAATAGCTGCTATGTCTGGCAATCGATGTATGGGTGGTTTTTTTAATTCCGTTTCATAGGAGGTAATAACCTTTTGAGATGTTCCGAGCATTTGTGCAAGTTTGGCATGTGTTCACTCTTTTACAAAGAGCGCTCCTTAGCTGTGGAGCTGACTTTGAAGGGGATTACACTTAACAGGTTAAGAAGTGCTTTTGCCGTTAATAGGCTTAGGAATCGGGCATGGATACAGCGCTATTAGCAGAAACAGTCCCGCTTTCCGGTTTTTACATCATGCACCATGCTGGTTGCTTTTGATTTCGCGGTGTCATTCATGCTGGCAGTAATGCGATTGATTAAATCTTGGCCAACTCTTTTTGTTTCCGGACTGCCGTAGTCCTCTAGATATTCGGTAAAAGAGGAGCAGGCGTTTGGATCGCAGAACTCCTTTATGTCGCCTGGCTTGGCCAGATCCATGAAGTCGGCACCGGTTCTACCCATACGGTAACAGGCTGTACAGAAGCTTGGCAAGTAACCCATTGAGGCTGCATCGCGAATAACTTCGTCAAGTGAGCGATGGTCGCCAAGAGAAAATTGTTCTCCTGCACCTTCGTCTATGCCCTCTGCGTAACCACCAGGATTAGTACGACTACCGGCTGATATTTGTGATACACCAAGAGCATATGTTTCCCGTCTTGTCTCTGCCGTCTCTCTTGTTGACATTATTATACCTGTGTATGGTACAGCGCAACGCAATATTGCAACGAGCTTCTTGAAATCATTATCCGTCAGGGCATACTCTGGATTATTGGAAAAATCCGAACCGACGGCAGGCTCAATTCTTGGTACGCTTATTGTGTGTGGACCGACCCCAAATTCTTTTTCAAGATGCGCAATGTGTTGCAAAAGGGCAATAACTTCCCATTTCCAGTCGTATAGGCCAAAAAGGAGTCCTGCGCCAACGTCGCTTATTCCCCCCTGCATCGCCCTGTCAAATGCTGTAACGCGGTAGTCGTAATCGCTTTTTGGTCCCTTAAGATGCACCTTTTTATAGGTTTCCCTATGGTATGTTTCCTGAAAAATCTGATAGGTTCCAATTTTTGCTTCGTGAAGTTCTTTGTATTGCTCAATTTCTAATGGAGCCACATTTACATTTATCCGCCGTATTGATGCGATACCATCTCGTTGTTTATAGACAGTGTCTATTGACCTCAATACATAGTCGAATCCTTCTATTGCTGGATATGCCTCGCCAGCAAGAAGCAGAATCCTTTTATGTCCCTGCTTCAAGAGGATTTTTGTTTCGGTAGCTATTTCAGTCTGCGTGAGTGCTCGCCGTTTAATTTTGTTGTTTTCGCTTCTAAAGGCGCAGTAGAGGCATTCATTTTTGCATAAGTTTGATATATAGAGTGGAGCAAAAATTACAAGTCGTCTGCCGTATATTGTTTCTTTTATAAATTTTGCGGTAGAATATATTTCATTCAGTAGCTCAGTATCGTTTATGTGGAGAAGGGCAGCAACTTCATTATTATTGAGGCCAGAAAGTGTTCTTGCCTTTGAAAGAATGTCGCGAATTGCCCCAGTGGAAGTCGCTTTTGCATTGTTTATAGTCTCTGCGATTGCTGTTTCGTCTATAAAAGCACTATCATTTTTTCCCTTCACTATTTGCCGTCCTTTCCATTGCATTTACGAAATAGATCATATTCTCAAGTTCGACAGCCAGATTGACATTACTTACAACGCAATCCTCTGGCGCTTTAAGTGTTATTGGAGCAAAGTTAAGAACTCCTTTTATGCCCGCCTTCAGCAATTGGTCAAATGTTTGCTGAGCGGCAATGTCTGGAACACAAAGTATAGCGGCTTTAATTCTGTTTTCTGCAATAAATGATTCGAGTTTATCGAGTGGCAAAATTGGAACAGGGAGTTTCTGGTTTTGCTTTGAAGGGTCGATATCAAAGACAGCTTCGATCTTTATACTCTCTTTTTCGAAGTTTTTGTATTTGCTCAAGGCGGATCCGAGGTTGCCTGCTCCAACAAGAATTACCTTCTGGATTTCATTTTTCCCGAGTATGTCGTTAAGCTTTTCTATTAGGTTATCAATTCCGTAACCCCCTCTTTTGTTGCCTGTTATTCCAAAAAGAGAGAAGTCTTTTCTTACCTGCGCGGAAGTTACTTCAACCGCCTCTGCGAGATAGTCGGAAAAGATTTTTTGGAAGCCAAGGGAACGAAATCGGTATAGGGCGCTCTTGTACTTCGAAAGACGGGTAACCGCATTTTTATTAGCCATGAAGATTGTTTTCATATTTTTTTACCGAACCAAATGCTATGCTCACTATTGAAAAGATACAATTTTCCCGAGCTAATGTCAAATGTTGTGTATGATACGTATCCGATTACTCCTTTAAGCCGC
>CAZPWS010000091.1:0-4608 GCA_964590225.1 uncultured Fibrobacterota bacterium
GTTTTGCCATCGGCAGATGAGCCGATTAAACCGTCGTTATCCGCGGAAAGATATGTCCACCCTTGAATATCAGGAGGTGGCAATATTTTTCCAATTGTGTTGCCTGTTGCCGCATCCAGAACGTTACAGAATATGCCATTAGAAATATAAAATCGCCCTTTTCGGATCAATCGGTCGGAAAAGGTTTTATCTCTGTTAATGGTACCATATTCAAGTGGAGTCTGCCAGACAGGGTTTCCTGTTGCTGCATCATAGCCTTTAATGCAGGACGGAGTTCCTTGAGTTCCAAGGATGCTGATAATAACGATGTTTTCCCACGCGAGTGGTTTTGCGTATCCTCCAGAAGTGTGGAGCTGTTGCTGCCAAATCATTTTGCCCGGCTTAGCGTTAACAGGTACATGACGGGAGTTACCCGTATCAAAGCCCACAAAATGCCAGCTGCTGGAAGCGTCGTCAAATCCGTTTGCGATTATATGGTAAGATAAAAGCCCTCCAAATACCAACACCAAAGAGGCTGCTAATGCCAAAACTGGTTGTTTTAATACAGAAAAACGCACGGTTGGACGGAATAGTTTTTGGTAGACACGATTTGCAGTTATCTCTGATATGTTTGCGTGATCTTCTGCAACCATTTGGACAATCTGCAAGTTATTGTTATGGAAGGCGTTACATTTTGGACAGTTACCAGCATGCAGGTTAAAATCCATATTGCGAGGGCATGTAAATATGCAGGAAAGAGCGCTGCCAAAGTTTTACCTTCACCAGTCTGCATTTCTGCTACACGCCCTTTATACATTACCAGCCCGCTGATTATCTGTTCATCATAAGCATTCTGATGCAAAATTCTGGAAGCAGCTTCATACATCAAAGCGCAAGCCTCATGAAGTAATTCGTCAAGATTAGCACCTCCCACAGCTCTCTGTTTCAGCGCAGAAGAAATGGCAGTTATATCACTATTGCTTAATGGTTTAAAAGCCTGACGTTTATTGTGAATTATCTGTAGATCATTTTTATAATGATCTATAGAATACTCAATGTCATAGCCATTTGCCCGCTCGATAAACTCAAACACATTTCGCCGTAGCCGTGAAATCATTAATATCTCCAGATATGAATATACTTTTGAATCGAAAGAAAAGGCCTTAAAAAGCAGTCATTATTGACTACTGAACCTTACATAATTATATCATTAGTGTAAACTCAACTAGACACTTTTAAGAGTAATTTCAAATTTATTGTGCGAAAAGGTTTATAATATGAAAAGCAAATTTCTTGCGGTGTTGTTTTCCGGAATGTGGATAAGCATTTCTGAATTTTTTAGAAATGAGATTCTTTTCAAGCAGTTATGGCTGGAGAAATATCAATCGTTGAATGTAGTATTCCCTTCAGAACCCATTAATGGTGCGATTTGGGGTGTTTGGAGCTTCTTAATGGCGGGCGTAATTCTTTTTCTTGTTCAGAGACTTAAATTTATCGAAACAGTATTCGTTAGCTGGATTATGTCATTTGTCATGATGTGGTTTGTTATTGGAAATCTTAACGTGCTTCCTCTGAAGCTACTTATATTTGCAGTTCCGTTGAGTCTTCTTGAAGTTGTTTTCGCAGCAGTAATATCTTTAAAAATGGTCCCATCAAGAGTAAATCATATTTGATACTCCATTGAGTGAAACGTATCATTAATGATACCAAACGAAATGAAATTTGGCCGAAATTAAAATAAATAAATTGGCCTATTTATTGCATGTTGTAGGAGTATATGAGAACATTAATAATCTTAGTTGTATTGGCCTCTTTAGCTCAAAGTTGGGATCGTCCGCTTCCGATGGACGACCGTTTTTTTGGATTCCAATTATCCGTAGGCGATACGGGAAGTATGTTTTCCTCTTTATCTTCCTCATACCGTGCTGGTGGAAGTGTAGCCACTCTCGATATGGCCTGGGATGAGGTTGAAGATTCAGTTGGTAACCTGAAGGATCCGAACCTGCAAATTAAATATGCCAACATAATGTACAAATATTACCCTATGAAAGTTATCGTCATATTATCATCACTTGACACAGATACAAGCAGAGTTCCTAAACCGTTAAAAAGCCGTGCTATGCAGGATTCTCTGGTGGTTGCACATTATCTTCGTGCAGCTGATTATGTGTTGTCTGGATTGCCGGATGTCAACATACATGCATTTGTAATTGGTAATGAGACAGACAATTATTTGAAAACCCGTTCGGCTATGTGGCCGGAATATAAGGCTTTCTATGCGATAGTCGCAGACAGCTTACGTGCGCGTCATCCGGGGCTTTTGATAGCAAATAAAAATACATGGTTTGGTCTTAAGTATTACAACCGTAGTGACATTGTGGAATTAAACCGAAAGAGTGATCTTATATTTCTGAACTACTATATGCTGGATACGCTTTTTCAAGTCGTCAATCCAGTGAAATTGAACTCAGACTTTGACACACTTTGCGCCCTTTTTCCGAATAAGAAAATTTACATATCTGAGTTCGGCTGCCCTTCTGCCGACTCATTTGTAAATGGATCAGAAGAAATACAAAGGCAGTTTGTTGTTGAGGGTTTTAAAGCATGGGACAACCACGCGGATCAGATTAAATGTTTTTATTATTTCTGGCTGAATGATATTTCCAAGCGTGATCTTGATATGTTTGAAACATGGTACGGGATCAGCTCCCCCTGGTTTTTAGCATGGCTTGGCTCTATGGGATTTGTTGACCGCTATGGAAGGGAAAAACCGGCGTTTCATGCTGTAAGAGAAGAGTTTGAAGCAAGGATAGATACCGTAAAAGCTACACTTCCAAAAAACAGAACTTTCAAGATGGGTTTCACTCCATGGCCTTATAACAACACTCAGGAATCGGTCAACAGAAATTACGATTCTATTTTATTAAATAGCGATATGATTAGTATGCATATTGATGAAGGAATTCCATGGTCTGAATGTTATAATAACCAGCCCTTTCCAAAAGCATTCTCAGATGATATTGACGTTAAGACAAACAAAATCAAGAATACAGGCCATAAAGTCTTCCTGTCGTTAAATCCGCTAGATATTGAACGGTCTGGATTAGCTGCATATCGGGGTGAAGCTGTGAATCAGCCTCTTCCTGCGGAATGGCTTAACCGTTCTTTTGATAGTGATTCTGTAAAACGGGCGTTTTTAAACTATTCAAAGAGAATGGTGAATCTGTTCAATCCGGAATGGGTTGCAATCGGGATTGAAGTGAATATTCTTATGAGCAAAAACAGGGGGCAATGGTTAAAATTGGTTGCTTTACGGAAATATGTATATGATTCGCTTAAAGTATTGCATCCGGCAATAAAGGTGGGGGTAACATTTGTTGGAACTCCATTTTATCCGCAATGGTCAAGCGGAGATACATTAGCTAATCAGCTTAAAGCATTGACTGATGTTGAAGCAACTTCTGACTTTATCGCGTTCTCAATATATCCTTACATGAGTGCCATAATGTGTGATTCTCTTCCTGCTGATTATATTTCTCATCTGTTCTCACTCACAAGTAAGCCGGTTGCAATATCAGAATGCGGATACTCAGCTCAAACATGGAATGTAAGTGGTAATACATTTAAAGGAACTGTAAAAAGACAGAATGCATTTCTCTCAAATGCTCTGATGGCATGTTCCGTACGAAATGCCCTTTTTGCGGTTTGGTTTACAGCATTCGACTTTGATTCGTTGTGGATCAATGCTCTTGGCAGAGATTCATTGTCGTTAATCTGGCGCGATTGCGGCCTGCTTGATGAGGACGGAAATTCAAGGAACGGCTGGTCAACATGGAAAGACTGGCTCGCATTAAATTCATCAACTGATATTGAAAATATACCAGTTGTGCCTAAAGATGAAATGAGCGCTTCGCCGAATCCATTCAATCCATCAACCAGAATATATATTCCATTTACAAGAAACAACGAAGGTAAGCTTCTGATATATAATCAGCAGGGAAAATTGATTCGTAATATTACGGTCGCTGCATCTGAAAGATCCATTTTATGGGATGGACAAGATAATAATGTAAACACACTTGCTTCAGGAGTATATCTGGCGGTTTTTGATTGTAAAACAATAAGAAAAGTATTACCTGTTTTTCTGGTAAGATAACCATAAATCCATTGAAATCAGTTGTTTTCATAGGTTAAGGCTTTATATTTTGATTGCCTATGAAAGTCTTTCTGTGTCTTTCACTTTTTTGTGCTGTTCTCTACTCAACTGAGCAACTATCTGTTACAGTTGGTGTGCTTCCGTTTACAAACAATAGTCTCACTAATAAAGAGTCACTGCAGCCTCTTGCTGTTGGGCTTGCTGACATGATGGCAACTGAGCTTGGTAAAATAGGCTCTTTAAAAATTGTTGAGCGTGCGAAGCTTAATAAAATTATCGATGAGATGGCTCTCTATCAAAGTGGGGTTCTAGTCGATGAGTCTGCAATAGAGGCTGGTAAATTATCCGGTGCAACTATGCTTCTTCTTGGCAGCTTTACAATAGGCTTTGATGGACTCATAGGAAATTTGATCTTTTGTCATACGGTAAAGGCAATTTTAGCCTCATCACCATTAAATCGCTCACTTGACCAC
>CAZPWS010000092.1:0-4111 GCA_964590225.1 uncultured Fibrobacterota bacterium
TACTCGGATACGCTCGCTTATTTCAGCTTATACACAACTTTTGAAAATAACTCAATTTTCCCTCATTAATTTCTTTAGTTATTTCTTTAAGTTGCCGATGACCAAATAAGTAACGCTTTTTGCGTATATTTTTAGCGATTGCAGTGTCTATTTTCGGCTGAAAGCCGATTTAGAAAGGGAGGATATTATGGAGATTTCACCTTCTTCAATGGCATCGTCGGCGCTTTCTAGTGTTTCAAAAAAGTACAATCCACAGTTAACGAGTTTAACACTTAGGGGGCAGTTAAGTTCTTCTCTTCTTGGAGGCGTTTCCGGAGACGCCTATATAGGGGGTATTTCGGCCAATTTGTTGGCAAAAGTGTATGATTTCAAGGCCATTTCGCCTACAACTCTCTCCTCATATCTTAAAAAGGTCGAATCAGCGGAACAGGATGAAATTGGAGATGAAAGTTCTAAAAATACCAGCGCTGTTTCTGTGCAGGAAAACGGAGATGATACCACTCCAGAATACGGATATGTTTCACAGCTTCAAGATGGCCGTGGATATGATCTTGATGCTCTAAATGCTATCAAAGAAAAGATGGACGAATTCTACAGCAAGCCAGAGAATAAGTACAAAAACTATGCTGATTGATCAGAACCTGCAGGTAGCTGCAAACCGCTGCGAACCGGAAAGATCGCCATAAGCCTCCCCATCAGTGTGGAAATACTCATAGGAATAATCAATTTGCAGTCGCTGTTTTCCTTTGCCCAAGGGCGCGTCAATTCCAAAACCGGCATGGTATCTTCTGTTTGATTCCATCGAGAAGTTCTGCGACATTCCAATTCTTATAGCAAATAGGTCAAACAATCTTTTTTCGATTCCAAGACGGACATGATCCTCAACCTCTTTAAAGAGGCTTTTATATCCGTCCAGAACAAGGTTAACGGTGTTCATCAGTCTGTAGTGGCCGCCTATTATGAGTGTAGGGGGTATGCCTTCCGAGTATGAGTTGTCTGTTGTTGTATTTGTGTAGTTTATAGTACTCGCAATGTCTTTAAGTAAAAGACCTGCAGTAATTCTGTCGGAAAGCTGTATTTGTGCGCCTAAGTCAAGCGAAAAGCCAAAACCAGCACCTTCAACACTGTTTTCCTGAAATTGATAATATGATTGTGTCGGTTTTGCTGTTGATATTAATAGAAATTTTGCGCTTATGCCAACGGAATAGGGGCGCCGTTTACCGTTGGGGTCGTCAAAAAGTTTTGCGGCACTTATAATTATCTGAGATTCACTACTTCCATAATCAGCAGGGGAGAGAATTAGTCCAATTCCGTGGTACAGTGTTCCGCTTACTGGTGCGCCGTACGATAGATAGTTGTATGGGAGAGATTCATCGCCTATTGGAAAATGAAGATATCCTGCGGACAATACCCTTGAATTTAAACGGGCAAGGCCGGCAGGGTTGTAGGCAAGGGCGTTGCCGTCATCGGAAAGACCGACGAAAGCGCCTCCCATGCCATGTGGCCGTGCTCCAATTGCGATATTCGCAAAAGCGCCTCTCTGGTAGGATAGAGTAGTAGAGGCAGCCTCTCCCTCTTCAAGGGTTCCCTTTGTTCCTTCCGGCGAAAGGTATCCACCGGTTGACGCATATATAAGCGCGCCGGCTATGGCACCAATACTTAAAATTCCCCATTCGGCTGTCCGCTTAATCTCTTTGCCTCTATAAGGCTTAACTTTAAGGCCATTATCCGGCTCCTTTAGGCCAAAAAGTTTTGCAAAGGCAATACTTGCTAACAGGTGTAGAGACTCCGCAGGACATTCTGCCGCGATAGACGCTTTGGCCGTAAAATCCCTTGTCTGTAAATCGAAAGATTTAAGCTTTACGGCGCGGTAGCCGTCATTGGTTTCGTACTCTCCGGTAATTATCTTGCTTGCAGCCAGCGTTTTACCGGCTTCAAGGGCGCAGTATTCAGTTAAACATTCAATGGGTATGGTTGTACCGGCCGTTCTTGCCCTTGAAACCATTTCCTCGCCGGTAACCACAAAGTAGTTTTCATTTTCCGATGCTGCTAATCGGAGTGCACGGGTCATTGCCATTGCTTCAGATGATTTCACCCCATTTCCTGGTACAAGGTTGAGGATAGCAATTCTTGTTTTATCGACATTATTAATCTTTTGCGTAGAATCAATATTTTCAGTGGAGTAAGAAAGTGCCCTTGCAAACAGAATGGCAGCCGCCAATGTATTTAAAATGTATTTTGTGCTTTTCATAATTAATTTTGCTCCCTTTACTTTATTTAAAGAGTGTTACAGGTATGGTTCTGTACTCTGTCTTAATGCCGTCGGTTGCTCTGATTCTCACAAGATAGCGGCCGTTCCTGCATGCCCTGCCGCCGCTTGTATAACCGTCCCATATATACACCCGTTTTATGGTTCTTCTGCCGTAGAATCCGCCCTTTGTGTCAAGTGAGTAGAGGTTCTTGAATCCTTCAGAAACGGTTTCTTCCTTTGTCATGAGTCTGTTATTGATTACATTACCTTCCATATTTAGAATTTGAACCTCTGAGTAGCTTTGTGGGGATTCGTCTGAGTTTACAAAAAACTCAATTCGCAATCCTTGCCAGCGATTTCCGGCGGAGTCTCTTGATATCACGAGTGGCGAAAAGGGGTTAGGACCTACTTTTAATTCAGCAACGCCGAATTTATCAGAAACATTCAGAAGCGCGTATTCTCCCTCTGTTCCGTTTCCATCATCTAATATACCAAGGTGGCGGGTTGAGAACATGATATAGGCCGCTCTGCTGTCGGCAGTAAAATGGTTTGCCTTTGACAGAGGATAGCGAGTAGCGTCGAGAGATTTTATGAGGTAGTCGGGAATAGTGTCCCATTTTGTTTTCCGTTGGTTCCACACTGCTGGGAAAATTGACTTTCCTCTGTAATTCTCGGGAATCTTGATGGTTACTGCGAATGGGGCATATGGTTTAGCCGATGAAGAGTTTCCGAGTTCAAGTTTGTAAACGGGTGAAATAACCTCGCCCAAAGATGAAACGGCTTTTAAAACAGGTAAATCCTCCGGCGAAGTGGATGAGAGCCCAATATCTCTTCCCACCCCTTGTGGATATACGGATGAACCGAAACCCAATAACAAACCTGCTCCGGCGATATTCGAAGCATTATATGCAAAAGTTGAATCGCCCGCTTTAATCTGGTGAATAACAGGTAACTGGTAAATTGCCCGTTTGCCAAATGCCTCAACTCTTATTCCTACTGTCCCAATATAATTTGGGGGTGAGCGGAAAGTTCCCGTGGAATTGATTCCATAAGGCGCATTAAAGGGTGTTGTAGTTGACCAGCTTCCCTGAGTCTGGAAAAGTTCTCCACTTTCTGAGTTTAACCCTGCTACAATAAAAGATGCTTGCTGATTAGCTGCTATTGAAGGAGATGAAGAGGTGACAACAAGCAGATCTACAGACTTTTTGATAATCCTAAAATATGTTTTAACTGTTGTGTCTCGGCTTCCGTCAAGGGTGACAATACAAAGAACAGAATCGACCGTGGATTCATTGATAAGAGCAGAATCGCCGGTTACGGTAGCTGTAAGTGTTGCGCTCGAAAGACCGCTAAATGTAATAACACCGCTTCTGTTTACTGCTGTCCATCGTATTTGTGATGGGGTGCGAGGCGCAAACGAACCATCCTGACATAGAACCGTGAAAGAGGTTGTTGTGCGCCATGGCAGCGTTGCCGGTGTTGCACTTGACCATGATGCAGGAAAGACGGTAACAAACTTGATGCCCGATGTTGGTGGAACAAAAAGAGAATATGGAGTTAATCTGTTTGACCACTTGATGGTATCGGTTCCTTGAGATGCTTTAACATCAAAATAAAAAACCATATTGCTGTTGTCGTTCGAGGGCAAGATACGGAAAGTAATTGTTGAGTCAGAAATAGTTGCGTTACTGGATGAGTTCCAGCTGTTTGCAGATTGATCGCGGAAATAGATGGCTGGTGAAAATGGTATAACACTGGCACCCGAATAGCCATCGCCACGCACAACAATAGAAACATCAATACTATCTCCAGGTGGAGTAGTGTCGGCCACGGCTCGATTCAGGTAACGGAATGGATGTT
>CAZPWS010000093.1:0-4048 GCA_964590225.1 uncultured Fibrobacterota bacterium
ATACTCGGATACGCTCGCTTATTTCAGCTTATACACAACTTTTGAAAATAACTCCATTGCCTTTGCAAAATCCCGTTTTAATATTCACTCTTATTCTTTTTATAATTCTTTTTGCCCCTATTGTTCTTGAAAAATTTAAAATACCTCATCTCATCGGGCTTATTATTGCTGGGGCGGTAATTGGGCCCAATGGGTTTAACTTAATGGACCGCGACAGTAGCATTGTCTTATTTGGTACAGTTGGCTTGCTTTACATAATGTTTCTCGCAGGACTGGAAATTGATATAGCGGACTTTGTAAAAAACAGTTCTAAAAGTGCTGTGTTCGGATTATATACTTTCTTAGTGCCAATGATTATTGGCACACTTGCTGGCAAGTATCTGCTTGGATTCTCTAATCAGGCTTCTATACTTCTTGCAAGTATGTTTGCTTCGCATACCCTTATATCTTACCCTATAATTAGCAAGCTTGGAATCACTAAACATAAGGTTGTGAATATTACTGTCGGCGGAACCATGATAACCGATACGCTTGCACTTCTTGTTCTTGCGGTAATAGCTGGCATATCAACAGGAGAGACGGTAAATAATTTTTGGCTTCGTCTTGGGCTTTATGTTGTCCTCTTTGGAGCTACTGTAGTGATTTTTTTTCCCATACTCACACGGTGGTTTTTTAAAAGATTTGATGATAATATATCGCAGTATATATTTGTTCTCGCGATGGTTTTTTTGGGCGCTTTTTTGTCAGAAGTGGCGGGTCTTGAAGCAATTATTGGTGCCTTTCTTACCGGACTTGCCATTAACCGGCTTATTCCTCGCACATCACCGCTTATGAACAGAATTGATTTCGTCGGTAACGCCCTATTTATACCATTTTTTCTTATTGGTGTGGGTATGCTTGTTGATTTTAAGATTTTTTTCAAGAGCCTTGAAACAATTAAAGTGGCCACGGTCATGATATCTGTGGCTCTCGCCGCCAAATTTGTGGCTGCATGGCTTACTCAGAAAACATTCCGCTTTTCTATTGATGAAAGAAGGCTAATATTTGGATTGAGTAGCGCTCAGGCTGCCGCAACGCTGGCAGCAGTTCTTGTCGGTTACAACATAATAACTAATAAGGCGGCCATGCACAGCGCTGCATTGGTAGGAAAAACCATTGTACCAGAAAGACTTTTAAACGAAAGTGTGCTAAACGGTACAATTTTAATGATACTCGTTACATGCACAGTAGCCTCCTTTATAACCCAGAAGGGGGCGAGAAATATTGCTATTTCAGAAAAAGATGAAAACACCTGCGGCGGCGGTGATACCGAATGCGAGGAGAGGATTCTAATTCCTGTAAGTAACACTGAATCAGTTGAAGAACTTGTTAATTTGAGTCTCGCTATAAGATCCAAAAACAGTAATGGGGGACTGTATGCTCTTAGTGTTGTTGATAACAGTAATATCTCCTCCCAGAGCGAAAAGAGAGCAGAGAGAATACTTGATATGGCCGCAAAATCAGCCTCAGCGGCGGATAATCAACTGCATAAGCTATTAAGGTATGATCTGAACATTATTAATGGGATTACGAATGTTGTTAAAGAAAATAAAATTACCGATATGGTTCTTGGGCTTCATGTAAAAAAAGGCATTACCGACGACTTTTTTGGCGCGCTTACGGAAGGAGTTTTAACAAAATGCGATGCAACAGTGATGATTTATAAGTCTGCCCAGCCCCTTTCAACAGTTAAAAGGTATATATTACTTTTGCCTGAAGGTGCAGAGAAGGAAGCGGGTTTCTCCACATGGCTGGTTAGGGTATGGAATATTGCAAAAAATACGGGTTCAAAACTGATTTTTTATGGACAAGAGAATACTTTGAACAGCGTTAAGTTAGCAAACTCGAAGCATCCTGTTGAGTGTGATTTTGTCGAATTTGATAACTGGGATGATTTGTTGATAATAGCGCGAGATGTTAAGAAAGAGGATTCGCTTCTTATTGTAATGAGTAGGCGCAATAGGGTGTCCTACAACCATAATATGAAGAAAATTCCATATTACCTTAATAAGTATTTTATAACAACAAATTTTATACTTGTGTATCCTATTCAGCCAGAATATGGTACTCGTAATTTCAATTTTACTTAGACTCCGTATCTTTGTTAGACTCTGTATCAAAAAGATATACGCTTTTTGCGGATATCTTTGACGATTACAGAGTCTTATTTCGGCCTTAGCCGATTTAGGTGGATATTATATGTTACGCAACTATTTTGCCGATTGCCATCGCGACAGCCTGCTCAACTTTTAGTATGCGTTTACCAAGAGAAAACGGGATAAATTTCTTGTCTATAAACCTATCTAATTCGTACGGTGTAAATCCTTTGTCCGGACCTATGCAGATAGTTGTTGAGGTGGAGTTGCAGTAGTCTGCCGTGGTGTTGGCGTGTGGTACTGCAATATAGGGCTTTGTCGCGCGTATAAGTATGTCAAGTTCATCTGATATAAATCTTTCAAAGCTTGCATGAAGAGTGATTTTGGGCAAAACAGTGTCAATGGCCTGTTCGAGACCGAGAATAGATCTTTCAATAAGCGCTTCATTTGAAAGAAAAGGGGATGCCCAATAGCTTTTTTCGACATTGCTTGAGTTTATAACTGCTATTCGTTTTATGCCAATTGAAGTTGCTGCTTCAATAATTCTCCTGAATGCTTTAGGACGGGGCAAGGCCATGATAAGTGTTGTTGGGAGCGCTTCAGGTGGAGAAATGCCAAGTTCGATGCGCATTACAAAAGAGCAGTTGTCAATATCAATGATTTCGCCAACTCCTATTAATCCATCGATAACGCCTATTCTTGTTCTGTAACCCACGCTACCCTTTATGTGCCTCTTAATGTGGTCGAATCTGCGACCAGTAATTCGGCATGATATGCCGTCGGTTATTTCATTTTGAGTGAAAAGGATAATATTCATAAAAATTTGTCTCCATGGAATCGACTCACAAACCTGCGGATTAGAAAATAACGAAATGCAAATGTGATCATGAAGGAAACCGGAGTATGGAAGGATTAAAATTACTTTCATCACAATGGGCACGAGTCGGCTTTAGAATCAATGCAAAGCCATCTATTGAAATTGTTGATGTTGAGAAACTCATAGTTCAGACTTCAATCGAAGGACGAAATGAGCCAACTCTCTATTGGGGAATGTTGGCATGGATTATCCAGTACGGAGATTTAATTAATGTACCGCGTTTATCAAGATACCTGACCGAAGGAGACTCTGCTGTCATTGGTGCAACTATGGAACTTGCTACCTCAAGTTGTGCGGACAAAAAACTTTCACACATAACTGAAAAGTGCACTAAACCAGAAATCGACAAATCTCTTTTTCACATTATGGACAAGAGCAAGATTACTGCACAAATTGAAAAAGAGAATAGTCTTGAAGTCTTCAAAAAATGGGGGCTGTATTGTTCCGCTATTTCAGACAAAAGTGATGCTATGTTTACAAGACAATATATTCTTAAACACAACTTCAATCTATTTTTACGGAGACTCTTCGGATCAAACATTCGAGCTGAGATATTGTTTCATTTGAGCCAAATTCCAAAATCATACATCAAGGAGCTTTCCAGGCTCATAGGAATGTCATACCAGCCAATCTATGCAGAGGTCGAAAAGATGGTGCTGAATAATATCCTTCAGAGCGAAACAATCGGGAAAATGAAATTGTTTTCTTTGAATCCTAAAGTTTCAGAGATGTTGCATTTTATGCCATCAAAATAAAGCGTACCCATGAGGAATCGAACCTCAAACCTGCGGATTAGAAAATAACGGAATTCAAATATGATCATGCTCATGTATTGCGTATAAATCATGCATTTAAAAATTGAACTGTATACAAAAGGTGTATACAAACATTGGTTTTACCTGTAACACGCATTTTTTCCCATCCTTTTTTCCAAACTCACCTTATCCGGTGAACACAATATTACCGATTAAGTATAGGAGCTATATGAGTGCGTCAAGAATAAACTGTCTAATGCAAGTTGAACAATTCAACCCGA
>CAZPWS010000094.1:0-3813 GCA_964590225.1 uncultured Fibrobacterota bacterium
ATTGGAAAATCAATAAGATAGACAAAATGTGAGTAGATTTTTAACATAGGAGGAGTTGTTAAAATGGCGTGCGAAAAAGATGATAAAGAAAAAAAAAGTTCGGTTGATAATGTTATAGAAGAAAAATTGCTTGAAAACAGACAGATTTACTTATGGACACAGGTCGATGATGAGAGCGCAGAAAAGGTAGTGAAAAGGATATTGTATCTTAACAATACGGGTAAAGATAATATTACGCTTTACATCAATAGTCCGGGAGGTTCCATATCAGCTGGCCTTGCAATATACGACGCTATGCAGTCGAGTAAGGCGCCAGTTTCTACAGTGTGTATGGGGCAGGCGGCAAGTATGGGTGCTGTTCTGCTTTGTGCAGGAGCAAAAGGCAAAAGATTTGTTTGGCCAAACGCACGAGTGATGATCCATCAGCCACTCATTTCAGGGAATATGTATGCTCCCGCTACGGATATTCAAATACAAGCAGAGGAAATGCTTCGTATCAGAACAATTCTTAATGAGATACTTGCAAAACACTCCGGTAAACCGATCAGCCAGATTGAAAAGGACACAGATAGAGATAATTTTATGAGCGCAGTTGAGGCAGTTGAGTATGGTCTTGCTGACAAAATTGTCTCGCAATAATTGTGATCATTTCTCTTACAGCTCGTTCAATTCCTACAAGAGCTGCACGGGATATGATGGAGTGGCCAATATTTAGTTCATTAATTCCATAAATGGCGGCTACCGCGCCTGTGTTTTTATAGTTTAGGCCATGCCCAGCATTAACTCCTAAACCAAGAGTTCGAGCAATCTCCGCGCTTTTAATTAGTGTATCGAGTTCATTGGTTGTTTTTCCTATTTCGCTGCAATTAGCGTAAGCACCTGTGTGTAGTTCAATAAAATCAGCACCCGTCTTCGCCGATGCGGTTATTTGCTTCTCATCTGGATCAACAAATAAACTTACGGTAATACCACTTTTTTTAAGTAAGGATACATTGTCTGTTAGTACTTCACCGATAGAAATAACATCCAGCCCCCCTTCTGTAGTAAGTTCCGTTCTCTTTTCCGGCACTATGGTTACTTGAGAAGGTTTAAGTTTAAGAGCTATGTCAATCATTTCCTCCGTACAGGCCATTTCAAGGTTAACTCTTGACCTAACTGTTTTAATAAGGACTTCAACATCCCTATCCTGTATGTGCCGCCTATCTTCCCGCAGATGGCATGTTATTCCATCTGCGCCGGCAAGCTCACACAATATCGCAGCATGTACTGGATCGGGTTCCACTGTCTTTCTTGCTTGTCGTATTGTAGCAATATGGTCAATGTTTACTGAAAGGTGTGTCATTGTTTTTCCTTACCTTAATTAATGAATAATGACGAAATAGTCGTAGTTCTTATGTTAGCGTCAGCAATCTTATTTAAGAGTGGGTGAATAATTTCGGCTGCATGCGCAGGATTCTGTATTGATATTATTCCGTATCCTTTTTTCTTAATCAGAAGCAGCACTTTTTCAATGTCTGAGTCAAGTCCAATGGTGGTTCGGTTCGACTCAATTGACATTGCTGTTCTCATATAGTCTATACTTAATTCTCTGGCAAATGTATAGGCCTTACTTCTTTGTGACTGAGAATTTTCTACAAAAAATTTCCCATTTTCCTTGATATGTCCGAATATCCTTTTCAAAATCTGCGGTTCACTCTCAAGAATCCGTATTCCGCCACCATAAATTGAATAACCGGAAGAACCGTTAAGGTTTTCATCAAATTTTTGAAGTATGGCCGCTAATTGTTCCGTTGTGGTGTGTTTGTATATTGCTTCCGGACCAATGTTACGGTAAGGCACAGATTCCATAGGGAGCATAGTAATAACCTCAAAATCATTCTTCAGTGCAAGTGCTTGATAAAAGGTTGCATTTGGTGATAAAGGTACAATTCCAATGACAAGAGTCGAATTTTGTATTGTGAAAAGCTTTTGTAAATCAGGTATAAGATCCAATCCGATATTTTCAATTAATATTGCTACTCTGGTATTTGCGCTTTGATTTTTTCCTTTTGTCAGTTTTATTCGTCGGAGGAGGCCGCTCTTTCCTACAAATTCCATAACAATTGACGAGTCTTTCAAATTCTCAAAGCAATTTGTTAGTGCTACACCCCGTCTTCCAATAATTCGTCTGAAATATGCAACTACTTCAGGCATTGGACGAATGGGGGGGATGGTTGCTTGATCTTCGGTTATTGATAGCGGATTGGATACCGTTCTTCGCTTAATACTTCTTTTTTCAGCTCCGAGTACTATGTACATGGTGTCTAATAGCCCACTTAAATATGCCGGATCCCTTTCGTTTGGCAGTGCTTCAGAAGCAGGAGAAATGACAGCTTTGAATCTTGCAAATAAGTTCGTGCGTGCTTTACTATTTTCGGATGGCAATGGTATTGGTGCAACTTGTTTCTTTTTGCCGACACCTGCTATGCTTGAATTTAAAGGAGTATGCATGGGGATAGATAAAAACCATTCTCTCTTGTGATACGAATAGAGAAGTAAAGCGATAGTTAATGATATTGTTAAAAGCTTGAGGCCGAGGTAGCGTTGTTTTTCCATATTCATCGATAGAAGATATTCAAAAATATGCCATAGCAGTAGTGCATTTATTCAATTTTCGATTATTCCCAAAAAAATAAAAATGATGATGTTATAAAAAAAATATTGACTTGGACAGTAAAAGCTTTTATCTTATATGCCTGTTTGATTTGAATTATTCAAAATATTTTCAATAATAACAGTATGGTTCTTTGAAAATTAAATAGCGTATATGTCAGTGTATAAAAAAAGCCAGTCAATTTATTTTTGAATTAAACTTATCTACGGAGAGTTTGATTCTGGCTCAGAACGAACACTGGCGGCGTGCCTAATACATGCAAGTCGAACGGGAATGTAGTATTCGTACTACTAGTACAGTGGCGGACGGGTGAGTAACACGTAAGCAATCTGCCTTTCAGTTGGGGATAACCCTGCCAACGCGGGGCTAATACCGAATAGTTTTCGGAAGCCGCATGGCTTCTGGAGAAAAGATGGTTTCATCGCTGAAAGATGAGCTTGCGCCTGGTTAGCTAGTTGGTGAGGTAATGGCCCACCAAGGCTTTGATCAGTAGCCGGCCTGAGAGGGTGTACGGCCACATTGGGACTGAGATACGGCCCAGACTCCTACGGGAGGCAGCAGTAGGGAATTTTGCGCAATGGGGGAAACCCTGACGCAGCAACGCCGCGTGAGTGATGAAGGCCTTCGGGTTGTAAAGCTCTGTCAGGAGGGAAGAAACTACCGGTTTAATACTCCGGTACTGACGGTACCTCCAAAGGAAGCACCGGCTAACTCTGTGCCAGCAGCCGCGGTAATACAGAGGGTGCTAGTGTTGTTCGGATTTATTGGGCGTAAAGGGAGTGTAGGTGGAGGTTAAAGTCAGTGGTGAAAATTCGGGGCTCAACCCCGAACTTGCCATTGATACTTAGCTTCTTGAGTATGGAAGAGGGCGATGGAATTCCTGGTGTAGCGGTGGAATGCGTAGATATCAGGAGGAACACCGATTGCGAAGGCAGTCGCCTGGGACAATACTGACACTGAAACTCGAAAGCGTGGGTAGCAAACAGGATTAGATACCCTGGTAGTCCACGCCCTAAACTATGGATACTAGATATTGGGAGGATTTTGCTTCCAGTGTCGTAGCTAACGCGTTAAGTATCCCGCCTGGGGAGTACGCTCGCAAGAGTGAAACTCAAAGAAATTGACGGGGGCCCGCACAAGCGGTGGAGCATGTGGTTTAA
>CAZPWS010000095.1:0-3363 GCA_964590225.1 uncultured Fibrobacterota bacterium
CGTTGGCTCTGAACTCTGTGTAGGCCACTTCCTAAAGAATCCTTAATGTTGTATGAAATTCTCGCCGCAAGACGATAAAACAAGACAATTATTTGACTTTCTATATTTAATAAGTTATTATTTCTAATAATGTGGCATATTCTTGAACATAGATCAATTCAAAAGGAATGCAGGAAAATTCCGCATCAAGTATTAGCCAAGTATGAACTTTGGAAAGATTTAGTTTTTCGTCATGGTCCTGATATCTTACTTAAAATTCCTGGGTTTAACGATGAAAAGCTTGTTGGTGACAGAATCGGACAAAGATCATCAAGACTAAATATCAAATACAGAGTGATTTATACTATTAAAAGAGGAATTATTACCGTTGAAATTATTGAAATCTCACCCCATAAATACTGAGAGGTAAAAATGAGTAAAAATAAAAATGAATATGTTCCTGCAATCTCTCATACCACGAGAACTACGGGAGAAACAATACGAATGCTACGGGAACTAATGTATTGGTCTCAAAAAGAATTGGCAAAGAGATCAGGTATTTCTGAACCTAATTTAAGTTTACTGGAGAATGATAAAATTGATCTTGGAAAGAAACGGGCGGAATTACTTGCTAAAGCTTTTGGTATTCACCCTGCAATTATAATGTTTCCCGAATATGAGGCAATTGATATTCAGAAGGCGGCATAAAGGCAGCGGCGAGAACTTCATACAACCCTGATTCGTGTATAGCGAAAGCACACCTAACATCCCCGCTTAACCAGACAACGGCGCAAGCGCCGTCGCAGGTTAGCGGGAGCGTTACATACAATTTCACTATACCCTGAATTGGTGGAAATTACCGGAATCAAATGTTTGAAATGCGGTGGCTAATTCGGACAAATATCGACAATCCAAAAAAATACCCACATTCATAGAACCAACAAGTAAAAATTGACTTTGATTTCGCAGTTACTTATATTAATAATAGTAACGATTATTGATAGGGATATGATGCAATACCGAAATAGTTATCAACGCAATAGAATACTTCAAATATTAAAGGAAACTAATTCCCATCCAACAGCTGATTGGGTTTACTCAAAATTAAAAGCGGAAATTCCAGAACTTAGTATAGGAACAGTCTATCGAAACCTTAAAGTACTTATGGAACAAGGGCATATTCAAAAACTTCCATTTGGAAGCACCTTTGATCGTTTCGAAGCTAAGATCGGACCTCATTATCATCTCGTCTGTGATAAATGTGGATTAGTTAAAGATTTTGAAATGCCTCAATACTCTACTATAAATTCAAAAGCTGAACAAATTAGCACATTCAAAATATCTCGACATCGCATTGATTTCTTTGGACTTTGCGAAAATTGTCAAAATAATATCAAAAAACAAACAAAAAGAAAAGGAAAGTAACATGTCAAACAACAAGTTTACATCAATCGTAAACCTTGATTTTCAATACGCTCATAGGTTTATGAATTGGCCGAGAGAAGCAAAGCATCTCCATGGACATTCAGGTCTTTTAACAATCGAACTTGAAGACACCGTGGATCCGGTCACCGGTTTTGCACACGCTTGTAAGGAAGGGTTAAAAAAAGCATGGGAAATTTGTGACCATTTTCATCATGCAACACTTTTTCAAGAAGGTGATCCCCTTATTGAAGCTGTTCTTGCTGTATACAAAAAAGAAAACATTTCAAATGACCCTAAAAATTGTATTCCTCTAAAAAAGATAGATCACCCTCTTGCGTGGTCATATCCGGAACACAGAATTGTTATTACTAAAAAGGTTTCAACATGTGAAAATCTTTGTGAGCTCTTTTACGAGCTTCTAAAAGATAAGATGCCTATTAAAAAAATCACTTTCCGTTCATCTTCCATGAATGCGGCATCGAAAGAATTCAAATAAGTTAAAACTCATATTATTTTTAACGGGGAGAAATATTGAATATATCCATTTATAGGTGTGATACTTTTTGGGGTAAGGTCGGTATATTTCTGAGAATTTAATGGCACTTTACCGCGTGAGTAAAAGTTTGCGTGTCACGGTTCGAGTCTCGCCCGCTATGTGCACGCTCACTTTTGCAATATAACCGCCCGTGGCAACCACACGCCCTCTCCTATTAACACAATTCCATACTGGAAGGGGAAAATTTGGATATCCACAGCAATGGTTGCTCTTTGCGTGCTCCCTTACAAAATAATCGTAGCCAAGAGTTACAGATGGAGGATATAAGGATCTTAGAATATCTGGTTCGATTGGTGTGCCTGACCGTGTGACTTCAAAATGAGACTGTAATTCCTTTAGGGCCATCCGCTCAATCGCTTCCTCTGTAGCATTGATATTGAGAAAGGATCTTATGTCCGCAGCTGTAATTTCTTTTTTCATATACGAATGCGTAGCCGGACTCGCAACTAAATTGCCAAGTGGGTCAAAAACAGTAACAGCAATAGTAACCATTGGTTTAATGGTATCAAAGTCCATTAGAACATAATTTTGACCGTTCGAAACAAGTGTCCGTAGCCGGTTATTCCTTGGCAATGTCCTGGATATGGCCTGCATGTTAATAGAGACTCCAAACCATGGGAACAGAGGTGTCCTTCCATCTGAAGCCATCTGAAAAGTAACCGCTTTAGAAATGCTTGCCAGTGTCAAGCCGCCATCTTCGCAAAGATATGGCGCCGAGCCATGCTCTACAGACAAAGTAACCTCATTACCAACCTCAAAAGTGGGGATATTTCCTATTATATCCGCAAACGATGTTAGCGTACTATCAAGTGCAAATCGAATGCGGGAATGGTTGTGCCGAAAGAAGCTATTATACTCAGGGTTAATAACAAGTTCGAGTAACATCATATATTGCTCGCGTCCGATGTAATTCCATGATTCAAGGGAATCAGCCGACATAAGAATATCCTTTTTGTCTGCTCTGACAACCATATGGGCAAGGAACATGGAATCCTGTTCATCCCCATTGGTTAAGACAAGTGAACGGCTTTGACGCATGGAAACAAAATTATTAAAACGAACCGGTTCGCTAAAGCCAATTCTCACGCTGTTTTCCGGATTATCCATATTGCAAGCGTTATCAACAAAAGTAAATCTGCTAATTACTGGCGGGGCGCTATCGATTACGACTGAGTCCGGTGTTGTCCAAAAAACATCTTCCCCACCTATGTACGGCCTGTCTGAAAGGAGATTTGGATTGTCGTTGCAAAATGTTACTACGGGCAAAAAGCCTGTTTCAAGTGAAGAATATCGGCCGGGATACTTAGCGTGCGGAATAAGCCAAAGCCTCCAGCGCAAACACCCGCCGTCAGCGTGTACTGAATCAAGTGGCGTAAATTTTATCCGTTGTGGAATAACTACAG
>CAZPWS010000096.1:0-3102 GCA_964590225.1 uncultured Fibrobacterota bacterium
TTGATCTCAGTAGTACAACCGGCTCAAAAGGTTAATTTAGTGTCTGAACCGCAGCGTAATTTGTACTGTCCTTGATTAAAAAAAATGGTATGTGTATTTTGTAGGTGTTATATGATAAGTAAAAATGATATTAGCATTGTTGCCAGCAAATTGACAATAGCGATCAATGCGTATAAAGTTATTTTGTTTGGATCATATGCAAAAGAACAAGCACATGATAGCAGCGATGTCGTTTTGTTAATCATCGCGGATAGCGATCTGCCACGACATAAACGCTCCCGTGCACTTTATGGCCTGCTAAATCCCTATCCTTTTGCTCTTGACTTACTTGTGTACACTCCTCAAGAAATCCGACAAGCTGTCACATCACCATTCTCATTTGTTTCAGAAATCCTTAATGAAGGCGTAATAGTATATGAAAGATGATATATATCTTGCGAAACAATGGGGTTTAAAAGCAAAGAACGATATACTCAATGCCGAAAATATTCCAGTCGAATGGATGCAATTAAATGCACCTGAACTTTTTTAAGTAAAGCAACAAATAACTCAATCTGATTGTAAGAAGGAGAAAGCATGGACAATAAGTTAGAAAAATGGTTTGAATTTGCAATAAACGAGGAAAATAATGCGGTAAAACTATACGAGCAGCTTGCATCAAAAGTAACTGACAAGGGAGCACGAGTAATGCTGCTCGATATGGCTGCGATGGAACGGGGACACGCAGAAAAACTTAAAGGAATCCGCTTTTCACTTATCAATTGTACTGATGACAAAAAGATAGCGAATCTAAAAATGGCTGAATATATGGTCGAAAAGCCTCTTGCCGAAAACTCGACTGTTCAGGATGTTATTCTATATGCTATTCAGGCGGAAAAAAGGGCAGTGAACCTGTACAATGATATGGCTGCCGCAGTTTCAGATGCAGAGCAAAAAAGGTTTCTCATAGAAATGGCATGCGAAGAAGAGAGACACAAAGGGAGTCTTGAAGCAGGTTATGATGATATCATATTCAAGGAAAATTGAACTATCTCATTGCGACAATATAAGCGAAATTATAGAGCAATCAGTTGCCGGTACAAAAAGAGGGGCAAAAATTGCACTCTCGTATGGTACAACATATAAGCAACTTTTTCCAATATTAATGCCGGAGCTTAAAAGAATTGACGCGCTTCTTTTTCCCGCAGATGAAAGGATTGTGCCTATCCAGCATGCAGACTCCAATTGGGGTGAAATTAGCCGTAATTATATTACTCCAATGAAGCTTCGTACCCCTTTTGTTGAAGGTGCTACTTCTATCGACCAGTATAAAACTGTATTTCAAGAACACTTTCATACCTCACAACCGATATTCGACATCATTTTTCTCGGCCTCGGTGCGGATGGCCATATTGCGTCACTTTTCCCAGCCGTTTCTTATCCTGATTGGCCAGCAATTATCGAAACCTCCTCTCCGCATCATCCTCACAAAAGGCTTTCGCTCTCTCCAGGAGTTCTTAAACTAACAGAAAGACTAATCTTAATTGTTATCGATCCAGCTAAAAAAAAGGTTCTGAAATCAATCATTGAGGGCAACTTAAATTCTCCATTGGTATCCATAATTAGTAATCGCACAAAAACTGATATTATAACAACGAAGGAGTTTATTTAACAAAATGGCTGAAAGAGTTGCTCTTGTACTTCTTGGCGCCACAGGTGACTTAACAAAGAGAAAATTACTACCTGGACTGTATCACATTTATAAATTAGGGCTTATTGACCATTCTACTGTTATTATTGGCTCGGGCAGAACGACACTCTCCGACCTTTCATTCAGGGCGAAGTTTGACTTCCCCGATAATTTCAAGTCGATGCTTTATTACCACACTGGTATTGAAGGATTAAAAGCGAAGATAAAAACTCTTTTCGAAGAGGACTCAACCCAACCTGTGAAAACTGTAATTTTTTGTGCTTTGCCACCAACTGTTTACGCCGAGACAGCCGCCGCACTTAAGAGAGAAGGCTTTGGCGATGAAGCTACAATTATAATTGAGAAACCATTTGGTACTAATCTTGAATCGGCCATAGATCTCGACAAATCGATAGCAAAATATTTTGCTGAAAAACAGATTTACCGAATCGACCATTATCTTGCAAAAGAGGCTGTCCGCAACCTTCTTACACTCCGTTTCGCGAATCCAATTTTCAGCACTACATGGAGGACAGAGTGTATTGAGTCAATTCAGATTTCCGCTACGGAATCAATAGGAGTGGAGGGAAGAGGCGCATATTTTGATAAATCGGGCATTATACGGGATATGGTTCAAAACCACCTGCTTCAGATGACAGCTCTTGCCTGCATGGAAGCACCGTTAAACATGTCTGCGTCTGAAATACAGCGCTGTAAACTTGAGTTTATTCGTTCGCTCAAGGTGGTCAGATATGCACGAGCTCAATATAATGGATATCGGCTGGAGCCCAGCGTTGCTGCAAATTCCAATACCGAAACCTTTGTCGAAATGGTACTCGAAAGCTCCAGAGAAAGATGGATAGGATGTCCTATTTACATAAGGGCGGGAAAAGCATGCGTATCCGCTTCGGCTGATATTGGCATAACTTTCAAGAAGATGTGCTGTGGCCCTTATGCTTCAGACTCTTCCATTCCCAGGAACAAAATAATGGTAAAAATCCAGCCAGAACCTGGCATTATTCTCAATTTCGCAACCCGAACTCCAGGAGGAAATGAAGATATTACTGAAACAACAATGAACCTATGTTATAATGACGCATTTACGCACGACTGGACCGACGCATATGAGAAATTGCTTCTTGATGCAATAAAGGGAGATAAAACTCTTTTTGTAAGCGCGGCCGAAACAGAAGCAGCGTGGGAGCTGCTCGATCCAATACTCGATAAAGGTGACCTCTTTTACTACGAAAGAGGCGAAACCCCAGCTTCTCCTTTGGGAATCAAATGGATCAACTTTGAAAATTATTGCTCACGAAATGGGTAAAAACAGACAAAAATATTAATAAAATTAATATTACTATTGATTTTATTTATTAATTATGATATCTTAGCTTCAAAAAGGAGATGAAATGGCCTCCTGGTTTGAGCTAACA